>CAZPJI010000034.1:0-25178 GCA_964586925.1 uncultured Gammaproteobacteria bacterium
TCACAGGCGAAGCAATTCAAGCACCGGAGGGCATCGAAACAGGCAAGCTTGAGATTTCAGCGATTCTAACGCCGGAAGGAAATCTTCAAGGAGAATGGAAGACAACCCTTGGTACAGGAGGTACATTTCAATTATTCCCTCATGACACACCTCCAGCAGGAGCAGAAAATGCACCCGACAAAGGTCCGGAACAAATTTATACCAGAAATATTTCTGTCGGTGCAGTGCGACTTGATTTTCGGAATATTGAACAAATTGTAAATTCCATTCAAAATGACTTTCCAGCGACACGACCAATAATTACATACACCATCGCGGGGAATGAGGTTACAAAATATTACGAGGACTTCAAATCGGATCCATCCAGAGATCGAGTATTGCGATCAATAAAAATAATCGCCCAAGAACCTGAAGCACATGGGATAAATAGGGCTGTCTTTATTGAACTTAATGCTCGTGGCGAAAATTTTGTGAGAACCCAGGGAATTCGAGAACCTTGGGTAATCGGTAGAGCAGAATCGATCGCACAAATACTTCGCGCCTTCAAAAGTCAATTTGTTACTAGCTATAAAAAATTCGGTCTTTATGTGAATCAAATCATATTCTTTGCAATGCTGATCTTCTTACCTGAAGTGCGTTCCTTAGAATACCGAGCGTATTTCGTAAGCGCTGTGGTCGCGCTTCTAGTCATATTATTTGTCATTCATAAAAATTTTATACCTAGCACACTGATATACATAAGCGAAAGACCCCCATCAATCATTAGGCAAATATGGCCAACAATTTTATCCTGGATCACAGCAGTTGCAGCTTCTTTTGTCGCTGCATGTCTATTTTATTGGGTGACCCACTTGCCAAGTCACTGACGGTGGGAAAAAGGGGAAAGGGGTCACGGGGTCAGGTCTCGCATCGCAACATCGAACGTGGCTTCCTTCGCACGTAACCGATCAGGATTGACGAACTCCTACCAGGGCAGTGTCTCGCCGTTCTGGTGCCGGAAGCTGCCGGAATTTTCCAGCGTCAACTCGTCCATGCGCGCCAGCAGGCCACGGACGGACTCGTCGGCGTCGATCAGGCCCTGGTGGCCGGTCATGTCGGTGCGCACGAAGCCGGGATGCAGAAGGGCCACGCTGATACCACGGGGTTTGAGATCCACGGCCAGCGATTTCCCGGCTGCGTTCAGAAAGAAAATTTAGGGTCAGGTCTTGTTTTTTGCCCCACAGTCAGCCATCTGTATTTGACCGCGCTTGAGTCAATCGGGGGGGCAGGCCCCATTTTCTGCCGAATAAGCTATAGTTCCTGACAAATCTTTCAAATGGACGCGCATACTGTGCGCCGCTTATCTCAGGCGTTAGGCGGCACAGCGGCCTAGGATTGCAACCCATGGGGCACGAACAGCCAACTCCATCGCTTCACGGTTCCTGCCATTGCGGCGCAGTCCGCCTTACTCTTCCATTTGCACCAGATGAGGCTACAAGTTGCAACTGCTCGCTCTGCCGTCGGTCCGGGGGCATTTGGGCCTACTACGAGCTGGGCACAGTGTCTGTTGAAGGTCATCCCGGGAACACGGAAGACTATGTCTGGGGTGACCGTACGCTGAGGAACGTGCGATGCAAAACGTGCGGCATTGTCACTCACTGGGAACCACTGGATCCGAAACCTGGCGCACGGCACGGGGTGAACCTGCGCAACTTCGATCCGAGGCTCCTCGAGTCGGTGGTCGTCAGGCGCTTCGATGGTGCAGATACGTGGACATTCCTCGATTGAATACGCTCCCGCGGTGCCGCCTGACAATTCATTCATGCCGAACCCGCTTCGCGGGTCGGCTTAACTCGGGTTTTAGACAACTTCCAGTGGCCGGCCGCCGCGAAAGACGCAGTCGGTCGGCGGCCGGGCTAAAGCGCTAGATCAGCTATGTGCAAGAGAGTGTCAGCAGTCATACCTGCCTTTAATGAAGAATCCAGAATTGCCGATGTCGTTTCAGAAGCGAGTGCAGAAAATTTAGGGTCAGGTCTTGTTTTTTGCCCCACAGTCAGCCATCTGTATTTGACCGCGCTTGAGTCAATCGGGGGGGCAGGCCCCATTTTCTGCCGAATAAGCTATAGTTCCTGACAAATCTTTCAAATGGACGCGCATACTGTGCGCCGCTTATCTCAGGCGTTAGGCGGCACAGCGGCCTAGGATTGCAACCCATGGGGCACGAACAGCCAACTCCATCGCTTCACGGTTCCTGCCATTGCGGCGCAGTCCGCCTTACTCTTCCATTTGCACCAGATGAGGCTACAAGTTGCAACTGCTCGCTCTGCCGTCGGTCCGGGGGCATTTGGGCCTACTACGAGCTGGGCACAGTGTCTGTTGAAGGTCATCCCGGGAACACGGAAGACTATGTCTGGGGTGACCGTACGCTGAGGAACGTGCGATGCAAAACGTGCGGCATTGTCACTCACTGGGAACCACTGGATCCGAAACCTGGCGCACGGCACGGGGTGAACCTGCGCAACTTCGATCCGAGGCTCCTCGAGTCGGTGGTCGTCAGGCGCTTCGATGGTGCAGATACGTGGACATTCCTCGATTGAATACGCTCCCGCGGTGCCGCCTGACAATTCATTCATGCCGAACCCGCTTCGCGGGTCGGCTTAACTCGGGTTTTAGACAACTTCCAGTGGCCGGCCGCCGCGAAAGACGCAGTCGGTCGGCGGCCGGGCTAAAGCGCTAGATCAGCTATGTGCAAGAGAGTGTCAGCAGTCATACCTGCCTTTAATGAAGAATCCAGAATTGCCGATGTCGTTTCAGAAGCGAGCAGGTATGTCGATGAGGTAATAGTCATCGACGATGGAAGTTCCGACGAAACTGCCAACGTTGCCGCGCGGGCCGGAGCGGAGGTCATCAGACTTTCTGGGAACCAGGGCTACATAGCGGCAATAAAGACCGGTTTCCGCAAGGCCACAGCAGATGTCGTTGTGACATTAGATGCGGATGGTGAATTTTCTCCAAGTTATATTCCGGCGCTGGTTGGTCCTGTATTGGCCGGTGAGGCAGAGATGGTGCAAGGGCACCGGGATGTCATTCCTCGTCCGTCGGAAAGGTTTCTTACATGGCTGGCCAATTTGAAACACGACGTAGGTGATTCTGGTACCGGTCTGCGCGCAATCAAAACGAATCTGGCGCGATCACTCGAGATTGAAGGTGCCTGTATCTGTGGTGTCCTGTCTCTGGAGGTGGTTAAAGGTGGAGGGAGGATTCTGGATGTCCCAATAAAACTAAAGACCACCGACAAATCCAGAAAAGTCGCGTGGTTTCATATTCGGCAATTCTTTTTGCTGGTGCCGTGGTTGTGGTCCAAACTCTAAGGGGATAATTGGGGATAGGCCACGGTGTCTGAGGCAGGGCTCGCAATACTTGGTGACAGGCCCCATTTTCTCTGAATAAGCTATAGTGCTTAGCCTCAAGCGGGCGTGCATATTGCTCGCCGCTCATCTGGGCGATAGACAACTTCCAAAGGTCGGCGGGCCACCGCGAAAAGGGCGTGGCGCGGCACCGGGGCCGGCATAACAGGAGCGGTGTGAATGGGAGCGTTCGGATACCTGTCGGTCTTGGTCTCGATCGTTTTGGGGCTGGGGATCACCCGCCTCCTCATGGGCTTCGGACGGTGGGTCGAGTCGCGGAGTGAGTTTCATGCGTTCGGTCCCTCGCTAGCCTGGGCCGGGTTCCTTCTGCTGGTCCACATCGAGACTTGGTGGACCATGTTCGGTTATATGCAGCACCGCGAATGGACCTTCCTGCAGTTCGTGGTTGTCCTTCTGCAACCCATGGTCCTCTTCCTGATGACCTTGTTGGTGTTTCCGAGCAGCGACTCGCGTCGGCAGGACCTGAGGGAAAATTTCCTTCACCAGCGACCGTGGTTCTTTGGCCTCCTCGTCGTCCTTCTGATCGTCAGCATCATGAGGGACCTCGTACTCGGCCGGACGCTTCCCGGAGCGATAAACCTCGCTTTCCACGGCGCCTTCTTCGTTGCTGCGATCATTGGCATGACCTTGAAGCAAGAAAGGGGGCATCGCCCGCTGGCGTATTCCGTCTTGGTCGTGTTCGTGACCTACACCGTCCTCCTCTTCTTCCACCTCTGAGCGGAAAGTGATTCATGCCCTTGACCGACACCGAAATCCAGGAAATAAAAGAACGCCTGCTCCAGTTGAAATCCGAGTTGCTGGCTATCGAGGAGTCGGGACGCGAAGCGGCACGCCCCGTCCAGCTCGACCAGGCGAGCGTGGGACGATTGTCGCGTATGGACGCCATGCAAGCGCAGAGCATGGCCATGGCGGCCGGCCGCCGCCGGGAAGAGCAGCTGGCCCGCATCGCCGGCGCCTTCCGTCGGATAGAGAGTGGCGACTTCGGCTACTGCTTTGTCTGCGGCGAGGAAATCGGGCTTGAGCGCTTACGGTTCGACCCGACAACGACCCGCTGCATCGGCTGCAAGGAATAAAACCGGATAATTGGCGACAGGCTATGGTTTAGGGAAATAACGGGGACAGGCCGCGGTTTTTGAATGCTGGAGGCCTATCCGGTGGACAAGGACCAGCCATGCGCCACCGATGCGTCATGGTTTGGATCCAAGCGCATGTATGATGAGCTCGGTTTCAAGGGAATCGCCCGGCGAAGGCGGGATCGGCCGTTCATGCGCTTGCCGTTAAAATAGTTCAGAACAAACGCAGTTTACGCTGAGACCAAACATCAACAAGCTTCAGGGCCTGGCCCGGTATGAAGCGTACAGATCGGGCTCTGATTGATTCAAACGCCAGGCCCGGAGGAGGATAACGTGGAAACCCTCAAGCTGTTTGATGATAAATCGCACATTTACGCCCAGTCCCGGCCTCGCTATCCGTCAGCGTTGTACGAATGGATTGTGCAAGCCTGTCCGGAACGCAACGCCGTGTGGGACGTTGGTTGCGGTAATGGGCAGGCGGCAGTCGACTTGATTGACTGCTTCGAAAGCGTCCAGGCTACGGATGTCAGCCCCTCCCAGATCGAAAATGCACCGGACCGTGATGGGATTACGTTTTCCGTTCAGCCAGCTGAAAAGACGGATTTCGGCGACAATTCGTTTGATGCCGTATGCGTTGCACAGGCTTTGCACTGGTTTGATTACGATCAGTTCTGGCCTGAAGTGCAACGCGTTCTCAAGCCTGGCGGACTCTTCGCGGCCTGGGGGTACAACTGGCCTCATGTGGATCCGGTGATTGACGGTATTCTCGATCAAACCTTTTTCCCGGTTATCCGCCCTTATTGGGCCCGCCAAAACAAATTGCTGTGGGATGGCTACAGGGATGTACCGTTCCCGCTCGAATTACTCGAAGTCCCTGACATCGAATTGACCATGGAATGGACAGTCGAGCAGTTTTTCGCTTATCTGCATAGTTGGTCCGCGACACGACGCTGCATGGACGCAAACGGCGAAGAGTTCTTTGAGACGAGCTTCCAAAAGGCAGGCGAAGCCTGGGGATACGACGGCACAAGATCCGTCTCCATGGAGTTCGTATTAATCGCGGGGAAAAATACGGCCTGAAGGGCATGAACATACGACCAGCGACTCTCGCCGATTCAGAACCTATCAGCAAACTGATCTCCGGTCTTTCCGAGAAATATATCGCTCACGAGTTCACGCAGACCGGAGCGCGGGAATTACTCAACTCAATGAAACCGGGCGCCATCGAGAAATACATTCGGTCCGGTTATGAATATCATGTTGCCGAGATTGGCGGCCGACCGGTCGGCGTTGTCGGCGTCAGGGACAACAGTCACTTGTATCACCTGTTCGTCGACGAGAAATTTCAGAAACGCGGGATAGCCGGACAATTATGGCGCGTTGCCAGGGAATCCTGTTTGTCCAAAGGAAATCCGGGCGTATTCACTGTCAATTCATCGAAATACGCACTGCCCGTGTACGAAAAGCTGGGATTTATCGTTCAATCGGAACCGGTAGAAAGAAGTGGCGTAGTGTATATACCAATGAAATTAAGGATTAAGTCCTAACCATGATCGCCAACGCCCGATACGTCCATACGAACCTCGTTGCACGCGACTGGCGATCGCTCGCGCAGTTCTACCAGGAAATTTTAGGCTGCATTCCTATACCGCCAGAGCGTGACTACTCCGGCACTGATCTCGAAAAGGGCACCAACATCCCTGGCGCCAACCTCAAGGGGGCTCACTTGTGCCTGCCGGGTTACGGTCCGATCGGCCCGACGCTGGAAATCTTTCAGTATTCGGAGCTTGCCGAGGAAGGTGTAAAGGCGGTCAACCGTCCCGGATTCGGTCACATCGCCTTTGCCGTGGATGACGTCCGGGAAGCCCGCGATGAAGTGCTTTCACATGGAGGCGCTCCGGTAGGCGAGGTGGTAACCCTGAACCCCGCACCAGGCAAGAGCGTCACTTGGTGCTATGTGCGCGACCCCGAAGGCAATATCATCGAACTCCAGTCCTGGGCTTGACTGAACACCGTTCGCGAAAGCACGAGATTTCTTTTCCGACAACACTCCTCAAGCAAACCAACCCGGGCGGCGTGTCCAGATATGCGAATATAGTTTTGTATTCGACTCTTTCCCGGCCTCGCCATGAAAGCCAACGACCACATTGCGCTCTATGAGCCGATCAACGTCTACAAGCCCTGGGACGAAGGAATCGGTATCGTCGATGGGTCGCTGGTCTACATGAGCTATCCCGGTCTGCCGTTTCTGCACTTTCCTTTCCCTACGCGTATGACGGTGGTCAAGCTTAAAAATGGCGACCTCTGGCTCCATTCGCCAACCGACTACACGCCGGAAATCGCCGAAACGCTTTCCCGGATGGGGCGGGTGGCGCATCTGGTATCGCCGAATCTACTTCACTACGCGAACATCGCGGCCTGGAAGGAACACTTCCCCGAAGCTATCGCGTGGGCCTCGCCCGGCGTTCTTAAGCGCGCCAAATCCCAGCATATCGAAGTGCAATTCGACCACGAGCTCGACGCCGGTGAAATTCCCGCGGCCTGGAGTGCGGATTTGAAACAGACCGTCGTTCCCGGAAAACTGCTCGATGAATTCGTCTTTTTTCATGAGGCGTCGAAAACACTTATCGTTACGGACACCATCCAGAACTTCGAGCTCGACAAAATGGGGCAACCGGCTCGCGCCCTGGTCTGGCTAGCGCGCGCGTATGCACCCCATGGGCAGATACCCCTGGACTTGCGTACCACATTCCTGTTCAACAAAAAAGAGATTCGCAAGGCGGCACAGGAGATGCTCTCCTGGCGGCCCGAGCGAATCATTCTCAGTCACGGGAAAAACATAGAACGGAATGCGTCGGAAGCAATCAAGTTTGCTTTCCGCTTCGCACTCAGATGATACTGTCGGGATGAACGGCGACCCTTACGAAATTCACGGGAGCTGCCATTGCGGCAACCTGTCGTTCGTGATTCATACGCGCATACCGCCGGAGGACATCCGGGCGCGCGCCTGCGATTGCAGCTTTTGCCGCATACATGCGGCCAGAAACTGGTCCGACCCTGACGGTGAGGCCATAATCCGCATTCTGGATGAGCAGCGCCTGTATAAATACCGCTTCGCTCTTCGCACCGCGGACTTCTACATCTGCACCACATGCGGTGCCTACCTCGGCGCAATCCTTGCCGATGGCACCGGAACCTGGTCGACCCTCAACCTGAGGCTGACCACGCTCTCCACCGAAGAGGAGGTCGCGAGCTATGGCGCCGAAGACTTAGATGACAGGATAGACCGGCGAAAAAGGGTATGGACGCCTACCGACATCCACGCAGGCACACGAAGTCAATATTCGCCTTGCCTCCCCACTTCTGCCCGGAGCGGGCAATGAGCGCAGACATGCCACGGATTATGGCTCCAGCCATCATCGTCACTGACCAGCTATCGGGAATTAACCTTAATTTCCCCCGAACTTGTCAAAACCTTTGCCCAAACTGCTGCATCATCCTATAAGGTCTTACAGACACCTTCCGGCATTCGACAACACGACGAGGCGCGGAAACCATGGACACAATGAGACTCAGCAAGGCGTTCACTCTGATCGAGCCCGGCCCGGTCGTCCTGGTGACGACACGCGATGGGCACAAGAACAACATCATGACGATTTCATGGACCATGGTGATGGATTTCACGCCGGTGTTTGCCATAACCACCGGCCCGTGGAACCACTCGTATAAAGCATTGCAGGAATCGCGCGAATGCGTGCTCGCGATCCCGACTGTTGACCTGATCGACAAAGTTATCGGTATCGGCACCTGCTCCGGTGCCGATACCGATAAATTCGAGAAGTTCAAGCTGAACCCGGTCAAAGGAAAGCACGTCAAGGCGCCTCTGATCGAGGAGTGCCTGGCAAACATCGAATGCAAGGTCGCGGATGTCATTGAAAAGCACGGCATTGTCGTCCTGGAAGGCCTCTCGGCCTGGTTCGACGACGTCCGCAAGGAAAAACGCACCCTGCATGCGGTCGGTGACGGCACCTTCATCGCGGACGGCCGCAAGCTGGACCGCCGGAATATGATGCTCTCCAAGCTGCCTCCCGGCGTCTGATAGATAAAGGATTGAAGTCTAAGAGCCGGATCCAAATCCATTACATCAACCAGGGAAAGATCATGAAAGTCACGTTACGAACCTACCGAAATGTACTGGCCCTGAGCGCACTGTTCCCGCTCTTCAGCTGCCCCATTGTGATAGCGCAAACCCCACAGGCACGCGTTCATCAAATGTCTCACACGGTGATGCCCTTTGACATGTCAAAAACCATCCACATCTTCAAGATGACGGAGACGGGCGGCATCGAAAAGGTGTTGGCACGAGACCCCCACGAAACCGGACAGATCGCGCTTATCAGACAGCATCTAAGACTTGAGGCGGGAAAATTCCAGCGCGGTGATTATTCCGATCCTGCCAGACTGCACGGCAAAGACATGCCGGGGCTCAAGGAACTCGAGGCGAATGCAGCACGCATCAAGATCACGTATAGGGAACTGCCTGAAGGGGCGCAGATCATATTCACAACTCATAACCTGCATTTGCTGACGGCCATACATCGATGGTTCGGCGCACAGCTTTCCGAGCACGGGGCCGACGCCAGGCCGGAATAGGATAGAAACCCTGGCTTATCGGTTACCCGTGGCCAACCATGTCATTTCCTCTCGTTCTGATCCTGGGGCTTCGCAGCGCGAACCAGTTTGCGCCGCGGTAGGAGTCCGCAACCACCCAGGCAGTGGCCATTAACGTCCAGGAGACGACGAACTCCGCCCAGTGGCGGGCGCTTATGTGGCCGGACGCGACCCTGGGTACCCACACCAGTAACGTGAAAATACCCATCTGCACTACGGTGAGTGCGGCTGCCAGCCGCGCATACACGCCGATAAGCACCGCCAGGCCCGCGGCAACATAGGTACAGCCAAAGAAATACGCCCAGAACAGGGGCGCCGGCAGCCAGCCCGGCACCAGTGGCGTGGTCAGATTGACATAGACGAAATGGCTTGTTCCAAAGAACACCAGGGTCAGGCCGAACAGCACTCTTGCGATGCATAGACCTTGGTCACCCGTTGCAAAGCCAAGCCGTCGTTTATCGCGTTCAGTGGCGATCCCGGCATACAGCACCCAGGCGCCCGCAATGAACTCCGCGGTCTCGACGCTGCCATACCAGGCACCCAGCACAGCCGGCGCGGCGAAGATGTCGCGCAATCTGAACACCAGTAACCAAAGCACCAGATAGACAAGCCAAACACGTGCGGCGATGGCGGCCGAGCGCTTCCAGAACAGGCCTGCCCCGCAGGCGAGGGAAACGAAGGCGCAGAGATAGGCCAGCGCGTCGCGTGCAGGCAGGCCCTTGGGCAGCGCATGCCATATCGGGGCGAAATCGCCCTCCACAAAACCCATGATCCCCACGCCGATCAGGGTTGCCGCGAAAACCGCATGACCCATGCTTGCAACACGCATCAGCCTATCCCCGCTTGTACTTCGGTTTATCGGATACTGTCCCACCATGTATACCAGATTTCCCAATAACCCAAAAGCAGAAGGGCTCGGCAAGCATGCGGTCAAAGCGGTATTTGATATAGTCCCGGCAGCCATGGCGAATTGCCGGCATAGATAAGCTCACCCAAAATGGGGAATCAACAGTGACCAGATTCACGCTATTGCTCGTCGCGGCAACTCTCGCAATGATCGGGGCAACATCTACCCCGGCAATTGCGGCAGGGCCGGCAAACACTGTCGGAGCACCTGTCTTTACGGCAAATGGCCGCCTGCTGCCGCCCAAAGACTATTACCACTGGGTTTTTCTTACTTCGGACCTGGGCATGAGCTACAACGAAAACGGCAGCGATTCCGATCACCCGCCTTTCTCGAATGTTTTTGCCGCCCCCGCCGCTTATCGCACATTTCTAAAGACCGGCACCTGGCCGAACCACACTGTGCTCGTAAAAGAATTCCGCGGCTCGGCCACCAAGGGGTCGATCAATCATCACGGCTATTTCCAGAAGGGTCCGGTCATGTCGGTCCTGGTGCATGTGAAGGACATCAAACGATTCAAGAGCGGCTGGGGCTTTTACGCTTTCAGCGGCAACCCATCAGCCAAAGCGGCCACGATGATCCCCATGACGGCCAGTTGTTATTCCTGCCACAAGGCGCATGGTGCGGTGGACACCACGTTTGTGCAGTTCTATCCGACCCTGCTGCCCGTCGCGAAAGCGCATTCGACGATCAATCCTGCCTACCTGAAGGCGGAAACCAAGGGCAAGGCGCCCTCCGGGCAGAGCAAATAGCACGGAGTGCATCATGCTTATTGCGTAGCCTACAAAGATATGCAGCATGTTTAGAACCATAATTTTTCTGATAGGGTCCTAGACCGCGTATCACACGAACCTGCACAGCAGCAACATACTCTATTCGATGATTTTCCCAATCATCAATGCGTTTTATCTGTTATTCCTGCTGATGACGTTCTATGGTTTCCTGCGCGCGCTTTCCGCAAGCGAACCCGCCGGTGCCGATGTGGACGTGGTTGACTTTACTTACGACGTCATAAGCACCTTGTATGACGAAATTTACAGCAAATACGAAGAGAAATTCGACCTTCTCGGATCTGCAGCCGAGCCCCTGATAAAAACCCTTATTCCGACAGAAATCGTTCTCATCATCATTACTTTCTGGAAGGAAATCGAATTAATAGCGCATCTTTTGACTTGACCGCATTACCCAATGCGCTGGCGCTAAAACAGAGTAGAAAAGCAGGCGTCAATGCCATCCTCCGACTGCGCTTCGGCGTGTGAAAGCCACAAACAAGGGCACCGCGCCATAAATTGCGTGCCACAAAACCACCGCTTTCACGGAGTTGGCGAAAAGGTCATAATCCACCAGACACTTGATCTCGGGCGCTTACGAATCTATGCTCTAGTCTTCAACTTATGAGGGCGCGCCAATGACCGATTCCGCAGGCGGTCTTTCTGCTTCACGCGCTCACGCCGCCGTCCTCAACGAAGCTGCGTCACAATACGCCGTCTATGGGGTCTTCATTGCCTCAGGGGCGCTAATCGTCGCTACCCTGCTGGTCGCCTGGCTCAGCGAGGGCTCGGTGACTGTGTCCACAATTGCCGGTGCTCAACTCAATAACATTGCCTTATGGTGTATGGATGCGATGCCGTTCATATTTGCCCTGTGGGGCCAGTATGCCAGTTCACGCATGGCACGCGAAGCAGATGACATCATCAGTGCGCGGACTCGTGTTTTCCAGGAAGCCCTTGAGCAAGCAGAACTTACCAATCAGGCAAAAACAGACTTTTTCGCCCGCATCAGCCATGAGCTGCGTACGCCTCTCAATGCCATCGTAGGCATGGCGGATATGCTGATCGAACCCGCCTCGCCCGAGGAGGCACGCTGGTACGCCCAGACTGTGCGCGAGTCGGCCCAGAATCTGCTTACGTTAATCAACGATATTCTTGACATTGCCAAGATCGAAGCAGGGCGCATGGAACTCGAGGAGATCGAATTCGATCTTCGCGAATGCTTGCGTGGGGCCATGGCCTTGCTTCACGCACAGGCGCACCACAAGGGTCTGAAGTTGATCAGCCAAGTGGCCCCGGGGATCCCCTCGCGGGTGATAGGCGACCCAGGGCGTCTGCGCCAAATCATCATCAACCTGGTCGGCAATGCCATCAAGTACACGAACGAAGGCGGGGTCGGGTTCGTTCTGAGCCAAAGCGGTACGCCCGGCGCGCCCACACTAAGACTGCGCATAGAGGTAACCGATACCGGCATCGGCATCCCGGAAGCAGAGCAACAGGACCTGTTCAAACCTTACCGCCAGCTAGGTGCGACGGCCGTGCATCGCGGCGGAACCGGCCTCGGACTGGCGATTACCCATGAACTGGTAGAGGCCATGCACGGCAGCATCGGTGTAGACAGTACGGTCGGCAAGGGTAGTAAATTCTGGTGCACTCTGCAATTGCAAAGGGCCATGCAGCCGCAGACAAAATCAGTGGCACAGCGTACGTCGCTTGAAGACCGGCGTATTCTGATTGCGGACTCCAATGAACTCACTCTGCAAGCGCTTAGTGTGCAGCTTCGCACTTTGGGCATGCAGGTAGAAACCGCCAGCAACAGCGACGAGGCCATTGCAGCGGTTCGTTCGGCCGCACAAGAAAAACGCCCGTTCGACATCGTCATGCTCGACATGTTCTTAAGCAATATAAGCGGCGAGGAACTGGGCATGCGCCTGCTCCCAGATGCCGAAACCACAGGCACACTGATAGCCATAATTACCAGCGCGGGCGCCCGCGGGGATGTAGAACGCATGGCTCGGGAAGGCTTCGCAGCCTATTTGACACGCCCCATATCCCCTGACGATCTCAAGCCACTATTCCAGCAAATTCTAGCTTTGCGCGAACTGAGTGTAGAGGAGCGTCGCCGTACCGGCGTAGTCACCCGACATAGCCTGACAGAATCCATGGAGCTCGCCGACGAAAGACGAAAACGCGTGCTCCTGGTCGAGGATAGCGAGATAGGACGAACCGTCAGTCTCCGTCAACTGGCCCAGTTAGGGCTTGCAGCAGACATCGCCTTGAGTGGCGAGGAAGCACTACAAGCAGCGGAGAACACACATTACGGCGTCATTCTTCTGGATCTCCAGCTACCAGATATGAATGGAACGCAAGTGCTCCGGCGCCTGCGCGCTGAGGTAGGCCCCAAGGAGACGCTTCCCGTCGTAATTACGACAGCCGGTGCCACAGACGCCGAACACAAGCAATGCCGCGAACTGGACGCAAACGTCATCCTGACCAAGCCCATAGATATCCACGAACTCCGCTTGGTGTTGGAAGAATGGCTGGACCTCGAAACAACGTCACACATCCCGAATAGCGGGTGGCCCGAAAAGCAAACCAACCAGAAGCCCCTCGACCCGGAGTTGATCGAGATATTTCTGCGGGAATCAGACCTGCGGATATCTGCTATCCGCCTGGCGTTAACTGGTGAACCGGACCGGCTCCAGATTGCACGTGACGCCCACACTTTGAGCAGTACTAGCCGATATGTCGGCGATACCGCGACCTCCCTTTCCGCCAAACGCGTGGAAGGCCTCGCCCGGGATGGCACCATGAAGAAACTCGGACCCGCTATCGAGGAACTCGTCCTCGCCTATGACGAGCTAAGCAAACGGCTACACGAAGAACTTGCCAGAATGCGCACATAAGATGGTCCGAAACCGTTCAAACCAGGCTTTCAAGGCCCCATAAAATGCCGCTTTCCGCTTGCTCCCTCTGGCAATTCCGCCGGAAGCAGATTCCTGTGGGCATCTCCAGAAGGGTTGACAGGTATCCGGATAATAATTATTGTATACAGTATGCAAAAAAACACTTCTGCTTTCGCCGCCGAACGGCCCAACCTGGGACAGGATTTGAGCGCGGAAATGCGCCGCCTGATCGTATCCGGCAAACTCGCCGACGATGTCCGGATCAACGAGGTGCATCTCGCCCGCGAGCTCGGTGTCAGCCGGACCCCTTTGCGGGAAGCGCTGGTCGGCTTGGTGCCAGAGCATCTGGTCACCATAAAGCCACGGCGAGGATTTTTCGTCTCCGCACTCAAGCCGGAGGAGCTGGCCGACCTCTATGCCATGCGGGCCCTGCTGGACCCACAAGCCCTTGCCCTCGGCGGCCTACCGTCCTCGCGGCAACTGACGGCACTGAGAGCGCTGAACAACCGGATCAGGCGTGCAGAACGCGCTTCACAGGCCGTAGAGCTCGACAACACTTGGCACCGAACGCTGATTGACCAATGTCCCAATCGGATCCTGCTGCAAACCATCGAGCGGTTCATCATGCTCACCCAACGCTATGAGCTGGCGTATTTTCGTGAGACCGCGCACGTGAAGATCGCCTTCGAAGAACACGACACCATCCTCGCCGCCCTGGAACAGAAGAATCTTGACAAGGCATGCGAGATCCTGCGACGGAACATGCAATCGTCCGTCAATCCCTTGCAATCCTGGCTGAATAAACGCCATCGCTGAATACGGACGCCTGGAACTGGAGCTTTCAATGACGACCCGGATACTTCCAATCGCTCTCCTCGCGCCTTTGTGCATGCTGAGTGCCGCGGCCCTCGCCGCGCCCTTTTCCCCGACTGGGCTCTGGGGTACCGAACAGTCCTTCGGGTCGCCCATCCATGGCACGCTCGTCATCGACGGCCGCTCCCTGCACTGGCACGCAACCATCGGCGGCTATTCGCTCAGGGTGCGCCATAAGGGCGGCCATATCGATTTTAGCCTCCCCGATGACCGGGGTACTTTTCGGGGAACGCTCGACAAAACTGCCGGCGAGATCATCGGCCAATGGATTCAGCCACGCGGTCGTGTATACAACACGGCGTATGCCACCCCGATCGTGCTTCGCCAAATCGAACGCAACGTGTGGCAGGGAATCGTCGATCCCGAGAGGGAGCACTTGACGCTGTATCTGAACGTTACAGCGGCAAAAGGTAACGGTCAATTATTGGGCTCATTCCGCAACCCCGGGTTCAATTTCGGCCGCGACGATCCCTATGCGATAGGCATCAAGGGCAACGATGTCACCCTGACGAGCATGCGAAACAAATCAGACACCCTATCGGCGGAATATCAACCCGACCAGAAGGTCCTGGTCCTGCACGTACGCCAGCTCGACGAGCCCCTGCGTCTCACGCGGCGCAACCGGGATTCGGCTGTCGCCTTCTACCCCGAAACGCCTGCCACTTCAAGCTATACCTACCGGATTCCCGTACGCGAGGACGATGGCTGGTCGACCGCTGACCTGGACGCGGTCGGACTGAACGAAAAGCCGCTCGCGGAGCTGGTCGAGCGTATACTCACCACCCATTATCATGGCTTCCATACCCCCTATATACACAGTTTGCTGATCGCGCGCCACGGCAAACTGGTACTGGAAAAATACTTTTACGGCCATGACCGCGAGCAAACCCACGATATGCGCTCCGCGAGCAAGACCTTGACCGGCGTTCTGGTCGGCCTGGCCTTGGCGCATGGTGCCAATTTCAAGCTGGACACCCCGGTTTACTCGCTCTTCCCGCAATACAAGCACCTGCAACACTTGAGTGCACGCAAGCGGGGAATAACAGTGAAGGACTTGCTGACGATGACCTCCGGACTGGCCTGCGATGATGACCGCAGCGGCTCGCCGGGCAACGAGGAAACCATGCAACTCCAGCACGAGCAGCCGGACTGGTACCGGTACACGCTCGATCTCCCCATGGCACGCTCACCCGGTGGCAAACAGGCCGTTTACTGCACTGCGGGCATCAATCTTCTGGGCGGGATCGTTCGCAATGCGACAAGGACACCTCTTCCTGAATTTTTCTATCGTTACCTGGCCCGGCCTCTCGACATCCGTGATTACCACATCAACCTCATGCCGACCGGCGGGGCCTACATGGGTGGTGGCATCAGAATGCGGCCGCGTGATCAGCTAAAACTAGGCCAACTCTATCTTGATGGTGGCTTATGGAACGGCCACCGTGTCGTGCCCGGCACCTGGGTCAGGAAATCGTTGACAATCTACTCGCACTTCGGCCCGGATCACGGCTACGGATTCGCCTGGCACGTGATCGATGTGAAATCGCACGGCAAATCCTACCGCTTGTTTGAAGCCGGCGGCAACGGAGGGCAGTTCGTTTTGATCATCCCCAAACTCGACATGGTCGTGGGATTTACCGCCGGAAACTACGGCGACTACCGGACATGGTATCCATTCATGACCCGGCTGGTACCCGAATACATCATCCCGGCTGTAATGCAGCGGTGACGAATCCTGCCGCCATATGGCAGCGCCCGCCCGGAATCTCGACAATCGTCCCCTCTACCAACGGAACAGATCAGCGTAGTCAGCGCCTGTGCGGGCACAAGCCCGCCAGGCCAAACCACCCTCCGCCATCGCATCCCGGATACTCGGGGCTATCAGCTTCAGCGATCGTGCGGCGGCATGGTTACGCAGTCTTTCTAACCGCGACTTGTCCATCAGATCCATTGCCCAGCCCGGCAGCAATGCTACCCCAGCGCCGAGAAACAACCTGCGTCCTACCTTCGCCATGGGAATCGGCAGCCGAATGGCTTCAAGCGCCCCGAGCACCTCGCGGGTACGCTCGTCATGCACCAGCTCAGGGCGAACAGACTGAAAATAAGCCTCCATCTCCGCAAGCGACCTCGGGACATTACGCGCACCCAATGCCTCTGCCACACGGGCAGTTTCATTCAAGTAACGGTCCTGCATGTCACGATGAACATTCGGCAAGCAATAGGTTTTATAGCCCTCGAGGAAGCTCCACGCCTCCGCGCAGTGCACCCAGGTAAGAAGCCGCGGGTCTTCAGCACTGTAAGGCCGACCATCTGCAGCGGTGCCATGCACCTGCTGATGAATGGCGCGTACCCGCGCAATAGCCTGCTCGGCCGCTACCCTCGGCGCATAGGTCGTACGGGCCACAAAGGCAATGGTGCCGCGCAAGCGTGCAAGCATTTCGTCGCGAAAATTCGAATGGTCCCATACGCCGGCCAGCGCCAGCGGATGCAGGCTCTGCAGCGTAAGCGCAGCGAGGCCACCGGCCATCATGCTCGGGAAGTCCGCATGAATTTTCCAGGTGACGCTCTCCGGACCAAACAAACCCGGATCGCCCTTCGGAAAATCATAGTCGGGAGCCGGCGCGTCACGGCTCAACACATTGATTACCCAATTACGGAGCCGGTAGCGCGCCGATCGCGGCAGGATCTTGAAACCGGGTAAATTCAACGGCTCGCCAATCGGTTTATGCACGGTTGCTTATACTCCAGAAGATAGATCTTTTGTGTTCATCAAGTCGACAATATCACTTGATCGACCTACTGCTTTTGCGCACAACTCTCAAGGCATGTCTCGCTCTTTAACAAGTATAGGCCTATCTGCCTTATGCCACTGCGGCCTCGTCTTATAGCCGCTTTGCATAGGAAGTTGTCAATTGGAAAGCAACATGGCCGGGACGGTGCTAGTATTGCCGGGTCTCCCAACTGCCTGAAGCAGGGTGAATTACATGAATCAGCTGTTACGTTTTCACACGAAGATTGTGCACAACGGAGTATTCAAATTAATTTCTGCATGCTCGCTGGCACTGCTATCTGCCAGCCTGATCGGCATGCCCATTGCCAATGCCGGCATCAGCCGTGGCGACCGTTATGCCGGGGCACCCTGGGCCACCCGCTCTCCCGTACTCGCACAGCACGGCATGGCAGCCACCGAACAACCGTTGGCCTCGCTTGCCGCCATAGAGATCCTCAAGAAAGGGGGCAGTGCGGTAGATGCGGCAATCGCGGCAAATGCTGTACTTGGATTGATGCAGCCGGTCCTTAACGGCATCGGCGGAGATGCTTTCGCTATCGTCTACGATCCCAAGACGCACAAGCTGTATGGATACAACGGCTCCGGCTGGTCGCCGAAAGACCGCGACCTGAAGAAAATGCGGGCCGAGGTTGCAGCGGCTTACAAAAAGGCAGGTATGAAGAACCCCGGTGTGATTCCGTTGTTCGGTTCGCTTCCGGTTACGGTGCCCGGCGTGGTCGATGCCTGGTTCGCCTTGCACAAGCGCTTCGGAAAATTGCCGATCAGTGAAGACCTGGCTCCGGCGATTCATTACGCCAAGGTCGGGTTTCCGGTGACGGAAATCGTCGCCAAATACTGGAAAGGCAACTGGAAGGCCTTCCAGAAGAACCGCGGTCTGATCGAGGAATTCGCCAACGCGAAAAAGACCTACCTGATTGATGGCCATACGCCGCGCCAGGGCGAAGTGTTCAAGAACCCCGATCTCGCCCGTACCTTGTCCACGATTGCCAAGGACGGTCGCGACGCATTCTATAAGGGCAAGATCGCCCACACGATGGCGGGCTACTTCAAGCGCATTGGCGGCGATCTGCGCTACTCGGATTTCGCCAGCTTTCACGGCGCGTGGGTGCAACCGCAGTCGATCGACTATCGCGGCTATCACGTCTACGAATTGCCTCCAAACGGCCAGGGCTTTGCCGCCCTCGAGATGCTCAACATTCTCAAGGGCTTCAATCTGAAAAAGATGGGCGTCGGCACCGCCGACACGTTGACCGCGGAGATCGAGGCCAAGCGGCTGGCCTTTGCAGACCTGTCGAAGTACTACGCGGACCCCCGTTTCTACAACGTGCCGATGAAAGGCTTGCTATCGGACAAGTACGCCGACCAGCGCCGCAAGCTGATTAACCTGAATCATGCCAATCCGAACATCGGCCCCGGCAATCCGCGTCTGTTCAACGGCGACACCACGGACTTCGAAACTGCGGACAGCAGCGGCATGATGGTGTCGATGATCCAATCGAATTACGCTGGCATGGGCTCGGGACTGGTCGCCGACGGACTCGGCTTCATGTTCCAGGATCGCGGCGCGCTGTATTCGCTGCACGGCGGAGCCGCCAATGTGTATGCCGCACACAAGCGCCCATTTCACACCATCATCCCGGGCTTCGTGATGCATGACGGCAAGCCCTGGCTCGCCTTCGGCGTAATGGGCGGCTCCATGCAACCGCAGGGCCATGTGCAGGTGCTGACCAACATGATCGACTTCGGCATGAACGTGCAGGAAGCCGGTGACGCCGCCCGCTGGCGGCACGTGGGCAGTGCCACGCCCACCGGCTTGCCGGCCACGGGTATCGGCACGGTCGAACTGGAATCGGGCTTCGACAAGGCCCTCGGAGCCGCGCTCGAGAAACGCGGCTATAAGGTGGATTGGGTAAAGCCCGGTACCGGCGCTTTCGGTGGTTACGAGGCGATCATGTACGACGCCAAGAACCACGTGTACTGGGGCGCCAGCGAAATGCGCAAGGACGGCGAGGTCATCGGCTACTAAACCGTTCAACGTCACGGGCGCCTGCAACGCCGGCGCCCGTGACGTATCTGCGGGCCAGCAAGACATCAAATGGATAACACGGAGATTCAAGACAACTCATCCGGGACGGGCCCCGGGGCTGTTGTGCCCGCCGGGATTAAGCGCTGGAACTGGGGCGCCTTTTCCCTCACGTGGATATGGGGGCTGGGTAACAGCACCTACATCGCCTTTCTGGCATTCGTGCCTATCTTCGGCTTGGCCATGCCTTTCGTGCTCGGCGCAAAGGGCAATGAATGGGCCTGGAAAAACCGTTATTGGCCCGACGTGGCCCAATTCCACAAGACCCAACGGCTCTGGGGTTGGGCCGGGCTTGCAACCGTACTGTTTCTGATCATTGCATTTGGAGCGCTTACAGCTGCCGTCCTGGTGCCTTTTCACGACAATGGGGCCTACAAATCAAGCATCGCCGCGATCAGGCAAAACAACGAGGTGCAAACCGTACTGGGACCACCCATCAAGGCGAACTGGCTCGTAATGGGGCGGATAGATTTTGATGACCGTGGCGGTCGTGCGCTACTCCACTATTCACTCTCGGGCACACGCCAGGAAGGCAAGGCCTATGTCTATGCTATCTATTCGGATGGCCATTGGATCCTGAAGCAGGTCATAGTGACTATCCCGGGTAGCGGCCTGCGAATGCGCGTGATTACCGATGGACACAAAGTCCACAGCCAAGGCCCTGTTTAGATATTTGAGCTCAATGCCGACCACGATCCGAAAAGCAATGCGTGAGGATGCACCCCGGATATGGGCCGTTCGCCGTGCCGCTATCGCCAGTCAATGCCAGGGATACTATTCCGCGGAAACGCTCAAGCTCTGGATCGGCGATCACATGCCGGAATCGTTTCCGGGAAAAGTCGAAAATAATTATTACGTAGCCGTGCTGGATTCAAAAATTATAGGCGCGGGTGCCATCGATCTGGATTCCGGA
Source organism: uncultured Gammaproteobacteria bacterium (assembly GCA_964586925.1). Lineage (GTDB taxonomy): Bacteria > Pseudomonadota > Gammaproteobacteria > JAKDMP01 > JAKDMP01 > JBAUSV01. Next base: position 20,392 of record CAZPJI010000034.1, read on the forward strand.
CGAATCGATGCTATGTGCGTAGATCCCGAACACATCGGCACCGGTTCAGGGAAACGTCTCATGCAACATTTGGAAACACTGGCCAAGCAGGAGCACATAAAACGGCTCCATCTCGAATCTTCATTGAATGCCGCGCCTTTCTATCAAGCATGCGGATTTACCCGTCTGGAAAAGTCGCAATATCATTCACCGAGAGGGTTCTCTATGGACTGCATTCTCATGGCCAAGTCACTCTAAAGACGACACTCTCGAACCGGCGTTCCAGCCCGCGATCTCTGGCAAATTAAGGCCTCTTATCATAAAATCTGCTCCGAAATCATTATTAGAAGCAGCCACTTGGCTGCTATCGGGGGGACAAACATTCATGGAAATCGCGGCAACCGTGAAAAATACCGCGGCAGGCCAGGAAACCTCAGTATCAAGCGCCGGCTTCTCCCGGTCGCTTGAGCTGCCGGCCAAGGCAAATGGCCGCGGCTGCAATGTCAACGGCGGAGAATTGCTGGCCCTGGCTCTGGCAACCAACTTCTGCAACGACCTTTACCGCGAGGCCAACCGGCTCGGCATCACCATCAACGGCTGCGAAGTCACAGCAAGGGCTCATTTCAACGGAGTCGGCCTGCCAGCCGAATCGATCACTTATGCAGCTCGTGTAGATTCACCCGCTTCGCCCAACGAAATAGCGCGCTTGTTACGTGAAACGGATCGCGTCGCCGAAATTCACAACACGCTCAGATCCGGCTGCCTGGTTCGACGTCAGTTATGGAACGAACAAGGCACCATAGCGGAAAAAATAGAAAGCGTCTCTTCATAAGACCCTGTCATTGCCTTCAGACGCAACGGAGGCCGCTATTGATATTGTCAGTCCCTGCAAATACCCGCCATAAAGTGCATGCTAGGATTAGAGCGGATTCCTTATAAATTAGTGCATAAGCTTTTAATCATGCCCGTTTTTGATGCGATTCCAATTCAGACCGACCGTTTGCTGCTCAGGCCGTTCCGCAGTTCCGACGCACAGGATATATTCGATATGTATTCTGACCCGAAGGTCATGCGCTTCTGGAGTTCTCCGCCCTGGGAGTCCGTTGAGCGGGCTCACGAAGTCATAGAACGTGACATCAAGGCCTTTCAAAATGGCGAGCATCTCTGCCTCGTACTTGAAAGAGCCGAGGATTCGCGGCTGATCGGCCAATGCACCCTGTTCAAATTTTCCGAGTCCTGCCGCCGCGCTGAAATCGGCTACTGTCTGGCTTCATGGACATGGGGCAACGGCTATATGAACGAAGCACTGCGTGCGATCATTCACTACGGCTTCGAGCGTTTGAACCTGAACCGGATCGAGGCCGACATCGACCCCCTCAATGAAGCTTCCGTAAAAACCGTCGAACGGCTCGGCTTCGTACGCGAAGGCCTCCTGCGCGAGCGCTGGATCGTCAATGAGCAGGTCTCGGACAGCGTCATCTATGGTCTGATCCGCAAGGACTGGCAATCCCATGAGCCAGGCACAAAGGGGGTGACCGCTCTAAAATAGAGCTTCCGGTGATGCTGGTCCATGAGCAATGACACATAAAACAGACCGCCTTTCAGGACCCTCTCTTGATCCCGACAATTGGGACCAATTCGGCGAACTCGCCCATGGCATGCTTGACGACGCCATGAACGCCCTTCGGACCGTGCGCGAACGTCCCCCTTGGCAACGCGTACCCGAATCTGTCAGGGAGGCGCTGAACACTCCCGTCCCCCGCAAAGGCCGCGGCGAGAAGGCTGCTTACGCCGATTATCAAAAGTTGATTGAGCCCTACCCCTTGGGCAATATTCATCCACGCTTCTGGGGCTGGGTGATCGGCACGGGAACACCGATGGCTGTACTCGCGGAAATGCTCACCGCCACCCTCAATACCAATGCGGCCGGCCATCACCAGGGCGCGACTTTCGTGGAGCTTCAGGTCATCGAGTGGCTGCGGGAATTGATGGGTTTCCCGAATACGGCCAGCGGTATCCTTGCCACCGGCGGTTCGGTCGCCAACCAGATCGCCCTCGCAGTAGCCCGGAATGCGAAAGCCCCTTTTGAAATGCGCAGGCAAGGGCTTACGGGCGGTCCGCGCATGATGGTCTATAGCTCCACGGAAGCACATAACTCGGTCGTACGTGCCGTTGAATTGCTCGGCATGGGCAGTGATTCCTTCGGTGAGATTCCGGCCAAGGCGAACTTCACGATAAACACCGGAGACTTGCGCGAACGGATCGCGGCGGACCGATCACGCGGCTACCATCCAATCTGCGTCGTGGCCAACGCCGGCACCGTAAACACCGGGGCCATCGATCCTCTGGACGAGCTTGCCGACCTGTGTCACGATGAAAACCTCTGGCTGCATGTGGACGGCGCCTTTGGCGCGCTTGCCGTTCTGGATCCTGCAAGCCGCAACCTGCTTAAGGGCATGGAACGTGCCGATTCACTGGCATTCGATCTGCACAAATGGATGTACCTGCCATATGAAGTAGCCTGCACCCTGGTCCGCGACAAGGCACACCATACGGCGACGTTCGCCCACCAAGCGCACTACCTTGCGGAAGTCGGAGGCGGTATCGCCACCGGACCGGTCATGTTCGCCGATTACAGCCCGCAACTGTCGCGTAATTTTCGGGCACTCAAAGTATGGCTCAACCTGCAGGCTTACGGCGTGGATCGGTTTGCAGAGTCGATTGCGCGGAATATCCGCCAGGCGGGCTATCTCATCGAGCTGGTGGCCAAGGAACCCAAACTGGAACTGCTGGCGCCTGCACCGCTGAATATTGTCAACTTCCGTTACCGAGATCGGGGTTTGAACGAGGATTCACTTAATCACCTTAATGCAAAAATCCTGGTAGAGCTGCAGGAGCGCGGCATCGCGGTTCCTTCATCGACGGAACTGAACGGCCGCTTCGCCTTGCGCGTTGCGATTACCAACCACCGTAGCCGACGCGAGGATTTTGAAGCACTGATCGAAGCAGTGCTGAAACTGGGACGCGAACTGGGCAGGAACGAAGAATAGGCACACCTCGGAACGCCCGGAATCGCCATGACGTGCGCCCTTCTTTCCTTTACATTGTTGATGGGTCTTATGCGCCTGCTGACTTAATCCCGCCCACACTTATTAGCGCACAAAAGGAAGCCATTGAATGGATAGGATGACTGGAAAATGCCTGTGCGAGGCAGTAACTTATGAAATCTCCGGATCGCTCGGACCGATCTTCAACTGCCATTGTTCAAAATGCCGGAGATGGCACGGAGCCGCCTTCAGAACCCGTGCCTCCATAACTCGCTCGCAGTTCCGGTGGCTTAGTGGGGAACACCTTTTGAAGGCATACCGCTCCTCGGATAATGTCACCAAGACCTTCTGTTCAGTCTGCGGCTCCAACCTGGCAAGCTTTTATCTCGACAGGCCCGAGGTCGTGGGCATCCCCCTCGGCGGTCTCGACCAGGACCCCGGCGGCAAGCCTGAAGCGCATATATTCGTCGGTTCTAAAGCGCCGTGGCATGAGATCACCGACGGTTTGCCGCAATTCGATACCTGGCCAGTCTCGGAGTCCAGGGTCCGGGAGACGCGGGACCGAGGATCGGACACATGAAAACCATTGGTTTGATCGGCGGCATGAGCTGGGAGAGCACGGTCGGCTATTACCGTCTGATCAACGAAGGCATCAAACGCAAGTTCGGCGGGTTGCATTCGGCCGAGATCGTGATGTTCAGCCTCGATTTCGATCCCATAGAGAAATTGCAGCACGCGGGCAACTGGGACGCGATGGCGGAAATCCTGGTGGATGCCGCAAAGCGTATCGAAGCAGGAGGCGCAGAGTTTCTACTGATTTGCACGAACACCATGCACAAGCTTGCGCCCGAGGTGCAGCGGGCCATACACATCCCGCTGCTCCATATCGCCGATTCAATGGCCGAGGTCCTAAAGCGAGAAGGCATTCAAAGAGTAGGCCTGCTGGGCACGGCCTTTACGATGGAAGAGGATTTTTACCGGGGCCGGCTCGAAAAAGACTACGACCTAAATGTTTTGATCCCGGAAAAACCGGATCGCGAAATCGTTCACCGTGTCATCTATGAGGAGCTTTGCCTGGGAAAACTGGAAACGGCGTCCAAGTCGGACTTTCTGCGCATCATCGACGGCCTCGCATCGCGTGGCGCGGAGGGCGTAATTCTTGGTTGCACGGAAATCGGCTTGCTCGTCAACCAGACCGACACCAATGTATTGCTATTCGACACGACGTCGATTCATGCCACAAAGGCCGTCGAATATGCCGCCGAAAGCCCCTGATGTCTGCTGTCCAGGCACACGTATGGTTATGGACGCGATCCAGGATTTGGGATACTGAACACAAATCCTTTCAAGAGCACCCCGCCTCATACCGGGCGCGTCTTGCTCCAGGCCTATCGGTTCGCGTACGAATGCCCGCTTCGAGGGCGCTTGATCATGGAGGATGAAATCACGGATACGATGTGTAGACAGCAATGGAATGAGCGGCATGCGTCATAGGGGTAGCTGCCATTGCGGCGCCATTGTGCTTGAGGTAGACGCCTCGGAGCACATCGAAGCCTATGAGTGCAACTGTTCAATGTGTACTCGAACAGGCTACTTGCATCTCATAGTCCCGGCCAGCGCATTCAGACTGGTTCAAGGCAAGAAGGATCTTTCCCTCTATACTTTCAACACGAACACCGCCCAGCACTATTTCTGCAGACATTGCGGCTGCCGTCCCTTCTATGTACCCCGCTCCAACCCCGACGGCTTCAGTGTCAATGT
>CAZPJI010000035.1:0-24363 GCA_964586925.1 uncultured Gammaproteobacteria bacterium
TGGCTCCCCGGGTCGGACTCGAACCAACGACCAACGGATTAACAGTCCGTCGCTCTACCAACTGAGCTACCGGGGAACGCAGAACGCGTATTTTATGGGTCCGGGGCCTTTCAGTCAACGCTTTGGGCGCACCGGGGAGGCGGATTTACTCGCCGTTGCCCGCCTGCGGCGGCTTGTGGCCCGTATCCAGCCAGTGGGCGAAGGGCTCCGCCAGCTCGGGATGCTTCATGGCAAAGGCCACGGTGGCCTTCAGATAGCCCAATTTGCTGCCGCAATCGTAGCGAATGCCGTTGAATTCGTAGCCGTAGACGTATTCCTGATCGATCACCCGCGCGATTGCGTCGGTGAGCTGAATTTCGCCGCCTGCGCCCCGCTGCACGTTGCGCAATTCCCTCAGCACGGCGGGCGTAAGGATATAGCGGCCCACGACGGCCAGGTTCGAGGGCGCCTTGTCGGGCTCGGGCTTCTCCACTATGCCATGCACGTGGAAGAGCGAATTGGACTTCTCTTCAGCTTCGATGATGCCGTAGCTGGCCGTGCGGCTGGGATGCACGCGCTGGATCGCCAGCAGCGAGCCCGGGTTGTGCTGGTAGGCCTCAACCATCTGGCTGAGGCAGTACTGGCCGTGCCCGTCGATCAGGTCGTCGGCCAGCACTACAAAAAAGGGCTCGTCGCCAATGACCGATTCGGCGCAGGCCACGGCATGCCCCAGGCCCAGAGCCTCGGGCTGGCGGATATGGATGCAGGTCACATTAGGGGGCACGATATCCTGCACGAGCTTGAGCTGCTCGTACTTTTCGCGCTCCATCAAGGTGTCTTCGAGTTCGGGAGCACGATCGAAGTGATCCTCGATGGCTCGCTTGTTGCGGCCAGTCACGAAAATCAGGAATTCTGCCCCGGCAGCCACCGCCTCTTCCGCCGCGTACTGAATCAGGGGTTTGTCGACGATCGGCAGCATTTCCTTGGGACTGGCTTTGGTCGCCGGCAGAAAGCGTGTACCCAGTCCAGCGACTGGAAATACGGCCTTACGAATCTTCTGTGCTTGCATTCTATCTCCTCGTCTGCGTGATCGGTGTCGGTGGCACGCCTTTGTCCGGCGTCTCGTTATTTTCGGAATTAGGTATCGGGAATACGTCCCGCCGCAATCTCATGGTGTCCCATCTGCGGCAGCCAGGACAATGCCAATAAAGCTCGTGTGCGCTGAAACCGCAGCTGCTGCACTGATAAAGCAAGCGTCGCGATAACCAGTCGGACAGCAGCCAGATCAGGATCGCACGCACTTCGTGAGAGCCCTTGAGCGGCCAGGCTTCATGGTCGGTAATCGGGGCTATCAGCCATTCGATTTCCTGCTCTATGGCCTTCATGACGCTCGGCCCACGCAACGATTCGTGCAGTAGTCCCGCCACGGCGACCGGCAATACGGCGTTACGGTGCTTATTCAAAAGCTCGGCGATCATCGAGTTGAATTCAGGGTCATGCGCCCCTTGCGGGAACAGTTTAGCCAGAGCGGGCAACACCATTTCGGCGAGGTCTGGTTGCTGCGCGAGCACTTCCTTGTATTCCCTGACGGCACGGCGCGTGTCACCGCTATCACTGGCCGCCTGCGCACTCATCAAACGCACCCGTGCCGAATCGCGATCATTACGGCGAGCTTCGCTCAAAGCACTTTGCGCAGCTTCCTCGTTGCCCTGCCCTCGTGAACGCAGAGCCACCTCGCAGTAGTAGTGGGCAATGACTTTGCGCTGGTTGCTGCGGGTCAGCCACTCCAGACGCCGCCGCAAGGCCGCGGCCTGCTCCCAATCCTGCTGCTGCTCGTAAATCTGGACCAGACAGCGCGCCGCCTCCACTTGGTAGGTCTTCAGGTCCAGCAGGTCGCCGAAGATCTTTTCGGCACGGTCGTAAAGACCCGCGCTGAGATAGTCCTGCCCCAGTTCCTTGAGCGCCAGATCGCGCTGCTCGCGCGAGAGCGTGGGCCGGGCGATGAGATTCTGGTGAATGAGGGTGGCGCGTTCCACCTCACCCTTGCGGCGAAACAGGTTGCCGAGCGCATAGTGCAGCTCGATGGTGTCGGTCTCTCGCCCTGCCAATTCGAGAAAGACTTCCAGCGCCCGGTCGGTCTGGTCACCCAACATGAAGGCCAGCGCTTCGAAATACTCGGGCGGCATGGTAGCCGCACCCTTCTTGTGCCGCTCGTGCCGGCGGCGCAACTCGCTCACGACGAGACCGCTCGCAGCCACTACGATGACAGCAAGCGCTATAACGAGGAAAATGGTTTCAATGCGCATCGCGCAACGGCACATGCCGCAGGTTGTGCACTTCTTTCTCCAGAGCGTCAAGCTTGCCTTGCATGCGCCGCGCTCGGGTGCGGGCACGAATGACTGCCGGTAGCAGGCACAAGGCACCGATCACCACGCCCAAAACGAGGGCTATAATCAGGACAACAGAAAGCGGCAAGTGTGTAGTTCCGAAAAGGTAGCCAACCTGGACATAGGAGAGATTGACCAGAACCAGCGCCAAAGTGAGGCCGAAGACGACCAGGGCTACAATTAACAAGATTAGGCGGCGCATATGGCTAACTCCCTGCATGCGGATTCGTCCGTAGTGCGTGCGGTTGAATCACGCCTGTTACCGGTATGCCTCAAGACTCTGACCACCGTATGCCGGCATTTGTTCAGCCTTGAGCGATTCCACCTCCGACAGCCGTACGCTTTTCACCCTCGATCCGTGCGCTCTCCAGTACACGTTCACGCAGGACTTTGCCGGGCTTGAAATGCGGTACGTATTTTTCGGCGACAGGTACTACGGCACCGGATTTGGGGTTACGTGCCAGGCGCGGCGGCCGATAACGCAAAGCAAAGCTGCCGAAACCCCGGATTTCGATACGCCGCCCGGATGCCAGAGCTTCCGCCATGGTTTCCAGGAGAGACCGAACCGCCAAATCCACGTCAGTCATGGGCAGGTGCCCTTGGCGGGTAGCGAGTGCGCTCACGAGTTCAGATCGAGTCATTTTTTCCTTCCCCTCGCCTGCCACGATTTCCCTATCAATTAAGGACACATCCTGCGTCCTACATATTGGCCGCCTGTCGGCAGCCGTCCAGAGCCGCTCCGGTCCGCGCTACCCCTAATAACGCGAACCGGAGCGGTTGCTATCAATTGTCTTGCGACAACTTGTCCCGGAGCATGTCGCCCAGCGTCGTGGTCGCACCACCACTGGACTTGCCATATTCCTCGACGGCTTCAGCTTCTTCCTTGATTTCCTTGGCCTTGATCGAAAGCGTCACCTGGCGGGACTTGCGGTCGACCCCAACAATGCGGGACTCGACCTCGTCGCCCACCTTGAGCACCTGACGGGCATCTTCCACGCGATCGCGGGAAATGTCCGATGCGCGCAAGTAACCGCTTACGCCCTGACCCAGGTCGATCTCGGCGCCACGCGCCGTGACTTCGGTCACCGGTCCCTTCACCGTGCTGCCCTTGGGATGCTCGCTCAGGAAGCCGGAGAAAGGATCGCGGGCCAACTGCTTGACGCCGAGCGAAATGCGTTCGCGTTCCGCATCGACGGCCAGCAACACGGCCTCGACTTCCTCGCCCTTCTTGTACTGGCGAATGATATCCTCGCCCTGGTCGTCCCAGGACAAGTCGGACAGGTGCACCAGGCCGTCGATGCCACCTTCCAGCCCGATGAACAGGCCGAAGTCGGTGATCGACTTGATGACGCCGGCGATGCGCTCGCCCTTCTCGTGATTGGCGGCAAAGTCTTCCCACGGGTTGGGGGTGCACTGCTTGATACCGAGCGAAATGCGGCGGCGTTCGGGATCGATCGCCAGCACCATGACCTCGACTTCCTGTCCGATGTGGACGAAGCGCGAGGGGTTGACGGTCTTGTTGGCCCAGTCCATCTCCGAGGAGTGCACCAGACCTTCCACGCCGTCCTCGATCTCGACGAAGCAGCCGTAATCGGTAATGTTGGTGACGTGACCGAACACGCGGGTACCCGGCGCGTAACGACGCGGCAGGTCGGCCCACGGATCTTCGCTCAACTGCTTGAGGCCCAGCGATACGCGATGACGCTCGCGGTCGAACTTGAGCACCTTGACTTCAAGCTCCTGCCCCACTTCGACGACTTCCTGCGGGCTACGGACACGCTTCCACGCCATGTCGGTAACGTGCAGCAGTCCGTCGATGCCGCCGAGGTCGACGAAGGCACCGTAATCGGTCATATTCTTGACGATGCCCTTGAGCACGGCGCCCTCGGTCAGGCGCTCGAGCAGGGCCTCGCGTTCTGCGCTGAACTCCTTCTCGACAACCGCGCGGCGCGAAGCGACGACGTTGTTGCGACGCTGGTCAAGCTTGATGATCTTGAATTCGAGCGGCTTGCCTTCGAGATAACTGGGATCGCGCACCGGGCGCACATCCACCAGGGAGCCTGGCAGGAAGGCGCGGATGCCGTCGAGGTCGACGCTGAAGCCGCCCTTGACCTTGCCGGAAATGTAACCGGTTACGCTTTCCTCGGCCTCGAATGCCGACTTGAGGTGTTCCCAGGCGCGCAGTCTGCGGGCCTTTTCACGCGACAGGCGCGTTTCGCCGAAACCGTCTTCCAGCGACTCGACGGCAACTTCTACCTCGTCGCCTTCTTCGACGATGAGTTCACCATCTTCACGCTTGAACTGTTCGGTGGGGATCGCGCTTTCGGACTTGAGTCCGGCGTCTACGAGAACATAATCTGGTCCAATGTTAACTACCTTGGCCTTGACCAGCGAGCCGGGTTGGACCCATGAAGTACCCAGACTCTCTTCAAGGAGTTCTGCAAAAGATTCAGCCATTAATATCCATCTCCGCCACCCCGATGCATTTTTTGCCGCATTTAAGGTGGCCCGGAAAGTGCCTGTGCCGCGCCTTCGCCAATCCCTGGCGATCCGCTTGCGCCTGTTACGGACGACGTCCTGCCGCCCGATGAAACCCCGATTTCAACCCGCCGGCCGAGCCAGCGAGAGCAACCGCTCCACCACCCATTCGACAGGATGACCCGTGGTATCTATAACCACCGCGTCATCAGCCGGTTTGAGTGGCGCGACCTCCCGATTTGCATCGCGCTCATCGCGCTTTTGCAATTCTTCGGTCAGACTGCGTAGATTAGCATTAAATCCTTGCTCTTTCAACTGTTTATAGCGACGCAAGGCCCGTTCTTCCAGACTTGCATCAAGAAAAACCTTGACCGTTGCATCGGGAAAGACAACCGTTCCCATGTCACGCCCGTCGGCCACCAGGCCCGGCGGGTTGCGAAAAGCCCTCTGACGCTCGATCAACGCCGCTCGAATAACGGGCGCCGGTGCAATGGCCGAAGCCCTTTTGCCCACGGCTTCGGTACGCAATTCGCGGGTCACGTCTTCGCCGTTCAGCAGTACCCGCTGACCCTCGAACTCGATGCCCAGATCGGGTATGCGGGCCGCCAATGTGTCCACGTCCGCACTGTCGATCCCCTGCCGTAAACCAGCCAGCGCCGCGATCCGGTACAAGGCGCCGCTGTCGAGGTAATGCCAGCCCAGGCGTGCGGCCGCTTCACGGCCCACCGTCCCCTTGCCGGCGCCGCCGGGCCCATCCAGGGTCATGACGGGCACACTCATGGGTATGACACCTCCGCGCCGGCCGTCTGCAGCAGCGCCGGGAAATCGGGGAATGAAGTCGCTATCCATTCGGCTCCACCGACTGTCACCGGTTCCGGCGCAGCCAGTCCGGCGATGCTCAGGGCCATTGCCACGCGATGATCCCCAGCACCATCCAGATGTCCTCCGCTCTTCAATCCGCCGCCCTCCAGATGCAAAGTGCCCGATTCGTCCCGCAACTCCACACCCAAACCCGCTAGGCCGGCCTGCATGGTGGCGATGCGATCGCTTTCCTTGTAGCGCAGCTCGTCGGCACCCTCGATCACGGTGGGTCCGGACGCCGCGGCCGCCAGCACCATCAGCATCGGCAACTCGTCGATCAGGCCAGGGATCTCGCTGGCCGTCACCCGCGTGCCGGAAAGCGGTCCACCCTGTACGCATAGATCGGCGATCGGCTCGCCGCCTGCCAGGCGCTCTTTGCGCAGCTCGATATCCGCTCCCATGCGTCTAAGCACGTTAATCAAACCCGTGCGCGTCGGATTGATCCCCACATGTTCAAGGACGATGCCCGAGTCCGGCGACAGCAGGGCCGCCGCAATGAGGAAAGCCGCCGAGGAAATATCACCCGGCACATCGACTTCCGCACCCGTCAATTCGCCGGGATGGACAGTCACGACTCTGTCCTCGCAGTCCACCCGGACCCCGAAAAGCGGCAGCATCCGTTCGGTGTGATCACGGGTCCGGAAGGGATCCTCGACCGTGGTCTCGCCCGCCGCGTTGAGCCCGGCCAGCAGTACGGCTGACTTGACCTGAGCGCTACCCACGGGCAAGCGGTAACGCAGTCCATGCAAGGAGGCTTCGGAGCAAAGAATCAGCGGCGCCTGCCCTTCCCGGCTTTCGATACGGGCGCCCATGGCTTCGAGCGGTTCGATGATCCGCTGCATGGGGCGCCGCTGCAGCGAGGCATCCCCGGTCAGGGTCGCAGCCACGCCGTATCCAGCCAACGCGCCCGTCAACAGGCGCAGTCCCGTGCCCGAATTGCCCAGGTCGAGCGTTATACCCGACGTGGTGAAAAGTCCTCCGGTTCCCGTGACGCGGATCGTATTGTCCGCCTGCCAATCGATCCCGGCTCCGAGATCACTTAAAGCCTTGGCCGTAGCCTGGGTATCCGCGGCGTTCAAAGCGCCACGTATGACGGATTCCCCGCGGGCCAATGCGGCGCAGATCAACGCGCGGTGCGTGATGGATTTGTCGCCCGGAAGCTGCAGCGTTCCGGACAACGGTGTACCCGGTGCCACCTGGAGCCGTGCCTTGATCGCGGCGGTGTTCATTTTTCCAGCACGCGCCGCAAAGCCTCCAGCAAGCGCTGATTGTGTTCGGGTAAACCGACGGAAAGGCGCAGGTGGGTCGCCAGGCCGTAGCCGTCCAGCGGCCGCACGATCACGCCTTCGCGCAACAGAGCCTGGAAGGCTTCGCGCGCCGGGCGCCCGACATCGGCAGTGATGAAGTTGCACACCGAGGGAATGACATCCAGCCCGAGCGCACGCACACCGGCATCCAGCTTCTGCAATTCTTCATGGTTCAACTCGGTGGTGCGCTTTACGTGTTCGCGATCGGCCAGCGCCGCCACGGCTGCAATCTGCCCCAAGCTGTTGGGGTTGAAGGCCAGGCGCACGCGGTTGATGCAATCGGTCATCGCCGGGGTCGACAGCGCGTAGCCCACGCGCACACCCGCGAGCCCATAGGCCTTGGAGAAAGTGCGCAGCAGGACCAGGTTCGGATAACGCTCGAGCAACGCCCGGGTGTCGGGATAATCCTCTATATAAGGTGCCGCGTAGTCGTAATAGGCTTCGTCGATGACAACAACGGTATTCGCGGGCACGCCATCGAGCAGACGCTCCAGCTCCGCCTGGTTGAGGTAGGTTCCGGTGGGGTTGTTCGGGTTGGCCACGAACACGACGCGCGTACTGCCGTCGATGGCGGCGAGCAGCGTATCCACGTCATGCCCGTAGGGTTGCCCGGAATCTCGCGGTGAGCACGCCTCGGCCACCCGCAGTTCGGCTCCCGCGGCCTGGCTCACGATGGCGTAAATGGCAAACGCATAACGGGCAAAAACCACCGAGCGGCCGGGACCCAGGAAGGCACGGGCAATCAATTCGAGCAGATGATCGGATCCGTTGCCGACGGTAATGCGCATCGCATCGATAGCATGGAATTTACTCAGCGCATCCTTGAGCGCAAACGCGTTTCCATCCGGATACAAGGCCACGTCGTCCAGGGCGGCGTGCATGGCTTCGACAGCGCGCGGACTCGGTCCCAGCGGGTTCTCGTTCGACGCCAGCTTGATGATGTCGTCGATACCCAGCTCGCGCTGCAGTTCGCTGATGGGCTTGCCCGGCTCATAAGGCTTGAGCTGGCGCACACCCGGCACGCACCACTGAGTCGGATCAAAGTCGCTATCTGTCATACCAATTCCATATTCATTTAAATTCAGCCAGAAGCTTCAAAACAACGTCATTCCGGCGCAGGCCGGAATCCAGTTGCAACTCTGTATCCCGAGCAACGGTCGGGATTCCTTATCCCTACTGGGTCCCGGCCTGCGCCGGGACGACGGGTATAGCCCACTGGTTCGCATTTTCTGCCGATGCTTCAGCCATTTCGGCGGGCAAAGTCGTTCATGAATTCGGCCAACGCCTCGACACCCGCCATGGGCATCGCATTGTACAAGCTGGCACGCAGCCCACCGCGGCTGCGGTGCCCTTTGAGTTGATAGAGTCCCGCGGCTTCGGCCTCGGCAAGAAAGCGCGCGTCCAGCTCGGCGCTCGAGGTACGGAATGGGATGTTGGTGCGCGAACGTGAACGTGGCTCGACAATATTGGAATAAAAACCCTGGGAGTTGTCTATCACGCCATAAACCATATCGGCGCGCTTGCGGGCACGACGTGCCATTTCTTCCAGGCCGCCCTCTTCCCGAACCCAGGCAAGCTGCAGGCCGATCATCCACCATGTCAGCGTGGGCGGCGTATTGAACAGAGAATCGGCAGCAACGTGGGCGCGATAGTCGAGCTGGCTGGGCACGTCGTGCTGGATCCGTTCCTGCAACTCCCGGCGCAGAATTACCAGAGTCAACCCCGCAGGACCCAGGTTTTTCTGTGCCCCCGCATAGATCAGATCGAAGCGCTCGACAGGCAAAGGCTGCGAGAGGATGGTCGAAGACAGGTCTGCAACCAGCGGTACCTCTTCAACCTCCGGTATGAAATCGAACTCCAATCCGTCGATGGTCTCGTTGGGTGTGTAATGCAGGTACGCTACGTCCTCAGGCACGGTTGCCCAATGCGACTGTTCGGGCACAGCGGTGTAATCGTTGTCGCCGGCACTGGCAAGGACTGTTACCGGCCGCACTTCACGTGCAAACTTGATCGCCTTGCGCGACCAGTGACCGGTGTCGACATAGGCGGTCGCCTGCCCCGGCCTGGCCAGATTGAGTGCCGCCATGAGAAATTGCAGTGATGCCCCGCCCTGCAGAAACAACACAACGTAGTCTTCACTCAAGCCAAGCAGGCTGCGCAGGTCACGCTCCGTACGTGCAACCATGTCCATGAACGCTTCACTGCGATGACTGGTCTCGAGGACCGACAGTCCGGTTCCTGCAAAATCGAAAAAGTGCTCGTGCGCCTCTCGCATCACCGCTTCGGGCAGACAGGCCGGTCCCGAGCTGAAGTTATAAATGGGTTGCCGGGTTCCGGAACGCCTATCGCGAGCCGGCGGTTGCATCATTCAGCTTCGTCCCCGTCTTCCTCGTCCTCGTCTGCGGCCAGACGCGCTACGCCCACGAGACGATCACCCTCGCCCAAGCGAATCAGGCGTACGCCTTGCGTGTTGCGTCCAAGGATAGAGACTTCGGCTACTGCGGTGCGTACGAGCGTACCACCCGCACTGATCAGCATGATGTCGTCGGTTTCCGCGACCGAAAGCGCGCCCACGGCATTGCCGTTGCGTTCACTGGTGCGGATGCCGATTACGCCGCTGCCGCCACGGTGCTGGACCGGGAATTCATCGGCCGCCGTGCGCTTGCCGTAACCGTTCTCGGAGGCAAAGAGAATGTCGCCATCGGCAGCCCGCAGCAAAGCGATCAGCGTGTGACCGTCATCCAGACGCTTGCCGCGCACGCCCGCCGCGGTCCGTCCCATGGGACGCACGTCGTTTTCGGAGAAGCGAATCGCACGTCCGGTGCTCGAAACCATGATCAGGTCCTGCTCGCCGTCGGTCAGCAGAGCGCCCATCAATTCATCGTCCTCGTGCAGGCCAAGCGCGATGATGCCGTTGGAACGCGGGCGCGAGAAGGCTTCCAGCGAGGTCTTCTTCACGGTGCCCTGGCGCGTGGCCATGAACACGAAATGATCGGCGCTGAATTCACGCACCGGCAGTATCGCGGTGATGCGCTCGTTCTCTTCCATCGCCGGCAACAGGTTCACGATCGGACGCCCGCGCGAGCCGCGGCTCGCCTGCGGCAGCTTGTAGACCTTCAACCAGTACAGCTTGCCGGTATTGGAAAAGCACAGCAGCCAGTCGTGCGTGCGCGCGGTGAACAGCTGCTCGACGAAATCCTCGTCCTTGACCGACGCGGCCTGCTTGCCGCGCCCGCCGCGGCGTTGAGCCTGGTAGGTGTCGGGCAGCTGGTACTTGACGTAGCCGCGGTGCGAGAACGTCACGACGACCTCCTCGTCGGCAATCAGGTCCTCGTCCTCGAGATCGACGGCCTGATCGGAAATCTCGGTGCGGCGCTCATTGGCAAATTGATCGCGCAAGGCCTCGAGCTCCTCGCGGATCACTTGGCGCAAGCGATCCGGGTTGGACAAGATGTCGCGCAGGTCGCGGATGGTCTCGATCAGCGACTTGTACTCCTCGACGATCTTGTCCTGCTCGAGTCCGGTGAGGCGATGCAGGCGCAGCTCGAGGATAGCCTGGGCCTGTGCCGGCGACAGATGGTACCGGCCGTCGTGCAGTCCGGACTCCTTCGGCGCATCCGCGGGCCGCGACAAGTCCGCGTCACTGCGCTCCAGCAGACCGACCACGGCGCCCGGTTCCCAACCGCGCGACAGCAGTCCTTCCTTGGCCTCCTGAGGCGTCTTGGCGGCACGGATCAGGGCGATGACCGGGTCCAGGTTGGCGAGCGCCACCGCCAGGCCTTCCAATACATGGGCGCGCTTGCGCGCCTGGCCCAGTTCGTAGACAGTACGGCGGGTAACGACCTCGCGGCGGTGCCGCAAAAACGCTTCCAGAATGGACTTGAGGTCAAGCAGCTGTGGCTGGCCGTCGCACAGCGCCACCATGTTGATGCCGAACACCGTCTGCATCTGGGTGTGCTGGTACAGGTTGTTCTGCACCACTTCGGCCACGGCATCGCGCTTGAGTTCGATCACCACGCGCATGCCGTCCTTGTCGGACTCGTCGCGCAGTTCGGCGATGCCTTCGAGTTTCTTTTCCTTGACCAGTTCGGCGATCTTCTCGACCAGCCGCGCCTTGTTGACCTGGTAGGGCAGCTCGGTGACGACGATCGCTTCGCGACCGCTCTTGGTCTTTTCCTCGATGTGCGAGCGGGCGCGCAGGTAAATGCGCCCACGCCCGGTCCGGTAGGCCTCGCGGATGCCGCGGCGGCCAGACAGGATGGCGGCGGTGGGGAAATCCGGCCCCGGCAGATGCTCCATCAGGCCTTCGAGGTCGATATCGGGATCGGCCAGCAGCGCCAGCGCCGCGTTGATCGTCTCGCCCAGGTTATGCGGCGGGATATTCGTCGCCATACCCACCGCAATGCCGGCGGATCCGTTGACCAGCAGGTTCGGCACACGGGTTGGAAGCACGGTCGGCTCGGTTTCGGAGCCGTCGTAGTTGGGCTGGAAGTCGACCGTTTCCTTGTCGATGTCGCTCAGCAGTTCATGCGCGAGACGCGCCATGCGCACCTCGGTGTAACGCATGGCGGCGGGAGAATCGCCGTCCACCGAGCCGAAGTTGCCCTGCCCGTCCACCAGCAGGTGGCGCATGGAGAAGGGCTGGGCCATGCGCACGATCGTGTCGTAGACCGCCGTGTCACCATGGGGATGGTATTTACCGATCACGTCACCGACGACGCGGGCCGATTTCTTGTACGGCTTGTTCCACTCGTTGCCGAGCTGTTTCATGGCGTAGAGAACGCGGCGATGCACCGGTTTGAGGCCGTCGCGCACATCGGGTAACGCGCGGCCGACGATCACGCTCATGGCATAATCGAGATAGGACCGCTGCATTTCCTCTTCAAGCGTGATGTGAGTGAGTTCTTGTGCGAATTCCGCCATGGACAACTCTTTGATTTATGCGAAAAATTAGACTTTTTATTTTACCATGCCGCCGTTTTTCGAGACGCCCGGGCGCTCCCCTCTGGCCGGTGAAATAACCCCCTGTTCCGTAACCAGAAAATCCACCTGTGAGGCTGGCGTGACGTCAAAGGCGGGATTGTCGATTGCGATGCCGTCCGGTAATTGACCGGCACCAGCCGCACGCCAGACCTCCTCGATCGCACGCTGCTCGATCGGCACCTCGGCACCGCTGGCCAGATCAAGATCGACGGTGGAGAACGGCGCCACCACCATGACCCGCCCGCCGCCTTCATGGGTCAGCGCCGCCAGGGGCGCGGTACCGACCTTGTTCACCACATCGCCGTTGGCCGCCACACGGTCGGCGCCCACGATCAGCCAATCAAATGCGCCCGACAGGGCCAGTCCGCCGGCAGCCGACTCCGTCACCAGGGTTGCCGGCACTCCGGCTTGCGACAGCTCCCAGGCCGTCAGGCGCGCACCCTGCATCCAGGGCCGCGTTTCGGTGAAATGCACGCTCGTGACTCTATCCTCGTTCCAGGCCGTCACGATGACACCCAGCGCCGTGCCTATGCCGCCGGTCGCCAGGGGGCCGGTATTGCAGTGCGTCAGGACACGCGCGCCGGTTTTCAGATGTTCGCTGCCAAGCTGTGCCAACCTCCGGTTGGTTTCAATGTCCTCGGCATGAATGGCCTCGGCGGCCGCGGCCACGAATTCGAAATCCGCGCCCTCGTCCACCAGCGGGCGCAAGCGATTCAGAGCCCAGACAAGGTTGACCGCCGTGGGACGGGCATTGGCCAATGTCTCGAGATCGATCTTCAGCGCATCGCTATGCCGGCCATGCATGCGCACGGCCAGCGCGACCCCGTAGGCGGCGGCAATGCCGATGGCCGGCGCGCCCCGCACGGCCATGCTGCGGATTGCGTCCGCGACCTCGTTCGCCGTCACACATTCGATGTAGCGCGTTTCGGCCGGCAGCAGGCGCTGGTCGAGTAGACGCAGACGTTCGCGATCCCACTGGATGGCGGGCGAACGCTGGGCCGGATCGGAATCGATCGTCATGAAGTACAAGGGCCGGATAAACAGAGGTTCTAAATTATACTTACGGCATGCAGGCCGAACTCCTTATCAAGGCGCGCTGGGTCGCGCCGGTGGATCCACCCAAGCTCTTGCCGGACCACGCCGTCGCAATTGCCGACGGGCGGGTCACGGCCGTGCTGCCGACGGCCGAGGCCGAACGCAGCATCGAAGCCGAACGGATCATCGAACGTGATTCACACCTGTTGATTCCCGGCCTGGTCAATGCCCACACCCATGCGGCGATGACGTTGCTGCGCGGCTATGCCGACGACCTGCCGCTCGACACCTGGCTGCAGAAACACATCTGGCCGGCCGAGACGCGCTGGGTCGGCGCCGACTACGTGCGTGACGGCACGCTCGCCGCGGCTGCGGAAATGCTCGAGGGCGGCACCACCACCTTCGCCGACATGTACTTCTTCCCCGGTTCGGCCATCGAGGCGGCACTGGAACTCGGCCAGCGCATCGTCTCCGGCATCATCGTGATCGGTTTCCCCAGCAAATACGCCGCCGATGCCCAGGAATACCTCGACAAGGGCCTGGCCCTGAACGACCGCTACCGCGCCCACCCGCTGGTCTCTTTCATGTTCGCGCCCCATGCGCCGTATACGGTGGATGAAGCCACGCTACGGAAGATCGCGAGCTATGTCGGAGAAATCGGCCTGCCCCTGCAAATCCATCTACACGAGACGGCCCAGGAAGTCAGCGACAGCCTCGAACAGCATGGCGCCCGGCCGCTCGCGCGCCTGGACGAATTTGGCCTGCTCGGCCCGGGCTTCTCGGCGGTGCACATGACCCAGGTGGACGATGCCGACCTGGATGCCCTGGCACGCCAGAAAGCCAGCGTCATCCACTGTCCGCAATCCAATCTCAAGCTCGCCAGCGGTTTCTGTCCCGTCGACCGGCTACAAGAAGCCGGCGTAAACATCGCGCTGGGCACCGACGGCGCGGCCAGCAACAACGATCTCGACATGATCGGGGAAATGCGCAGCGCCGCTTTGCTGGCCAAGGCCGTGGCCAACAATCCCACGGCACTCAGCGCCCCGCAGGCCTTGCACGCGGCTACGCTCGGCGGCGCACGCGCGCTCGGTATCGACGAACATACCGGCAGCCTCACTCCCGGCAAGTGGGCCGACATTGCGGCCGTAGATCTGTCGGACTTGCGCCTGCAGCCCATATACGATCCGCTCTCGCAGTTGGTCTATACCTGCGGCCCGGAGCAGGTGAGCGATGTCTGGGTCGCCGGTGAGCAACGGGTCAGCGGAGGCCGCGTCGACGGTCTCGACGAATCCGATTTACGTACGCGCCTGGAAAACTGGCGCCGCCGTATTCAGGAAAGCTAGGAACTAGGACCATGCAGGAACATAACGCCGACGCCGCGGAACTGGCCCATTTCGCCGCCCTCGCCTCGCGTTGGTGGGACGTCGACGGCGAATTCCGTACGCTGCACCAACTCAACCCGGCGCGGCTGGATTTCATTCGCAGTCACGCAGAGCTGAAAGACGCCCGGGTCGTCGACGTCGGCTGCGGCGGCGGCATTCTCAGCGAGGCCATGGCGCAAGCCGGCGCCCACACCTCCGGAATCGACCTGGCGCAACCGCTTCTGGACGTGGCTCGTCTGCATGGCATCGAATCCGGTGTACAGGTCGAATACCGCAAGATCGCCGCCGAATCCTTCGCCGCCGAACACCCCGAAAGTTGCGATGTAGTGACTTGCATGGAAATGCTCGAGCACGTGCCCGATCCGGCCGCGATCGTCGCAGCCTGCGCCCACATGCTGCGCCCCGGTGGCGTCGCCTGTTTCTCCACCCTGAACCGCACGCCCCGTGCCTGGCTGTTCGCCATTGTGGGCGGCGAATATCTGACGCATCTGATTCCGCGTGGCACGCATGACTACAAGCGCTTTATCCGTCCCAGCGAACTGGACCGCTGGGCGCGCGCCGCCGGCCTGGAACTGATCGAAACCGCAGGACTGCATTACGAACCGTGGCGCAAGCAAGCTCACCTGGCCGAAAACGTCTCGGTCAATTATCTCGCCGCGTACCGGAAGGTCGAGGCATGAATCTGCAGCTCGTTCTCTTCGATCTCGACGGCACGCTGGCCGATACCGCGGTCGACATAGCACGCGCGACCAACCTCGCGCTCGCCGAAGCCGGACGCCCGCCGCTGAGTATCGAACATGTACGTGCCCGTGTCTCGATGGGCGCGCGGCGCCTGATTGTTTCCAGCTACGCGGAGGGCGAGGCCAGCGAAGACGAGATCGACCACCTCACCAAGCGCCTGTTTGCCCACTACTCGGAAGTACCGGCACAGCATACCCGGATATTCGAGGGGCTGGACGACTTACTCGGCGACCTGGGCCGGATTGACGTGCCATGGGGCGTAGTCAGCAATAAGCCGGAGGCCCTGGTGCAGCCGATCGTCACCGCAATGGCGCTCGATCCCGCGCCCATTTGCATGATGGGCGGCGACAGCACTCCGCGCAAGAAACCCGATCCGCTGCCCCTGCTCCACGCGTGCGAAATCGCGGGGGCAACACCGGCCCGGACACTTTACATAGGTGATGCCGAGATCGACGTTCAGGCCGCCAGGGCCGCCGGGATGCCCGTGGCGATTGCCGGGTTCGGCTACGCGCCCGACGCCGGCGTCGTCAGAACCTGGGGGCCGGACTGCTATGCCGACTCGGTAGCAACACTGCGGCGTTACGTCGCTTCGCTTCACGGCGTACCCCAGAGCGCCTGATGGGCGACACTTCGCAAATGCACGACTGGGCACGCGAACGCCTGGCCGATCCGGGCGACGACCTTTACTACGCCGTGCTATTTTCGCCGCGTCCGCAACGCGAGAACATACGCGCTATCGCCGCTCTCTACACCGAGCTGGAAGCCACCGTGACTCACTTCCGCGACATGCATGTCGCACGCACTAAACTCGCCTGGTGGCGTGATGAGATCGAGCGGCTGAGCGCGGGTAATGCAGCGCATCCGGTCACCCGGACGCTGGCAGGCTCAATGCCCGCCGCAGCCGAGACGGCTCTGGGTGACATGATCACTGGGATGGAACTGATCCTGCTGGAAGGCCCCGTCACCGACCTGACCACCGCCCGCATGAAAGCCGAGCGCGGCGGCGCGCGATTGGCTGCCGCACTTGCTGCCCTGTTCTCCAAGGACGACGCCGGTGAGCTGCAATCCGATCTGGGCGTCGGCATCGGTCTCGCGCGCCTGCTGGGTCAGGCAGGTCTGGATGCCACGGTGCAAAAGGAAATTGCACGAACCGTTCAGGCCTTGCTGGCCACCAGCCATCCCGCCGCCGCGGCAGCCCCGCAGCCGCTGGGTGTCCTCGCGGCGCTCGCCTGGCGGGCCGCTACAGATACTCCGCCGGCTCGCCGACGCTCGGACCCGGGACGCGTCTATACGGCCTGGCGCGCGGCGCGTCATCATTTGCCGCGTAAAATGTCTAAAATCGGGGCGTAATTCTTTAATGGCACCGGTCAAAGCAACATGCGATACCTGACCGCCGTAATCACCTTCACCGCCTGCCTGTTGGCCTGCACGGCTGCTTACGCGAGCGCACCGCGGGCAGCATTGACCGACATGACATCTGCGGCAACCAGCGTTACCTCCGCAGCAGCCATCCCCGCCACATCTCCTGCTGCCACCGACTATAGTCTCCCGAAATTGGGAATTGCCGGCGGCACCGCCCTGCCACTGTGGAAAGCCCACTTCATCGGGCAGCAGGTCTATCACCTCATCCAGGGTGAAAGCGGCGTGATGAACGACCCGCTGGTCGAGAGCTACATCAACCACCTGGGTCATCGACTGTCATCGGTTGCACAAGGGCCGAATGAGCCATATCACTACTTCGTCGTCATGGCACCGGACATCAACGCCTTTGCCCTGCCCGGCGCTTTCGTCGGCGTCAACTACGGGTTGATCCTGGCGACTCGCAGTGAAGACGAGCTCGCAGGCGTGATGGCGCATGAAACCGCGCACGTCGCCCAACGTCACATTGCGCGGCAGCTGGCCGACGCCAGCTACAACGACCTGATCAACATTGCGATCCTTCTGGGCGGCGTTACCGCCGCCGTCATCAACCCGGGCATCGCTGTCGGCGCCTTGATGGGCGCCCAAGGCGGAATCGCGCAACGTAGCTTGAACTATACCCGTGCGCATGAAATGGAGGCCGACCGCGTTGGCATACTCATCCTTGCGCGTGCCCGTTTCAACCCCATGGGCATGGTCGACTTCTTCAAGTACATGGAGCGGAATTACAGCCTGCAGGGGACCCAGATACCCGAATTTTTAAGCTCCCACCCGCTCGATATCACCCGCATCGCAGAGGGTGAGATCCGGGCCAAGGACCTGCACCCGAATGTCCGGCCGGAGAATCCCAACTACGCCCTGATGCGCACACGCATACGGGTATTAACGTCCGACAACCTGGTCAAAACGCTGCACTGGTTCGAAGGCGACCGCAGCGACAATCCCAACCCCTGGTACCGGCAAGCCGATCTCTACGGCATGGTGCTGTGCTACAACCGCCTGGATTCAGGCCGGAAGGGATTGAATCTGATTCGCCCGCTGGCCAAGGCGCACCAGAGCAACATCGCCATCCAACTCGCCCTGGCCGAATCCCTGCTGGCCGCCGGGGAAACAACCGAGGGCATGAAGGCGCTGGCCCAGGACTACAACCTGTTTCCGGATAACCGGCCGGTCACCATGACTTACGCGCGGGCCTTATACAACGCCGGCGATGCGAGTAAGACGGTACAGATACTCAGGCCGTACATGGATCCGTCCAACCATGTCATCAATCCGGACCTGTACAACTTGCTTGCCAACGCCGCCAACAAGGCCGGTAACCGGGTTCTTTCTCTAAGCGCCATGGCAAATGTTTTCGAATTGCAGGCCGATTACGAAAGCGCAATCATCCAGTTGCGGCTGGCACTTCGCGAGAAGAGTCTCACGCCCGTACAACGGCAGCAGATAGAGCAACAAAAAGACCTAATAACCAAAGAGTACAAACGCGCCAAGAAAATGGGGCTGACAGACGACAATTCAAACCAAATCCTTCCTTAAGACTATAAACTGGTGCGAACAACACCCACACGGCGCATATGAACGATTGGCTGGCATTGTTTATCGGATTCGGGATCGGCGCGGTGCTGGTCAGCGCACCGTGGTTCGTATTTGCACGCAATCGCTATAGCGCCGGCAAGCAAAACACATACTCCGACCTCAAGGTCGCCCAGGCCGAAGCCGAGCAACTCCGCACGCGCCTGGAACAGAGCGAACAGACTCTGGAGGCCAAGCGTGAGGAAGTGTCGCGCCTGGGCGCCGAAAAGGCGGAATTGAAGGAACGGTTGGAGCAGCAGAAAAGCCAGTCCGAGGAAAAAATCAAACTTGTCGAGCAGGCACGCGTCAACCTCGCCGACGCTTTCAAGGCGCTCTCCTCCGAGGCCTTGAAGTCCAACAACGAGGAATTCCTAAAACTGGCGAAGACCTCGCTGGAAAATTTCCAGAAAAGTGCCAAGGACGACCTCGGCAACCGCCAGAAGGCGATCGAGCAACTGACCCAGCCGATCAGGGAACGCCTGGAAAAATTCGATACCAAACTCAATGACCTTGAGAAAACCCGCGTAGGAGCCTACAAGGAATTGAGCGAACAGGTCCGCTCGCTGGTCGACGATCATATCCCCCACCTGCGCGACCAGACCTCAAAGCTCGTCACGGCTCTGCGCCAACCCGCCACCCGCGGCCGTTGGGGCGAAGTGCAATTGCGCCGCGTGGTCGAGATGGCCGGCATGACCGAGCACTGCGACTTCGAGGAACAGGTCAGCCAGACCACCGAGAGCGGTCGCCTGCGTCCCGACCTGATCGTGCACCTGCCCGGTGGGCGCAACATCGTGGTGGACGCCAAGGCGCCGATTGAAGCCTACCTGAAAGCCATCGAGGCCAAGGACGAAGATGAGCGCAAGCAGCACCTCGTCGCGCATGCACGTCAGGTGCGCGACCACATCGGCAAGCTCGGCAACAAACGCTACTTCGAGCAGTTCGACCCGGCACCGGAATTCGCTGTGCTGTTCGTCCCGGGCGAAGCCTTTTTCTCGGCTGCTTTGATGCAAGACCCGAATCTTATCGAACACGGCACCGACCAGCGTGTCATCATGGCCAGCCCCACCACGCTGATCGCCTTGCTCAAGGCCGTCTCCTACGGCTGGCGCCAGGAAGCCCTAGCTCAAAACGCCCAGGAAATCGCGAGACTGGGCAAGGAGCTTTACGCTCGCATCGGCAATCTGACCGGGCATTGGAACGAAGTCGGCCAGCGCCTCGACCAGGCCGTGAACGCCTACGACAAATCAGTCGGTACGCTGGAGTCCCGCGTGCTCGTCTCAGCCCGAAAATTCCAGGACTTGCGCATCGGCAACAGCGAAGACGACCTCTCGGCCAATCCGCTCGGCCGCACCACGCGCAGTATCACAGCACCCGAAAAAGACAAGGACGAGTAACCGATACCCCGGGTTACTTAATAGAACACCGCCAACCAAACGGTCACCCGCTCCGGAGCCGTCCACGATACACGATGTTTTTTACGAGCGGGTATGTTGATGTAATCGCCCGCGTTCAGCTCAATCTCTGACCCATCGTCGAAAGCGAGCCTGCCACTGCCTTGCAGCACTATCACCCACTCGTTCTCTTCCTGGTCATACCAGCCGGATTCCGGCGACGATTGCCCTTGCGACAAAATCCTCTCGACCCGCACATGCGCGGATCGAACGATCTCCTCGAAAACCTCCAAATCGGCGGCTCCTTGCAGATGTCCGAAAATGTTATCGACGTTCATTGCTCGCAACACCGGGATTTACAGGCAACTGTATCGGAAGCTATCGTCGAGGGTCACGGGCAGAATCAAGGTGCTGAACTGCCGATTGATCGAGTCGGTACACAGTGCATTTCGCGCATCGGCATTATCTAAATATTTTTGGGCATACTCGGCATTGAATACCGCCTTCCCGGCTTTGATGAACGGCGTCAGGGCATCGCACTCGACGTATTGGAAACATTGCTCGTTAATAGCGAAATCAAAATCGGAAACCAATGCTCCAATCTGGTCGAGATCGTTTTTCAGGCCGACCGAAAGATTGCGGGCATGGGCTTCATGCGCGATAAAGCGGTTGTAATCGAGTTGATCCTGCGCGCTCAAAGGGAAACCGGTATCGTTGGCATAGCCGTCCGCATTGTCCGGCTCCACGCCATCGCAACCTTTCTGCTCGGCAAGATCCAGCCGTTCGCGCATGATCTTGCGGACATTGGACGAGCGGATGTCCAACCAATTCTCACCCGGCCAGCCATTGACTGGATTCCCGATGTCCGCCTGCGCGAACTCATTCTTGTCGGGACGCCAGTCCTCGTACGTGCCGGCCGAGAAGTAGCAGATCACCTTCTTGCCGGACGCCTGCAGATCCGCAATAAGGGATTGTGGAGAATCGAACAGATCGATGTCGTAAACCTCGACGGCATAGGACTCGTTCACGGCCCCCGTCAGCTGCCATTGCCAGGTCGTATAAGGCCCGGGGTGGTACCAATTCGATGGTGTGCTTCCAGTACCGGAACCGGTTTGCGAACTGTTTCCCGTATTGCAGCCAGCTACGCCTAGCGTAAACATAAACGCAAACACGACTAGATATCTCATTCTATAAGCGCCTTATGGTGGCAGATCTTACATCGCATGTTTGTGACATTGTAAGTCCTGACCTGGAACTCAAACCGTCCGGAATCCAGATAACCCAAATGCTGTCTCCCATTATTCTAGTAATAGCTCCCCGTCCATCCGTTTGCCATCGGAAATCTATGAGACTACCATTGGAATTCGCGAGACGGCAGCAACAGAGAAGGACAGCCGACAAAGCCCTTGGGGAAGGCCGACGCAGGTGAGGGTCGTATTTGACGCCTTTAGTCATTTCGTAATTGCCTGTGTCATTTTTCGTACGACAAGCAAATCAAATTGGGAGGAAGCAATGGACCCAACCATCGAGTTCAACCTTTTAACATTTGGCGCGCTGCGAACAGCGTCGTTTTCGACTGCGAGGATTGAGCGGGGCCGCCTACGGGACCGCATACTGTTGGCCCGCACGAGTCGGGGGAATTTCGCCAAGCTCCAGGTACATGCCGGCGATGATCTTTTGATCTCCAGGCTCACCGTTTATAACAGCCATGGTTGTATAGTCAAAACGGCCGCAAATCTCACGATTCGAGCTTCATTCTCGTGTGATCTGGACGAGGCGCGGGAAACGCACCTGGGCAGTGACTTCTGGTGGGAAGGCGTATCGCCAGGCGTGTCTTATCTTGTGCCCACCAATGGTGCTGCGTTCTATGAATATCCGGATATTGACGACTGTGACTTCGATATGGTGCGATCCGCTCCGTTCGAACGACGCCGGATAGAACGGACAGCGCTTAGAGATCAGATGCTTTTCTGCCGAACAAGTCAGGGACGCTACGCCAAATTTCTCGTGTTGGCAGGAGATACTTTGAAAATAAGCCGGCTGGTTGTCTATGATACGAATGGAAACATCCACTTGGAGAAAAGCAATATTGATGTACCAAGAACGTATACCATAGACCTCGATAGTGGCGAAGTTGCAGCGAATGGTTACGACCTATGGTGGGAGGCTGTAACAAACACTGAATTCTATTTGACACCGGCAAATGGCGCAGAAATTTCTTTCGCCAGCTATTTCAGTTTTGAAAAATATCTTGCTTTGTTGCGGAATTCCGGAATCCGATCAGCTCTGATCTTCCAGGATGCCTCAGGAAGTCTGCCTTACGATCACTGGGACATCTCCAGAAAACTGCATTTGCGCGAATGGATCTACGCGCGGGAAGTTGGAAACACGCGGCCACTGTGGGGACCACCGCGGCTCACATCTGATCGCTACATGAGTGATTGCGACGCATGGAAAATCTATCTCGCTCATGTTACGCAAAGCCTGTGGATCGAGGCAAACCATCATGTTAGTTGGCGCCTTGATACCACTGACTCAGAATATTTGGAATATCTCTTCGATTCGCGCAAACTCATGTCCTACTCTTCGCATGGACATGCGTTCGACGCCTTTACAATGGGGGCGGTTACCGATTGGAACCCGGAATTCTCATACGAATTTCTGTCCGCGCAGAACCTGATCGGCAGCGACCATTGGGAGACCATTCAGCGAC
Organism: uncultured Gammaproteobacteria bacterium; assembly: GCA_964586925.1. Taxonomy (GTDB): domain Bacteria; phylum Pseudomonadota; class Gammaproteobacteria; order JAKDMP01; family JAKDMP01; genus JBAUSV01. The sequence continues at coordinate 22,249 of CAZPJI010000035.1, forward strand.
TCACCGAATGGATACGCGGTCACTTTCAACACATCTCTGGTTACCGCACTGATCCGGAGGGCGGTCCGTTTGCTACACAAGCCGATCAGTTTGAATACATATACGGGTATCGCGGCTTGCCGCTGGTCGACCGAATGATCCAACCGTTACCAGGACGAAGACACATCACCGACGGATGTTGGGGTACGGATGGGTTCTTCGCTGCCGTCCTCAGAGCGGTCAATATCCCGGTTCGGCACGGGCGCTCGAATTTTAGCGGCGCAATTCATAGCAGACCCGAATTCTTTACAGTGGGGCAAAATTTGGCGCATGGCGACGATCCTTACAATGGTTGGATTCGTTTGGGGCATAACAATGCGCCTATTGATAGAGTGTTTTTAAACAACACCGAAATAAGGGAGTTGATCGACTCACCTACACCACGCCCTGGAATGACATCCCCGGAAACCGCATCTTTCAATCACCTGAAACACCTCGTCACACTGGGTGTTCAATACAAAACAGACTGGATACTCAGACTGCGCTGCCAGGACATGGCTTCTGGAGAAACTCCGCCGAGATCCCGACTGTGGCAATCACTACATGACTATTATTCTGATACCGAAATCAATCAGATAGCCACAGATTGCGATACGGCAATCGCTGCAATTCCAGGAGGTTGCGATTCGCTATGAGCTAAATATAGAGGATCTTCAGAATTAGCCAAGTAACAAGGGGCAGACCACGGTTTCACTATCAGGAACAATAATCACAGGAAAATAGACAATAAACCGTGATCTGCCCCTCTTGATTTATCTCATAGCCTCTTCATGATAGACACTATCAGGTGCCTTTTAATATGGCCTCCGCATATTCGGCAATGGATGGATTGCCGCCGTTGTTATTTAGAACATTTGCGCTATTCCAGATCCAGGCTCCTTCACTCCCCCACTGCTGTAGCTGGCTCGTCACCTGACTGGGAGCATAAGCCGGACTACTGGCAGAGCCTTCTACGGCAAGCCCGGGCCGGATCAGGGCATTCGCATCCGTGATTCCCGTGGTGCTACTGCCCGCTTTCTCTACCACCTTCACCCAACCGGACGGGTCGCTGTCTGCACCACCGGAATAACATTGGAGATTGAAACCGGCAACCGGCTGTGTGTCCAAATCCGAATAGATCTTCTGCAGACACTGAATCCAATAAGATGCGGCGTACTGAGAATTCCCATAAGGGCAGAACGAAAAGCGATAGCCGTTGTTTTGCTCATAGAGCACACTGGTCAGATTCGCTATAACATCGACATTGCCGATCTGATCCTCGTTGTCGTAATCGAATCCATAGATGCCCAGAAATCCCACGATTGCCTTGAAATTCTCAAGTAAGTTGGCCTCCTTCGGCCCGCCCTGATCCAAGATGTTATTGATGTTGGTAAAATCCTGAGTGCCACCGGCACCAATGGATAACCAGGCACGCTGCAAACGGCCGCTGGAGCGGCCCGCATCCGCCACGGCCTTCAGACAACCTGCATTTGCTGTAGACACCGCTCCATTCGAGACAAGTTCCACATTGTTGTAATGAAGATCGCCTTCGGAATCGACATGGATGGACCAAAAAATATAATCCGTCATTACCGAAGCGGCCATGGCAGCCGCAGTGGTATTACTGACGCAGGAGTTGCTTCCATCAAATAGCCCAGTGATATAAGCCCCAACCAAATCACTCATGATTTACCCCCCTTACAAAAGTACGTTCTGATTCATTCCGCATTAACTGTCAGCAGAGTTAACCAAGGACAGACCACAGCTCCAGCGCTCAAAAACGACAACGGTGCGATAGCCATGCTAAAAACATAGCAGAGTATTCAGAATATGGAACATATCCCGAAGATAGTGACAAAATTTGTCATAAAAGAATAAGAAACGATGAGTAGCCAGAAGTACGAGACTCAAATCAAAGGTTTAACCCATGCCAAGCGTCATAGACTCTTGATCAACAAGATCCATTGAGATCCCGGATGCTGCCACCATCTTTAATTGAGTTCAGCCAATGCGGTTGCATCACCGCGCACGGCACGTCTCAACGGGTACTTGATCTCTACCCCAAGCCACCCTGGCTCGCACAGAAAGAAAAACCGG
>CAZPJI010000036.1:0-23770 GCA_964586925.1 uncultured Gammaproteobacteria bacterium
TGCCTTGTTGCTGGGCTGCTGTCGCCTCCGACATCATTTTCACGAGCCAGGGTTGCGCAGCATTTGCGTTCAAGGGAATGACTCCTTCAGCTGTCGAGTCTTGCTGGGGTTTCAGAGTTTTCGAATATTTCCAGCAAGGGTGTCAGGTGCTTCTCGAAATGGCGCCAGCGGCCTATCGAACTGGTATAGACGGGTTGCCGGACCTGATATCTGCTAGCCGTCGATACCGTTCGTCGGGCCTTGTGAAACTCAAGACAGCGGGAATCCCACTCCAGGTCGAGCGCAGCAAGAAGCTCCTTGGCCGAGTCTTCCGGTTCGAGGACCATGTGTTCATATTCCACCTCAATGATTTTGCCTGAACCGAGTATTTCTCGCCAATGGTCCATCAGTCTGAGGTAACTAAGGTAGTAATGGCCGGTATCGCTCAAGTCGGAAGAAAACTCCAAGCCTTCGGAAAACGGCGTTGCGAAACAGGAGAATGCCGTATCACGCGGATCACGCCGCACATGGACAATGCGAGCGTTCGGCAGGCATACATGGATGAGTCCGAGAAGAGCAAAATTACCCGGCATTTTGTCGGTGACCCGGGGATGCCCTGCTGCGGTCTTCCGGAAGGTTGCATCCCATTCTTCGGCAAGGTCACGCAAGGTTTCGTCGGCCGCCGTTGCGAACCAGGTGCCGGTCTGAACCAAGCTGCCATAACGCAGATTCTGTCGTAGGCGGTCGTGAATGTAACGCATCTCGCCACCGGGCATGACTTGTGGGTGGGCGGCGATAATCGACTCGATCAGGGTTGTTCCGGAGCGGGGCATGCCGCAAACGAAGATTGGCGCCGTCGTCCGTACCCCTATGGATTTGCTGCGAGCAGCAAATTCGGAGTCGAGGTGCTCGATGATGCCATTGGTGTGCGCGTCCTGTTCTTGGCGTGAATACAGTTGCTGACTGCGATGCAATGCATTACCGAGCGCATAAGCCGCAAAGGCCTTGTCATATTCCTTGTGTCTTTCAAGAATCTGGCCATGGGCGAAGTGCAATTGCCATGCGCGGGGATCCTCGCCCGCCGCAGCAACCGCGCGCTCCAGTTCCTCGAGAAACACCGGACTGGAGCGTTCAGGGTCGGTATTGGCCAGAATCCGCCATTCGGCAAAGGTGGGGTCTTTTAGTTGCAATGACTTACGTGCCAGTCGGGTGGCCTCGGCAAAGTCGGCTCGCTCCGATGCAAGCGTGGCCAGGCCTATATGGGCCCAACCCGATGCAGGATCGGCCGCGACCGCATCCCGGAAGGCCTCCATGGCATCTCCGGTATTTCCGATTGCGCGGCTCGCCCAACCACGACGTAAATGTGCCGTGACCTTGTCGGCGTTTGGTGCGTGACGTGCCGCCTCGGTGAATGCTTCGATCGCCCGCTCGCGTTCGCCGCCCTGTTCGCAACACTCGCCGAGCATCATCCACAAATGCCAGTTTTCCGGATCATTTTGTATACGGGCCTCGATTTCATCGATGAGGTCACCGCCGCGATGAACGAGGAGGTGGATTTGCACAAGTTGCGTGAATATCTGGCCGTGGTTGGGCTCTGTCCGATAAGCCTTTTCGAGGACCTGCAGGCTTTCGGTGAGTTTGCGTTGCTCGCGGAGCACGTTCGCCAGGTTGAGTAGAAACACCAGATTCTGCGGGTCCAGTCGTTCGGCGCGCCGTAACATTTCGAGACTTCGTGCCTGATCGCCCCTCTGGTGCAGGAGGATGCCGTAATAGTGCCAAGCATCCGGAAATTGCGGATAGCGCTGGGTGACTTGCCGGTAACGCGATTCGGCCACATCGTAATTGCCTTGTTGCTGGGCTGCTGTCGCCTCCGACATCATTTTCACGAGCCAGGGTTGTGCAGCATTTGCGTTCAAGGCAAGGACTCCTTCACCGTCGTAGAATGTCGCTGGTAGCGGCAGCCTGGGTTTTACCCAAGCCCCATATTTCACGTAGCAATTGATTATGGTAGCCGGGGTTTCTGGGTTTGGGGTGCTTCAGTGCGGGCAATATTGCCTGTCTGAGGCAACTCGGCTAACGAGGTCAGGAATCGCCGATTCGTCCAATTGTTGCCAGGGTTTGTTCGAGCTCCATCTCGTAGCTCGAGACCTCGTCCCTCAACTGCTCGGCCAGTGGAGCAAGGTGCTTTGCATAACGCTTGTGACGTTCTACCCCGCTGGTTGAAATCGGTTCTCTCACCTGGACCACGCTGGCAGTGCGCACGGGGCGATCGGAGCGGTAGAACTCCAGAATGGCAGGATCGAAATCAAGACCGACAAAGTCGCATACACGCCGCATCTCGCGTTCCGGGTCAACGATAAGAGCCTCGTAAAAGACCTCGACGAACTCGTCGGGACATGCCTGACGCCAGTGCTCCATCAACCTTCCATAGGCCTTGTAGTAACGGGCGATATAGTCAAAATCGTAGCTGTACGCGATTCCCTGTGCAAAACGTTGCCTGAATAGGCCGAACGCCGTGGCCAAGGGGTGCCGGCGGACATGCACGATGCGAGCATCCGGCAGCATCATCCGGATCAACCCGATGTACTGGAAATTTGCCAGGCTCTTGTCGGTGAACCAGGGCTGAACGAGCCGAAGTGTCGTTGTGAGTTCCCCATAACGACGGCCTGCCTCGCGCAGATCAGCTGCCGCCACGGCAGGATCGAGATTGGGAAAATCGGGTTGAGCGCCCCACTTGAAGCTCAATTCGGTCGCGACGCGCTGGAAGTGCGTGATTTCGCCACCACCACGCACTTGGGGGTGGGAAGACAGCATTTGCTCCATGAGCGTGGAGCCCGAGCGCGGCATGGAAACCACGAAGATTCCTTTGATGCCGGTCTGGCCGCCTTCAGGAAAGCGTTTTATGAAGTCGGCGGTAAACAACTCTTCGATGCGCTTCATTCGCTCTTCGTCGGGTCGCGGGTCATAGCCGAACAAGGGGCTCATCAGGCGATTCGCTTCCTCAAGGTAGGCAAAGGCCTGGTCGGGTTCCTCCAGATCGTCATAGGCTTTGGCAAGAGCAAAAAGCAGATCGCCACGCACACTGGGTTGAGAATTTTCAACGGTCGAAAGAAGCCTTTCCATGGTTTCGATATCTTCGTCGCGTTCCCTGAATGTTTTCATCTGAGCAAGCTGCAACCAGGCCGGCGCATCGACAGTCTCTCCCAAGACGTTGCGGTACGTTTGTTCCGCGTCCGTCATCTGGCCGCGGACTTTTTGCAGGTTGGCATAGGTAATGCGGGCATCAGACGACTGTGGATCAAGGCGAAGTGAGGCCTCGAGTGCCGCGTTCGCCTCTTCAAGGCGATCCTGGGCCATCAGGGCTCTTGCCAGCGTGTTCAACGTTTCTGTGGTCTCGCCGCCAAGTTCCTGCGCTTTGCGCGTGGCAGCCTCGGCTTCTTCATATTGCCCCAGGTTAAGAAGCGTGAAGGCCATGCCGGCATAGGCCACCGGTAAATGGGGCATCAGGCTCAGGGCCCTGCGGAAGGCTCCACGTGCCTTTTCGAACTGTTCCATGTTCAGGTGGCATCGCCCCAGGCCTGTCCAGGCATAAGCGGCCTGTTCGTTCGAGCGGGCGAGCCGGATGGCCTCGCCGAAAAACCCGATGGCCGCAGTCACATCGCCGCTGATCATGGCTGCGGTTCCGGCGAGTTGGCGGCTCCCGGCATCTTGCGGCTGCTGCTTGACCGCCTCTTCCGCAAGGCGGCGCGCTTCCGCGGCATCATTACGCCTGAAAGCATCCAGTGCCTGCTCAAAAGTCTTGCTGGCTTCCTGCATGGATTACGCGTCTCCTGTTCCGGAGGTAATGCCCTGGTCGTGCTTCGCCGTGATTCGTTCCATAGTTGCCGCGACGTCGTTGCGCAACTGCGCCGCCAGTTCCGGGGCAATACGGAAAGCGGTGGACTGGTTCGGGTCGATCATTATGCCCATGCCTTCTTCGACGCCGAGTAGGCTCCAGCTTCCGGATACTTCCACAATATGTTCGAATTGATTCCCAATATCGATATTCTGGCGAAAACCCTCGGCCTTGGTCTTGTCGCTGAACAGCGCCAGCATGGGTTGTTCGACATTATCTCCATCGGAAACCAGCATGAAGCGCGTATCGGGCTGCGGCAGAGATTTCCCATCCCATGGGCTGTCGAGGAGAACCGTTACGGAGCTGATGGTCAGCGACACGATGACGGCAGCTCTGCTGGTCAGCGTGTCCTCTGCGTGGAAAGCCGCCAGGGCTTCGGTCAGATCAAGAAGGGGTATTTCGGGTGAGTTTGATGTGTCGGGTGTATTCATCGCTGGTAGATGCGCATGGTTAACGGTTAAATATGAGGAGATTATACGGGTGGGGTGGCCGCAAGTGCCAGAAGGAGAGGCTCCAGATGCTGTTCATAGGCACGCCAGCGCCCGATTGAACTTCGGTACAAAGGCTGCCTTACCTGGTACACACTCGCGGTACTGACCCGGCGCCGCTTATGGTGGAAATCCAGGCAGGCCGGGTCCCAGGGGAGATTCACGGCTTCCAGCAGGCGGCGTATCTCTGTTTCAGGTGATTCGATCAGGGCTTCGTATTCGACCCGTATGATTCGCTCGCTGCCGAGGACCTTTTCCCAATGCTTCATCAATTGTTGGTGTAGCAGATAGTAATGGCCGATGGTGTCCAGTTCATTGGAGAAGCCATGTCCCTCGTAAAACGCCGTCGTGAAACATGACAATCCGTTGTCCCGGGCATCTCGGTGAACATAGATAATGGGGCTCTCGGGGAAACAGGCATGTATCAAGCCCAGATGGTGGTAATTGCCGGGCATCTTGTCGGTCAGCCTCGGGTAGTCCCCGGCCTTTTCCCTGATGACCTGCGACCAGTCGCGGGCGAGTTCACGTAAAGTGTCGTCACTGCACTGGCTCAGCCAGCGGCCGGTGTCGTTAATCCCTTTCATTCCGATGGATTGCCGCAGTCGATCATGCACCCAACGCATTTCGCCGCCGGCAGCAACCGATGGGTGCGCAGCGATTATCGATTCAACCAGCGTGGTGCCCGAGCGAGGCATGCCGCATATGAAGATGATTCCCGGGTCGTTGACGCCGATCTCGGCTTGGCGATCGACAAACGCCTCGTTCATTCCCTCCATCAGGCTGCGGACGTAACTCTCCTGATGCTTCCTGGAGTAGGGGTGACTGAGCGACTGCATGCGGTTGCCTTGCTGGAAGGCCGCGAACGCACCGTTGTAATCCTGTAGCTTCTCGAGCAGCCGGCCGCGGGCGAAATGAAGAGGCCACGATTCGGGATCTTGAGCCGTCTCGCGAGCCGCTTGCTCCAGCTCTTTCAGGAAATCGGGGCTGGTGGCGGCATCCGTGCGCGCCACGAGCAGAGCCCAGGCCTCGTAGGTGCGCGGGTTGAGTTTGACGGCTTTACGGGCCAGGGTATCGGCCTTGTCGAAGTCGCCGGCCTCCGTTGCCAGGTTGGCCAAGCCCAGATAGGCGCCGGCGCAATTGGCATCCCGGGATAGTGCAGTCTCGAAGCCGGCTTTAGCTGCCAGGGTGTTTCCCGCTTTCATTGCCGCGTTAGCCTTGTGCAGCAAGGGGGCAGTCTGGCCCGGGGGGGCGATCCGGGCAGCCTCGTCGTAGGCCGTGATCGCACCGCCCCGGTCACCAGCCTGGTCCCGGCATTCGCCAATCAGCATTTTGAACTGCCAGTCAATCTTCCTGCCCGAACCAAGCTGCTCGAGCTCCGCCAGGACTTCGCCGCCTCTTTCAACGGCGACCAGCGCTTGTGCCAGAAGTAACAGGCCATTTGGATCGCCCGGGCGAAGCTTGCGTGCCCGCTCCAGGCAGATCACGGAGTGCACGAAGTCTCCTTGTTCATAGAGAATCCGACCGAAGTTCAGGAGAAAGCCTGGATCGTCGGGCTTGAGAGCCTGTGCCCGGCGCAGCGATTCCAGTCCCTTTTCGGTGTCTCCGCTCTGGTAAAGCAACAAGCCGAGATAATGCCAGGCGTCGGGAAATCCGGGGTGACGCGTGGTTAGGGAGCCATATATCTCCCCAGCCCGCTGCAAGTCTCCTTGCTGGTGCGCGGCCACCGCTTGACGCATAAGGCGAGCCGCCTCTGCAGGAGGTGTTTTTGAAGGATTTTGCATCATGTTCAAATGATACCGTGCCACGTCGCAGCCCTTCTGTTGTAATTTAGCAACATTTGGGTAGGATTGCGATTACCACGGGAACGAAACCGCCATAACGCCGAAGATAAGAGGCAATAATCCACGTGGCGAATTCACAACAAATCGCTTGCGGAACTCTGAAATTGTGCTAGGATTGGGTTACCGTCTCGTGACAGCATGGCTTGCATATTGCGTCAAGGCTGCTTCGGGAGGGGAGGGTGGCGCTGGATCGCCACACTGAATTGTCTAGCCAATTTCCTTACTTAAGGAGGAATTTACATGAGTAGTGAGGCTATACTTCGACACGCCGTGAAGGGCGCTTTAGCGCTCGGCTCGGTCGGGTCGTTAGTCGGGGCCGGCGTCGCGCTCGCCCAGACAGCGCCGTCTTCCGGCACTGCCCAGGGAGCGACGAAGCTGAGCCAGATCGTGGTCACGGGTTCGCATATCCCGCGTACCGCGGTCGCACAAGCGCAACCCGTTATCAGCATCAACCGCCAACAGATCGATAACACCGGTTACACGAACGTAGGACAGCTGCTGCAGAACTTAAGTTCCGCAGGTCCTTCGCTGACCTTGAATATCAACAACGGCAACACGGCCGGTGTTCAGACGATTGACCTGCACAATCTGGGCAGTCAGCGTGTCCTGGTTCTGGTCAATGGCCAGCGTTGGGTTCCGCAGCTGGGCGGTGCGGTCGACTTAACCACGATTCCGCTGTCAATTGTGCAGCGTATCGATGTGCTGCTTGATGGAGCTTCGGCCGTGTACGGTTCCGAGGCAATCGCGGGCGTTATCAATATCATCACCGTGAAGAACTACAATGGGGCCGAGGCCCATGCCACTTTCGGCATGTACGACGGTCATGGCGACGGTGGCGGCTGGGACGGCAAGACCCAGAAATACAGTTTCACCGTAGGCACTTCGAGTGACCGGGCCAGCGTCTTGATGTCGGCCGGTTACTACAATCGGGGTCCGATCTGGGCCGGTCAGCGTACGATCTCCAAGGAGCCGTACGTTGGCTATGGCAGCCAGAACGGCAGTTCCGGCACCCCCGGCGGCCGTGTTTTCGTTATTGGCAACCAGGGCAACTCAGTGGGCACCGCCTGCCCGACCGGCGCGAGTTACTGCGATCTGTCCGGTCCGAGCTCGGCCAATATGAGCCCCGGTTTCCATCAGTTTACGACGGCTGACCACTTCAATTATGCGCCGGCAAACTACCTGTTGCAGCCGACGGAGCGTTGGTACACGTTCACACAGGGTCACTATGACCTGACCGATAACCTGACCTTCAACTTCACGGCGTCGTACCAGAAGCGTGATTCGCAGGCCATTCTGGCTCCGAGCCCGTGGTTCCTCGGGTTCTTCTTCGGTGGATCCTCCACCAAGCAGAACGGCATGTTCATCGGTATGGCCAGCAACAACCCGGGCAACCCGTTCGGTGTTGACCTGGTGCCGTACTATCCGAGTTCGGCCGGATTCAACTCTTGGTGTCAGAAATACGGTAGCCCGAACTGCACGTCGCAGTATGACATCCTGGGCCTGTATGGACGTCGTCCGTTCGAGACGGGTAACCGCGTGTACTCGCAGAACGTTGCAACCTACTATTTCAATGGTGGCTTCACTGGCTACTTCCAGGTAGGCAACAACGAGTGGAACTGGAACGCGAATTACATCTTCTCCAAGCGGCTTAACACCAACATCACGTCGGGGTTCACGAACACGGCACGTCTGCAGGAAGCTCTGAGCTACAACTGCGGTGGCGCGATAGACCCGACTTGTGTGCCTCTGAACGTGTTTGGTGGTGCGCAAGCGAACGGCGGTGCAGGCAGCATGACGCCTGACATGGTGAAGTACATTACGTTTACGGCGCATCGCGACAACTCGATCACCATGCGTGATTACAACGCCAGCATCGGCGGCAATTTCTTCAATAGTTGGTACGCGGGACCCTGGGGTTTTGCAACGGGTTACGAATACGAGGAACTGGATGGATTTGACCAGCCTGACGCGTTGACGTCGCTCGGCAACACCACCGGTAGCGTGATTCAGCCCACGGCAGGACGCATTAACACCAACGCGCAATTCGTCGAGTTGAGTGTGCCTTTTGCTCACGATGCGTTCCTGGCCAAGGATCTGGGCATCGACCTGGCGCAGCGCTGGTCGCAGTTCCATTGGGAAGGTCAGGGTTCTACGTTCAACCCGACAACGGGTTCCATTGGTACGACCACTACGAATGCCCGTGCGCATTCGGCGACGCCGCGTGCGACATTCAAGTGGCAGCCGATCCAGAGTCTGCTGTTCCGGGGAACCTGGGCGCAGGGCTTCCGTGCTCCGAGTATTTCGGAGCTGTTCCTCGGCGCAAGCCAGAACTTCCCGAACGTGAGCGACCCGTGCAGTGTAGTGGGTTTGGGTTCCACCACTCCGGTTCCCACTAGCCAGGTTCCGATAAATTGCCCTGGATACGACTCAAATTCGCCTACCTATCAGCCGGTGCCGCAACCTAACACCCAGATCGGTTCCACCGTGGGTGGTAACGCCAAGCTGCAGCCGGAACAGGCAACGACCCGTACGGTCGGCTTTGTCTGGAGCCCGACGTTCCTTGAAGGGTTCGACTTCAGCGTCGACTACTTCAAGACGGAGATCACCAATCAAATCGCGGCCCTGGGTGCACAGCAGCTTGTGGGCCTGTGCTACGGCAAGGGTGCGGTTCATCCCGTGGGGCTTAACCAGTACTGCAACTTGGTGCTTCGTAACCCGCATAGCGGAACCATTACCAACATCATCGCTCTGAACCAGAACGGTGGCTCGTCGAAGGTGTCCGGTTGGGATGTGAACGCACGTTACCATTTGCCGACCACGGCGATCGGTGACTTCACGGTTGCTGCAACGGCAAACTTCATTAAAGACGACATCTTCTGCGATGCGATCGGTGAATGCCAGCAGACGGCGGGAACTACGACGGCGAGTGCGTTCTTCGGTACGCCGAAGCATAAGTACAACCTCAGTGTTGACTGGAACTACGGTGCGTGGGCAGCCACCTATCGGATGCGGGTAATCGGTCCGATTTGGGAATCTTGCGCAAACTCTCCGATTAACGGCGAGATTCCCACGGGTGGCACGACGGCCACTACCGGGTGGTGCTCGAAGGTCTTCCATACAAATGCAGGCGGTAATAATCTTACCGGCAACCTTGTTACGGACGGTCAGAACAAATTGGGTACCACGGTCTACAGCGATATCCAGCTGGGCTACACGGTGTCCTCTTGGAACACGACGTTCACCTTCGGTATCAACAACCTGTTCGACAAGCAGCCGCCGATTTCGCGGACTTCTTTCGCGAACAGCTATGTGCCGAACTTCTATGACGTACCTGGACGGTATATCTACGGCCGTATCAGCGTACGCTTCTGAGCTAAGCAATAAGCGCATTATTGTGCTGGCCCGCGACTCGAAAGAGTCGCGGGCTTTTTCTTTTCCGAGCTTGTTAAATGATCGGGTTACGATGATCAAGGCGCGCTGACGCGTTGGCTGTACCGGGTGTGGAGCTACGTCGAATCGGTAAACAGCGCTGGCAGACTGTTGTTCAGCCACTGGATCTGCTTGCTGTTGGACAAGGTATTCTGCTTGATCGATACCGCAGGGAAGGGCCTCGATTTCGTCGCCCGAGCGATTCTAGTCTGGCATGTTTCCTTGTCGGATCCACAACGAGGCGACCCATTTCGTGCCCCTGGTTACGGGTAGACCCGCATGCAGGCTGAGTGGTTCGGGATGACCTCCATCCTCCAAGTTGTCGAAAACCAGTATTCGGCCAGCCTGCGCCGGGATACGGATTCCCAGTTTCGGAAAATAGGTCTCGCCACCCGCAGCAGGGTAGTTGAGATAGCCGAGAATCGTTGAGGAACGGTCGCCTGCCATTTGTAGAGGATCGCCGGCCAGTGCGGCTCTTCCAAGAGCGTCTCGGTGTAATTGGTACTGTTCGCCTGGGCGATACCGCAGGATAGCCAAGGGCTCGGCCCGCTTCAGCGTCGCGTTGCCGTAGTTGGCGAGGCGCGCTGCGAGGCGCAGTGCAGGAAACTCGAGTCGACTCGCCGCGAAATAAGACGTCATTCCTGTCCGGATCAGGTCTGGACGGGGGCGCCCGGAATTCGGATCCAGGATCTGTGACTGGCGCAGGGTTGCACGGGCATTGAGACGCAGCCAGGCACATTCCAGAGTACTTAGCCCCTTGTCGTCGACGGCGATGAAAGGCTTTGCGTGGATCTCCTTTAGGTGGCTCCTGCTTACGGTTGCCAGCTCCGGTAGTGGAATGGGTGTGCCCGGCATAGAACGCATGTCGCGAGAGCGTTCGCTGCGCATGAAGATACGTGCGAGAAGATTGCCATGGCTGGCGGCACGGCTGAGCCAGGCCCTGGAGCTGGAGACGGCGTCGGGATTGCCGTGTTCTCGCCACGCCAGAGCCAGAGCTGTTTCGGCGGGAGGATAGCCTGCGTCTGCGGCTGCGTTGAGATCGTCGAGCGCCACCGCATCTCGCTCAACCTCACCGTCGAGTCCCGCATAGCGTGATGCTGAACGGGCATACAAGGCTTCGGGCAATTGTTGCTGGGCGGCACGATCCAACCATTCACAAGCAGCGCGGCGCGCTGACTTTTCATTGACATCGAACAGCATTCGCGCATAAGCGAGTTGCGCTTCGGGATAACCGGTTTCGGCCGCCTGGCGTAACCGGGTTCCGGCCCGTGCCGTAAAGCCTCGGCGCAGGTCTTGCAGTGCGGCTTCCAGAAGGGTTGCGGCTTGGCGGGTATCCATTGATTCTACCCCTGAACCTAAGCGCGTTGTCTGATCAATGGTTCATCCGACGCCTGGTTTTCTTCACGGATCCAGCAGTTGAAAGCTACGGTAATGCGTTCGTCGCTGCCCCAGAATGGGGCGACTTCGTGGAAAAGATAGGAAGGGAAAATGATAAGTTGCCCGGCTTGCAGATGCCAACCCATGTTCCCGAAACCGTATGTCCCGGACAAGTGTGCATTGCCGGCGTCGAGATACATATTGGCTTCAGCACGGTTATCGAAAAGCCGCAGTACGCCGCTTTGCGGGTGTGCGGCGTCGGATTCGCCGGGTGAGACGCAGTAGACACCGGACCAACTGGCCATCGGGTGATTATGCGGCCCGGTATATCCTCCATGCCGCGTTATGTGATACCAACTATGGTCGTAAATGCGCAGCTTTTGCATTTCCGCCGTGGAATAGCCGTTCATGCGCATCACCATCTCGCCCACGTTCGAGAGGCAGAAGCGGGCAAGACGCTGTACATGGGGATTCTGGCGGCGAAAAAGCGAAAAATCGCTTTCGTACACGGCTTCTTTGACAACCGGGGTAGGCACGGTCGTGCGGGGCGGTTCGTTCCGTTCCCAATGAAGAAATACGTCCTTGAGCGCGGCATTCAGCTCCCCGGCGTCAGGAAGTTGAGTGTCAGCCACAGGGACCGGAAAGTAATCACGTATTGTGAGAGATGCCATGGCGCAGATATTCCGTGCTTGCTATCACTATGCTATTTTGATGTCACATAGTACGACAAGGCAAGGCCACAGTGGCTGAAAATCGGGTGCGGAAGGGGACAGTCGAGGGAATGCCGTTGATCGTCGTCGATGGTTTGTTGCCGAACGAGCAAACGCTGCGTCTGTTCAACTGGCTTAACGGATCGCCTTTTACGCGATCTGAGGCGGCCCGCCCCGATACCCAGGCATTTCTGCACTGGGCGGTCAATGTGTCGACGCAAGATTGCAAGAATTTGCCACTGTACCAGCCGACGGTCGATGCCCTTACGCGCCACCTCCCGGAAAGCGGCCCACAAGCGCTGTATCGTTCGTATTGCAACCTCTGTTCGTACGGGGACATGCTGTTTACGCATACAGACGCCAAGCCGGGTGAGCAAGGTCTTACGGCCTTGTGGTACATCGCGCCACAGTGGGATATGGAATGGGGCGGGGAAACCCTGTTTTTCGACTCGGCGGGGGATCCGGTTTTTGTAATCGGGTTCAAACCGGGTCGGCTTGCGATTTTCGACGCGCGCATTCGCCATGCCGGCAGGCCGCCAAACAAGGTATGTGTATTCCCGCGTCTGACTTTTGCGATGAAGTTCGCTCCGGAAACGACTCCCGGCTGAAAATCTTAGCCGCGATATGGACGACTACGAATTTGCCGCCACCGAAGCTACGTTATCCGCGATCGTGTTGTACCTGTAGTTGAATCGGGAAAACGCGGAAAAGGCGACACCTAGCAGTTCGCGCTCCTGCTGTGTGAGATCTGGATGCCACACTTCCAGGATCAGGACAGCGCGCAAGGAGTCGCTTTTATTCCAAGCCTCGTGCTCGAAGCTGTCATCGAAGATCAGGCATTTGCCATCCTGCCATGTCTCGGTCTGGTCGCCTACTCGAATTGCGCAATTCGGCGACAGTATCAAGGGCAGATGAACGGTAAGTTTATAGTTGGCCAGCCCGCAATGCGGCGGAATATGTGTCCCCGGTCTCAGCAGGGAAAAGAATACCTCTGGGGACTGACCCGGGAGTCTTGGCATAGGCAGCGCTTCCACGATTGCGTATGTTTGAGGGCATTCTTCGCAATTTGTCCGGACCAGTTCGCTGTTGCGATAAAGATGATATGAACTCCATTGTTTGGAGTGATTCAGGCGGCGCCATTTTTCGACGGTCTCGCCGTCAACGTCCACATAAGGGAGAAAATCTTCATCGTGACCGAGTATCTGCTCCAGCTCTTGCCGGATTTTGGACGCGCCTTTCTCCAGGTCGCGCAAGAAGGGGAATTGTTCGCGGTCAAAGAAAGGTCGGGCCTCTATGCCCGGGAAATAGGCAAATTCGGGGCGCTGGAGTGGGTCGGAATATTGCGGTCTTTCCGTCCGCAACATAGTGCGTACGGCACTTTCTGCACGCTCGAGTTCCTGTGATGGGTAACGTCGCCTGATCTGATCGAGAGCTTTGCTGACGGCCTGCGAGCGCGCCTGAGTCAGGGTTCGGCCGGCACGATTGAGTATCATCCCGATCCGCCCCCTGTCGCTTCTTGCGGCCTGTTCCAGAGGTCCCAGAATGCGTTCTCCCCGGCAGTAGGTAGCCAATGCATCTTCATCGTGACCCATGGACAGCAGGAGGTCGCCCATCTGTATCCACAGCATGCCGAGTCCCGGGTTGTGCCGCAAAGCAACCCCGAATGCCTTGAGGGCGCCGGCGGAGAATCCCCTGGCTCGG
Source organism: uncultured Gammaproteobacteria bacterium (assembly GCA_964586925.1). Classification (GTDB taxonomy): domain Bacteria; phylum Pseudomonadota; class Gammaproteobacteria; order JAKDMP01; family JAKDMP01; genus JBAUSV01. The sequence continues at coordinate 13,421 of CAZPJI010000036.1, forward strand.
AGCACAATCCCCAGGTTTTGATGAAGCATGGCGGCCTGGGGGGCGTAACGAATGGCCTGCTCAATGTATTTCTGGGCGCTTTCAAAGTCATTGCGGGCAATGGCGCGGCTCGCCAGGTATTGGAGTCCGGGGATATGGCGGGGGGCGGCTTCAACTACCTGGCGAACGATTTTTTCCGCATCGTCATGCCGGCCTTCTCTTGCCAGCGCTTCGGCATTGGCATTGAGCAGTTGAAGTTGCTCCGGAAGCGACATCTCCGGAGGCAGTTCCCTATCTTTCTTTTCGCTCGTCTCCACAATCGGTTTCTAACCTGTCTAGCCCGTCTGGTATGTCCCGTGACCCGCTTGCAAGGCGGACTGTCACATGCTTGGACGCGATGGTGCCGGGAGTGGGACTCGAACCCACACGATGTCGCCATCACCGGATTTTGAGTCCGGCGCGTCTACCAATTCCGCCATCCCGGCTTTGGGTCTTCGGGGCCGCTAAACGGGCCCATCGGGTCACATAGTGTACTCGAAACGGCGTTGGCTTGGGAGTCTGGTGAGGCTGGGAGGCAAAATCCTGATAAAATATTCCGTTAACTTTCTCGCCTGCGGGAGTGGATAACGATGCGGATCGCCAAGGAAGCCCTGACCTTTGACGACGTGCTGCTGGTGCCGGGCCATTCGCAGTGCCTACCGCGCGATGTGGACCTCGCCAGCCGCCTGACTCGTGATATCACGCTCAATATTCCGCTCGTTTCCGCGGCCATGGATACCGTTACCGAGGCCGGACTGGCGATCGCCATGGCCCAAGCTGGTGGCGTGGGCATCATACACAAGAACATGAGTGCCGAGAACCAGGCCCTGGAAGTGCGTCGGGTCAAGAAGTTCGAGGCTGGGGTGGTCGTAGACCCGATCACGGTCGGGCCCAAGACGACGATACGCGAAGTGCTGGAGCTGCGGCGCCAGTATGGCATCTCCGGCTTGCCCGTGACTGAGGGCAAGGCCCTGGTGGGCATTGTGACCAGCCGCGATCTGCGGTTCCAGGAAAACCTCGATCAGCCGGTTAGTGCGGTCATGACGGCGCGCGATAAGCTCGTTACCGTAGGCGAGGGTGCCTCCAAGGAAGAAGTGATCGAGAAGCTCCAGCGCCATCGCATCGAGAAGGTGCTGATCGTCAACGACGACTTCGAGCTGCGCGGCATGATTACGGTACGCGACATCGACAAGGCCAAGGATTACCCCCGCGCCTGCAAGGATGAGGCCGGACGGCTTCGCGTGGGTGCCGCCGTCGGTGTCGGCGACGAGGCCATGGAACGCGTGGAAGCCCTGTTGGAGGCAGGCGTTGATGCCATTGTCATCGACACCGCCCATGGTCATTCTAGCGGCGTGATCGATATGGTGCGCCAGACCCGGGCGCGTTTCTCCGATTTGCCCATCATCGCGGGCAATATCGTGACTGCCGATGCCGCAGCAGCCCTTGCGGAAGCCGGCGTCGACGGCGTGAAAGTGGGCATAGGCCCCGGTTCGATCTGCACCACGCGCGTGGTGGCCGGCGTCGGTATGCCACAGATTACGGCCATCTCCGACGTTGCGGCCGGCCTGAAGGGCACGGGCATTCCGCTGATCGCGGATGGCGGCGTACGATTTTCCGGTGACTTGGCCAAGGCGATCGCAGCCGGTGCCCATTCGGTCATGATCGGGAGCCTGTTCGCGGGCACCGAAGAGGCGCCCGGCGAGGTCGAGTTGTACCAGGGACGCTCCTACAAGTCCTATCGAGGCATGGGCTCCCTGGGCGCGATGGGCCAGCGACATGGTTCCAGCGACCGCTACTTCCAGGAAGGGGCGGATCTCGACAAGTTGGTGCCCGAGGGCATCGAGGGCCGCGTTCCTTACAAGGGCTCGGTAACCGCCATAATCCATCAGTTGATAGGCGGTTTGCGGGCGAGCATGGGTTATACCGGGGCCGCGAGCATCGAGGCCATGCACGACCAGGCCCAATTCATTCGCGTTACCCTCGCCGGGGTTCGCGAGGGCCATGTTCACGACGTCACGATCACCAAGGAGGCCCCCAATTACCGCGTCGAATGAGTCCGGCCGCGAGACCACCGGACAGTCCGCCCAGGACCCCACCGCCGATCGGATACTGATCCTCGATTTCGGCTCCCAGTACACGCAGCTGATCGCCCGCCGTGTACGCGAAGCCGGGGTGTACGCCGAGATCTGGTCGCCCACAACATCTGTCGAGCAGATTCGCGATTTCCGTCCCTGCGGCGTCATTCTTTCCGGCGGGCCCGCCTCGGTGACCGGCGAGGCCCCGCCCGCCGCGCCCGCGGAGGTTTTCGAGCTGGGAGTGCCGGTTCTCGGCATCTGCTACGGCATGCAAACCATGGCGGCCCAGCTGGGCGGCGAGGTGGAAAGGACCGAGGAGCGCGAATTCGGCTACGCCCGCGTCCGCATGGTGCAATCGTGCCGCCTGCTGGACGGATTGAACGATGGCGGCTCGGCGCAGGCGCCCGAGTTGGACGTCTGGATGTCGCACGGCGACCGGGTATTGTCCGCGCCGCCAGGCTTCGCGGTCACCGCAGCCAGCGAATCGGCGCCCGCCGCGGCCATGGCCGACGAGAAGCGCCGTTTCTATGGCCTCCAATTTCATCCCGAGGTTACCCATACCCGGCAAGGCATGGCGATTATCACCCGCTTCGTGCGCGATATCTGCGGGGCCGCCGGCGCCTGGACGCCGGGCAACATCATTGCCGAGCATATTGCCGCCATTCGCGAGAAGGTCGGCTCTGAACGCGTGGTCATGGCCATTTCCGGCGGCGTGGACTCCTCGGTGGCCGCGGCACTCATCCACGAGGCCATCGGCGACCAGCTGACAGCCGTTTTCGTCGACCACGGTCTGCTGAGGCTGAACGAATCCGACGAGGTCATGAAATCCCTGGCCAGCCACCTGGGCGTCACCGTGTGCCGCGTCGATGCCTCGGAGCGTTTCCTGAGGCTGCTGGCCGGCGTGGAGGACCCCGAGGAAAAGCGCAAGATCATCGGTCGTACTTTCATCGAGGTGTTCGATCAGGAAGCCCACAAGCTGGAAGGCGTGACTTGGCTGGGGCAGGGGACGATCTATCCCGACGTGATCGAGTCGGCGGCCTCCAAGACCGGGGGCGCCGCCTTGATCAAGTCCCACCACAACGTGGGCGGGCTCCCTGAGCGGATGAATCTCAAATTGCTCGAACCGTTGCGCGATCTGTTCAAGGACGAGGTGCGCCGGATCGGGCTGGAATTGGGACTCCCGGCCGAGCTGGTTGGCCGCCACCCGTTCCCGGGACCGGGCCTGGCCGTGCGGATCATTGGGGATATTACGCGCGAACGTGCCGACCTCCTGCGGCAGGCGGACGCCATTTTCATTGCCGCCTTGCGCGAAGCTGACCTCTACGATAGTGTCAGCCAGGCTTTCGCCGTGTTCCTGCCGGTCCGCTCGGTGGGGGTGACCGGCGACGAGCGGCGCTATGAATACGTTGTGGCCCTGCGCGCGGTGGAAACGACCGATTTCATGACGGCCCACTGGGCCCGCTTGCCCTACGAATTCCTCGACGAAGTTGCCCGCCGGATCATCAACCGCGTCTCCGGCATCTCCCGCGTCGTCTACGACATTTCAGGTAAGCCGCCCGCAACCATCGAGTGGGAATGACCCCGAACGCCGAGACCGATGTTCGCTGGATGCGCCGCGCACTGCGTCTGGCCAGGCGGGCCGCCCGGTCGGGCGAGGTGCCGGTAGGGGCCATCGTGGTGCGCGAAGACAAACTGCTGGGTGCCGCTGCAAATGCTCCTATCGGCCGCCACGACCCCAGTGCCCACGCCGAAGTGCTGGCGTTGCGCCGTGCCGCTGCTCATTGCGGGAACTATCGTCTGCCCGGCACGACGCTGTACGTCACGCTGGAACCCTGCATCATGTGCGTGGGGGCGATAGTCCAGGCGCGGGTGGAGCGGGTCGTATTCGGCGCATCCGATTCACGTGCCGGAGCGGTTCAGACGGTTTTCCAGGTGCTTGATCATCCCGCACTGAATCATCGTGCCGCCTGGACCGGTGGTGTCGAGGCCGAGGCTTGCGCCGCGCTGCTACAGGAATTTTTCCGCGCCCGTCGCTGAAGACATCTCAGCGGCACCGGGGTATCTATTGAAGATTTCGAGAGTCGGGTTTATTGGGAAACCGGTTGGCTGCCCGCGGTCTGGAGCGGATCTATAACCTTGGCCGGCAGGCTGTTCTGGGCCGTGCGCCACATCAACACGTGATAATAATCCTTGATGTGGGCGACATACTGTACGGCCTGCATGCCGTTGGCATAACCGAACTGTGTATGGTGGTAGTAGCGTCTCTGGTTGAGCAGTGGCAGTACCTTTCTGACATCCGCCCAGCTATTCGGGTCACCCCCTTTTTTCTTGACTATGCGACGGGCGTCCATCACGTGGCCATAACCCACGTTATAGGCGGCCAAGGCCATCCACAGGCGATCCGGATCCTGAATGCTGCCGGGCAGCTTGCGCAGCATCATTGCCAGATAGCGGGCACCGCCGATGATGCTCAGGTGAGGATTTTCGCGGTTGTGGATACCCAGCCGTATTGCCGTCGGCGAGGTCAGCATCATGATTCCGCGCACGCCTGTGGGCGAGATGGCTCCCGGATCCCAGTGTGATTCCTGGTAACCCACAGCCGCCAGCAACTGCCATGAGAGTCCCGTTACGGCGGCGGCACGATTAAAGCTGTTGACGTAATCGGGCAGACGGCTTCCAACATCGTTGAGGAAAAGTTGGGTGTTGGTCTGGTCTAAGGCATCCAAATTGCCGTAGTAACGGTTAAGTACCGTAGCAACCTGGTGAGAAGCCTCGGAGTGTGCGAAGTAGGCTGTTACGGCCTGGTAAAGCGTGGAATCAGGTTTGCGCGCGAGGCCCCATGCAATCGGTTCCGGGTTGCCGATTTTGAAGGCGATCTTCAACTGAGGATAGAAGCGCCGGCTGATACGGAATTCGTTCTCGTTGACGATCGTGTAGTTGATATGCCCTTGAGCCAGGGCCACAAGTAGGTCGTCAGGACCACTTGCCGACGATACTTTCCAGTGCAGATCACCGTCGGCCGTCTTCAGGCGTCGCATCAGCGGGGCGTATTCGGGCGCCACGGTCAGCGCGAAATCGCTGTGGGCCAGGTCATCGATGTTGGCAGGTGCCGCTTCATCGGCGCGGTAAATCACCAGCCGCGATACCATCTGATATGGAGGCGCAAAACGCAGATGCGGGTATTGGCCGGCCTTGACTGCGACTCCCGGGGCCGCGATGTCCGCACGTCCGTCTTTGACAGCTTCGAGCGCCTCGTAGCCGTTGGCGACCTCCAGGATCTTGAGCTTGACGCCCAAGGAGCGGGCCAGACCGGTAGCCAGATCGTAATCGGGGCCGGTGGCGCCGTAAGGGCCAAGGTAATACGTCGTCGGGCTGTTCGGTGTGGCAACTACCAAGGTGCCTGTCCGCTCGATGCGGCTCAGGTTGGAGGGTGAATAGGCGCACGTCGCCAGGATCGCCACGGCCGCCGAGACCGAGGTGATCTTGAGGACATTACCCGTTACGCGCCATGACTGGCGTCGTCGGGCGAGACGTTGTATGAGCGCTTTCACGTGGGGTTCGGCACCGAGGGGACGGCGAATATTCAGTATTTTAGTCGATTTTTGGCTCAAATGCACGATTCTCTGGTATCCTGCGCGACCGCAGGCTGTATGTGCCCCGGTTAGCCGGGCAAACCGGCCGGGCGTGCGGAGAGGTGCCAGAGTGGTCGAATGGGCTCGACTCGAAATCGAGTGACCCTTCGCAGGGTCCGTGGGTTCGAATCCCACCCTCTCCGCCATCATTGTTATATAACTAATTGATTAGATTAAAAATAATATAAATATGTAGGAAACTGTTCCACAACCTATGCCACAATTTGTGGTTAATTCGTCTCCGTGCTATAACAAACCATGCGTTGGGGCAGCTCCATACCGACAACTTCATGATTGGCGCCAAAGCGCCAGAGAGGGCCTCTGTCAGCTGCTTCAGCGCAACTTGCCGTATCCACAAATCAGCGAGCGTGAAAAAATCTGTCTATGAGCCGCGTTGAGGTTAAACCGGAACTGATTCAGTGGGCAATAGAGCGATCTGGACGAAGCCCAGAAGCTCTTGGCTCTATGCTCCCAAAGATTGAACAATGGCAGGATGGAGAGACTAAACCTACTCTGCGGCAGTTAGAAGAATTTGCGAAGAAGACCTGGACGCCTCTTGGATACTTTTTTTTGGAGGAACCCCCAGAAGAGCCTCTTCCCGTTCCAGATTTTCGGACGACCAACGATTTGCCAGTGCGCCGCCCTAGTCCCAATCTGATTGATTCCCTGTATACGATGCAATTGCGTCAAGCGTGGATGCATGATTATCTTCTGGACTTGGGGAACGAGCGTCTCGAATTCATCGGATCTGCTACGCCTGTGGAGGATGAGGTTAGCGTGGCTTATCGTATGCGCATTGCCCTGGGGTTACAGGATGGTTGGGCATCCAGAATCAGCACATGGAAGGATGCTCTTTCTGAACTCAGAGAAGCAGCTGAACAAGCGGGAATATTGGTTTTTATCAATGGAGTGGTAGGCAACAACACAAGCAGACCTCTAGATCCAGCTGAATTTCGAGGTTTCGTGCTCAATGATGAATATGCGCCGCTCGTATTTTTGAATGGTGCAGACGCTCGTTCCGCGCAAATGTTTACGCTTGCTCATGAGCTGGCTCATTTATGGATTGGGAAGGGGGGGCTATTTAATCTTCCTGAACTTCAGCCATCCTCTGACAAAGTTGAGCAATTCTGCAACACCGTTGCTGCTGAATTTCTAGTGCCGGCGACGGAACTAAGGAGTGCTTGGCAGGCCGCTTCGCGGAGAGATCAGCCATTCCATTTTATTGCTAGGCAATTTAAGGTCAGTCCTATTGTTGCCGGACGCCGAGCAATGGATTTAGGTCTAATTTCTTGGTCCGACTTTCTCAGTTTTTATCATGCCTATCAAGCGGACGAACGTAGATTGGAGGCGATAAGAAGGAAGAAACCTGGTGGCGACTTCTACAACACACAGAATATGCGTTTAGGTAGGCGGTTCGGACGTACAGTGATGCTTGCTGCGAGAGAGGGACGTGTATCGTATCGCGATGCATATAGCCTTACGGGACTTCATGGCTCCACTTATGATCGATACGCGAAAATACTAGGGGTCTAAAATCTCAATGGCTAAGCAATTATCCTACTTGGTCGATGCGAATGTCCTCATGGAAGCGAAGCGACGTTATTACCGTTTCGCCTTATGCCCCGGCTTCTGGGAGTGCATCAATTTACATCACAGGCGTGGAGAGATTGCGAGCCTTGATAAAGTCAAAAATGAGATCAAAGAGGGGAAGGACGATCTATATCAATGGGCCAAAGAAGAATGTCCGAAATCATTTTTTAAAGCTACAACAGAACCGAAGGTACAGGGTTATTACGGAAGTTTAATGGCATGGGCTCAATCCCAGCCGCAATATCTACCGGCAGCAGTAGCGAAGTTCGCTGCTGACGCAGATGGTTGGCTTGTTGCTTATGCGAAGCATCATAATTATTTGGTCGTCACACACGAGACGCCGGCGCCGAAATCGAAATCAGAAATTAAGATACCAGAGGCTTGCAAGGCTTTGGGAGTTGATTGGGTGGATACTTTTGACATGTTGGAAAAGCTAAAGGTTCAGTTTATTAGAAAGGTAACAACTTAATTCGCGCCGGAGGCGCTTAAAGAAGCAACTTAACGCATGCTTCTGTCTGTCGGTAATTTGCAGCGACGTAATTTCTGCTCGCACTTAATCTGGTTCACGATTATCAAACATCCATACATCGCTGGGTGCGGCTGGATTAGACAGATTCCTGTAGCCAATGCGCCATGACTTGGAGATTGCTATTAGACCTTCTGAGGGCCGTACGGAACCTGGCGAGTTTACCGCATACGGTAGTTTTACTGGCTTAGTTTCAATACCCTTGTTGGTCGGTTTCACGGCATATAATCCCAGGCCATTTTTTGACAAATACATTTGATTGGGTTGTCTAGGTGGAGCATGTATTGCTTCTACTATATCCACATCTTCTACAAAAAGTTCTTCATCGAATATAGGTATATATGAGTCCTCAGTGCGGCTGACGACAGAAATATCGTTGCCGTGATCCCAGATCAAAGGTGGAGATACATTTGGCGTTGGCGTTAGAGTTCTGTTTGATTTGAGGACAAATATAGCTGCGCGCTCTTCGTCAGGGCTCCGAATAACAATCCCGGAAATCTTAGTTTCCCCGCCAAGAGTTGTCCAAATCGGGGCGCCATCAGGTAATTCAGAAAGGTTGCATACGATTAGACTCATCGTGATTGCCTCTTTTTTCCTTGGTATCGGTGTTGAGTATAGCCGGATTTTGCCTTTTTAGCCTGATGTCGGGCTATAGTTGCAATTTCGTTAGTAGCCAGATTTTCCAATGAGCAAAAGAATTTATGTGGCGGAGTCCATCGCGGGAACAATTATCAATGCTGGAGTCAGCTTCGCCAAGGAAAGTATTTCTCTAACAAAAGGTGTCCACGAGCGAGATAAAACGAATCCTATGCTGGCGCCGGAGCGTTTTGCCATTCGTGAACAGGTGATGCAAAAGACAATCGGGGCGGTTGTTATGTCAATAGCCGGCGCTGAGGCAATCGTGAACGAGCAACTTGCAAATTACACTAACGAAAAATTGTTAGGTGGCTACTATGGTGAGGCGAGCATAGAAGGGCGAAAACGGCTGGCTGCTGTCCAGAATGAGGGCGTTATCGACAAGAGGCAAAATGCTCTCGATAAGGCTCAAATAATTCTTCAAGTATTAGACTTGCCTGCACTCGATAGAGGCACCAATCCAGTCCAGGACTTTTCCGCCTTGATCGCGTTGCGCAATGCCTTGGTGCACTCCGAGTTTAAGCCTAGGCCGCATGGATCGGCCTTTTCTATGGAGGAAAGAGATGCCCTAGAAAGGAGGCTAATCAAGAGATTCGCCTCGAACTCAATAGTGCCAGATACTGCATCGTTTATCTGGCAGCGCTGTCTAGGATCGGGGTGTGCCAAGTGGAGTGCGGAGACAGCCTGTCAATTCCGCAATGTTTTTTTTAAAGCTCTCGGCATAGGGCACGCAGTGCGAATACTATGGGATTGTGATAATGCATAATTTGTGTCTTGAGTCTTCGTGATTATTCAGATCGGATTTGGAGTAGCCTAGGGCGGCTATCTGATTGATTTGCCATAAAATGTAATATGCCATGATTCTCAAATTCGGCTATATTTGCTTGGCAGATCTTCATTGGAGGGTAAGGCTATGGCAGCCGGTAAGAAAGCTGCCTCAGATGCTGAAGAAGTTCTTCGGGACCTGAAATCGTCCAAAAATAATAAGATGGCAGCTGCGTCAGATCTTGCTCAGGCACCGCGTCATAAGCCAAATAGTAAGCGCAAATAAGAGTAACTTGTGGTCAGTGACTTTTTGAGGCCTGTCATCAAAGGCGAAAAGTCTCCTGGATTTTTCCATTAAGTTGAATTTAAATTTATAAGGGGAAAGGAGAATCGAATGACATCTTTGGCAATTATTTTGACAATTTTGATTCTTGCATTCTTGGCGTGGATGATTTTTTACACTAGCAAGCAAGATGAAATAAGGAGGTCTACGCTAGAAAAATCTCATTCTGTAATTAGAGAACATCTACCTGCGTTGAGTAGAAGAAGAAATCAGCTTTTAAAAAAAGATCCATATGGAACAATTCTAGTAGACGATTGGTATAAGGAAATAACGTACTTTATAAAAACTAAAATAATACCGACATTAAACCACAATGAGAGAAATAAATTTTTAGCCAAACCCATGGTGTTAACTCTTAACAACTTAGTTGAGGAATATTCCCAGTCCAATCCAATTACCCAAAGATTTGACGAAAGCATGTCACCTGTAGACTATGAGCACTTTTGTGCAGAGGCTCTCTCCATTTCTGGATGGCGCTCACGGGTCACTACTGCGAGCAGGGATCAGGGCGTTGATGTGATTGCGGAAAAAAACGGCATGAGAATAGTGCTGCAGTGCAAGCTATATTCGAGACCGGTTGGAAACAAAGCAGTGCAAGAAGTTTCTGCTGCCCGGGAGTTTGAGCAAGCTGATTATGGGATTGTTGTATCTAATAATAAGTTTACACCGGCTGCATACCAGTTGGCTAAGGCCAACAAGATAATGCTACTGCATCATACAGACCTAGCAGACATTGATGGGCTTTTGATGAGGGCTGCAGATGAG
>CAZPJI010000037.1:0-21560 GCA_964586925.1 uncultured Gammaproteobacteria bacterium
GGGATGTTGCTGCGGAACGGCAGCACTTCCGCGCCGGCGGGCATGATCTCGTCGGTGGAGATGTCGTTGCCGGTCTTGATCAGCACCGGGCCCGTGAATTCATCGGGCAAGGCCTCGAAATCGGGCAATGGCTTGATGTTGGGTCCCTTCTCCAGCTCCTTCTGCACGCCTTCCTCGGGCGGCTCGCTCAAGCTCGCTTGCGTGAGAATCAATGTCTCCGGTTCCTTGAACTGCGGATACTCGAAGTCCAGGGTACGGGGGTCGGTAATCTTGCCAGTGAGCGCCGAGGCCGCCGCCGTCTCCGGGCTGCAGAGATACACGCTGTCTTCCTTGGTACCGGAGCGCCCCGGGAAGTTGCGCGGCACGGTGCGCAGGCTGATGCGCCCCGTCGCCGGTGCCTGGCCCATGCCGATGCAGCCGTTGCAGCCGGTCTGGTGCAGGCGCGCGCCAGCGTGCAGCAGCGGCACCAGCAGGCCCATCGCCGAGAGGTTCTCCAGGATCTGGCGCGAGGTGGGGTTGATGTCGAAGGAAACGCGGTCGTGGGTCTGGCGTCCCTCGACCATCATCGCCGCGATGCCGACGTCACGCAGGCCGGGGTTTGCGGACGAGCCGATGTAGCACTGGTACACCTCCTGGCCGGCGACCTCGCTCACCGGTACGACGTTGCCCGGGCTGGAGGGCTTGGCGATCAGCGGCTCCAGAGTGCTCAGGTCGATGTCGTCGTGCTCGTCGTATTCCGCGTCCTCGTCGGCACGCAGTTCGGCCCAGTCGTCGCCGCGTCCCTCGCTTTCGAGGAAGCGCTTGACTTCGCCGTCGGACGGGAACACGGTGCTGGTAGCGCCCAGTTCGGCGCCCATGTTGGCGATCACGTGGCGGTCCATGGCCGAGAGATTGTCGAGCCCCGGCCCGTAGTACTCGATGATTTTGCCCACGCCGCCGTCCACGCCGTGGCGGCGTAGCATCTCCAGGATCACGTCCTTGGCGCTCACCCAGTCGGGTAGCTTGCCGGTGAGTTTTACGCCCATCACCTTCGGCATCTTGGTGTAGAAGGGTTCGCCGGCCATCGCCAAGGCGACTTCCAGGCCGCCCGCGCCGATCGCGAGCATACCGATCGCGCCGGCGGCAGGCGTGTGACTGTCGGAACCGAGCAGGGTCTTGCCCGGCTTGCCGAAGCGCTGCTGGTGCGTGGGATGGCTCACACCGTTGCCGGGGCGGCTGTACCAGGCACCGAACTTGCGGCAGGCACTTCTGAGGAACAGGTGGTCGTCGGGGTTCTTGAAGTCGGTTTGCAGGAGGTTGTGGTCCACGTACTGGGCCGAGAGCTCGGTCTTCACACGCGGCAGGCCCATGGCCTCGAATTCGAGCATGACAAGCGTGCCTGTGGCGTCCTGCGTGAGCGTCTGGTCGATGCGCAGACCGATCTCGCTGCCGGGCGTCATCTCGCCCTCGACCAGATGCGATTGAATGAGCTTCTGAGCGACATTGAGTCCCATGTGCGCCTCCTTGCCTGAATCGGATTCGGGCAGCGCACGAACGGGCAGGCACGCTGCCGTATTATTTAAGCTATTGTTTTACAAGGAATTATTATACGCGGATGGGGCTGTCGATGCAAGTCGGGCAGAGAATCTCGCTACCGGGCGCGAACCCCGTCAGCGCCGGCCTCAGACTTCCACCATTTCGAAGTCGTCCTTCGTGGCGCCACAATCGGGGCAGCTCCAGGTCAGCGGTACATCTTCCCAGCGGGTGCCCGGAGCCAGCCCGGCCTCGGGATCGCCTTCTTCTTCGTCGTAGATATAGCCGCATACGACGCACATGTATTTGCGGTAGGTCACGCTACTATGGGTCAAGTTCAAAGTCGGCTATTTTCTCATGAATACCGGCCCGGGCAAGGGGTTGATGTATGGCTGAGCACCCAGTGGTTATGCTCATCGGCGGCCTGGACCCATCCGGCGGGGCCGGTTTGGCCGCCGACATTCAGACGGTGACCGCCCTGGGCGGGCATCCGACCCCGGTGGCCAGCCTGGTGACCGTGCAAGACACCCGGTCCCTGGAGCGCATGGAATCCCTGGCTTCCGAGTGGGTCGTGGCCCAAGCCGGGGCCGTACTTGCCGATATGCCGGTTGCCGTCATCAAGCTGGGCGCATTGGGCACGGCCGCCATCGGCGAGGCCATCGCCGGAATGCTTGCCCGGCACCCGGATATTCCAGTGGTGACCGATCCCGTACTGGCCGCGAGCGAGGGTGGATCGCTGTCGGAACCTGACTTGGTGGCGGTTTACCGCGAGCAGATTCTGCCACGGAGCGTGCTGGCGACGCCGAATCGCCAGGAGCTGGAGGCACTGGCGCCGGGTGACGGCGCCGCGGAATTGCTGGCGCTGGGCCTGCCTGCCTGCTTGCTGACCGGCGGAGAGGGGCGTGGCGAGCGTATTCTGCATGAGCTGCATACCTCAGAGGGCATTGAATTGATTCCAGGCGGGACGCGCCGGGCCGGGTCCTTTCACGGCAGTGGCTGCACCTTGGCGAGTGCCATTGCTGCGCGCATTGCTCTCGGCGATGCGTTGCTTGACGCCGTCGCAGCCGGAGATGCCTTTGTGCAGCATGCAATCGGCCAGGCCTTCATGCCCGGCCGGGGCCAGGCGGTTCCCGGTCGATGGTAGCGGCAGTGCGGCTTCACGGCTTGTATGCAATAACTGACGAGGCCCTGGAAGAACGCCTGATCTCCGCGGTCGCTGATGCGTTGGAAGCCGGCGTACGGATACTTCAATACCGGGACAAGGGTGATGATGTTGCGCGGCGTGGAATGGAGGCACTCATGCTGCGGGCGTTAACCCGGCGTCACGATGCCTTACTGATCATCAATGACGATCCCGAGTTGGCAGTGGCCGTCCAGGCCGATGGTGCGCATTTGGGCCGCGACGATCCGGATATTGCCGAAGTGCGTCGCCTGCTCGGTCCGGAAGCGGCCATTGGGGTTTCGTGCTATGACTCGCTCGAGTTGGCCCGGGATGCGGCGGCAGCCGGTGCGGATTATGTAGCCTTCGGCAGCGTATACCCCTCTACCACCAAACCCGGTGCGGTCCGGGCCCCACTCGAACTGTTGACCGCTGCGAAACAGGAGTTGGGCATCCCGGTCTGTGCCATCGGAGGCATAACACCCGCCAACGCCGGCCCGGTACTGGCTGCCGGCGCCGATATGTTGGCTGTGGTCTCCAGCATTTTTTCGGCCCCCGATATTCAGCAGGCGGTCAGGGCTTTCCTGTTTCCCGGGGAAGCGCGGTAATCGCGCCCTACATCTGCCTGAAGCTGCCGTTTGCCGCCCCGCCTATTCCCAATAGTGACTGCGACGGTGATGGCGAACGCCACGACGACCGTCAACTTCCCGGTGTCGTAAAAAGCCAGGCTGCTCGGAGTCATGCACCCGCCGGCCGTCATACGGCCGGCGGGTTTTTTGTGCGTTTTACAATATGTACTCATTAGCGGCAGCGGGCAATCTATGAACGAATTTGAACAGGCACGCAAGGTTCTTGCCGGCGGGGTCAACTCGCCCGTGCGCGCCTTCGGTGCGGTCGGCGGCGAGCCGGTCTTTATCGACCGTGGCGAAGGGCCGTACCTGTATGACACGGACGGTAACCGTTACCTCGACTATGTCGCGTCCTGGGGGCCGATGATTGCCGGCCATGCCCACCCGGAGATCGTCAAGGCCGTGCAGGAAACAGCGTCGCGCGGATTGTCTTTCGGCGCACCGACCGTGCTCGAAACCCGGCTCGCCGAGGCCGTAATAGAACGTGTGCCGTCGATCGAACGCTTGCGCTTCGTGAGTTCGGGTACCGAAGCCACGATGAGCGCCATCCGCCTGGCCCGGGCCGCCACGGGACGCGACCTCATCGTCAAGTTCGAAGGCTGCTACCACGGCCATGCCGATTCGCTGCTGGTGGCGGCAGGTTCCGGTGCACTGACCTTTGGCGTGCCTTCCTCGCCAGGCGTTCCGGCGGCACTTGCGCATCTCACGCTGACGTTGCCGTATAACGATATCGATGCCGTGCGCGAACTTTTCGCCGAACGCGGCGGCGACATCGCCGCCATCATTGTCGAGCCGGTGGCCGGCAACATGGGTTGCGTGCCGCCCGAGCCGGGATTCCTGGAAGGGCTGGTGGCCGAGGCCCATGCCCAGGGCAGCCTGGTGATCCTCGACGAGGTGATGACCGGCTTCCGCGTCGGGCTCTCCGGCGCCCAGGGGCGCTACGGCATCACGCCGGATCTCACCACGCTGGGCAAGATCGTCGGCGGCGGCATGCCGGCGGCGGCCTTCGGCGGCCGTGCCGAATTGATGGCACAGCTCGCGCCCGAGGGGCCGGTCTACCAGGCGGGCACGCTGTCGGGAAGCCCGTTGGCCATGGCGGCCGGCTTGAAAACGCTCGAATTGACGGCTGCCAGTGACTTTTATGCGGTTCTGGAAAAGCGCACCAAAGCGCTCGCGTTCGGGCTGGAGCAAGCCGCGCAGGAGGCGGGCGTGGAGATAACCGTCAATCGCGTATGCGGCATGTTGACCGTGTTTTTCACCGCAGATCCGGTGCGCAGCCTGGCGGATGCGCAGGCGGCGGATGCCGCCCGCTATGGCCGTTTCTTCCATGCGATGCTCGAGGCCGGCATCTATCTGCCGCCGTCCGCTTTCGAAGCTTGGTTCGTGGGCGGCGCTCACACCGAGGCCGATATAGAAAGCACTTGTGAGGCAGCGCGCGAGGCCTTTTCTCAACTGGACTGAACGTCTCTGCACCCGTCTTGTCTGGAGCATTAAAACCTTGGCGGGCGGGTTTCCTGCTGGTAAAGTGCCTGCGACGACCTTCCGGCGAGGATGGTCGCTATTTTTTAGCAACACAGGAGGTGCATGATCATGCATCGGCTTTTAATTACGGGAACGGTCGCTGCCGGCGTTATTGCCATGGCGGCCTGTTCCAAATCCAATAATCCGGCCCCGGCTTCGAGCAAAGCGGCCATGACGAAAACCGCGGCGACCGCCATGGCGCCTGCGGCGAGCACCAATCCGCTCATGCACGTCAGTAAATTGCCTTTTCATGCGCCGCCGTTCGACAAGATCACCAACGGCGACTACAAGCCGGCCATCGATGCCGGTATGAAGCAGCAGATCGCCGAGATCGACGCCATCGCGAACAATCCGGCGCCGCCGACGTTCCAGAACACGTTGGTCGCCATGGAGAAGAGCGGCCAGTTGTTGAACCGCGCGATGATGGTGTTCAATGTGCTGACCAGCGCGAACACCAACCCCACGCTGCAGAAAGTCCAGGAAGAGGAAGCCCCGCGTCTGGCCGCGCATGAGGACGCGATCTACCTCAACGAGAAGCTCTTCCAGCGGGTGAAGACGATCTATAACGAGCGCGACAAGCTCAAACTGGATCCCGAGTCCCAGCGCCTGATCACTTACTACTACAATCAGTTTGTGCATCAGGGCGCCAACCTGTCGGATGCCGACAAGGCCAAGCTCAAGAAGCTCAACCAGGAAGCCGCCACACTGGGCGCCCAGTTCGTGAACAAGCTGCTGGCCGCGACCAAGGATGGCGCCCTGGTCGTATCCGACAAGTCCAAGCTGGCAGGGCTTTCCGCTGACCAGATCCAGGCTGCGGCCGATGCGGCCAAGGCCCGGGGGCTGAAGGGCAAGTGGGTGATCCCGCTGCAGAACACCACCCAACAGCCCGATCTCTCGCAGCTGACGAACCGGGCGGTGCGCAAGGAACTGTTTGAGGATTCCTGGAACCGTGCCGAGCGCGGCGGCCCGAACGATACCCGTGACACGATTGCCAAGCTCGCCCAGGTGCGTGCCGAAAAGGCGAAGCTGCTCGGCTACCCCGACTATGCCGCTTGGAAGCTGACCAACCAGATGGCCAAGAATCCGGCCACGGTCGATGCCTTCCTGGGCAAGCTGGTGGGACCCGCCAAGGCCCGGGCGAAGAAGGAAGCCGGCGAGCTGCAGCAGCTCATCGACGCCGACGGCAAGCACTTCAAGCTCCAGCCCTGGGACTGGGAGTATTACGCCGAGAAACTGCGCAAGAAGAAATATGACCTTGACTCCAGCGAGGTTGCGCCCTACTTCGAGCTCAACAACGTGCTGCAGAAGGGCGTGTTCTACGCGGCGAACCAGCTCTACGGGGTCACGTTCAAGGAGCGCCACGACCTTCCGGTCTGGAACAAGGACGTGCGTGTGTTCGAGGTGTACGACAAGGACGGCAAGCCGCTCGGCCTGTTCTACGCCGATTACTACAAACGCGACAACAAGTCCGGCGGTGCCTGGATGGACAACATCATGCAGCAGTCCAAGCTGCTTGGCACGCAGCCGGTCATCTACAACGTGCTCAACATTCCCAAGCCGCCGGCCGGGCAGCCGACGCTGCTCGACTTCGACGAGGTCACTACGCTATTCCACGAGTTCGGCCACGCCTTGAACGGCTTCTTCGCCGACGAGGAATACCCGAGCCTCTCGGGCACGGCGACGGCACGCGACTTCGTCGAGTATCCCTCGCAGTTCAACGAGCACTGGGCGCTGTATCCCAAGGTGATCAAGAACTATGCGATCAACTACAAGACCGGCAAGCCGATGCCGAAGGCGCTGCTCGCCAAGCTCATGAAGGCCCGTTACTTCAATTCGGGTTACGCCATGACCGAACTGGTCGCGGCCGCTGAGCTCGACATGCAGTGGCATGAGCTGCCGGCCAGTGCGCCTTTGCAGAATCCGGACAAATTCCAGCGCGAGGCGCTGGAGAAGACCGGCATCTACATGGAGCAGGTGCCGCCGCGTTATCGCTCGACCTACTTCATGCACATCTGGGGCAACGGCTATGCCGCGGGCTATTACGCCTACATGTGGACCCAGATGCTGTGCGACGACAGCTACCAGTGGTTCCTCGACCATGGCGGCATGACGCGCAAGAACGGCCAGCGTTACCGCGACATGATCCTCTCGCGCGGCAATACCGAGGACCTCGAAAAGATGTTCGAGGACTTCTACGGCAGCAAGCCGAAGATTGGTCCCATGCTTAAGTACCGCGGACTCGCGCCGCAGGATTGACGCGCGCATAACAACGCGCAGAAGGTTAAACGGGCCGGCATCACGCCGGCCCGTTTTTATTCGGGTATTCGAGTGATCAGGTGTCAATAAAAATACGGACTAATCGAGACATGATGCTCGGCATGGGCGGTATAGGGCTCTTTGCCACAGGGCTCACACTGGTCGAGAGCATTCGGGCGACGTGCCAACTGACTACTGCCGGCCGTAAATGGTTATCCCGTAAACCATAAGCGGACACTCAGGTGAAATGACCCAGGGAACGAAGCCACCTGTAAAACAATAGAGCGCCACTTCGGTCGCGCCGACTCGGTCTATTTCTTTAGCGATCAGTGAACCGCCAAGTGGTACGCAGATCAATCGGCTAAAATGCGTGAACGTATCGGCCGGGCCAAGAAGCCTTATAAGAGTGCCAGTAATCATAGAGTTGTTTCTCGAATCGATTCTTCCGCGACGACGCTTGCTGCGAGAGATTCGTGAAGCATGGGGGAAGCCAGGCGCAAAGGACGGGTGGCTTGCCGATCGATACTTCTGCCTCGCCAAGACCGACGACGAGTTGTCGCAGATCGATGAGCGCACATGGAACGATCTGGAATTCCCCCTCATCTTCGGTAGCCTCGATACAACGGTTACTCCGCTGGGCAGTCAATGCCTTTTTCGCATGCTTCGCACTTACGCGGGCGACCCGGAGGAGACCGAGAGCTTGCACCGGTCTGTACAGACCCTGCGCCGCGACAAAAAACTTCGCGAACGGATCCAGCTCACCCTTGCATCGCTGCAACTGAACTCTGCAGCGATGGTCATCGACGATCTTCTCGATCCCCAACACGAGGGACTAAAGCATCCGCTTCTGATGATCAGCTGGAGCGCCGTATGCCTTGCCGTGCTCGCTGCCATGGCGACTTCAGTGATTTCATGGATGTTTCTCATCCCGATATTGCTGATCAATAGCCTGGTTATTGCCAGAACAGAGTCCCGCCAGGAAGATCTGTCCGGATCACTTCGGGCCATGCAGCGGATGCTGGCTGTCGCGAATAAATTGACGCGCAACTATGAGGGCCAGCCTATTTCGCAACTCGCCGATCTCTTGACCAATACGGCCGGCCGCAAAAGAGCAGAGCGCGCCTTCCGGTTTTTCGGTGTCACGGAGCGGCTGGACCGACAGCTATTTGGCTTGGGCACATGGCTGCACTTTCTGTTCCTCGCAAAGTGGCTGACCTACCTTTTTACCGTCGACCGGGTGCCCGCCGTGCACCCGGAATTGCGCAAGGTGTATGAGTTGCTGGGATCTCTCGACGCGTCCATCGCCGTAGCGTCCTTTCTCCAATGTACCGATACTTGGTGCCGGCCGACGATCGGGCCGGCACGGACGGTCAGGATTGACGGCGGCTACCACCCGCTGCTCGAGCGGCCCGTGCCCAATTCGCTGAGCCTCAGTGAACGTTCCGCGTTAATCACCGGGTCGAACATGGCCGGCAAGACCACGTTCGTCAAGATGATGGCCATTAATGTGATCCTCGGGCGTACGCTTGGCATCTGTCTTGCTGAAAAGGCGACGATTCCCGCATCGCCGGTGATGGTCAGTATCCGCAACCAGGAATCGGTGCAGTCGGGCAAGAGCCGCTATTTCGCAGAGATCGAGGCCATTTTGTCTTTCCTGCGTGCTGGTGAGCGCTCGCCGTTGATCGTGATCGACGAGCCATTCAGCGGAACAAATACCAGCGAGCGAATTGCGGCGGGGAAATCTGTGCTCGGAGCCTTGAGCGAGCATTCACTTGTGCTCGCCACGACGCATGACGTCGAGCTGCAGGACCTGCTGCGGGAACAGTTCGACATGTATCATTTCACCGAAAATCCGGATTTGGATGATTTTTTCGACTATCACCTTCGGACAGGCCCTTGTATCGAGGGCAATGCGTTGCGGCTCCTGGCCAGGCTCGGGTTTCCGCCCGACATCATCAATGAAGCGAATACGTTTGTCGATGAGCGTAGAAAAGTCACTCGGGAAAAGTCGACTGATTACCAAGCTGACCCTGGTCTTTGACCTGATTGTGTGCCAATAAAGATGGTGCTCGATTAGCTTCATTCCCATTGCCGGTTCTTTCGGCCGCGAATGAGCGGAAGCGAGCCGCGGCACCATGACCACTGTGGGATCCTTCCCGCGCGAACAGTTCAATTCGAATATCGTTTTATTCTCCAGTCTATTCGGGCAGGAGTGCTTCCCAGCGTCGCCGGTACCGCGCGTTTGTAACTGTGCCAGCGGTCGCCGTTTATGATGGCAGCCGGGATGCCTCCGTCTCACGGGTAAGCGGTTATGGACTTCGACGACTATGCCGGGCACGACGCGACCGGCCTCGCGGCGCTGGTCGCGGCGGGCGAAGTGACGCCGGGTGAACTGCTCGATGCAGCCGTTGCACGTACCGATGTCGTCAATCCGGCGTTGAACGCCATCGTGCACCGTTTCGAGGCCCGCGCCCGTGAATGGATCGAGTCCGGCCTGCCCGAGGGGCCGTTCCACGGGGTGCCCTTTTTGCTCAAGGACCTGACCGCCGCGCTCGCGGGTGAGCCCATGAGCAGCGGCAGCCGTTTCGATGCCGACTACCGGCCCGACTATGATCACGCCATGGTCGAGCGTTACCGCGCCGCGGGCCTGGTGCCGTTCGCCAAGACCAATTGCCCGGAATGGGGATTGCTGCCGGTGACCGAACCACGCCTGTTTGGCCCCTGCCGCAATCCCTGGGATACGGCGCTTACGCCGGGCGGCTCCAGCGGCGGCAGCGCCGCGGCGGTGGTGGCGGGCATCGTGCCGGCGGCGCACGCCAACGATGGTGGCGGTTCCATTCGCATCCCCGCCTCCTGCTGCGGTCTCGTGGGGCTGAAGCCGTCGCGGGGACGGACGCCTTCCGGCCCCGAACGCCGCGACGGCTGGTGGGGCGCTTCCATCGATCATGTGGTGACGCGCAGCGTGCGCGACAGTGCCGCCCTGCTCGATGCGACCCGTGGATTGGACATCGGCGCGCCGTATGCGGCACCGCCGCCGCCGGAACCCTATCGTGAGGCAATCGGTCGCGAACCGGACCGGTTGCGCATCGCATTGTGCACCGATCCGTTGCTCAGCAGCGCTGTCGAGCCCGAGTGCCGGGCCGCGGCGGAATCGGCTGCGAAGCTGCTTGCGGATGCCGGCCACGTCGTGGAGCCGTTCACGCCGCCGGTCGAGCGCGAGGGAGTATTGCACGCCTTCATGGTTCTGTTGGCTGCGAGCGTGCGTGCCGAGGTGAAGCTGGCTGCGGAACGGCGGGGCCGGCGCCCGCGCCGCACCGAGCTGGAACCGGTCACGCGCAGTTTGGCTCGGCTCGGCGCGGCTTTGCGGGGCGACGAGGTGGCGCTGGCCTGGGAGCGGCTCGGTGTGTTCTCGCGCCACCTCTCCCGGGCGCTCGATCCCTACGATGTGCTGCTGACGCCGACGTTGTCGCAGGCGCCACGCCCGATCGGTGCCCTCGATCCGCGCGGATTCAAGCGCATATCACTGGCCGCGCTCAACACGCTGCCGTTGGCGAAAGGGTTCCTGCTGCTCGATGCGCTAGCGTTTTTCGCCGAGGATGTGTTCGAATTCATCGGCTACACGCCGCTCGCCAACATCACGGGCCAGCCCTCGATTTCGTTGCCGCTGGCCGAAAGCCAGTCCGGGGTGCCGCTTGGCGTGCTGGCCACGGGCCGTTACGGTGAGGAGCACACCCTGTTATCTTTGGCGGCCCAGGCCGAGCATATCCGGCCCTGGGCGCACCGTTTTCCGGCACACCTATAAAGGAGAGATTGCATGCTGCCGAACCCGCCTTCCCGATTGAGTTTCAAGCGTGCCCCCGGCGCGATCGCCAGAGACATGCTCAAGCGGCTGGAGCAGGCGAGGCGCAGCGTCGAGCAAGCTGCCGGGACAGGCGGCGAGGGTCTGATTGCAACCCTGGAGCTGACCGAGGAAGACATCGGGCGGCGCTTCACGCCCCTCCGGCATCTCAACTCGGTGGCGTCTACGCCCGAAGTGCGCAAGGCCTACGAGCAGGTGCTGACGGCATTGACCGATTACGAGACCTGGCTGGGTCAGCACCAGGGGCTTTACCAAGCCTTCAAGGCGCTCGCCGACGAGCCCGGCTTCGCCCGCCGCCCCCCGGCCGAGCAGGCTCTCGTGCGCCACGCCCTGATCGGGTTTCGCCTTTCGGGTGCGGACTTGCCTGCGGCCGAGCGCGAACACGTCCGTGCGCAGATTGCCGAACTCAGCGAGCTCGGCAACCGTTTCGAAATGAACGTGCTCGATGCGACCGATGCCTGGCGGCTGCTCATCGAGGATGAAAAGCGCCTGCAGGGCCTCCCGCGAGCCACGGTCGAGCTGCTGGCGGAACGGGCCCGCGAGCAGGACGAATCGGGCTGGCTGCTGACGCTCGATCCCGGCGTCGTGTTCGATCTGCTGCGTCACGCCGACGACCGCGGACTGCGCGAGGCCGTTCACGGAGCCTGGGTCAGCCGTGCCTCCGATACCGGGCCGGATGCGGGACGCTTTAATAATGTATCGGTCATCGAACGCATCCTGGCAGGACGCCGGCGCCTCGCACGGACGCTCGGTTATACCGATTACGCCGCCTACGCTCTGGAGACGCGCATGGCCGCCAGCGCCGATGAGGTCAAGGACTTTTTGCACGATCTTGCCGGGCGGGCCAAGCCCCAGGCCGAGCGTGAGTTCAAGGAACTGGCGGAATTTGCCGCCGGCGAGGGTCACCGCGGCGAACTGGCCGCCTGGGACATTGCCTATTACTCGGAGAAATTGCGCAAGGCGCGCTATGGTTTCGACGAGGAAGCGATGCGCCGCTACTTCCCGCTCGAACGGGTCTTGTCGGGGTTACGAAAGTTGTGCCGCGAACTCTATGGCGTGCGTTTCACCGCGGATCAGGATGCGCCGGTGTGGCATGACGATGTACGGGTGTGGGCCTTGTCGGGACCGGATGGCCGGCGTTTTGGCCGGCTGTATCTCGATCTCTATGCACGTCCCGGGAAACGCGGCGGGGCCTGGATGGACGAGGGCGGTCATCGTGTGCGGCTGGCCGGTGTTAACCGCAGCCCGGCGGCGTTCCTCAACGCCAATTTCATGCGTCCGGCCCGGGGACGCCCGTCGTTGATCGCCCATGACGACGTGGTCACCTTGTGCCACGAGTTGGGGCATTGCCTGCATCATCTGCTCAGCACGGTCGATTACCCATCGGTGGGTGGCATCTCCGGCGTCGAGTGGGACGCGGTCGAATTCCCGAGCCAGTTGCACGAGGAGTTTGCTTGGCACCCGGCGGGCCTGGCCGAACTGGCACGGGAAGTGGATACCGGCGTGGCATTGCCGCAAACCTTGATCGAAGCGCTCGGCCAGTCGCGCCGTTTCCATGGCGCCCTGCATCTGGTGCGCCAGCTGGAGTTCGCGCTGTTCGATATCGAAATCCATACGCTCGAGAAAGATGCGCCGGCCATGGTCGACGTGCGCCGGGTGCTCGATAACGTGCGCCGGGACGTGCGGGTGACGCCCCTGTCGGAACTGGATCGCTTCGAGTGCGGATTCGCACATGTCTTCGGGGGCGGTTACGCGGCCGGGTACTACAGCTATCTTTGGGCCGAGGTCATGGCGCGTGACGGCTTTGCCGCCTTCACGGATAACGGTGCGCTCGACTTCGATGCAGGCTACCGCCTGGCAGAGACCGTGCTGGCCAACGGCGGCAGCCGTCCGGCGCGCGAGCTGTACCAGGCGTTTCGCGGGCACGATCCGGATCCGGCACCGTTGCTCGAGCTTTACGGCATTACTTGAGGGCGGAGCAGGCTAGCGGTCGCGCAGGAGCCAGTAGGCGAACGCGATGGCGCCGAACGCGCCGCCGAGCCAGCACACGCCGGTCCAGCCTGCGAAGCCGTAAACATAGGCCGAACTTGCGGAACCAATGACGCCGCCGAAAAAGAAGACGGTCATGTAGGCGGTGGTGATGCGGCTGCGCGCATCGGGCCGCAGCGTATAGATCACGCCCTGGTTGAGGATGTGCGTGCCCTGCTGGCCGATGTCGAGCAGCACGACCCCCGCAATGATCGTCGCCACATGATGACTCGCCAGCCCCATGACCGCGAACGAGGCCATGATCAGGGTAATGAAAACGCCGGTGCCGATGCGGGTGCCGCCCCGGTCGTGGATATGACCCGCGAAGGCCGCGCAGATTGCGCCGGCCGCACCGAGCAGCCCGAACAATCCAATGACCGCGTCGCTGTAGTTATAGGGCGGATGCGCCAGCAGAAAAGCCAGTGACGTCCAGAATACGCTGAAGGCACCGAATCCCGTGAACCCGTAAACCATACGCCGGCGCAGCAGTGGCTCTTCGCGCACCAGGTGCCAGATCGACAGCAACAGGACCGGGTAGGACAGCGTGACTTCCGCCTTGCCGCGCGGCAGCGTGAAACGCAGCACCAGCGCCTGGACCAGCATGACGGCCGCGGCCAGTCCGAACACGACGCGCCAGCCCAGGGCGTCGGACACAAAGCCGGAGACCGTGCGTGCCAGGAGAATGCCGATGAGCAGTCCGGCCATGACGCGCCCGACGACGGCGCCGCGCTGTTGGTCCGAGGCCAGGTGGGCGGCGAAGGGCACCAGGATCTGGGCGACCACGGCCGTGAGTCCTATGGCCAGAGATGCGGCGAGAAAGAGATTGATGCCGGGTGAGGCCGCGGCACAGGCCAGCGCGATGGCGGTGCCGAGCGAAACCATCACGATCAGCCGGCGGCGCTGCAGCAAGTCACCCAGGGGCACGATCAGCGCCAGGCCGGCCACATAGCCGAGTTGGGTCAGGGTGACGATCAGCCCCGCCGTGCCGGTGCCGATGCCGAATTTTTGCGCCAGCGTGTCCAGCAGGGGCTGGGCATAGTAGAGGTTGGCCACCGCCGCGCCGCAGGCGACAGCCATGATGTAGACCAATAGGGAATTCGGCTGAAGCGGCTGTCTGGCGCGGTTTTCAGGCATGGGCTGTCCTGCACGGAGTCCGCTGTAGTCTAAACGCTGGCGACTGGGCGCCGGCCGGTCCTGTGTTACGGTAAGTAAGTGGCGTAATGCCGCGATCTGCATGACCCCGCCCGGGCTTTTGCCCATTCTGTGCGGGGCTTTGCTTGATAAAGGGGCTATATCCGCGCCGCAATGGCGCCAGGATCCCCATGAATCCATTCAGAGGAGAATATCCATGCGTAAATACGCTGTGTCTTTCATTTCGTTGGCGCTCGCGGCCCCGCTGGCACTGGCGGCGCCTCAGCCCAAGCCGCCGGCTCAGATGCCCATGCCACCGTCCGCGGCCAGTGCACCGAGCGTCGATTCGGCAACCCTGCATAAATTTGCGGGGGCCTTCGAGGATGTGAGGCAGGTGCGCACGAAGTACATGATCAAGTTCCAGACGGCAAAGACAAAAGACCAGAAAGCGGCCCTCAAGAAGCAGGCCACGCAGGAGATGAAAAAGGACATCCAGAAGCACATATCCTTGCAGGAATACATGAAGGTGGCCAGGGCTATCAACGGCAATCCGAAACTGCGCCAGGAGCTGATGCAAATCATCAGCGCCGACAGCAAGAAAGCTGCCTCGCCGCCGTCGCCGCACTAGGGCGCGCGGTGCACGCGGGCAGTGTCGTGGCCAGGCCCGCACTGCCCGCGTTGCTTCAGCAACAATAACAACGGCGCGCTTTCTGAATGGGTGCGTAGCTCCGGCATTTTTTGTCGCTAAAATGCGATCTTCTTGTCTCCAGTAAGGACTCATGCGACTCGCAACCTGGAACGTCAATTCGCTGCGCGTGCGCCTCGAGCAGGTGCTCGCCTGGAGCGCGGACGCCCATCCGTCTGTATTGGCGCTGCAGGAAACCAAGATGGCGGACGACGTCTTCCCGGCAGAAGCCCTGAACGAAGCCGGCTGGCAGGTCGAGTTCGCCGGGCAGGCGGCCTACAATGGCGTGGCCGTGATGGCAGACGGACCCATGGAGCGCCTGGCCGATGCCCTGCCGGGATTCGATGACCCGCAGCAACGGCTTCTGGCAGTGAGGGTCGGGGAGCTGGTCCTGGTCAATGTTTATGTGCCCAACGGCCAGGCGGTCGGGGCTGACAAATATGCCTACAAGCTCGATTGGCTGAATGCGTTAACAAACTACCTGCGGGATTTGCTCAAGAAACACGACAAGGTAGCTGTGGCCGGGGATTTCAACATTGCCCCCGAGGACCGCGACGTTCATGATCCCCAGGCCTGGGAAGGCTCGGTGCTGGTGAGCGAGCAGGAACGTGCCGCGTTCAAGGCGCTGTGCGAATTGGGCCTGATCGACAGCTTCCGCCTGTTCGACCAACCCGAGCAAAGTTATTCCTGGTGGGACTATCGCCAGGCCGCCTTTCGCCGCAACCGCGGCCTGCGCATCGATCACATCCTGATGTCGCCCAAGCTGGCGAAACGCTGCAAGGGTGTGCACATCGACGCTGCTCCCCGTGCCTGGCCGCGGCCCTCCGATCACACCCCGGTCGTAGCCGAGATCGACTGATGTCGCGCACGCCAGCGCCTCGCCCGTTCCGTCTGCGCAATGGTTCGCTGCTGGCCGGCAAGTACCGGGTCCAGGCCCGCCTGGGCCGCGGATGGGAAGGCGAGGTCTACCGCGTGGTGGAACTGGCGACCGGGATCGAGCGGGCGGCCAAGCTGTTCTACCCGTTGCGCGACCCGCGCGGGCGGGTCAGTGCCTGGTATGCACGCAAGCTCGACCGGTTGCGCCGATGCCCCATCCTGATCCCCTATCTCACCTCCGAAGTGGTGCAGCTGCACGGCGAGGACGTGCGCATGCTGGTCTCGGAACTGGTGCAGGGCCAAGTGTTGTCGAAATTCCTGCGCTGCCAACCGGGCGGGCATCTCACGCCTTTCGAGGCACTGGTGTTGCTGCATCGGTTGGCCGTGGGGCTCGAATCGATTCATGCGCTGGCCGATTACCACGGCGACCTGCATGCCGACAATCTCATCGTGCGCCGCGTCGGTATCGACTTCGAATTGCGCTTGGTCGATGCTTATCGGTGGAGCGGCTCGCGCCGCGTCAGCATGCGCGAGGACGTGGTCGACGCCGTTCATCTGTTCCATCAGGCGCTCGGCGGCCGGGCGCGGTATGCTCGCCAGCCGCCGGAGGTCAAGGCGATTTGCCGGGGCTTGAAAAAGCAGCTCATCCTGCAGCGATTCCCCACGGCGACGGCATTGCGCCGCTACCTGGAAAACTTCGAATGGGAATCGCCCCGCGCCTGAAGCCGGCGGTTCAGAAGCGGGTGTGCAGGGCGATGCCGACGAGATAGTTGCGGCCGGGTGTGGGTTCGTAATAGCGTCCGTGGGAGTCTCCCACGATTACGGCTCCGGTGTAGCGCCGGTCGAGCACGTTGTCCACGCGCAAGAATTCGCGCAACTGCCAGCGGCCGAACGCCTGGCGGAATCCGGCCCACCAGTTGATTACGGCATACGGGGATGCCTCGGCCGAGTTCGCGCTGTCTACGTAGATCCGGTCGCGGTATTGCATCTCGGCGGTGGTGTAGAAGCCGTTGGCCGCGGGCTGCCACGTCAGGCCCAGGTAGGCGACGCGGCTCGGGATTCCGGGCATGTTTTGCCCGGAGTCGGTTCCGGACTCGAAGCGCGCGTCGATATAACTCAGGGCGGCGAGGGCCTTCAGGTGGCCGGGCAGCGAACTCGTGAGACGCACTTCCGCGCCATTGCGCTGGGTAGCCGCCGCGTTGTCGTAACTGGTCCGGCCGTTCTGTGAGTTGGCCACCACGATGTCGTTGTGCGTGCGGATATGGAAGACCGAGGCGTCGAGTCGCACGGTGGTTCCAATCAGGGCCTTGAGCCCGGCTTCGTAGTTGTCGCTGACCGCGGGCGCGAGCGCGAGGTTGAGCCCGGGCATGCCATCCGGCCGGTAGGCGAGCTGGTAAAAGGTCGGCGTCTGGAAGCCCCGCCCCGCGTTGACATATAGATGTACATCCGGGGCCAGGCGGTAAAGCATGCCCAGGACTGGGTCGACATGGCTGTATTCGACTTTGCTGCTGTCGTCGGGGTTGGTCGCGGTGACGTAGTGGTCGCGCGAATCGAAGCGCACGAGGTTGTGACGCAGCCCGCCCTCTACCGACCAGCGCGGCGCGGGCTTGAGGCGCCCTTGCACGTACTGGTCGAGGTCATCCACGACGTCGAACTCGTCCCGGCGCAGGGCGCCGGCCGTGCCGAAGTCGTTGACGAAGCCCTTGCGGAATTCGTTCTGGCGGTCATAGTCGACGCCCGCGGTCAGGGTGTAGGCCATGCCGGCGATCCGGCCGTCGTGGATCGCGTGCCCGTGCACGCCGCCGAAACGATCGGCCAGGTCGACCACGCCGCCCGACGAGAGCCCGGTGTCGCCCGCGAAGGGCAGGAATTGCCAGACGCTGCGGGTTCCTGCGTAGGCGGTGAAGTGCAACGAGTCGTCGGGGCCCAAGGCGGTATCGGTAACGAGGCCGCCCTCGGCATGATGCACGTCCTTGCGCGTGTCGTAGGTGAGTGCCCGCGGGTTGGCCTGGGCCGGGTCCTGCGCCACTTGTGCGGCCGTCAATCCGGAAGGATCCTGTGCCTGCTGATGGAACAGGTTGGCGACGAAGGTAAGCGTGGTGGGTCCCGCCCCATAGCTTGCCTTGCCATAGAACTGCTTGCGGGTGGCGGCGCTGTGAGCGCGATAGCCATCGGTGTGGAAGCGCGTAGCGGTAAGCCGGTAATTGCCCGCGGACCCGAGCGGGCCGCCGAATCCGAGCGCGCCCTGGGTGGCGCCGAAGCTGCCCCACCAGCCGCGCACTTCGAGCGCGGGGCGCGGGCTGCCATCCGCCGTGAACGCCCGGATCACGCCGCCCGGGCTGTTGCCGTAGGCGAGGGCGAACGGGCCGCGGAGGACCTCGATGCGATCGATCGCGGGCAGGTCGAAGATCTGCGCGTCGCCCTGCCCGTCGGGCATCGTGGCCGGAAGGCCGTCGAGCAACAGGCGCACGCCCTGTATGCCGAACGAGGCGAGCGAGCCGAACCCGCGGATTGACAGCTGCAGGCCCTGGGCATAGTCCTGCCGGTTCTGCGCGACGACTCCGGGCACGGCCTGCAGGCTTTCCGAGAGATTGATTTGCGGCCGGCCCCGGGCGATCTGCTGCCGCTCGAGCGTGGTGACCGATTCCGGCACGTCGAAGCTCGGCGTCAGCCGGCGCGTGCCGGACACGACTAGCGGCGCGAGCAGCGTCGTGGCCGGTGCCGGTGCCGCGGGCGTACTTGGTTGCGAGACGGGCGCCGCCATAGCAGCACCCGTGCCGAGCATCAGGCCGTTGAACGCGGCCGCGATGAGTACGCGTCGAGTCATCGCTTCTTATTCTGCGGGAGGGCGAAGGCGATGACATAGTCACCACGCTTCGTGCCAAGGTGGCCATTACCCCCGGCGGCGATCACCACGTACTGGCGGCCGTCTACGGAATAGGTCATCGGCGTGGCCTGCCCGCCGGCCGGAAGGTGGTATTTCCACACGACCTTGCCGGTCTTGAGGTCGAAGGCGCGGATGTAATCGTCCATCGTTGCGGCGACAAAGATCAGCCCGCCTGCCGTGATGATCGGTCCGCCGAGGCTGGGTACACCGACATTGAAATGAATGTAGGGCGATACGCCGAGCGGGACCTTCCACAGGATGTTCCCGTGTTTCATGTCCACGGCCGTCAGTTCGCCCCACGGCGGCTTGATGCAGGGGATCCACAACGGCGACATGAATGCCTTTCGGCGCATGCCGTACGGCGTGCCGGCCATCATCGAAAAGTCCCAGTGCTTATATTTGCCCGAGTCTAGTTCGGTCATGACTTTGTCGCGGGGGACCAGGGCGACCAGCATCGGGAGGTCGTTTGTATTGACTACGGCGACCTGGTTTTTCGGGTCGAAGGCAAGACTGCCCCACTCTACGCCGCCGGCATAACCGGGAATTTCGAACGAACCCTGCAGGCTGGGGGGCGTGAAGATGCCTTCCGAGTGGTATTGCTTGATGCTGTTGCGGCAACTGCGTTCGTCAAAGTAGGTCAGGCCCCAGGCGTCGTCGGGCGTGACCGGTTTCTGTCGTACCAGCGGTGGCGGCGCGGCCGGAAACGGTTGCGTGGGCGAGGGGTTTTCCCCGGGCACGCCGTCGGTCGGGACCGGACGCTCCGTGATCGGGAATACGGGCTTACCGGTGAGACGGTTGAAAGTAAAGAGCATGCCCGTTTTGGTCGCCTGTATGACCGCGGGTATGGTTTTGCCGTCGTGTTCGAGTTCCGTCAATACCGGTTGGGCCGATACGTCGTAGTCCCACAGGTCATGATGAATGAGCTGGCGGCCCCATACGATCTTGCCGGTCTCGGCGTCGAGCGCGACGAGGGAATCGGCCCAGCGGTCATCTCCCGGGCGCTCGCCGCCATACATGTCCGGGCTTACCGAGCCGGTGGGCACATAGACAATATGGTGCTTGGGGTCCGCGGACAGCACGCCCCAGGCATTGGCCGCACCGTTCACGCTCGCCGCCTCCGGGCTCCACTGTTTGTAGACCGGATTGGCCGGCGAGCGGGGGATGGGATCCCAGCTCCACAGGAGTTTCCCGGTGCGGGCGTCGAAGGCGCGCACGATGCCGAGTGCTACCTGGACGGCACGGTTGTCGCCAATGGACGAACCCGTGACGATCTTGTCGTCGATCACCACGGGGGGCGAGGTTACCAGGTAGTTGCGCCACTCGCTGTTGCCTTTTATACGTCGCACGTGCTGCGTCAGGTCGAGTACGCCATCACGGCCGAAGTCCTTGCAGGGCTTGCCCGTGGCGGCATCCAGTTCGAGCAGTTTGCCGTTGAGCGTTGGGGCAATGATGCGGGCGTGACAGACTGCGGCAGGTGCCGTCCTGTTATCCACCCAGAGCGATACGCCGCGCGAGGCCGCATCGGAGTAATGGACCCGCGGGACGTGGCTGTCGTGGCGCCAGCGCAGCTTGCCGGTGGCGGCATTGACGGCGACGACGTTGGTCTCGGACGTGGTGAGATATAGCGTGCCGTCGTAGAGGATCGGCGTAGCCTCGAACGTCATATCCTTTTTCCAGGTATCGTCCGGGAACCCCTGTCCCAGGTCCCCGGTGCGGAACGTCCAGGCCACTTGCAGCCCCGCAACGTTGGCGGGCGTAATCTGCTGAAGCGGAGAGTAACGTGTACCCCCGGCATTGCGGCCATAGTGCGACCAGCCGCCGGCCGGTTGGCCCCAAGCGGATATGGCGAAAGCAACGAGAGCGAGTAGAGCGGTTAGGTGAATGCGCATCGGGGCATCCTCGTGAAACTGATGCGCAAATTTAGTCATTGATCGGTCGCATGTGGCGGGCGACAGTGACCAGAGGCGACCGATTGGTGGCGAGCGGCAAGCCGGGAGTGACCAGCGGCGCGGCTCAGGTCCCCAGAAGCGTGCCCAGGCGGCTGCGATAACGCCGGCTGAGTTTCACCTCCGCCCCGTTGTCGAGCAGGATGCGGTAGTCACCGTTGTCCCAGGGGCGTATTTCGCGCACGTGTTCGATGTTGACCAGGAAGCTGCGATGCACGCGGATAAAACGCTTGGGGTCGAGTCTCCGTTCCAGGGAAACCAGCGACTCGCGCAGCGGATAGGCGCTGCCGTTGGCATACAGCGTGACGTAGTTGCCGTTGGCCTGGATATGGTCGACGTCGGCCAGGTTGACGATGAACTCGCGCCCGAGCTTACGCACAACCAGACGCTCCAGCGGCGTTTCCGGTTCACCTTGCCTGGACGGCGCGGGAACCGGTGGCGTGACGTGCAACCTGTTATAGAAATCGAAAGCAAATATGATCGCGAGGAGGGTCGCATAGCTCACCACGTCCTTGCGGTACTCGTAGAACCAGTTGGTCAGGACGGGTCCGAATCCGTACTGCAGGCCCACGGCAGCGTAAATCAGTTTGCGAAGGCCTGTCATGGCGCTGACATGGATGATGGAGAAAGGCACGGTCACCGCTGCGTGCAAAGGTAGAACCCGTTTCCAGGATCGGCGCGTGAGCGGAAAACGCCGGTTGAGCCAGACGATGGCCGGGATCAGGCAGGCAATGACGAATGCGCTGGTGAATTCCCAGGAAAACGGCTTCCAGGGTGAGATGAAGCCGCCGTAGTGGGCACGGTTGCTGATGACGGACAATGCGTTGACCACGGCATGTGCGATCAAAAGCACCGCGAAAGCAGCGAATAGCAGGTAACGGATCCGATTTCCGCCGCGGGATGCGGTTGCGTCATCACTACCGTTCATGGCGTGAATACGGACGGGACAGGCGGGCAAGAATGGTTCATGGCACGCGGGCAGAGGAGGAGAATGGCGCGCCCTAGAGGATTCGAACCTCTGACCTCAGCCTCCGGAGGGCTGCGCTCTATCCAGCTGAGCTAAGGGCGCGT
>CAZPJI010000038.1:0-20714 GCA_964586925.1 uncultured Gammaproteobacteria bacterium
ACATGTACGACACGGTCAAGGGCTCGGACTGGCTGGGCGACCAGGACGCCATCGAGTATCTCTGCCGTCAGGCGCCCGACGCCGTCGTCGAACTCGAGCATTACGGTGTGCCGTTCTCGCGTACCGAGGAAGGCAAGATCTACCAGCGTCCTTTCGGAGGCATGACTACACGTTACGGCGAGGGTACCGCGCAACGTACCTGCGCCGCGGCGGACCGCACCGGCCATGCCATGCTGCACACGCTCTACCAGCAGTCGCTCAAGCACAAGGCGGAGTTTTTCATCGAATGCTTCGCGATCGACCTGCTGATGGAAGACGGCCAGTGCCGCGGCCTGCTGGCCTGGGACCTGATGACCGGCAAGCTGCACCGCTTTGCCGCGCAGCAGGTCATTCTTGCCACGGGTGGCTATGGCCGTGTGTTTTTCTCCTGCACCTCGGCGCATACCTGCACCGGTGACGGTGGCGGCATGGTGCTGCGCGCCGGGCTGCCGTTGCAGGACATGGAATTCGTGCAATTCCATCCCACTGGTATTTATGGCGCGGGCTGCCTGATTACAGAAGGCTCGCGGGGTGAGGGCGGTTATCTCACCAACAACAAGGGCGAGCGTTTCATGGAACGCTACGCGCCGCACGCCAAGGACTTGGCATCGCGCGATGTGGTATCGCGGGCGATGACGATCGAAATCCGCGAAGGCCGGGGCGTGGGCGAGGAGCAGGATCACATCTTCCTGCACCTCGAACACCTCGGCGCCGACGTGTTGCACGAAAGGTTGCCCGGCATTTCCGAGACCGCACTCATCTTTGCCGGCGTCGATGTCACGAAGGAGCCAATCCCTGTGATCCCCACAGCGCATTACTGCATGGGCGGCATCCCTACCAATCATCACGGCGAAGCCCTCACCCTGAAGGATGGCAACCCGGACAGCGTGATTCCCGGATTGATGGCGATTGGCGAGGCGGCTTGTGTATCCGTGCATGGCGCCAATCGTTTGGGCTCGAACTCGCTGATCGACTTGGTGGTGTTCGGCCGTGCCGCGGCACATCGCTGCGCCGAGAACGTCAGGGCAGGCGAGACTCCGGCCCTGAAAGACAACGCTCACGAGGCGGCGCTGGACCGCTTCGACTCTATTCGTTATTCCAAGGGCAACACCTCGACCGCAACGATACGCGACAAGATGCAGCGCACGATGCAGCGCGATGCTGCAGTATTTCGCAATGGTCCGACGCTCGAGGAGGGTAAGAAGAATATTGCCGAAGTGGTTGATATGTTCAACGATCTCAGCGTCAGCGACCGTTCACTGGTCTGGAACTCGGACCTTGCCGAAACTCTGGAGTTGGCCAACATGCTGCCTCAAGCTCAGGTAACCATGCACTCGGCAGCCAATCGTGAAGAAAGCCGTGGCGCGCACGCGCGCGAGGATTTCAGCGAACGCGACGATCAGAACTGGATGAAGCACACGTTGGCCTGGAATAAGGACGGCGAACCGAAGATCGACTACCGGCCGGTCCACAGCTTTACCCTGACAGACGAAATTGAAGCCTTCCCGCCGAAGAAGCGGGTTTACTGAGCAGGAGGCCTAGAGACTCATGGCACAATTCAAGCTTCCCAGGAATTCCCGGGTCACCAAGGGACGTACCTTCAAGGCGGAGAACGTGAAGGATCCCAAGACCATCAAGCGCTTCCATGTGTATCGCTACGATCCGGATTCGGGCGAAAACCCGCGTGTCGATACCTACGAAGTGGATACCGCCAAGTGCGGTCCGATGGTCCTTGATGCGCTTATCAAGATCAAGAATGAAATCGATCCGACCCTGACCTTCCGCCGCAGTTGCCGCGAGGGTGTGTGCGGCTCCTGTGCCATGAACATCGGCACCAAAACAGGGGGCACCAACACGCTTGCCTGCACCACCGGTTGGGACGATCTTCCGGGGGATGATATCAATATCTATCCGTTGCCATCCATGCCCGTCGTGAAGGACCTCGTTCCCGACCTGACACATTTCTATGCGCAGTACACGTCCATTCAGCCGTGGATGAAAACCGAATCGCCGGCACCGAGCCGCGAGCGCTTGCAGTCCCCGGAGGACCGCAAGAAGCTTGATGGACTCTACGAATGCATTTTGTGTGCAAGTTGCACGACGAGCTGCCCGAGTTGGTGGTGGAACGGCGATCGCTACATGGGGCCGGCCGTACTGCTACAGGCTTACCGCTGGATCGCCGATAGCCGCGACGAGGCGACCGGCGAGCGCCTGGACTACCTGCAGGACTCCTGGCGGCTGTACCGTTGCCATACGATCATGAATTGCACCAATACCTGCCCCAAGGGATTGAATCCCGGCAAGGCTATCAGCGAGATCAAGCGCATGATCGCCGAGCGTGAATCCTGACGGATCGTGAAAACTAAAGTGCTCGTCATCTCGAACGCTTGAGACTCATGACCAGAGACGATCCGGAGAATCAAGCCAAGGAAAACCGGAAGCCGTCAATCGGGCAGTTGCGTTGGCGCACCCGCCGCGGCTTGCGTGAACTCGACCTGATGTTGCAACGCTACCTGAGCGAGCATTACCCGACCGCATCTGCTGCCGACCAAGAGGCGTTCATCCAACTACTCGAACAGAGTGACGCCGACATTCTGGATTGGCTGCTCGGTCGTTCCGAACCCCCACCTGACATGGCGAATGTCATCGCGACCCTCAGCCCCCGTCGTTGACCTAGAGCTTCACCCCTTGTGGGGTTTGAGCCTTTTCGTGACCGGGGTCACGGTTTTGGCGATGTCAGCGGTGTATTTTTCAGGCATGGACGGCTTGATCAAAGCCATCCTGATGTCCGGAATCCTGGTTTCAGGGGGATTTTGGGTAACGGCCAAGGGGGTGCTGATAATGCCTTTCTCTACCGTGCGCGCGGTGTTCATGCAGGACGAGGAGTGCATTCTGGTGGATCGCCGGGGCAGGACGCGCAGTTGCGTAATGCAGGAAGGGCTGAATCTTGGTAACCATGTGGCGCTCATCACACTGCGTGACAGAGGCCGTCGTCGGTCAGTCCTGTGCCTGGCTACAGACGGCGTCGATCCCGCGTCTTTCCGCCGGGTACGCATACGTGTGCGAATGTCTCCCGCGCAACATTCCGGCTGGCCGGTATGGCTGCGTCGCGGGGCGGAGATATGGCGAAGACGAAAAAAGAGTGGCTGATAAACTTGAACCATCAGTTCCATGCTTGATCAAACCCAGTGACAGTAAGTCCGTCGCTGTTTGGCACTTCAACTAATGCTAGGAGTACATCGATGAAACGTATTTTCTTAATTGGTATCGCAGGACTATTGCTGGCTCCTGCATTGGCGTTCGGCGCGATCCCGTCGAACTGGACTGGTGCGCAGGTAGGTGCCCAGGTAGGTTGGACAAAGACGAGTCTGGATGGGTTCAGTTCGGAAAACGCCCTTAGTCTCGGCGTGCAGGGCGGGTACAACTATCAGCTGAACAGGCACGTCGTCGTTGGTGGTGACCTGTTTTACGAATGGAACCAGAAAAAAGATCATACCTTTGCTCTCTTTAATAGCAAGACCAATTTCGGTTCCAACGTCTATGGTGTCGATGGCCTGGTCGGCTTTCCGGTCGGCCAGGAGGGACGTTTCATGCCCTACCTCAAAGTCGGGTATGGCCATCTTGAGGGGACAGGCGCGGCCAGCGGCAGTGATAACGCCTGGCGTTACGGCGCCGGTTTGCAGTGGCGGATGGATGCGCCGGTTTCCCTGTACGCGCAGTACATGTACCAGAAGTTCGGTGCCAGTAGCGGCAACTGGAAAAACGAAACCTTTGCCTTTGGAGCGATCTATCATTTTTGAGTCTTGACGCACGTGAAGCTCGGCCTCCGTATCACCAACGATGCGGAGGTCATTTTTTATCGGGTCTATGTAGAAATTTGGTCTGTGACAAATGACTTATAATCACCTGCAATCGCCATTCGCCGAAGAGAGGTTCCCATGATGAAGCGACTGCTTCTTGTCTCCTGTGCGGCCGCATTAGTCATGACGCCGTTATTCGCCCGCGCCCAGGACTCGGGTTCTTTTAATCGCTGGACAGGCTGGCGAGCAGGCCTCCAGTTGGGCATGAACAGTAATTCATACGATGGATACGAATCTTCCAGTACGTTTACCACGGGTATGGAGATTGGTTACGACTTTCGGCTGAATCGGCATCTGGTTCTGGGCGGCAATTTATACAGCGAATGGAACAATGACACGAACCATAAACTCAGCTCGTTTCCTGTCCTGAATGTCAATTATGGTTCCCGCGCTTACGGTGTGGACGGCCTGATTGGATTCCCCGTAAATAATTTCCTGCCGTACGTGAAGCTTGGTTATGGGCATGTTTCCATTACCGGAGATCTCTATGGCTCCGATAACAGCATGCGATATGGCGTCGGCTTGTTTATGAGGCTGGATTCGCATTCCGCGTTGGCGGTTCAATATATGTACCAGAAGGCGAGTATTCCCAACGTCATGGGTAACGGCGATTTCAAGAATGGAAACCTGACGGTCGGCTATAACTGGTTCTTTAATTAACAAATCGCCACGTAGTCACAAAAAAAGCCCCGCTTGTAGCGGGGCTTTTTTTTACCTGCCGATTTGGCTCAGGCGGCCAGATTGCGCAGTACGTACTGCAGAATGCCGCCGTTCTTGTAGTAGTCGCGCTCTTTCGGCGTATCCAGGCGCACATGGGCCTTGAAGGTCGTGGTCTTGCCGTCTTCACCCTTGGCTTCGACTGTTACCTCCTTGGCGTCGCCGTGCTGCATACCGGTGACTGAATATTCTTCCTTGCCGCTGAGGCCGAGTGATTCGGCGTCCTCGCCGTCCTGGAACTGCAGGGGCAGCACGCCCATGCCGATCAGGTTGGAGCGGTGAATGCGCTCGAAGCTCTTTGCGATCACGGCCTTGACGCCCAGCAACAGGGTGCCCTTGGCGGCCCAGTCGCGCGACGAGCCGGTGCCGTACTCCGAGCCGGCGATGACCAGCAGCGGCGTCTTCTCCTGCTGGTACTTCATCGCGGCGTCGTAGATCGACATCTGCTCACCGTTCGGGATGTAGGTCGTCACGCCGCCTTCGGTGCCGGGCGCAAGCAGGTTACGCAGGCGGATGTTGGCAAAGGTGCCGCGCATCATCACTTCGTGGTTGCCGCGGCGCGAGCCGTAGGAGTTGAAGTCCTTCGGGTCCACGCCGTGCTCCATGAGATATTTGCCCGCGGGGCTGTCCTTCTTGATCGCGCCGGCCGGGGAAATGTGATCCGTGGTGACCGAGTCGCCGAGCAGCGCCAGCAGGCGGGCGCCTTTGATGTCCTCGATGGCATCGGGATCCTTGCACATGCCGACGAAGTAGGGTGGGTTCTGCACGTAGGTGGACGTCTCGTCCCACTCGTAGATATCGCCCTCGGGCACCTTGAGGCTGTTCCAGTTCTCGTCGCCGTCGAACACTTCGCCGTAAACCTCGTTGAACATAGTCGAGTCGATACTGCTGGCGATCAGATCGGAAATTTCCTTATGTCCGGGCCAGATGTCCTTGAGGTAAACATTCTTGCCGGCTTTGTCCTGGCCGAGCGGCTCGTTCAGCAGGTCGATCTTCATCGTGCCGGCTAACGCGTAGGCGACGACCAGCGGCGGCGAGGCCAGGAAGTTCATCTTGACGTCGGGATGAATGCGGCCCTCGAAGTTGCGGTTGCCCGACAGCACGGAACAGGCGGTCAGGTCATTGGACTGGATCGCCTCGCTGATTTCCGGGCGCAGTGGGCCGGAATTCCCGATGCAGGTCGTGCAGCCGTAGCCGACGATGTTGAAACCGAGCGCATCGAGGTCGTCGAGCAGGCCGCTTTTCTTGAGGTAGTCGGTCACGACCTTGGATCCGGGAGCCAGGCTTGTCTTCACCCACGGCTTGGGCTTCAGGCCCTTGGCGAGCGCGTTGCGTGCGAGCAGGCCTGCGCCCAGCATCACTTCGGGGTTGGAAGTGTTGGTGCAACTGGTGATGGCCGCGATGACGGCATCGCCGTCATGCATCGTGAAGGTCTCGTTATCCATGCTGACCTCGGCGACGCCAAGCTTGCCGTCGGCCGCTGAATCCAGGGTGGAGGTACCGCCTTCGGACTCGAAGCGGGCTTCGTCCTCGACCTTCATCGCGCGTTCACTGGCGATCTTCTTGAGGTGCTGTCCGATCGTCTCCTTGGAGGACTTCAGCGGGATGCGGTCCTGCGGACGCTTGGGACCGGCGATGCTGGGCTCGATGGTGGAGAGGTCCAGTTCCAGAACGTCGGTGTATTCCGCATCTTTCTGGCCGGGCTCGTGCCACAGGCCCTGTTCCCTGGCATAGGCTTCGACCAGCTTGATGTGGTCCTCGCTGCGGCCGGACAGGCGCAGGTAGTTAAGCGTTTCGTTGTCGATCGGGAAGATCGCGCAGGTGGAACCGAACTCGGGCGACATGTTCCCGAGCGTCGCGCGATTGGCCAGGGGCAGGTTGGCCAGGCCCGGGCCGAAGTACTCGACGAACTTGCCGACCACGCCCTTCTTGCGCAGCATCTCCGTGACGGTGAGCACCAGGTCGGTGGCGGTGGCGCCTTCGGGCAGCTTGCCCGAGAGCTTCACGCCGATCACCTGCGGGATCAGCATCGTGGAAGGCTGGCCGAGCATGGCGGCCTCGGCCTCGATGCCGCCCACGCCCCAGCCGAGTACGCCGAGGCCGTTCACCATGGTGGTATGCGAGTCGGTGCCGACCAGGGTGTCGGGGTAGGCCTGGAGCTTGCCGCCGATCTCACGGCCGAACACCACGCGCGAGAGGTACTCCAGGTTGACCTGGTGGCAGATACCGGTGTCGGGCGGCACTACCTTGAAATCCTTGAACGCCTTCTGGCCCCAGCGCAGGAACGAATAGCGTTCCTTGTTGCGCTCGAATTCCTTCTCGCTGTTCTTCCGAAGCGCGTCGGCAATAGCGTAGAAATCGACCTGCACCGAATGGTCGATGACCAGCTCGGCGGGCGAGAGGGGGTTGATCTTGTCGGGGCTGCCGCCCAGCGCCTTCATCGCGTCGCGCATCGCGGCCAGGTCCACCACGGCGGGAACGCCAGTGAAGTCCTGCATCAGCACGCGGGCCGGCGTGAACGCGATTTCCTGGCTCGGCTCGGCCTTGGCATCCCAGTCGGCCAGCGCTTCCACGTCTTGCGCGGTGATGGTTTCGCCATCCTCGTGTCTCAGCAGATTTTCCAGCAGTACCTTGAGCGAATAGGGCAGGCGGGAAACGCGGTGCTTCTGCTCCAGCGCCTCCAGTTTGAAGATCTCGTAATCCTTGCCACCGACGGCAAGCGTGGCGCGGGCATCGAAGCTGTTGCTCATGGGCCTCTCCAAGTGCTGGTTTATCAATGGCTTGCGAATGCAAGCCATGCTTTGCTTAGCCCATAATTATAACAGTGCGGCTTGCCCGGATCGTGACTCGGGTCAGGCGTTTCGAGGACGTCCGCGTTCTACGACGGTCAATCCGATCGGGAACAGCGAGGCGCCGGCAAGTTTTACGTGTTGCACGCCGAAGGGGATGCCGATAATGGTGATGAAGTCGAGCACCGCGCTGAGCAGGTGTCCGAGCGCCAGCCACCAGCCGGCGACCAGCAGCCAGATGATATTGCCGATGATGCCGAAGGGGCCGGTACCGATATCGCCGCGGCCGCTGATCACTTCGCGATTGACCGCCTCGCGGCCGAACGGCCAAAATGTGAAACCGGCGATCATGAAGCAGGCACGGCCCCAGGGGATGCCGATAATCGAGACGAAGGCGATGACGCCCACGAAAGCCCAGGCCAGCCCCATGAAAAAGCCGCCGAGAATGAACCAGAGGATATTGCCGATCAGACGCAGCATGGACGATGTTCCAGACAAGGCGATGGATATCCTACGCTTTTTGCCGCCAAGCCCGCTATCATGGCCGCCATCGGGGGGAAGCAATGGGAGTCGGAAGCGATGAAATTGCTGGCGGCCAGGAATGATCGGCTCGGAGATTTCATGCTCGCATGGCCGGCCCTTCAAACCATGCACCTCAGTCTTCCGGATGCGCACCTCGCGGTGCTGGCCCAGGCTTACACGGCTCCGTTGGCAAGGCTGTGCAAGGGCGTGGACGAGGTTATCGAGGATCCGCGCGAAGACGGCGAGTGGCGCAATGCCCGGGCCTTGGCCCGGTTGCTCCGGCCGGCTGGTTTCGATGCGGCAGTGGCCTTGTTTTCACGCTTCGATATCGCACTGGGCCTGGCTTTGGCCCGCATCCCCTTGCGAGTGGCTCCGGCCACCAAGTTGGCGCAAGTGCTCTATACCCACCGCCTCAGGCAGCATCGATCGCAATCGACCAAGCCCGAATGGGTCTACAACCTGGAACTGGCTGAATTCTTCCTTGCACAACTCGGTGTAAAACGCTGTGTCCGAGCCCGGCCGCCCTACCTCACATTCCCGTTATCGGTCTTGAGCGAAAATCGCCGTGAACTTGCGCAGCGCCTCGATATCGAAGCGACTCGGACCTGGGTGTTCATTCATCCCGGGCATGGGGGGTCTTCGCCGACATTGCCGGTGGATCTGTTTGCCCGCATTGCACGCGAACTCGTTGCAACGGGAGCCGTACCGGTTATTTCGGAAGGGCCGGCGGATGCCGCTGCCGCCGATGCTCTGGCCGG
Organism: uncultured Gammaproteobacteria bacterium; assembly: GCA_964586925.1. Lineage (GTDB taxonomy): Bacteria > Pseudomonadota > Gammaproteobacteria > JAKDMP01 > JAKDMP01 > JBAUSV01. The sequence continues at coordinate 8,686 of CAZPJI010000038.1, forward strand.
TGCACTGGGCGATGTCGAACATGTCCGTTACCGCTCGGAAGCGGGCCTGGACGTCTATGCCAGGGATTTGGCCGTGGCCGATATGTTTATCAGCGGATCGACGGGGCCGCTGCATATAGCCGGTGCGCTGGATGTGCCGACCGTCGGTTTCTACCCGCATCGCCGGTCCGCGTCGGCGCTGCGTTGGCAGACCTTGAACAATGAACAGCGGCGCTTGGCCTTCATGCCGCCGCCTACGGCGGGCGAGCATGACTTTTCGGCACTCGATATAGAAGCAGTGTGCGGAGAGATCAGGGCTCTTCTTGCCCAGGCGGCCCCGGGTCGTGCTCGCGCAGCCACAAATCCGCATATTTGACGAAGGTCGAGTGTCCCGAAAGCACGGCAAGCAGAAAACCTGCTCGTCCGTCGAGGAATCCGGCGCGCACGATATACATTTGCAGGAAGCAGGCCAGGCCGTGTACCAGTCCGGTGCCGATCGAGGTTCGATTGCCGGACTCGTGGCGCTGTAGTGCCCAGGCGGCCGCGTAACCGGCCGACTTGACGAGATAGTCCTTGAGGTCGCGATAGGTGTGATGGAGCAGCGGTTGCTTCAGCCGCTGGACGCGCGTGCCGGGTTCAAGTTCGACGCGTTCATGTACGAGGGCCGAATCGTAATGCCCCCGGTCGCGGTGATAGAGTCTCAGCACATAGTTCGGCCACCAGCCGCTATGGCGGATATAGCGTCCGAAGGCCCAGGTCAGGCGGGGCAGGGTATAGGCCAACGCGGGATCGTCCTTTTCGACCGCCTGCCGGATCTCGTCTCGCAGCCCCGGCGACAATCGCTCGTCGCTGTCGATCATCAGGATCCATGTTCCGCGGGCCTCGGCCTGGGCCCTTTGGCGCTGAATGCCGTAGCCGGGCCACTCGGTGGAGGTCACCAAACGGGCGTTATAGTGCTCGGCCACTGCGGCCGTATTATCCGTGCTGCCGCCGTCCAGTATGACGATTTCGTCGGGAAGATTCCCGAGGCTGGCGAGACAGGATTCAAGCCGGTCGGCTGCATTCAGCGTAATGATCACCACCGACAGGCGGCATTGGGGAGCCGTATTCAATGACATGCGGTGGCCTGTTGCGCGTATGCGCTCATGGGAAACGTTCGTTCCAGGTCAAGCGCGGTGGGTTAACATAGAGAGATTAATTTACTTAGTTTATAGCATGTTGCAGCGTATAGCCGCCGTCGTGATTACCCTCGTCGGCGTAGCCTTAGCCATCGTCGTCGGTTTCTGGGTCCTGGTGATCCTGGGCGCGGTCGCCCTGGTGGCGGCTTGCGTGTATTTCCTGCGTACCTATTTGCTGGACAACTTCAGGTCCCGGCGCGGTGACGACGAGCGCCGTCGCAACGCCAATGTCATCGAAGGCGAATACACCGTGGTGGATGAGGAGGAGAAGCGTGACGACGAGCACTGAATCTGTTCGCCTGCCGCCCCGTACCCTCGCCGTCGCACCGATGATGAATCGCACGGATCGGCATTTCCGTTACCTCATGCGTCTCGTCACCCGCAGGACCTGGCTGTATACGGAAATGGTCGTGGCGCGCGGCGTGGTTCGCGGAGACGCGTTCAAGCTGCTTGCCTACAACGACCAGGAGCACCCGGTTGCACTGCAGCTCGGGGGGCACGAACCCGAAGTGCTGGCCGAGGCCACGCGCCTCGCGCATGTGCACGGCTACGACGAGGTCAACCTCAACGTTGGCTGCCCCAGTCCCCGCGTCAGTGCCGGGCGCATGGGAGCCTGCCTGATGAGCGAACCGGATTTGGTCGCCGAGTGCGTGGCCGCCATGCGCGAGGCCTCGCCCTTGCCGGTCACCGTCAAGACGCGGCTCGGGATCGATCACGAAGATAACCTGGAATTCCTGTGCCGCTTCGTTGAGAGCGTGGCGGCGGCAGGATGCCGCACTTTCATTATCCACGCGCGCAAGGCCTGGCTGAATGGCGTGAGTCCGAAGGCTAACCGCAACGTGCCGCCACTCGATTACGCACGGGTGGCTCATGCGAAGCGGTTGTATCCAGAGCTGGAAATTCTCGTCAATGGCGGAATAAACGATCTCGACGAGGCCGCTGCAAAGCTGGCGGGCGTCGACGGGGTCATGCTGGGCCGTGCTGCTTATGCCAACCCGTTCATGTTCGCTAAGGCCGATGCACGTTTCTACGCTGACATGTCAGAGCACGAACCGCGCCGGGCTCAAGTGCTGGCGGGTTATCTGCATTACCTGAGAGGGTGCGTGGCCCGCGGCGAGAAACTCGGCCCGGCCCTGCGCCATGTGCCCGGCATACTGGGCGGCGTCCCGGGCGCACGCCGGGTGCGTGCCCGGCTCGGCGCGCTGGCGGGCACGCAGGATGTGGCCGGTGTCGAGCGTGCACTGATGCCTCTGCTGGAAGCCGGTTAAGCGGCGCTCCAGCCCACTCGTTTACATCGCTGAAGATATAGATACAAGGAAACGACCGACATATGAGTCCACGACCAAGAAAACCCAAGATGGCCGACAAGGCCGATCGCCACAAGCTTTACGAACACTCCGTGCAGGATGCGGAAACCGAAATCGAATTTCTCAAGGAAACGTTCCAGCGTGCGCGCGGCCGTGCGGCCCGCAGCATGCGCGAGGATTTCTGCGGTACGGCCACGGTGGCCTGCAAGTGGGCCGCGGCCAACTGGCGGCACAAGGCCATCGGCGTCGACCTTGATCCGGAAGTGCTGGGCTGGGGACGTGAACACAACCTGGCCAAGCTGCCCGAGGACGCGCAGGAGCGGGTAGAGCTGGTGCAGGGCAATGTGCTCGAGGCACCCGGCAAGAATCTCGACATCGTGACCGCGATGAATTTCAGCTACTGGATCTTCAAGGACCGGGCAACGCTGTTGCGCTACTTCTGTAATGCGCGTGCTGCTCTGGCCGAAGACGGCCTGTTCATTGTCGATGCCTACGGCGGCTCCGATGCCTACGAAGAGATGACCGAAGAGCGCAAGGTCAAGAATTTCACCTACATCTGGGAGCAGGCCGATTTCGATCCGGTCACGTCCCATGCCGAGTGCCGCATCCACTTCAAGTTCAAGGACGGCTCACGCATGGACAATGCGTTTACCTATCACTGGCGCCTCTGGACGCTGCCCGAAATCCGCGAATTGCTGGAAGAGGCCGGGTTCTCGCGCACGACTGTGCTCTGGCAGGGCACGGACGAAGACACGGGCGAGGGCGACGGCGAATTCCTGCCCGTAGAGCGCGGCGAAGCCGATCCGGCCTGGATCGCCTACGTGCAGGCCGAGCCCTGAGTTGCTGATGGACGCGTCAACCTCGCTTCAGTCACGTGGCGTCGTGCACGTGGACAGCCCGATCCAGCTCTACCGGGGTGGGCGGCTGCCGGCGGTCGATATCGCCTACGAGTCATGGGGGAAGCTTGGTGAAGACAACCTGATCCTGCTCTTCACCGGCTTGTCGCCGAGCGCCCATGCCGCACCGTCGAGGGCCGATTGTTCGCCGGGCTGGTGGGAAGGCATGATCGGTCCCGGACAGTACATCGATACCAATCGCTGGTGCGTGGTGTGCATCAATTCGTTCGGCAGCTGCTTCGGATCGACGGGGCCGGCCTCGATCAATCCGGCCACCGGTGAGCCCTACCGGCTCGATTTTCCGGCCCTGGCGGTCGAGGATATTGCCCTTGGTGGACGGCTGCTGCTGGAGCAATTAGGCCTGCCCCGCCCACGGATCGTCATGGGTCCGTCCCTGGGCGGGATGAGTGCGCTGGCGTTTGCCCTGCAATATCCTGAGCTGGCACCGAATCTCGTCTTGATTTCTTCCGCGGCCAATGCGCGTCCGTTCGCCATCGCGATCCGGTCCCTGCAAAGGGAGTCGATCCGCAACGATGCCGATTGGGCCGATGGCTATTACACCGGGCATGGACCGGTGACCGGCATGCGTATGGCGCGCAAGATCGGCATGCTGTCCTACCGCTCGCCGGACGAGTGGCGCGAGCGTTTCGGCCGTGCCCGCGTGCGTCACGATGCGCCCCGCGGCGTTGCCTCCTTCGGCATCAAGTTCGAAGTGGAGAGTTACCTCGAGGCCCACGCCGACCGCTTCATCGGCACCTTCGATGCGAATTGCTATCTGTATCTGTCGGCCGCCATGGACGAGTTCGACGCTGCCCAGCACGGGCAGGGCGATATGGGCCGTGCCATGGCGCGCCTGAAGACGGAGAAGGCGCTGGTCATGGGCGTCGAGTCGGACATTCTGTTCCCGGCCGAGCAACAGCGGGAATTGTCCGAGCTGCTGCGCGGCTGTGGCACGGAGGTTAGTGAGCACATGCTCACCTCCCCGCAGGGCCACGATTCTTTCCTCGTCGACCTGGAAGGGTTTGGGGCTTGCATCACGGAATTCCTGGACCAGCTTCCAGTCACCGGTAGTTCTTAAATTATTTTCTCAAAAGATAGAGATAACTATTTATTTAACAAATAATTATGTTATTAACTTAAAGTAATTTACTGGTTTTCGAAACGGGTGGTTTGCTTCGTCGGAATCCGGTTTCGATCCGGTGCATGGGCTTTCGGCGGCGTCTCGAGCAGAGGCGTCAACGCCGCTCGGGTTGCATCGATGGCCGTGCCCAACGGCACTTCATAGTTCTTCGTGCCGTTGATCAAGATGGCGAACGCCCCCCAGTGTCCGTCGGCCAGGCGTGCATAGCCGGCCAGCGCGAACACGCTGTGCGGCCGTTCGAGCGAACCCGTCTTTGCCGCAATGGCATGCATCCACGCCCCATCCCCGGGATCTTTTAGCATGTCCACCGGCGTGTAGCCGGGCACGGTCAGGGCGCCGAGGAAGCTCGGGAAGAGTCCGGCCTGCCTGTACATGCCGGTTAGCAGCGCGACCAGGTCACGGGCACTGGCTTTGCTCGACGTTGTCAGACCGCTGCCGCTTTCCAGCTTCAGGCGGGGGGGCTCGGTGGTGCTCCAGAGTCCGGAGCTTGCCTCCAGGGCACGGCCGGTGCGGGTCAGTAATAGACCGCCATCACGCAGTTTCAGCGGTGGTGTCCGGGTCGTGCGCAACAGATCCAGCGTGAAGGTGTCGGCCATGTAGTTATTGCTCCAGGTGAGCATGCGCCGCAACTGCAGCCACAGGGGTTGGCCTTGGATGCGGGCCAGCGTCAGTCCTTGCGTGGTCCCGGAGTGATCGATGTTTACTCCGCCGTCGATCCGAATACCCGATTCCGATAGAAGCGATTCCAGCAGACCGGCCGTAGCCGCATCGGGGTGCCCCAGCGCCCGCCAGTAGCGCTTCGGGTTCGCTCCCGCAGGTACGCTGCCGCGGGCAATGAAGACATCGCGTCCGTGCTCGGTGCGGCGCTCGATCCCAACGGCCCAGCCGCTGCTTGCGGGTCCGGTCTTGACCTCGTTCACCACCCGGATAGTGGGAATGTTTACCGGCGCAATCCGCACGCTCGCGGGTTTGCCTGCGCTTGACGCGGGCATGACCACGAGTTCGGCGTTGGCAAAGTTCACGGCGGCCGAAGACAGCAGGGCGTCATAAGCGTTGTGGCTGGCATGCCGTGCGGCGCAACGGTCATCGGTGGTGCAGGCGATCCGACCGAAGTAGGACGCATCGATGATCAGCTTGCCTTTGACTTCATGAATGCCGCGCTCGGCCAGACGCCGGGTGAGGATGAAAAGTTGCTCGTTGGTCAGCGCCGGATCGCCGGCACCGGCGAAGATCAGATCCCCTTCAAGCACGCCGTTTTTTACCGGGCCCGTGCCGAGAAAGCGCGTAGTGAAACGGTAGTCCGGTCCCCACTGGCGCAGCGCTGCCGCCGCCACATAGAGCTTGCTGACCGAGGCCGGCGTCAACGCCAGCCGGTCATCGATAGAGGCGAGAGCCGTGCCGTTGTCCAGGCGCACGACCAGTGCACTAACCCGTGCACCGTATTTGGCGAGCGTCTGCAGAGGCGCCAGCGGCGGTGTGGCAGCCAGGGCGGACAGGCTGCACAGGGTCAGCAGCAGGGCGGTGAGGGCTCTCATTTACTCTCTTCGTCGATGCTCTCCACGCGGGCGCCGATGTGGCCCCGGGCGAGACGTGCCTGCACCGCGTCGCCAGGCTTGGCGGCGTGGGCATCGCGCAGGATCGACCCATCCGCGGCGAAGACGATCGCGTAGCCGCGGGCCAGGGTCTGTTCCGGCCCCAGCGCCCGCAAGCGTCCGGCAAGACTCGTCAACCGTGCGCGGCGGCGTTCGTCCTGCTGCCGCCAGAGGCGGCCAAGCCGCTCGTCCAGCCGCTCGACCTGGGCGCGTGCCCGTTCGAGTCGAAGCTGTGGCGAGTGACGCTGCAAGTCGGAGCGCAAGGCACCGAGCCGGGAGCGCAGGCCGGCGAGCTGGCGCGGCGGTGCGGCGGCCAAACGGCCACCGAGTTCGTCCAACCGCTGCGCCCGTTCCTGCAGCCGGCGGCTCGGGTGCTGCAAAGTCAGGCGCCGGGACAGTCCGTCCAGGGACTGTCGCCGTTCGCGTTCGCCGCGCTGCCAGCCCTGCTCGAAGCGCCGTCCGAGTTGATGCAGTTGCGCCAGCAACTCGCGGCGGTCGGGCACCACGGTCTCCGCCGCTGCAGAGGGCGTGGGTGCCCGCACGTCCGCGACGAAGTCCGCAATGGTGAAATCGGTTTCATGGCCCACGCCGGAGACGACCGGAATCGTCATGGCATATACCGCCCGTGCCACCACTTCCTCGTTGAAGGACCACAAGTCTTCCAGCGAACCGCCGCCGCGGGCGAGAATCAGTACATCGCAGTCATGGCGCTCTTCGGCGCGTTTCAGCGCGGCGGCAATCTGGACCGCGGCCGTACTGCCCTGCACCTGCGTGGGGTAGATCAATACGTCGGCGGCGGGATAGCGCCGGCCCAGCACATGCAGAATGTCGCGCAGGGCCGCGCCGGTCGCCGAGGTGACCACGCCGATGCGCCGCGGGTAGCGGGGCAGGGGTTTCTTGTGTTCGGCATCAAACAGCCCTTCGGCGGCGAGTTTTTTCTTCAACGCCTCGAAGGCCCGCTGCAGTGCCCCCAGTCCGGCTTCTTCCAGATCGGTGACATACAGCTGGAAGTCGCCGCGCGCCGGGTAGATGGACAGCCGCCCGCGCGCCAGCACCTGCATGCCGTTCTCGGGCACGAAATTCAGGCGTTGTGCCTCGCGGCGGAACAGGGCGCAGCGCAATTGCGCATCGTCGTCCTTGAGCGTGAAGTAGACATGGCCCGAGCGGGGCCGGGCGAGGTTGGAGATCTCGCCTTCCACGGCCACGGTGCCGAAATGGCTTTCCAGCAGGTTCTTGGCCGCCCCGACCAGGCGCGAGACGGAAAAGACGTTTTCGGCAAGCGGGAGCTGTTCTTCCATGGACGCCATGATAGCCCGACGCGGCGGACAGAAGAGCTCTCGCAACGGCGCTGCGGCGCAACAAGGAAAGATATTAATCTCGCAGAGGCGCAGAGACCGCCGAGATAGAACAAGGTGATTCTTCCCTTTGCTCGCTCAACGGGGAAGCGGGAGCTGGAGGGGTTAGAAGAAAAAGCAAGGCTAGATATTTTGACTTTAGCGTTCTATGCACCTCTGCGATAAGAATAGCTCTCCCCTTTGCTTGCGCAGCAAGGAAGGGGGAGCCGCAGGGGGATTCAAAAGACAATCGCGACGGGGGACCGCCGCTCCCACTTATCCGGTTGTGCCAACGAGATAAATTGCCGCTGCGCGGCGCACCCCTCATCCCGGCCTTCTCCCCTCGGGGGAGAAGGAGTCACTATTTCGGGCTGTGGCGTCGTTGCGAGAACAATGACCCTCCCTCTTGCTTGCGCAGCAAGGAAGAGGGAGTTGGAGGGGGATTTAAAAGACAATCGCGGCGGGGACCGCCGCTCCTACGGCAAATCCCTAATTACTCGTAGCGCCGTGGCTGGAGACCGACAGTCGACGAGACCCCGGGATGATCTGGGCCAGGAAGCGCACCGGCCCGAGGATTTACAATAGACGGAATTCATTCCACGGACATCCCATGGCCCGAGCCGCAGAAAACATGACGCCCGAATTTCCCCAGTTCATCTATGAGGAAACGGCTCGTCCCCCCCAAGGGCTGCGCGAGGCCATCAACCGTCTGTTCCTGGCCGACGAAGACGAGCGGGTCACGCAGCTGATCGAGGAAGCCCGTTTCACGCCCGAGGCCGGGCAGCGGGTGAGCGAGCGTGCGCGAAGCCTGGTCGAGGCGGTGCGCAAGCAGGCCAGCGACCAGAGCGGCGTGGAGGAATTCCTGCACCATTACGATCTGTCCTCGGAAGAGGGCGTGGTGCTCATGTGCCTCGCCGAGGCACTCATCCGCATACCCGATGCGGACACCGCCGACAAGCTCATCCGCGACAAGCTCTCGCGCGGCGACTGGTCGGAACGGCTCGGCGAAAGCCGCTCGCTGTTCGTCAATGCCTCCACCTGGGGGTTGGTGCTGACCGGCAAGTTGGTACGCCTGGATAAAGACACCCAGCACAATCCGGCGACCTTCTTCAAGCGCATGACCCAGCGGGCCGGCGAGCCGATCATCCGTGCCGCGCTCAAGCAGGCCATGCGTATGCTCGGGCGCCAGTTTGTCATGGGGCGCACGATCAAGGAAGCGCTCGCTCGTGCCGAGGAGAAGGACCATAGCCTCTATCGCTACAGCTTCGACATGCTCGGCGAAGCCGCGCTGACCGAAACCGACGCCCAGCGCTACCTCGACGCATATGAATCCGCGATCAAGTCCATCGGCCAGAACCGCCTGGACGTTGTCGACATTTACGACGCCCACAGCATCTCGGTAAAGCTTTCGGCGCTGTATCCGCGTTATGAACTGGCGCGGCGGGAAGATGCGCTGCCGGCACTCACCGAACGCCTCAAGACGTTGGCGCTCGTGGCCAAGGAAGCCCGTATCGGCCTCACCGTGGACGCCGAGGAAGTGGATCGTCTCGATCTGTCGCTCGATATCATCGAGGCCGTATACCGCGACGTTGCCCTGGAAGGCTATGAGGACTTCGGCCTGGCGCTGCAGGCTTACCAGAAGCGCGCCCCCGCCGTGATTGACTGGCTGGTGGATCTGTACCGGGAGGTTGGGCGCCGCATCCCGGTACGCCTGGTCAAAGGGGCCTACTGGGACACCGAGGTCAAGCTCGCCCAGATCGAGGGCCTGTCCGATTACCCGGTCTACACGCGCAAGATCAACACCGACGTCGCCTATCTCGCCTGCGTACGCAAAATGCTTGACGCGGGCGAGGCCATTTATCCGCAGTTCGCCACCCACAACGCCTACACCATCTCGGCGGTGATCGAGCTGGCAGGCGATCGCACCGACTTCGAATTCCAACGCCTGCACGGCATGGGCGAAGCGCTCTATGGCGAAGTGCTCGGCGCGCACGGCAATGACCGCTACTGCCGCGTCTATGCCCCGGTCGGCGCGCACCGCGAACTGTTGCCGTACCTCGTGCGGCGGCTTCTGGAGAACGGCGCCAACACCTCGTTCGTGCATCGCATCAGTGACGAGAACACGCCGATCGAGGACATCATTGCCGATCCGCTCGCCCGGGCCGAGGCCAATGAGAGCAAGCGCCATCCGAAGATCGTGCTGCCGAAAGACATGTACGCCCCGGACCGCCGCAACTCCAAGGGCATCAACATCGCCGACGAGGCGGTGCTCGCCGAGTTGCAGGCCGAGATGGCCAAGGCCCTGAAAAAACCCTGGAAGGCCGTGCCCATCGTCGGCGGCAAGGAGCGCACCGAGGGCACCGCGCGCGCCGTGCTCGACCCGGCCGACAACACCCGCAAGGTCGGAGAAGTCATCGACGCCGACGAAGCGCTGGTGGAAGAGGCCATCGGCAAGGCCGCCGCCGCGCAGGTACGCTGGGACAACACCCCGGCGGAAGAACGGGCGCGCCTGCTCGACAAGGCCGCCGATCTTCTCGAAGAGCGCATGCCCGAGTTCATGGCGCTGTGCGTGCGCGAGGCGGGCAAATCCATTCCCGACACGATTGCCGAAGTGCGCGAGGGCGTCGACCACGTGCGCTACAACGCCATGCAGTGCCGCAAGCAGTTCGGCGAACCCATGCCGCTGCCCGGCCCGACCGGCGAGCGCAACCAGCTTTCCATGCATGGACGCGGCGTGTTCGTCTGCATCAGCCCGTGGAATTTCCCGGTAGCGATCTTCCTCGCCCAGGTGACCGCGGCGCTCGCCGCGGGCAACACCGTGATCGCCAAGCCGGCGGAGCAGACCTCCATCATCGGCCACCGCGTCATCAGCCTGTTGCACGAGGCGGGCATCCCCGGTGCGGTGCTGCACCTGCTGCCGGGCGACGGACGCATCGGCCATGCCGCCGTATCCGATCCGCGTATCGCGGGCGTGGCCTTTACCGGTTCCACCGAAGTGGCGCGCTCCATCAACCAGACGCTCGCCGAACGCGAAGGTCCCATCGCCACACTGATTGCCGAGACCGGCGGCCAGAACGCGATGATCGTGGACAGCTCCGCGCTGCCCGAGCAGGTGGTGCTCGACGTGGTGTCCTCGGCCTTCCACAGCGCCGGCCAGCGTTGCTCGGCCCTGCGCGTGCTGTGCCTGCAGGAAGAGATCGCGCCGCGCGTGATCGAGATCCTCGAAGGCTACATGGACACGCTCACCATCGGCGATCCGGGCCTGCTTTCCACCGACGTCGGCCCGGTTATCGACCACGACGCCCGCGCGATACTGCAGGAGCACAGCGAGGCGATCAGCCAGACCGGCAAAGTGATCCGCCAATGCGAATTGCCCGCCGCCTGCGCCAACGGCAGCTTCGTCGCGCCGCTCGCGGTCGAGATTCCGAACATCGAAGTGCTGAAGCGCGAAGTGTTCGGCCCCATCCTGCACATCCTGCGCTTCAAGTCCCGCGACCTGGAAACCTTGATGCAGGAAATCAACGGCACCGGCTACGGCCTGACCTTCGGCGTGCACAGCCGCATCGACGGCGAGGCCGAGCGCCTTGCGGCAGAGGTCGGGGCCGGCAACTGCTACATCAACCGCAACATGGTCGGCGCGGTGGTCGGCGTGCAGCCCTTCGGCGGACGCGGCCTCTCGGGCACCGGTCCGAAAGCCGGCGGCCCGCACTACCTGCCGCGCTTCGCCACCGAAAAGGCCTTGACGGTGAATACGGCGGCGGTCGGCGGCAACGCCAGCCTCCTGGCCCTCGACGACTGAGCACGTCCGGTACCGGGCTGAACGGAACGTCTTACTCCTTCTCCCCTCCGTGAGGGGAGAAGGCCGGGATGAGGGGTGCGCCGCAAAGCGGCGAAGTATTCCTGCCCCCTCACCCTGACCCTCTCCCCGCAAGCGGGGCGAGGGGATGGATTTTCAGTAGGCTATGGAGTCGATAGACTTGCTTGGTCGTTGTAGTCTTCACGGGGCGCACGCGTCCCTTCTCCCCCGAGGGGAGAAGGTTAGGATGAGGGGCTATAGCCCTAACGCAAATTTAAGGTGCATGGTGGTTCACGAATGAATATCAGCGTATTCGACCTGTTCAAGATCGGCATCGGCCCGTCCAGCTCGCACACCGTCGGCCCCATGCGGGCCGCGCGTCAGTTTTTACTCGACGCGAAGGAAGTGGGTGCATTCGACAAAACGGCCCGCGTCGAGGCGAACCTGTACGGATCGCTGGCACTGACCGGTGAAGGCCACGGCACCGACAAGGCCGTGCTGCTGGGCCTGGCGGGCGAGGAGGCCGACAAGGTCGAGAACGCCACCATCGCCCCGACCATCGAGCGTATTCATTCAACGAAGAAGATCAACCTGCTCGGCGAGCACGAACTCGACTTCGACCCAAAGGCCGACATCGTCTTTCACCGCGAAGAACAGTTACCGCGCCACACCAACGGCCTGCGCTTCCGCCTGCTGGACGCCGACGGGAAAGAATTGTTCGCCGAGGACTTCTATTCCATCGGCGGCGGCTTCATCCTGCGCGGCGACGAGCCGGACGGCGGCGACATCGACCACGAAGTGCCGCA
>CAZPJI010000039.1:0-19983 GCA_964586925.1 uncultured Gammaproteobacteria bacterium
CAACTGTCACCCATGTCCCGGGACTAAACTGTTACCTATGTCTCCAGACCGTACCACCAACATCCCTAGCTGTTCGTTCCAGCGGACGGCCTTGTCGGGCCGCCGCTTAACTCAAGCGTAAGACCTGTTCAGGCAGGCTTACTCATCATTCAAAGGGAGTTATCAATGCTTAATGTTCTTCTGCCGCGGGAAGCGGGCAATGATTTCCGGGGCCGCAGGGCCGGCTTGTGGATACTGGTCGTAGTGTTGTTGCTGCTTGCTGCAATGAGCGTGAACTCGATTTTCAATGGGCACTACGTTGCCACTAAAGCGGATGGCCTGCCACTCGAATCTTTCTCCGCAACAGCGGCCCGGATCGTCATAATGTTCTATGCGATGTGGGGTGTTACGCAACTCATGGTTGTCGTGTTCGGCTTGATTGCTCTGGTGCGATATCGCGCTCTGGTCCCGCTCATATTTCTGTTGCTTGTGATAGAGCAAGTTTTTTGGCGTGTCGTTAACCATGTTTTGCCCATTTCCAGGCAAGGCGCTTCCGGTGGATCCTGGTTTATTTGGGGGCTATTGGCCTTAACGTTCGTCGGTTTCGTTCTGTCGTTATGGAAACGCGGCGCCAAGGCCTAGGCCGTTTCAAGCGTCTCTCATACTGCATGCCACTTGCTCAAGCGCCGGATATTTCAATGAAGGTTGTTGGCTGACGGTTGCGGTGTATCAATGTGGCAAACTTCAAGTCGGAGGCACATCTGATGAAAAACCCTGTATCGCCCGGGAAAGTGGCCGTCGGTCTCATGGAGTACAGGTCGCCGTGAGTGGTTGCGGAGCTTGACGACTCGTACGTGAAGGTCGCGAAAGTCCTGGGGACCCTCACCTGGCACAGTTATGCGAACGAGGATGAATTCTTCTATATTCTCAAAGGCAGTTTAACCATAGAGTTGGAAGACGGGAATGTGGTTTTTCACGAGGGCGATAGTTTCGTCGTGCCCAAGGGAGTGCGGCACAATCCGGTTGCGGAGGAAGAGTGCCATATCATGCTGATTGAACGAAAGACCACCATGCACACCGGCACCGAGACCACCGAAAAGACCCGCAGTCTGGCCGATCAATTGCGTCCCGTATGAGCCCGGATCGGGCCGGCAGGACTTGATTGATCCCAATAGCCGACGGGGGCGCTAGGCCCACGCATCCGGCGAGTGCGCCAGTGAGTACCAAGGTCACGGTTGCCGCGGCCAGGTGAGCGAGCATTAGCATCAGTCTGCTTATTTGCAGTCTGGAATCCGGGTAACATGGAGCGACGATCGGGAGAATCATCCCTGATGGGGATCGAATATGGTGCCGGAACCGGATAAAAACCTGATACACGTATTCGAGAATTCCGAAGCGTTTCAGGCTTGGCTTGCGGCTAACCACGCCCGTTATTCGGAAATATGGCTGAAGATTTTCAAGAAAGGCTCTGGACGGCAGACGATAACCTGGAGTGAAGCCGTAATCGAGGCCCTGTGTTGGGGCTGGATTGATGGGGTCAAGAAGTCTTTCGACGAGAGCGCATACTTGCAGCGCATGACCCCGCGCCGCAAGGGTAGCAATTGGTCGAAGCGGAATCGCGAACATGCCGAGCGGCTGATCGAAGAAGGCAGGATGCAGGAGCCGGGCATGACGCAGGTACATGCGGCGCGGGCCGACGGTCGCTGGGACGCGGCTTATGCTCCGTCCAGCGAGATGACGATACCCGACGACTTCATGGCGGCCCTGGAAGCACGCGCCGCTGCCAAGGCGTTTTTCGAAACATTGAATCGGCAGAATCTCTATGCGATCGCTTATCGCCTGCAGACGGCAAAGCGGCCGGAGACACGGCAAAAGCGACTGGAAAAATTTCTGGAAATGCTCGAAAAGGGCGAAAAATTCCACTAGGCAGCAGGAGTGCTGCAAGGTAAAGGCATGACCATCGAATACAGAGTCAACGAGCCCCTGTCAGTCGACCAATTCATTGACCTGCTTCGTGACTCTACCCTGGGTCAGCGGCGCCCGGTCGAGGACAGGGTGTGCATGGAGGGCATGGTTGAGAACAGCAACTTGATGATCACAGCCTGGCACGACGGCAAGTTGGTGGGCATCGCCCGGTCGATGACGGACTTTCATTACGCCTGTTATTTGTCCGATCTCGCGGTGCACAAGCATTACCAGAAAACGGGCATCGGAAAAGCATTGCAAGCGCTGACCCAGCAGCAGCTGGGGCCACGATGCAAGCTGATCCTGATAGCAGCCCCGGCGGCAAATTCATATTATGAGCACTTGGGTTATGAGAACCATACGAGATGCTGGATACTTCCCCGCGACCGGGAGATCGGCAACCGGGTCTAGTCATGCTCCGCGGGAAGTGATTTAGGCCCATGGCGGAGATCCCTGCGTCACAGGCGCATGAGGCGGTAGAGGCGATTTACCGGGAAGAGTCGCGGCGTGTGTTCGCGACGCTGGTGCGGTTGCTCGGTGATTTCGACCTGGCCGAGGAAGCGCTGCACGACGCTTTCCGCGTTGCGCTGGAACAGTGGCCGCGGGAAGGGGTGCCGGACAAGCCGCGTGCGTGGTTGGTATCCACAGGCCGCTTCAAGGCCATCGACCGGTTGCGCCGCGGTTCACGGTTTGATTACCTCGACGATCACGAAGAGCGGATAGAGGCACTGGCCGAGGATTTCCGGGAGCCCGACGACGGCGAGATCGAGGACGACCGGCTGCGGTTGATCTTCACTTGCTGCCATCCGGCCTTGTCGCCGGATGCCCAGGTGGCGTTGACGTTGCGCGAGGTCTGCGGGCTCACTACGGAAGAGATTGCCGCCGCCTTTCTTGCCAGCACGCCCACGCTGGCGCAGCGTATCGTGCGTGCCAAGGCCAAGATCCGCGATGCACGCATCCCCTATGAAGTGCCTGCGCCGGAACAGTTGCCTGACCGGCTCGAGAACGTGCTGCGGGTGGTTTACCTGGTATTCAACGAAGGCTACCTGGCTTCTTCCGGGGAAGCGGTCACCCGCCATGACCTTTCGAACGAGGCAATCCGGTTGGGCCGCCTGCTGGTGGAGTTGCTGCCGGAACCCGAAGCAATCGGCCTGCTGGCGTTGATGCTGCTTCATGAGTCGCGGCGGGCGGCGCGCACCTCGCCCGGCGGTGATCTCGTTCTGCTGGAAGACCAGGACCGATCGCTTTGGGACCGCGCGCTTATCGGCGAGGGAGCCGCCCTGGTGGATCGGGCCCTTGCCACGCGGCGCATCGGCCCCTACATGATCCAGGCGGCCATCTCCGCGACACACGCCGAGGCCACGGAATGGGCAGCCACGGACTGGAACCAGATCGTCGGTCTCTACGATGTCCTGCTCAAGCTCGAACCCTCGCCGGTCATCGAGCTCAACCGTGCCGTCGCGGTCGCGATGCGCGACGGGCCCGAGGCCGGGCTGGATCTGGTGGACGCACTCCTGGCGGGCGGCGCGTTGGAGGATTACCGCTTGGCCCACGCGGCGCGAGCAGACCTCTGCCGGAGGCTCGGGCGGGTCGATGAGGCACGCACGGCTTACGAGAGCGCCCTTGCCCTGACCCACCAGGCTCCGGAACGGCGTTTCTTCGAGCGCCGGCTGGCCGAACTCCCGGAATCGGCCTAAGCTGGTTTCGTGTCCTGCTGACGGCTCACGCCGAAAAAATATTCCCCGAACCTGTCGAATTCGTACCTGCCCGTTCGACTACCTGGTGAAGGCGGTTGATTCACGCCGCCGGCCGCCGGTGGGCGGCCACCGAGACAAGGAGACAAGCATGCGCTACATGATCATCGTTAAAGCGACGCGCGACAGCGAAGCCGGGAAGATGCCGGGCCGGGACCTGCTCGCGGAGATGGGCCGGTTCCACGAGGAACTGGCGAAGGCCGGCGTTTTGCGGGACGCCTCTGGGCTCAAGTCCAGTGCGTCGGGTTGGCGGATCGAGTATGACGGTAAAAAAACCACGGTGGTGGACGGCCCGTTCGCAGAAACCAAGGAGCTGGTCGCCGGCTACACCATTATCGAGGTGTATTCGCGTGAAGAGGCGCTGGAGTGGACGCGCCGGTTCCCCAATCCCGCCATCGACGGCGGTACGGGCGAGATCGAGGTCCGCGAATTCTTCGAACTGGATGACTTTGAACAAAACGAAGACCTGGACCGCTTCCGCGAGTTGGGTCTCCCGTCGCAGAAGACCGAGACCTGAGGGGATGGCGATGCAGTTATACGAATTCGGTCCGTCGCGCTCAATCCGCGCTCGATGGGCCCTTCAGGAACTCGGTCTCGATTTCGAGCCGGTGACCGTCAATCTCAAGTCGGGCGAACATCGCCGTCCGGAGTTTCTGAGGCTGAACCCGGTCGGTAAGCTTCCGGTGTTTGTCGACGGTGGAATGGTGTTGACGGAATCGGTCGCCATCGTGCTCTATCTCGCCGAGCGGTATGGCGGGAGCCGGCTGTTGCCCGAAAGTTTCGAAGGCCGTGCGCAGGTAACCCGTTGGTTGCTGTTCGCAGCCACGGAACTGGAGCAGCCGCTATGGCGTATCGCGCGTCATACATTTCTGTATCCCGAGGAGCGGCGCATCCCCGCCGACATCCCGCTGGCGCAACAGGATTTCCGTGACATGGCGGCCGTACTCGATACGCATATGCAAGCGCGCGAGTTCGTGGTAGGCGATGGGTTCAGCGCGGCCGATATCGTCACCGCTTATACGCTCGATTGGGCCAATGAAGTGGAATTGCTCGAACAATTC
Source organism: uncultured Gammaproteobacteria bacterium (assembly GCA_964586925.1). GTDB lineage: Bacteria > Pseudomonadota > Gammaproteobacteria > JAKDMP01 > JAKDMP01 > JBAUSV01. The sequence goes on from CAZPJI010000039.1 coordinate 4,760, forward strand.
CCGCGGCTGCGCCGGTACATGGAGACGATGTATATCCGGCCCGCCGCCCCGTCCCGGATTGCCGATGCCTTTGCCGCGATTGATGATTGAGGGAAAAAACATGCCGCTATCGCTTTTTGCCCATCCGTTTTCGTCTTACAGTCAGAAAGTGCTGGTAGCGCTCTACGAGCTTCGCATCCCGTTCGACTTCCGCTTGCTGACGCCCGATGATCCGCAGACCGCAGCCGAGCATGCATCTTTGTGGCCGCTCAGGCGCATGCCGGTGCTCGTGGATGGTGAGCGTACCGTCGCGGAGTCCACGATCATCATCGAGCACCTCGACCTGCACTACTCCGGCCCGCTACGCCTGGTGCCGGAGGATCCCGGAACCGCGCTGGGCGTGCGCATGATGGATCGCTTCTTCGACAACTATGTGATGGCGCCGACGCAGGCGATTGTGGGGAATGCCTTGCGGCAGGAAGGCGATCGCGATCCTTACGGGGTCGAACGCGCAAGGCAACAGCTCGATAGGGCCTATGCGTGGCTGGATGAAAGCATGGACGGCGCAGAATGGGCGGCAGGTAAGGAATTCAGTCTGGCCGACTGCGCGGCCGCACCCTCGTTGTTTTATGCGGACTGGACGCATCCGATCAGTGAGGAATTTGCCAACGTACGGACCTATCGTCAGCGGCTGCTCGTGCGCCCCTCGTTCGCAAGGGCCGTGGAAGAGGCGCGGCCGTATCGGCAACTATTTCCGCTGGGTGCTCCGGACAGGGATTAACCGGCGAGCGGCTGTCGATAGGCATTACTGGAACGGAAGGAATGGATTAGTGATCATCGTGTCCGGAAAAATCTACGTAACCCCCGAGAATCGAGATGTATTTCTCGAGAAATCGATTCACGTACTTATTACCGGTCGGGTTAGTAAATCGGCCCGTAAGACCAAGGGATGCCTCGACTTTGTCGTTGCCCCCGATCCGGTCGACCCAGGCCGGGTTAATGTCTATGAGGAATGGCGCTCCGAAAGCGACTTGCGCGCGTTTCGCAGCTCCGGTCCTGGCCCTGATATTGCTGCTCCGATTAAGAGTTCCCATGTCACTGAACACAGTGTTGATAAGGAGTCGAATATGAACGCATCGAAAGTCAGCGCAATTCCGGAAGGGATGCACACGATCACGCCGCACCTGGCCTGTGAGCGAGCGGCGGAGGCCATTGATTTCTACAAGCAGGCGTTTGGAGCCGAGGAACTTTCGCGGTTTCCCGGCGCTGATGGGCGGATCATGCATGCAGCGCTTCGCATCGGCGACTCGGTCTTTTTTCTGGCCAACGAGTTTCCCGAGTGGAACAGCTTCGGCCCCCTCGCGCTGAAGGGTACGACGGTGACGATTCAGCTGTACGTGCCCGATGCGGACAGCGCCTTCCAGCAAGCGGTGGACGCTGGTGCGAAGGTCGTCATGCCGCTGGACGACATGTTCTGGGGCGATCGCTACGGTACCGTCGAGGATCCCTTCGGCCATCGCTGGTCGATCGCCACGCGCAAGCGCAATGTAACTATAGAAGAAATGCGGGAAGCGGCGCGCCGGATGCCGACGAATTCATCGGCAGAAAAGGAGTAAGTCATGAAATACCTGTGCCTGGTTTACCTGGACGAAAATCGTCTCGATGAGCTGCCCGACGAGGACTGCGTCGCCTACGACGCCGAGATCCGCGACAGCGGCCACTGCATTGCTTCCGAAGCACTGGAGTCGGTAACCACGGCGACTACCGTGCGTATGCGCAACGGCAAGGTGTCGGTGACCGACGGCCCCTTTGCGGAAACCAAGGAGCAACTCGCGGGCTTCTACATGATCGAGGCACGGGACCTGAACGAAGCCATCCAGCTTGCTTCGGGCATCCCGCCGGCGAGGGTGGGCAGCATAGAGATCCGCCCGATCCGACCCATCCGCGAAACCGTCGCTGCGGCCGCGAAGTCGCGCGGCTGAATCGATAGGGATTTCATGAGGAGAAGTAACATGCAACGCATTACCCCCTGCCTTTGGTTCGGCGGCAACGCTGAGGAAGCGGTAGCGTTTTACACCGGCATTTTCCCGAACTCGACGGTGCAAGGCGCGACCTATTACGACAAGGCCTCGTCGCAGGCGTCCGGCATGCCTGAGGGCTCGGTGCTGACCATGACTTTTGAACTCGACGGGCAGGCCTTCATGGTTTTGAATGGTCAGCCGAATTTCCAGTTCACGGAAGCGCTTTCGTTGAGCGTGAGTTGCGACTCGCAGGCCGAGGTGGACCATTATTGGAGCCACCTGTGCGACGGTGGCCAGGAAATCGCCTGCGGCTGGCTGAAGGATCGCTATGGTCTGTCGTGGCAGATCGTGCCGACGCGGTTACCGGAGTTGTTGGCCCATCCCGATCCGAAGGTCTCGTCCGGTGCGATGTGTGCGATGTTGAAGATGAAGAAGATCGACATTGCCGAGTTGGAGCGGGCAGCCGGGCTTGATTAATCAATCGAGCTTTCGTCAGGAAGGCGTACTTGTCAGGGTGGTGCGACAGGAGCCGGTTATACTTCCATGGGTAGCCGTTACAGCTGCGGGAAGGAGAGTACCGGATGGATGCTTCCAATGAGATTCAGGCAGTTCGCGATAAAGACCACCTCAGGCTGCTTTCGATTTTCTATTTCATTTCTGCGGGGCTGAGCGGATTCTTTGCGTTGTTCCCTTTGCTTTACGCGGTGATGGGGCTTGCGTTTCTCTCCATCCCGGACCAGTTGCAACATGCTGCAGATAACCCGCCGCCGGCCATGTTCGGATGGATCCTGTTCGGCTTTGGAACAGGCCTGACGATCCTGCTCCTGATCTTTGCCGCCGCCAAATTGCTGGCGGGTTTCGCGATACGCAAACGCAGGCATCGTGTATTCGTTCTTGTCGTGGCCGGGTTCAGTTGTCTGTCCATCCCGTATGGCACCTTGCTGGGTATTTTCAGCTTTATCGTGCTCGGCCGCCCTTCGGTGGCCGCGCTTTTTGCGGCCCAAAATCCGGACTGAGCCCGTCAGCGGTCCTGGTCCGGCGAGGGGTGACGGCTTGTTTCTGGCTCGATGAGTCGCAAGGTATCGTTCCCTTTATCCCGGGTTTCTCGCCGGATCGCAACCAAAGCCCGGTTAATACCCCCTGCACAAATGGCCACTCAATCGCTTAGAATCGGGACTACCTTGGGGTTTTAGCGGGCGGTAATGACAAGAAACTCTGCCGCACTTAATGAGAAGATCATGGATCTGCTCGTCGACATGGTTTGCGTGGTCGACGACGAGGGGCGCTATGTTTATATCAGCGCTACCTGCGAGCAGCTTCTCGGCTATAGCCCTGATGAGCTGATAGGCCGGAACATGGTCGAATTCGTGCATCCCGACGACCAGGAAAGGACATTGGCGGCGGCGATGGTGGTCATGGGCGGTCAGCCGCAAGTGAATTTCGAGAATCGTTATATCCGCAAGGACGGCAGTATCGTCGAGATCATGTGGTCGGCTCGTTGGTCCGAAGAAGAACAGGTCCGGATTGCCGTTGCGAGAGATATCACCGAGCTGAGCCGGATAGCGCGTCGTCAGGAGGCTATCTACCAGATTTCCGAGGCGGCGCAGTCAAGCGAAGGGCTTGACGCTTTATATAGGTGCGTACACGAATTCCTGGATAGGTTATTGCCGGTTAATCGTTTGTTCGTGGTGCTCTACGATCAAGAGCGGCAGAAGCTGATATTTCCGTATTTTTATAATGACATTGAACAGCACCAGGACCCGGTACCGCTTCGTAAGGGCTCGCTGATCGAAAAAGTCTTTCGAGAGAAAAAAGCGATAATGGCCAATGCGGGAGATTCTGTCTGCCCTGTAACTCAAGCGGTTACGGGACGGCATGACTATGATTGGTTGGGTGCGCCTCTGGCCTCGAGTTATGGTACGAAAGGCGCGCTTGTGGTTCAAGTCACGTCAGGATCATTCAGCTATTGCGAGGAAGACCTGGATCTTCTCCAGTTCGTCGCTACGCAGGTGGGTTCGGCGATTGACCGTGAGCGTCAGGATGCGCGGCTTCATCATATGGCGCATCATGATCCTCTGACGGATCTTCCTAATCGTGCCTTGTTCCGTGATCGACTACGTGTTGCGTTGAAACAGGCAAGACGTAGCGGTGACCGAGTGGTGCTGTTATATCTCGATTTGTCCAATTTCAAGATGGTGAACGACAGCCTGGGGCATGCCGTGGGCGATGAGGCGCTGCGTGAGATCGCACGGCGAATCAAGTCGTGCGTGCGTGAATCGGATACGGTTTGCCGGATCGGTGGCGACGAGTTCACCGTGCTGCTTAGCAATCTGCAGATAAAGGATGATGTGCAAGCAATCGTTGAAAAGATTCGCGATTCCATTGCGGTACCCGTAGAGTTGGAAGGCAAACAGTTCACGTTTGCAGTGGATGTGGGCATCGCAGCCTACCCGGAGCATGGAGAAAACATTGAAAAACTGCTGCGTTACGCGGATTCGGCCATGTACCAATCAAAGAAAGGCCGTTCGCGCCAAGCCGGCGAACCGGAAAAGCGGAGTTCGATAATCTGATTCTGAAAAACCTCAGGTTCCGTGCACACAATTGAAGTTCGGGTCCGCCGAATTAGTATTAACAGGACCTAGTCGGTCGATGAAGTTTTTTTGCCGAATCCGACGGCCTGTAACTGGCTCTCCAGCGTTTCGCCACCTACCCGGGCAAAGTCCAATGTCCGGATCGGGAACGGTATCGTGATGTCATTGGCATCGAAAGCGGCCTTGATGCGCATCACGGCTTCGCTGCGTGCGGCCATGTAATCGGGATGGCGGTAGAAATTGATCCAGAACCGTATTTCGAAGTTGATTGAGCTGTCGCCGAATCCTTCATAGAACAGTTCCACGGGCTTCGATTTATCGCGATATTCAATGGCCGATATAGCTTCGGTGGCGATGCGCTTGACCTTGTCGAGATCGTCGCCGTATGAGACGCCGACCTTGATGTCCACGCGGCGTTGTCCGCTGTCGCTGTAGTTGACGATGGCGCTATCGAATATCTTTTTGTTCGGCAGGTAAATCAGTTGCCCTTGGGGCACGCGCAGTGATGTCGAACGCAAGGCAATCCGCTCGACGACCCCATAAAAGTCGTTGCTGCTGATGACCTGACCGACTTGGAAAGGGCGGCGTATGGCCAGGTAAATCCCCGCCACATAGTTTTCGCCGGTGGATTGAAAGGCAAGGCCCAGGGCCAAGCCCAAGATACCGACGCCGGCCAGCAGGGAGGTGACCGTCTTGTCCAGGCCCAGGACATCGAGCGCCACGAAGAGCCCGGTGAGGGTGATGACTACGAAGACAATGACCGCGGTGAGGTCGATGATCTCGTGCCCGACGGAGAATTGCTTCAGGACTTTTCGCAACGTGCGGTCGATGAGCTTGGCCATGAGCCAGAAAAAGACGATCAACAGGATCGCCAGGATGATGTTGGGCAGCAGGAGGAAAAGAGCGTGGCCCCAACGCTGGAGTTTGTCGATCAGGTCCGTCAGGACTTTCTGGATGTGCATTATTGTCTCGCGCTGCTTCGTCTATGAACGATAGTATGCGGGAAGCCGTCATGTCTGCAATGGTTGACGACCAAGCTGATGAAATTTCAGCAGACCGATCTCGCCCGCGCTGACGGTGTCGCTAAGGTTGGAGTGCCTGGTCCAGGGCGACAATCAGCCGGTCGACTTCCTCGAGCGTGTTGTAGTGGGCCATAGAAACGCGTACCACACCGTTTTGCGCGCGCAGACCCAGGTGGTCGATCAACCGGCGGGCATGAAAATCGCCGAAGCGGATGCCGATCTTCGCTGCGTCCACGGTTGTCACGATCTCCGCCGAGTCGCGGTTCTCTGCGGTAAAGGAAACGATGGGCAGGCGCACGTCGGGATCGGCGACCTGCGGGCCATGGATGGTAACATCGGCGCGACCGGTCAGGTAATCGAGCAAGCGGGCCGCCAGCCGGCTTTCGTGTTCGGCCATCGATTGCCAGGCTGCGGCGAGTTTTTCCCGTGGCGTGTCCCCATGCGGCGCGTGTTCGAGCAGGTAATCGGGCACGGCGCCGAATCCATAGGCCGCTTCGTAGCAGTAGCCGCCGGGCTGCAGTTTGTAGGGCACCGCCTCCCGGTCGAGGAACTCGAGGTTGATGTTGTCGAGGCCGAGTAAGAGATCGGCCTTGCCGTAGAGCACGGCCATGTGCGGACCGAATACCTTGTAGCCGCTGAACACGTAGAAGTCGGCATCGCAGGCGCGGACGTCGGTAAGGCGATGCGGCGCCCACGCTACGCCGTCGACGACGAGTCTTGCTCCGGCCGTATGTACGCGTCGCGCCACGTCGGCGACCGGCTCGGCGGCGCCGAGGATGTTCGAGGTGTGTCCCATGCACACCAGCCGGGTGCGTTCGTTGAGCAAGCCGTCGAGCGCGTCCTGATCGAGCCGCCCGGCTTCGATATCCACCGGCCATGTGCGGATGACGATGCCATGCTCGGCAAGACGCACCCAGGGGGTGATGTTGGATTCGTGGTCGGCCTGGCTGACGATGACCTCGTCACCCGGTGCGAGCTGCGAGGCAATGGCGCGGGCCAGCCGGGAGAGCAATGCAGAACTGGAGGGGCCGAAGACGATTTCGTCCGGCGAGGCGGCATTGATCAGCATGGCGGTTTCGGTGGCCGCTTGTGTCTGGCGTTCCACGGCCAGTCGCGACAGGGCGTAGCTGGCGCCGAGCTGCACCGGCGTGGTGCGCATGTACTCGCTCATGCGCTCGATGACGCTGTCGAGTACGGCGGCACCGCCGGCGTTGTCCATCAGCACCCAGTCTTGGTCGAGGGCCGGGAAGCGGCGGCGGGCGCGTTCGACGTCGAAGCTCATGCCGGAATCCTTGTCGATGGGTAAAACCGGCGTCAGTTTAAGGTCTTAGTGGCCGAGGAGCACCAGTCATCCGGGCGTTGTGCTGACAATGCATGCCCAAAGGAGGCTGGAAGATGAACAGCCCTTCCGTGATCGTTATCCTCGGACTGATCGCCTGGACACTCCTGCTGCTGATCGTGATGGAATTGCTGCGGACCCGCCTGATCCTGGCCAAGAAGGTGGCGGCCAACGCCTTGCTGCCGGATAACGCCAACCTGTCGCCGTTTATGCAGCGCCTGGCGCGCGCGCATGCCAATTGCTATGAAAGTATTCCGTTTTTCATCGGCCTGCTGTTGGTGGCCGTGGTCACCGGGCATGTCGACATTACCAATGCACTGGCGCCCTGGCTGTTAGGCGCGCGCATTTTCCAGTCGAGCGTGCATGTGGCCTCGCTGAGCCTGGTGGCAGTCAATGCCCGGTTCCTGGCGTTTGCCTTTCAGGTTGGCATCGCCGTCTACTGGTGCATCGCGCTGTTCGCCGCCTAGTCAGGCGCTCCAGGGCGTGAATCAGTTGTAGCTGTAGCCGAACGCAGCCTCGAAACGGGCGGCGAATTCCTCGGGCGTGAAGCTGTGGTTCTGCGTACCCCGGCTGGCGACCTTGATCGAACCGGCCAATGAGGCGATGCGGCCCGTGATTTCCCATTCGAGATCGTTCATCAGGCCATAGAGCAGGCCCGCACGGTAGGCATCCCCGCAACCGGTGGGGTCCACCACGGCATTGGGCTCGACCGAAGGGATCTGGATGGTATCGCCGTTGGCGTGGATGATCGAGCCACGCGAACCACGCGTGACGATCAGTGCCTGAACGCGCTCGGCGATCTCTTCCAGTCCCAGGCGGGTCTTCTCGCAAAACACGCCGGCCTCGTAGTCGTTCATGGCGAGCCAGGTGGCCTGGTCGATGAAGCGCTCCAGGTCCTCGCCTTCGAACATGGGCAGGCCCTGGCCCGGATCGAAGATGAAGGGAATGCCGGCCTCGGCAAACTGCTCGGCGTGCTGGATCATGGCGTCGCGCCCATCCGGTGCGACGATGCCGATGCGTGCGCCCGAGTCGGCGGGCAGCGGCTGCTCGTCGGCCCGCGCCATGGCGCCGGGATGGAAGGCTGTGATCTGGTTGCCGTCGTCGTCAGTGTTGATGAAGGCCTGCGCGGTGTAGACATCGTCGAGTTGGCGGATGTGGCTGCGGTCGATGCCGATCTTGTCCAGCCACTTGAGGTAAGGCGCGAAGTCGTGGCCGGCGGCACCTACCGGAAGGGCCTTTTCGCCGAGCAGGTGCAGCGTGTAGGCGATATTGCCCGCGCAGCCGCCGAACTCGCGGCGCAGCTCGGTGACCATGAAAGCGACCGACAAGGTGTGGATGCGCTCGGGCAGGATGTGCTCGCCGAAGCGGCCCGGGAAGCGCATGATCACATCATAGGCGAGGGAGCCCGATATCAGCGCGCTCATGCGGCCTGCTCCGGCTGCCAGACGAGGTCGAGCTCACGCGCGGCCTTGACGTCGTCGAGTCGGCTTACAGGCGTCGTGTAGGGGGCCTTCTTTACTTTCTCCGGATCGGTCTTCGCTTCTTCGAGGATCGCACTCATCGCTTCCACGAAGGCATCCAGCGTTTCCTTGGATTCGGTCTCGGTCGGCTCGATGAGCAGGCATTCGGGCACCAGGAGCGGGAAGTACGTGGTCGGTGCGTGGAAGCCATAGTCGAGCAGGCGCTTGGCCACATCCATGGCGGTGACGCCGTGCTCCTTGGCGAGCTTCTTGAGCGTCACGATGAACTCGTGGCTCGCGCGGCGCTCGGGATAGGCCAAGTCGAAGCCGGCGGCTTCCAGGCGGCGGCACAGGTAGGCGGCATTGAGGGTGGCGAACTCCGCCACGCGGTGCATGCCCGCCGCGCCCAGCATGCGCATGTAGACGTAGGCCCGCAGCAGTACGCCGATGTTGCCGTTGAAGGCCGAGAGACGGCCGATCGAGCGCGGCCGGTCGGCCTCGCCCAGGAGCCGGAAATGATTGTTGTCGTGGGCCACCAGCGGCAGCGGCAGGAAAGGCTCCAGGCGTTTGCCCACGGCAATGGCGCCCGCGCCGGGACCGCCGCCGCCGTGCGGCGTGGAGAACGTCTTGTGCAGGTTGAAGTGCATCACGTCGAAGCCCATGTCACCGGGGCGTACCTTACCCAGGATCGCGTTCATGTTGGCGCCGTCGTAATACAGCAGGCCGCCCGCGTCATGGACGATCTTCGCGATCTCGGCAATGCGGCGCTCGAACACGCCCAGCGTGGACGGGTTGGTGAGCATGATGCCGGCGGTCTGGGGGCCGACCGCGGCCTTGAGGCTGTCGATATCGACGTCGCCGTCCGGGCCGGTCTTGATCTCGCGGACCTTGTAGCCGCACATTGCGGCTGTGGCCGGGTTGGTGCCATGCGCAGCGTCAGGCACGATGATTTCCGTGCGTTCGCTATCCCCGCGCGACTGGTGGTAGGCGCGGATCATGGCCACGCCGGCGAATTCGCCTTGGGCGCCGGCCATCGGCGCGAGCGAGCTGGCCGGCATGCCCGAGATGGCCTTGAGCATGTCCTGCAGTTCGTACAGGCAGGCCAACACACCCTGGCCGCTGGCATCGGGGGCCAGGGGGTGACGGCTGGTGAAACCCGGCAGCAGCGCCAGGGTGTTGCAGGCGCGCGGGTTGTACTTCATCGTGCACGAACCCAGCGGGTAAAAGTGCGTGTCGATGGAGAAGTTCTTCTGCGACAGGCGCGTGTAATGGCGCACCGTGTCCATTTCCGAGACTTCAGGCAGCGCCAGGACCTGCTCGCGGAGCAGGTCTGCGGGCAGGTCGTCGACGGGAAACTCGCCGGCGGGCGCTTGCGCATGGGCGTTGCGCCCGGGGCGGGAATGGTCGAATATCAGCATGCGTCGAGCGCCTTCAGGGCGGATTCGTAATCGGGTTCATTGCCGATTTCGGTCACCAGTTCGACGTGGCGCACGGTGTTGTCGGCGTCCAGCACGACTACGGCGCGCCCGGTAACCCCGGCCAGCGGGCCGTCTTCGATGGTGATGCCGTAATCGCTGCCGAAGTCGCTGCGGAAGGTTGAGAGCGGCACGACGTTCTCGATGCCCTCGTTGCCGCAGAAGCGCTTCTGGGCGAATGGCAGATCGGCCGAGATCACCAGCATGACCGTGTCGCCGTGCTCGCGGGCGTAGTCGTTGAATTTCTTCGTCGAGATCGCGCACACGGGCGTATCGAGGCTCGGCACGATATTCAGGAGCTTTTTCTTGCCCGCGAAATCGGCCAGGCTCTTCTCGGCGAGATCGCCGCCGGTCAGCTTGAAGTCGGGTGCGACGGTGCCGGAGCTCGGCAGTTCGCCGCAGGTATGAAACGGATTGCCCTGGAGAGTGATGTCAGCCATGGTGGACCTCCTTGACGTGTGTTTAACGTATCTCAGGCTTCGGCAGCGAGGCGCTTGTCGGTCAGCGCGGCGCCGAGAGCCTCGATGTAGCGGACGCGATCGTCCTCGGTCTTGGTTTCAGTCGCGCAGATGAGCACCGCGTGCGACAGGCGTTCGTCGGCCTTGGCGAGATCGTAGCCGCCGATGATATTCGCATCCTCGAACAGTCGTTCCAGGACGGGCCCGGCATGTCGTCCCAAATCGATCGCGACCTCGTGGAAATACGGGGCACTGAACAGCGGTTTCAGATCCAGACCCGCCAGCCGTGTGACCAGATCACGCGTATGCGCATGGCTCGCGGCTGCGACCTGGCGCAGGCCTTGCGGTCCCAGCAGGGACATGTAGATGGTCGCCGCGGTGACCGCCAGACCCTGATTGGTGCAGATGTTGGACGTGGCCTTGGAGCGGCGGATGTGTTGCTCGCGCGCCTGCAGGGTCAGCGCAAATCCCTCGCGGCCCTGGTCGTCCACGGTGCGTCCGATCAGGCGCCCCGGCAATTGGCGCACATGTTCCTTGCGGCAGGTCATGAAGCCGAAGTAAGGGCCGCCCGAGGAGAGCGGTACGCCCAGGGGCTGGCCTTCGCCACAGGCGATATCGGCGCCGTTGTCGCCCCAGCGGCCCGGCGGTTTGAGCAGGGCCAGAGAGGTCGGATTGACGTTTGCGATCAGGATCAGGTCGCGTTCGCGCGCATAGCGCTCCAGGTGATCGACGTCTTCCAGGCAACCGAAGAAATTGGGCTGTGCTACGACCAGGGCAGCCGCCGGCGGTGCCGAGGCGAGGGCCTGCGCGGACAGGCGACCGGTAGTTTCGTCATGCGCCAGTTCGTGGAACTCCACACCCTGCGTGGCGCAGATGGTTCGCAGCACCGACTTGTAGCGCGGGTTGAGCGCTGCCGGGATGAGCACCCGCCGCGTAGTGTCCTTGCGTTTGAGGCGCAGCGCCATGAGCGAGGCTTCCGCCAACGCAGACGCACCGTCGTAGAGCGAGGCGTTGGACACGTCCATGCCGGCGAGTGCGGCCATCATCGACTGGTATTCGTAAATGAGCTGCAGCGTGCCCTGGCTGGCTTCGGCCTGGTAAGGCGTGTAGGCGCTGTAAAACTCGCCGCGCGTGGTGAGCTCCCACACCGCGGCGGGGATATGGTGCTCGTAGGCGCCCGCGCCGAGAAAAGACAGTGCGCCCCGGTCCAGCAGGGCGCGTTCCCGCATCAGGCGCCCGATTTCCTGTTCACTGAGGCCTTCGGGCACGCCGTCGAGCGCCTTGATTCGCAGCTCGGCGGGGATTTCACCAAACAGTTGCTCGATACGCTCGATGCCGAGCGAGTCGAGCATGGTGCGGATGTCGTCTTCGGTATGCGGGATGAAGGGCATTAGTCGCTCTCTCAGCTCTCGGATTCGATGTATGCGGTGTAAGCCTCGGCATCCATCAGGTTGTCCGGCAATCCCGCGTCGGTGCGGATGCGGATCAGCCAGCCGTCACCGTAGGGATCTTCGTTGACATGTTCGGGATGGTCGGTGAGCGCGTCGTTCACGGCCGCCACTTCGCCGTCCACCGGACTATATACGTCGGAGGCGGCCTTGGTGGATTCAACCACCACGCAGCCTTCGCCGGCACTCAGCTCGGCGCCGGCTTCGGGCAGTTCCACGAAGACGAGGTCGCCCAGCGCGTGCTGTGCATGCTCGGTAATGCCAAGCTCGAGCGTGCCGTCGTCGAGCTGCCGCAGCCACTCGTGGGTTTCGGTGTAATGCAGATCGCCTGGAATCTCGCTCATGGGTAGCCCTCCGCAGGTTGGGTTGGGTGCAATCAGATCAGAATCTTTCCGCGCCGCACGAATGGCGGCTTGGTGATGCGCGCAGGCATTTCCTTGCCGCGGATCACGACATTGACCGTCTCATCCTTGGCGGCCGCCGCAGGGATGCGTGCCAGCGCCACCGAGCGCTGTACGGTGGGGCCGAAGCCGCCGCTCGTGACGATACCTTCGCCCGAGTTTGTGAGTACGGTCTGGCCGTGGCGGATAATGCCGCGTCCTTCGAGCACCAGGCCGACCAGGCGGCGTTGCGGGCCCGTTTCGCTGATGTGTTCGAGGGCGGTGCGGCCGATGAAATCACGGTCCTCGGGTTCCATGGCCACCGTCCAGCCCAGGTTGGACTCGAAGGGATGTGTCGTCTCGTCCATGTCGCTGCCGTATAGATCCAATCCGGCTTCCAGGCGCAGCGAGTCGCGAGCGGCGAGACCACAAGGCACGGCGCCGGCGGCGGTCAGCGATGCCCAGAACTTGGGTGCACGCTCGGCGGGCAGGATGACCTCCCAGCCGTCTTCCCCGGTGTAGCCGGTACGGGCGATGAACCAGTCGCCGCTGTCCACGGCGGTAAAGGGCTTGAGTTCCAGTGCCGCGCCCTTCAGGGCTTCCGGCAGCACCGTGGCGGCGCGCTCGCGGGCACGGGGTCCCTGCACGGCGATCATGGCCAGTTCGGTGCGCTCGCTGACGGTGACCCCGAAATCTGCAGCGACCTTGCGTATCCAGGCGATGTCGCTGTCGCGGGTGCCGGCATTGACCACGGTGCGGTAGCGCCCGGGGCCGCGGTAATAAGTAATGAGATCGTCCTTGATGCCGCCGTCGGGGTTGAGCATCGTGCCGTAAAGCGCGGCGCCGGGTGTCGTGAGCTTGGCGACATCGTTCGCCAGCAGGTAGCGCAGGAATTCCTGGCAGCGCTCGCCCTCGAGGTCCACGACGCCCATGTGCGAGACGTCGAAGATGCCGGCATCCTCGCGTACTGCGCGGTGTTCGGCCAGTTCCGAGCCGTAGGACAACGGCATCGACCAGCCGGCGAAAGGCACGAGTTTGGCTCCCGCAGCCTCGTGCGTGGCATAGAGTGGCGTCTTGCGCTCCATCGAACCCCTCGGAATAGATGAAAATAGGCGCTTGAAGCGCCTGCAATAGCATAACGAAAGCGCTTGCCATAAGCCATGACAACGCGTCAGGCGTATATCATAAAGGGGATTGGGTAAAAGAGGTCCGGACATGAGCGAGAGAGGCCCGCTGGAACCGCGCCGCAAGTCGATTCCGGTGCGCGTGGGCAAGGTGACGATTGGCGGAGACGCGCCGATCGCGGTGCAGTCCATGACCAACACCGACACCGCCGACGTGAAGACCACGGTCGCGCAGGTGGCGGCGCTCGCCGGCGCTGGCTCGGAACTGGTGCGCATGACGGTGAATACCGAGGAGGCCGCTGCCGCGGTGCCCGCGATCCGGGAAAAACTCGCCAAAGCGGGCATCGAGGTCCCGCTGGTGGGTGATTTCCACTTCAACGGCCATCGATTGCTTGCCGCGCATCCCGAGTGCGCCGAGGCGCTCGACAAGCTGCGTGTGAACCCCGGCAATGTAGGACGCGGCTCCAAGCGCGACCCGCAGTTCACCGAGATCATCGAGGTCGCCTCCCGCTACGACAAGCCGGTGCGCATCGGCGTCAACTGGGGCAGCCTCGATCAGGACCTGCTCACTCATTTGATGGACGAGAACGCGCAGAGCGCCGATCCCAAGGACGCGCGCGAAGTCATGTTCGACGCCATGGTGGAATCGGCCCTGCGCAGCGCCGCCCGTGCCGAGGAAATCGGGCTGGGGCACGACCGCATCATCCTCTCCTGCAAGATGAGCCGCGTGCAGGACCTGGTGCGGGTCTACACCGCCCTCGCCGACCGCTGCGAATACCCGCTGCATCTCGGCCTGACCGAGGCCGGCATGGGCACCAAAGGCGTGGTGGCCTCTTCGGCCGGCCTGTCGATCCTGCTGGCCAAGGGCATCGGCGACACCATCCGCGTCTCGATCACGCCCGAGCCGGGCGCGGCGCGCGAGAAAGAAGTGCTGGTGGCGCAGGAAGTGTTGCAGGCGCTGGGCCTGCGCTCGTTCATGCCTGCCGTCACCGCCTGCCCGGGTTGCGGCCGCACGACCTCGACCTTCTTCCAGGAGCTCGCCCAGGACATCCAGAGCTACACGCGCGAGCGCATGCCCGCCTGGCGAGACGAATACGAGGGCGTCGAGGAGATGCGTGTCGCGGTGATGGGCTGCGTGGTCAACGGGCCCGGCGAGAGCAAGCACGCCAACATCGGCATCAGCCTGCCCGGCAGCGGCGAGAAACCGGTCGCCCCGGTGTTCGAGGACGGTAAGAAGACGGTCACCCTCAAGGGCGAGACCATCGCCACCGACTTCCAGAAGCTCGTGGAGGAATACGTCGCCCGCACCTACAAGCGGAAGGCTGCTTAAGACCTCTCGCCACGGCGCTACGGCGCAACGAAAAAGAGAAATTCTCGCCAAGGCGCAAAGACGCCAAGAGCGCGAAATATTGCTACTCCTTCTCCCCCGAGGGGAGAAGGTTGGGATGAGGGGTTGCGCCGCGCAGCGGCGATCTTTTTTTGGCCCTCCTGGCGGGGTGACTTTTGTTTCGCCAAAAGTCACCACCATTTCGCAGGACAGCGAAATAGGACGTGCGCAGCACGCCCGCAGGGTGCACGCCATGGATGGCGCGCATCAAAAGCATTGTGCCGGGAGTCGCGGTCCCAAGGCCTGCGGCCTTGGAACTCCCCTGCGATGCTCGCCCGCAACGGGCCGGTCGGAACTCGGCCTACGCCGCATGCGGCTCCGGCCTCAGACATGCCTCCCTGTTCCCTCGTTGCGGACTGCGCTTCTCGGCGCGACTAACGGCACACCCAGACAGAGAATCAGGGCGGTCAGCGCCCGCCATTGTTCCAATTGGATTACTCGCGGCTTGCGCCGCTCGCCCTTCGGGCCATGCGCGATGCGCATGTTGTCTCCGGTCTTCGACCTCCGGCGCCGGCCTGCGCCGGAATGACGGAGCTGTAG
>CAZPJI010000040.1:0-19639 GCA_964586925.1 uncultured Gammaproteobacteria bacterium
TATTAGCCACTTCTAAACTGACCGGTCATGATCGCTGGAATGCCTTGAGAAGGGTCGCCCGATCAGTATATTTAGTCTGACTTGTATTTGACTCAGGTCAATGAGGAATAGATAGGGCTGCCTATACTTCAATTCAGTAGTCAGGCGCTAACAATAAATGAGGAGGCTTAGGTTAGAAGCAGTGTGTCTGAAAGAGACGGGCCTGTGGTTACAGGGTATGCTTCGGAAAAGAGGGGAGACTTCGATGAAGACCGTTCCCG
This sequence comes from uncultured Gammaproteobacteria bacterium, assembly GCA_964586925.1. Classification (GTDB taxonomy): domain Bacteria; phylum Pseudomonadota; class Gammaproteobacteria; order JAKDMP01; family JAKDMP01; genus JBAUSV01. The sequence goes on from CAZPJI010000040.1 coordinate 261, forward strand.
ATTCTGCCGAGCGCTGCACTTCCAGTGCGGTGCGATCTTTTGCATCTCGAATCCTTGAGCTAGTGAAGTCAGAGCGGATTTCTGCACTTCGTCTATTGGCGATCGGATTGTTTGCGGCGGCGCTGGGGGCATGCGGCAGCGGTTCGACAGGAGCGCAAGGTCCGCAAGGCCCATCCGGACCTCCGGGGCCCACGGTGGAATCCGCCGATAATGCGCTCGCTCTGCACTTGACCATCACTGGGGCGACGATTGCGGCGACGAGTACTGTCGCATTCAAGGCGACCGATCCTGACAGGGACAACGAACCGGTCACGGGAATCCCTTTATCAACCCTTGAAGTGATCATTGCAAAACTCATTCCGGGAACGAACGGGAACGCCGATCATTGGCAGAATTACATCAATCACACCGTGCAGCCATATACGAGCGGACAGCAGGCGGAAGTGCAGCCCGAGACGGATAGCGGCGGTTCGCTCGAAGACAATGGAGACGGTACTTATACCTATACCTTTGGCACCAACCTCACAGACGTTACCCAGCCGATAGCGGTTTCCTATGATCCTTCCCTGGTGCACCGTATCGCCATCAATATCCGGTCCAGCACTTTGCCGTCGGCCAATGACGCCATCTATACCTGGATTCCGGCCACTGGCAAGACCTCGGGTTTCGATTCGCGCGAAATCGTGGAAACAGCCTCGTGCAACCAGTGCCACGATAAACTGGAGGTGCATGGTGGTCCGCGGAAGAATACCGAGGAGTGCGTGCTCTGCCATAACCCGGGCAACACGTCGTTGAACGGAAACAGTCTCGATTTCAAGGTGTTCATCCACAAGATTCACGATGGCGCGAATCTGCCCAGCGTGCTTGCGGGCACGCCTTATATCCTTATTGGATACAGGGGATCGGAGAATGATTTCTCCGATGTCGTGTGGCCGCAGAACATCAGAAACTGTACAAAATGCCATAATCCCGCGAATCCGGATACGCCGCAGGCAGCCCGTTATGAAACACGGCCGACCCTGGCTGCCTGTGGATCGTGCCATGACAATATTGATTTTGCACAGGGCAAGGCGGGCGGTCATCCAGGCGGCGTCGAGACCGACAACAGCCAGTGCACCGTCTGCCATACGGAAAACTCCGTCGCCGGCAGCGTTGCCCAATCGCACGTTATTCCCCAGAAGGTGGCTGCGGCGAACTACCAGTACAACATTCTCTCGGTGACCAACGGTGGGCCCGGCCAACAGCCGGTGATCAAGTTCTCGGTTACCGATCCGAACAATAGCGATCAGCCTTATGATTTGACTACAGATCCCAACTTCACGGCCTCGGGCGCGCGGTTGGCTCTTGATATCGGCTGGACGACACCCGGGTACCCGAATGAATACTCCAACTTCGACAGTGGCAACAACCCGGGCCAGCCCGTTTCGATAACGCTTGAAAGCGGGGGATCGCTGGGCTCTGGCGTACAAGACAACGGTGATGGTACTTATACGGTGACCTCTCCAGTGCCGATCCCCACGACTGCCGTCGGTACGGGCGTCGTGGCCATGGAAGGCCATCCGAACGGGGACTACGACGGCAGCGGCACCTACGCGACTGCGATTCCTGTGACCAGTGCGGTCAAGTACTTCGGAATCACCGACGCGACGCCGCAGCCACCGGTTGCCCCGTCGCAGATCGTGTCGTTCAGCCAGGGCTGCGAGCGTTGCCACAGTCACAACGATGGCCTCGCCATGCATGGTGCCAACCGCGTGGATAATCTGGCGGTCTGTGTCATCTGCCACAATCCCAACGCTACGGACCTCGGTATGCGTCCAACGGATCCGGATGGGATATCCAACCGCGTCAACACGGCTGCCGTGGATGGGCTCGAGCAGCGGCCCATCGACCTCAAGCGCCTTATTCACGCGATTCATGCCGCCGACTTCCGCACGACGCCATGGGTCGTCTACGGGTACCACAACTCCGTGAACGACTTCTCGAATGTCGGCTTCCCGGGGATCCTTAGCGATTGCGATCAGTGCCACATCAACAACGGATACCAGGTGCCGGTGCCTCAGGGCATTATGGGAACGACTGTCGATACGCTGGCGACGGTCGGCCAGTCCAGTCCCTATGGCGCGACTCTGTTCTTTGGTCCGACAGGAGCCACGACCATCCCGGCCAACCAGGCAGACTTCAATCGGATCACGCCGACGGCATCCGCTTGTTCGGCCTGTCATGACTCGAGCCTGGCTCAGGCGCACATGGAACAGAACGGAGCATCGTTCTATACCTTGCAGTCTCTGATCGGCACGGGGGACCAGGTCGAGACCTGCGCCGTTTGCCACGGTCCGGGCCGTGTGGAGGATGTGAGTAAAGTTCATGACGTCCACCCGAATTGAGCGGGCGGCACGAGTGATGGCCATGGAAGACGCAAAGCTTAAGCAAGGGGTTGGCACTCAAGGGGGCAACCCGTCACAAGGAAGGCGGCGGGTTGCCCGGATGTTGGTTCTCCTGGCCGGTTGTTGCCTGCTAGCTGCTGGCGTGGCGGCGCCCATCGCAAGAGGTGCACCGGCGCCTGCGGCATCAACGGGCAGCGCCAGTCCGCCACCTTCTCCGCCTGGCTACACCCGCACGGGTGCGGACACCTGTCTGCTCTGCCACAACACGCCCAAGGTCAAAGCCATTTTCAGCACCAAACATGCCGTGATGGCCGATTCGAGGACACCGTTCGCCGGCAATCAGTGCGAAGCGTGCCATGGACCGGGAGCACAGCATGTCAAGCCACCGGCCAAAGGCGAAAAGCGAACGCCGGTCCCGTTCTTTGCACCCAATTCGCCGGCGAGTGTGGCGCAGGAAAATGCGGTCTGTCTCACCTGCCATAAAGATGCCCCCAGAATGGCCTGGCATGGCAGTATTCATCAGCGCGAGGGACTGGCCTGCGTCAGCTGCCATACGATCCACGCCAGGCACAATCCGGCGCTGGAAGCTGCGACCCAGGCGCAGGTGTGCTACCGGTGTCACAAGTCCACACAGGCTGATTTCACGAAGTTTTCCCATCATCCGGTGGCTACGGCGCAACTGACATGCAGCTCCTGCCACAATCCGCACGGCTCATTCGGTCCGATGCTGCTGAACCAGGACACGGTCAACCAGACCTGTTACCAGTGCCATGCGGCGAAGCGGGGGCCGTTTCTGTGGGAGCATCCCCCCGTCCAGGAAGACTGCCTGAATTGCCATAAGCCCCATGGCTCGGTGAATCCCCATTTGCTGGCCAGCCGGCCGCCGTTGCTCTGTCAGCAATGTCATTCGCCTGCCGGTCATCCCAGCATCGCTTTCGGCCCGACCGGGCTTCCGTCGGGCCAACCGAATGGGTTCCTGCTGGCGCGTAGCTGCATGAATTGCCACAGCCGCATTCATGGATCAAACGATCCATCGGGGGCACCGTTGAGCCGCTGAACCAGGACACGGGGTCGAGAGAATGGAAAAGCCAGCCGAAAAACTGATGAAAGGAACGATAGGCGGCTTGCTGGCGTTCGCCATGCTGTGCGGTGGGACGGCATACGCGGCGCAAGCGACGGCTGGCAAGGAGAAGTCAAAGGCCAAGGAGCCTCCACCGGTACCCGTCTATGCCAACTGGAAGTGTTCTTTCTGCAAGTTCCAATATGGCTGGAGTGGAACGGCGACGCTGGGACTGCAGGATTTATCGCAGGGCAGTTACAAGTACGGTGAATACAACGGGCTCGTGAGGTCCGGCACCTATCTGGATGCGGGTTTCGATCTGCATTTCCTCGACAAGAAAGGGGACTATCTGTATTCGAAGGGGAGCCGGCTCGGACTTGAGTCCAAACGTGTGTCCATCGAAGGCGGCCGCCAGGGCGTCTATGAGTTGACAGCCCTTTACCAGGTGATCCCGCATTATTTTTACCAGTCGGCGCAGACACCGTACACAAATGCGGGTGCGCCGTCCCTGAAGTTACCGCCCAACTGGACGACGGGTGGGGCGACGGGCACGATGCCGGATCTGGCGGCGTCCTTGCGCCCCTTCGATATCTCGAAAACGCGCACTATCGAGCGCGTAGGCCTCCGGTTGCCGCCTCGCAAGACGCACTGGAGCTACGACGTGGGCTTCCAGCATGAGATGCAAAAAGGCATCGAGCCCCTGGGCGGGAGCTTCCTGACCACAAGTACGCTGCTACCGGAACCCATCGATTACGCGACCGACCAGGTGAATGCATCGGCGAATTACGCCCCGAAATTATGGCAAGTGAAGCTCGCCTACTATGGTTCGTTCTTCCACAATTCCATCGATGCACTCAGGTGGCAGAATCCATTTACACCTTACGTAGCAGGGGCCGATGTCGGCCAGATCGGCCAGGCGCCCAGCAATAACTTCAATCAGATTTCGGCGGCCGGCTCATGGCAACTGCCGGTGGCTACGCGTCTGATGGCAATGGCCGCGTATGGGCGGGGGAGGCAGAACGCAACCTTCCTGCCCATCACGATCAATCCTGATCTACAAACCAATCCGTTGCCCCGCTCCAGTCTGGAAGGCGAGGTCATCACTCGCAATTATGTCGTGCGCCTGAACTCGAATCCCATTTCACGGCTGAGTCTCACGGGGGAGTATACCTACGACAGGCACCAGGATCTGACGCCACAGGCGCTTTTCCCCCAGGTGCTGACCGATACCTATGTGGCCGCGGCGCTGTTGAATAACCCCTACAGCTTCGAGAAGCGCAATGCCCGGGTTGACGCGAACTACCGGTTGAACCGCATTGTGCGCTTCGATCTTGGCGGCGAACATAGGAACGAGCAACAGGAATTCGCGAATACCGTCGATACCCGGACCAATTCGATCTGGGTCTCATCGCATGTACGGCCGGTCGAACAAGTTAGCCTGTACCTGAAATACCTCAGCTCCCGGCGCGTGGCACCCGATTACGTTCCTCTCGCGGATATTCTTTCGCCCGAGAACCCATTGTTGAGGCAGTACAACATTGGCGACCGTAACCGCAAGCAGGGGCAGGCGACGGTTTCGTACATGCCGTCGAGCTATCTCGATCTGTCGTTCCAGTGGCAGCAGAATGTCGACCACTATGACGGCACTGTGATTGGGCTTACTGCCAGCAGGGACACCAGCTATACGATCAATCTGGGCCTGCAACCGACAAGGCATCTGAGCATGAGTGCCTATTACACGGAGGAGCATATTCTCAACGACCAGGCTGGGAGCCAGAATTTCTCCACGCCCGACTGGTATGGGGACCAGGAGGATATCGTCTATACCTCGGGACTGAATGCCGATTGGAAGAACATTGCCATGACGCATTGGGGAATCGGTGGGTCGTTGCTCTACCAGCTGGCTCGCGGTGAAACCGCGGTGACCCGTAGCGCTGCGTCGGGTGCTTTCCCGAACATCGTCGAGAAAATGCAGGGCGTGCAGTTATACGCCACGCGGGAACTCAGTGATCATCTGGCGCTGCGGTTCGGCTACGGCTTTCAGCGGTACCGCTCGAATGATTGGGCTCTGGATAATGTCGGACCGGCGACGGTGCCGAATGTCCTGACGCTGGGGATCCAGAGTCCGAACTATACGATCAATATCATCGCGGTTTCCGTCCAGTATGTTTTCTAGGCCAGGGCAGGACGCTTTCTGATCGAGAACAAGAATCAGTCTAATCCGGTTGACCCCAGTCAAGCGAGCAACATAGGCCTACGCAGCCGGGAGAGCCTGCCGGTACAATGAGCGGCAATTGAATACAGGCTGATTGGGACGAAATGGAGGCGCTGGAAGTCGTTGAGCGTTCGCCGAGGAGCAGGGCTCCCGATGCCGGCCCGGATGGTCTGCACGACCCGGTGTCCCTGTCACTGCACGAATTGGAACTGTGGCGCGGCGATTACTGCGTCTGCACCGACCTGACCACCGCCGTAAATTCCGGGCAATTGCTGCATCTGCGCGGTTCGAACGGGGCAGGAAAGACCAGCCTTATACGGGTGCTCGCAGGTCTTGCGCTGGCCGAGGACGGCGAAATCCACTTCGGGGGAGAACCGATCACCCACAATATGACGGCCTATCGCGCGGTCATTTCCTATGTCGGCCACAGCAACGGGATCAAGCGCGAACTGACCCCGGTAGAGAACCTGCGGGTGACGGCACGACTGGCCCTCAAGCCTTCGTCCAGTGGGCCGGAAAACGCCCTCGAACGCGTCGGGCTCGCTGCGCGCATGAATCGTTATGCGGGCGAGTTGTCGGCGGGCCAACGCCGCCGTACGGCTCTGGCGCGGCTGCTGGTGACCAATGCCCCGATCTGGTTCCTCGACGAGCCGCTGGTGAGCCTCGACCATGAGGGCGCCGGCTTGGTGGAGGCCTTGATACGGGAGCATCTGGGACGGGGGGGGATTACAGTACTGGCCACGCACCAGCCGATCAATCTGGCCGGATTGGACGTCGTTCCGGTGGACCTGCCTCAGTCGAGTGGCAAGCCATGCTGAAGGAATTGCTCAAGCGGGAACTCTTGATCGCCTGGCGGCGGCCCGGCGAGGCCCTGACGCCAGTGGTTTTCTTCCTGGTGACCAGCATGCTGTTTCCCCTGGGTTTGAGTCCCAGCGCGACGCTATTGCGGCCGCTGGCACCCGGAATCATCTGGATCGTCGCCTTCCTGGCCGGGATGCTGGGCTTGCAGCGCCTGTTCCGCGCCGATTACGAGGACGGCACGCTGGAACAGCTTCTGATTTCGCCGCGGCCGCTGACGCTGATCATCCTGGTCAAGGCGGTGGGGCATTGGCTGGTGACTGGGCTGCCGGTCGTGATCGGCGGCGGCGTAGTGGCGGCGATGCTGTTCGTGCCGGCGCGTTATATTGTTACCGTGGTAGCCGGACTGTTGTTGGGAACACCTATCCTGACGATGCTGGGCACCATGGTGGCCGCTTTGACGGTGTCATTGCGCCAGGCGGCGGTGCTGGGTCCGGTGCTCATCCTGCCCCTGGTGACGCCGGTGCTGATTTTCGGTGCCCATAGCACCACGCTTGCCATGCAGGGACAATCCTCGGCGCAAGCCTTCGAGGCCCTGGCGGCCATGTTCATCCTGAGCGTAAGTCTGCTCCCGGCCGCGGCTGCGGTGGCCCTGCGCATCAGCCATGAGGGTTGAGAGGAACTTAAAGATGACTGGAGGTCGAAAAAATCGTGTTTACCTGGCTGCATAAACTGGGCTCGCCGCCTGTGCTATACCGTTTCGCCGAGCGCGCTGCGCCCTGGTGCAAATGGACGGCTTTTGCCTTGCTTGCAGCCGGATTGGTGGGCGGCCTGATCCTGGCTCCGCCCGATTACCAGCAGGGCGACGGGTTCCGGATCATTTATATCCACGTGCCCAGTGCCATCCTGTCGCTGTTTGTGTTTGCCTACATGGCCGTGGCCAGCGCCGTAGGCCTGATCTGGCGCCTGCGGATGGCCCACGCCGTCACTGCGGCGGCGGCTCCGCTGGGCGCGGCCTTCACGCTGATGGCGTTGGTTACGGGTTCGCTCTGGGGCAAGCCCATGTGGGGCACCTTCTGGGTCTGGGACGCACGCCTGACCTCGGAATTGGTTCTGTTTTTCATCTACCTGGGTTACATGGCCGTGGCCAATGCCTTCCCGGACCAGCGCACCGGCGACCGGGCGGGTGCCATTCTGGCGTTGGTCGGTGCGATCGATGTGCCGATCGTGCATTATTCGGTCCATTGGTGGGCCACGCTGCACCAGGGCGCGACCCTGAAATTGAGCGGCTCCAACATGCCAGCCTCCATGCTGTGGCCGCTGCTGGTGATGATGGTGGCCTTCCTGCTGTATTTCGGTTGGCTGCTCACGATTCGTTTGCGGACGGAGATCTTGCGACGCGAACGGCGCGCATCCTGGGTGATGCGCCTCGCGGGACAGTGAGGATAAGCGGATGCATAGTTTTCATGAATTTCTGACCATGGGCGGTTTTGCCGCTTACGTTTGGCCCGCTTATGCCGTGGGTCTGGTGGTGTTCGTCGGCAGCGGCTGGCAATCGCGCCGTGGGTTGAGCAAGGCCTTGGCCCGTGCAGCCCGACGGGCGCAGGAGGTGGAAAAATGACTCCTCGCAGGCAGAGACTTCTTGTCGTACTCGGCATTATTGCCGGCACCGCGATCGGTGTCGGCGTTGCGCTGAAAGCGTTCAGCGGCAACCTGCTTTATTACTACACGCCGACTCAGGCCCTGCAGAAACATCTCGGGCCGTCGCGGGTATTTCGCCTGGGCGGCCTGGTGGAGAAGGGATCGGTCAAGCGCAAACCCGATTCGCTCACCGTGGACTTCACCGTGACTGACAATCACCACGAGATACCGGTGGTGTTCACCGGCGTTCTGCCGGATCTGTTCCGACCCGGACAAGGTGTAATCGCCAATGGGCACATGAACGGCAGCGGTGTATTTGTTGCCAACGACGTGTTGGCCAAGCATGACTCCAAGTACATGCCGCTGAAGATGTACGACAAGAAAACGGGCAAGTCCTATACTCGCCCGGGCCAGATGAACGAGGGCGGGGAGAGTGGCAATGGTTCCTGAGTTCGGACAATACGCTCTGGTGCTGGCCTTGGTGCTGGCGATCCTCCAAGCCTTTGCCGGCCTCGTGGGCCCGTGGCGGAACCGCCCTGGACTCATGGCACTGGCTCGTCCCGCCGCCTACACCCAGTTTTTCGCCCTGGCCGTTGCGTTCGGGTGTCTGACCTATTCCTTCCTGGTTACGAATCTGAGTGTCGCTTACGTTGTCAACAACTCCAACGCGCACATTCCGCTGCTCTACAAGTTCACGGGTGTCTGGGGCGCGCATGCCGGCTCCGTGCTGCTTTGGAGCTTGATCCTCAGTCTCTGGGGCGCTGCGGTGGCTACTTTCAGCCGGCGCCTGCCGCGGCACTTCCTGGCGCGGGTGCTGGGCGTGATGGGTGCGATCGGGGTCGGATTCCTCATTTACAGCCTGTGGATGTCGAATCCTTTTACCCGGATGTTACCCCCGGCGCAGGCCGGGGCCGACCTCAATCCCATCCTGCAGGATCCGATGCTCGCCAGCCATCCGCCGATGCTCTACATGGGCTATGTGGGCTTTTCCGTGGCATTTGCTTTCTCCGTGGCGGCGCTGATCGGCGGCCGCATGGACAGCGCCTGGGCGCGCTGGACCCGGCCGTGGACACTGGCCGCCTGGATGTTTCTCACCCTCGGAATCACGCTGGGCAGTTACTGGTCCTACTACGAACTCGGCTGGGGCGGCTGGTGGTTCTGGGATCCGGTGGAAAACGCCTCCTTCATGCCCTGGTTGATCGGCACGGCCCTGGTTCATTCGCTGATGGTGACCGAAAAACGTGGCGCTTTCCGCGGTTGGACCGCGTTGCTGGCCCTCATGGCGTTCTCGCTTTCGCTGCTGGGTACGTTCCTGGTGCGCTCCGGCGTACTGGTTTCCGTCCACGCCTTTGCCGTGAACCCGGAGCGGGGCATTTACGTGCTCGCCTTGCTGGGCGCCTTCACCGGCGCCGGCCTCGCGTTGTATGCCTGGCGTGCACCGCGTCTTGCCGGCGGTGGCGGTTTTGGCCTGCTTTCGCGCGAGTCCGCCTTGCTCACCATGAACGTCATCCTGGTGGTCGCGGCCGCGGCCGTGCTGCTGGGGACGTTGTATCCCTTGTTCTACACGGCGGCCGGATTGGGAAGGCTCTCGATCGGGCCTCCTTACTTCAATCGAGTCTTCATCCCGCTCATGGTGCCGCTGTTCCTGCTCATAGGCCTCGGGCCCAGCATCCGCTGGCGACGTGGTGATTGGCCGGAACTCTGGCGGCGTGTGCGTATCCCGCTGGCCGTGGGCATCGTTCTCTCGATCATCATGGCCGTGCTCCTGTGGCACGACGTATCGCCTGCCGAACTCGCGGGTATTGCCATGGGACTGTGGGTGGTTTCGGCCGCCTGGACCGAACTGGTGCGCCGTTTCCGGCGCACGCCCGCGGGCCAGCGCATGCATTTGACGCGTGGTGTCTGGGGCATGAGCCTCGCGCATTTCGGTATCGGCATTACCGTGCTGGGCATCGCGGTGTCTTCGTCCATGTCGAGTTTCCTGAATGTCAGCCTCAAACCCGGACAAAGCGTAACGGTAGGCGGCTATCATTTCGCCTTTACCAGCGTGCATGCGGTCCAGGGTCCCAACTACCAGGGAACGCGGGGCATATTCCGGGTCACGCACGAAGGACACGACGTGGCCGTGCTGAGGCCGGAAAACCGGACCTATATCGGTGACCAGCCGACCAGCGAATCGTCGATCGACTGGCAGCCCTTGCAGGACATCTATGTGGCGATGGGACAGTCCACGGGCGCTGGGAGCTGGAGTTTTCGCGTTCAGGTCAGACCTCTGGTCCGCTTCATCTGGGGCGGCGCGGTCCTGATGGGACTGGGCGGCCTGCTTGCCTTGACCGATTCCCGTTATCGCCGCCGGCGGGAAGCCCGTTTACCGGCCGGGGCCGGGGTGGAGAATCCCTGATGCGTCGATGGCTCTGGGGGTTGTTGCCTCTCGCAATCGTAGTGGCGCTGATTGTCGTATTCGCGACGCGTTTCGGCCACGACCCGCGTTTCATTCCGTCGCCGCTCGTACACAAGCCGGCTCCGCAATTTTCGTTGCCGGAGTTGTATCAGCCGGAACGCAAGATCGATAATGCGACGTTTCACGGCAAGGTCGTGCTGTTCAATGTGTTTGCGAGCTGGTGCGTCTCTTGCACGGATGAGGCCCCAGTACTCGACTACCTGCGCCAGCAGGGTGTGAATATCTATGGTCTCGATTTTACCGACACGCGCGACGCCGCCAAGGCCTGGTTGAAGCATTGGGGCGATCCCTACCAGGCGGTGGCTTTCGACCACAATGGCGAGGAGGGCGCCAACTGGGGAATCTGGGGCGTACCCGAAACCTACGTTATCGACCGCCAGGGCCGCATCGCACATAAGTTTACCGGCGTGATTACGCAGCAGATTGCGAATAACAAAGTGCTGCCGCTGGTCAAGCGTCTGGAGCAGAAGCCATGAAACAAGCCATTTCGGCAATCCTGACCATCGGGCTGATAGCGGCAACCCTGCCCGTGTTGGCGGCGACAGCGCCCGAGAAAGGCCCGAATGTATTGCCGCCGCGCCTGGAGGCACGCTATCAGGCATTGACGGAAGACTTGCGTTGCCCGGTCTGCCAGAACGAGCCCATTGCAACGTCCCAGGCCCAGATAGCCGGCGCGCTGCGCAAGATTGTGCGGCAGAAACTGCTGGCGGGCGAAAGCAACCAGCAGATCAAGCAGTACATGATTTCCCGCTACGGCCTGTTTGCCGTCTACAAGCCGCCGCTGGAGCGCAGTACCTTTCTGCTCTGGTTCGGGCCGTTCATCTTGTTGCTCATAGGCATCATCGTTGCCGCGCTGGCCATACGCCGACGACGCCATTCCCTCACAGATTCGGAGGCCGGTCACTAATGAGTTTCGTTATCGCGGCCGTGATATTGACGCTGGCAGTGCTGGCGATGCTGACTTTCCCCTGGTGGCGACCGAACCGCGTGCGGGAAAGCCTGACGTTGTCGGGCGAAGATCTCACCGCTGAACTGGACGAGGATGTCGCGACCGGCGCGCTTGCCGCGGAGGACCGGGCGCCTGCGGCGCGTGACCTAGAAGCTACCGCGGATACAACCGAGGCAGCGACCCAGCGTTTGGGGATGCGGCGACGCTGGCACATTGCTCTGGTGGCGCTCTTGCTGATTCCCTTGGCGGCGACCGTTCTGTACTGGCACTTCGGCGATTGGCGTTTCGCTTTCGAAGGAGAGCATGCAGCGGTAGCGCACCGCCTGGACACCGTGATAGCCCAGCTTCAGGATCGCCAGCGCCGGAATCCACAGGATATCCAGGGCTGGATCAGTCTCGGGCGGGGAGAGGAAATGCTCGGCCGTTACAAACAGGCCGCGAGCGCCTTCGAGCAAGCGGCCAAGTTAAAGTCGCCGCCGGATGCACAGATGCTCAGTCTGTGGGGCGAGGCGCTTTTGCTGGCGGACCCACAGCACCTCACTGATCAGGAGCGGCAGATCTTCCAGCGCGTCCTCGAGTTGGATCCGAATAATACGAGAGGACTTTGGTACGGCGGATTGCTGGCGCTGAATGCGGGGAACCGTTCCCAGGCGGTGGCGGATTGGCAACGCCTCTTGGCGCAACCCAACGTTCCGCCCCAGGTTGCCACGCTACTGCGCAGCCATCTGCGCATGCTCGGGGCTAATCCAGCCAGCGTGGCGCAGCCGGTGCAAGCCAGCGCTCAAGGTACGGACCTGCACGTAACCATCAAGATCGCCCCCGCGTTGAAGGCCGACGTGAAGCCGGGAGAAACCTTGTATGTCTTTGTCCGTAAGCCGGGCGGAGGGCCGCCGCTTGCCGTGCGCCGGGTGAAGGTTTCGAGCTTTCCCATGAAGCTCACCCTGGGTGACAGCGATTCCATGATGCAGGGCCAGGATCTCAGCAGTGCCACGGGACCGCTGGAAGTCGTCGTTCATGTATCGCCCCACGGTGATGTGGCGACGCGTCCCGGCGATCTTGTGGGCAGCCGTCAACTGAAAAGCATTTCCGGACAGAAATCGGCTACTGTCGTGATCGACAGCAAAATAGGCTCGGGCGCACGCTGAGAATTTACGTGACGACTGCTAGGGAGACAACTGACCGCTGGTAACGTAGTGAAAGCGCCCCTGTGCATCCGGGGAGCCGATCATGGCAGACAGGGCATCACGCATCGGATCGTTCTTCTGTCCCGCATGAGGCTTGAGGTAGGCGTTCAAGGTATAACGGCGGCCGTTATTCAGGGTAATGTTCCCATTGATATCCAGGTCGCCGCCGCTGTTATTCAACACGGCATTTATCGTATTCCCGGCCTTGGTTCCGCTCAGGCGCAGGGAAAGCGTGCCGAGATTGACGTCGAGCGAGGGGAGGCTGGCCTTGTGCACATCGATTTCTCCCTGGGCATCTTGCAGCAGGCCTTGTCCCGAGAGGCGTACTGTTTTCAGGTCTGCGGTCAGCGTGCCTTGAGCCGTGTTGGGCATGCCCGCAATACGCGCAAGCAAGGCCAGGTCTGCGCGTCCCTTGAGCCCATTCAACTGCAGTAGGGAACGGCTGGCATCAAGTCGGCCATGCGCCTCGATATCGTTACCGCTCAAGCGCAGATTGGCTTCGAGATGGCCCGTAATCAAGGGCCACAGATGGGTATTCCAGTTGATACGGCCTACGTCTATGGAGTTGATTTCGAGTTGGCCATGACCTGACCATGCGCTGCCTCGGGGATTGCCAATATGCGCCTGCAGCGGCGCCAATTGGGAATCTACCCGTGAAATCACCCATTCGGCAGGTGTATTGTATATTAAGAATATTGCGTAAGTAACTAAAAATAAAACAATTGTAACGGCTGTTTTTTTAATCATGACGAAGCGTTGAGTGTTAATGTGGCATCGACAGTGCCGGGATTATTGCCTTGCTGAATCGTGGCGCGGGTTGTCCGGATGCCTTTCTGGTTTGATAGGGTGCCAAGCCATTCCACCAAGGCGTCGAAACTGACCCCGCTGAGGCTCAGGCGCACCCCGCCGTTTTGGTTTTGCTCCAACCGCTGCACGGCACCGGAGATGGGGCTAGCCTGGATGGACGAAGAGGTGGCCGCAAAAACCGATTCGCCGGGTTGCAGATGGCCGCCACCGGTGGTGGCCGATTGGATACGTCCGGCAGAGCGGTTAATCAACGCCAGTAATTGCCGCTTTTGTTGGACATCGTTCATCAGGCGTGAATGAGCCGAACGGATGGGTGTAATCACGGCAAAGTAAAGGAGCATCAGAACCACGGCAATAGTCCCGATGATCACCAGGCGGCGCTCGCGTGGAGCCAGGCCGTCGTACCAGGCACGAAGCGGAGCTGGAAGGTTCATCGGGCGCCACCTCCGGCGTGGATCATCAGCGAACCCTCGACGCCTGAAGCCGTTTGATTGGCCGAGCGTACCGAGGTCTCGGCGCCTGCACGCCTGAGTTCGCCGCGCAGATCATCCAGTGCTGCGACCGTAGGCGCATGGACATGCAATTCAAGCTGATTGTCCTGATAGTTTATCGATTCGATCTTGATGTCCGAAGTACTTTGGGCCGCCTGCGAGACGGTCTCAAGCAGGCTGAGCAAGCCCGTATGCGAAGTATTGCCGCCATGGGTTCGCAGCAAGGCATTTATTTCATGTCGAGCGGTGGATTCGTCCTGCCACCCGGCCTGGGGCAGGATCTGCTGGTAGCGGGTGCGGATCTGTTGCGCGAGAGCGCCGCGCGCGCGGCTGGCCTGGTACCAACTGGCACCAAAAGCGGCAAGGCCGAGCAGGATGACCACTCCCAGGGCGGCGGCGGCGGGAAACCACGGGCGTATCTGCGGCAGCCAGTCTTTGCGCAGGCTGTAAGGCCCCTGGCGCAGGTCGATGCCTGGCGGCACTCCATGCGCCAGGGGCACGACACCGAGCAGGCCTTCGGTATAAGGCTCGGGGTCCGCCTGCAGGACATCAAGCTCGGGCTCGGCGCCGCAGGGCTCGCGGCCGCGCATGTAACGCACCATGTCGGGTCTGTCTTCTTCGGCGGTGGCCTCGTAGCGATCGAGCAGCATCTGCCAGCCGAGGCTGCTTTCGATGGCGAAGCCGGTAGCCGTGTCGAGGCGAACGTACAGCATGCCGTCATCGGCCAATACCGTCCATTGGCCCGGCTGCCAGGGCAGGATCAGGTAGTCGGGCACAATGTGCTGAACCTTCAGACCCCGCTCCTGCAGGGCCGCCAGCCCCTTGTCAAGCAAGTTCCGTTCGACGGCTACCGCCTGTTGCCGGGGGCCCTGGAGATTGGAAGGCAGGGCAAAGAACAAGGCTTCGGGATCGGTGGCAAAACTTTCTTCCAGGGCAAAGGGCAGGGCGCGCAGTATCTTGTCGCGTCCGCGGGCCGGAATGTGTGCGCTGACCGCCGGTGCATAGATGCCGGGCAACAACCACAGGGCCGCGCGGTTTCCGCCCTCGACCGGCAGTCCCTCCAGCGGGCAGTCGCGATTGACCGGCCCCTGGCGGTTGCCGTTGTGGTCCATCAGCATCCAGTCACAACTGCTCTGTACGGGATCCCAGGCGATGATCAATTGTTCCATTGTGATCTGTTTTAAGTCGGGGCCAGGCTGCGGGCAGTCGACTGCACCTGGCCCTGGTCGTTGCGAAAAATGACACTGTACAGACTGAGCTGCGTGCTGCCAATGGTCGTGGTCACATTAAGCAGGAAATAATTGCTCTTCAAAGCCATCGGAAACGTAATTTTCCGATGAACTTCATTCGTGAATTGCCCGATGCTCTGGAAGCCGTTCTTGCCTCTCTGCGCAACGATCGTCTTGGCCTGTGCGAGGGTGAAGTCGGGAACGATGGCGGCCAGTACGGGCGCCGACGCGGTATTGATGTTGACCGGGGTGGTTTGCGGCAGCGCCGCTACATAGGGCGCGAGGCGCGCGTAGATTTCCGGTGTGATGCCTTTGATCAAGCGCAGGGTGCTGGTCGAGTAAAAACGTCCGTTAGCCGGGGCATAAGGGGGATCGAGTGTCGCGTAGTAGCCCGATTCAGCCCCACCCGGGTTCGTGACACGGTCGTCGGCATCCGCCCAGTCGGCAATTGCGTTGGCAATGTCTGGATTGATCTGGAGAATCTGGAGCAGATGTTTCAATGCATCGAGTGTGGTGGTGTCGGTCTGACCGTGCTGGCCGATCAAGTCGTTGAGATTGAGCCGGCCCTGGAGGTCTTCGACGCCGCCGACGATGACACCGCCCTGAACCGGCAGGGGGGGGAGATGTTGAGCCCAGGCTGAATCCAAAGTGTCATTCTTGCCTGCAGAACGCTTGAGTATTTGCTCTACCCAGGCTTCTGCGCCGAGATCGTATTGCCAGGCCTGGCGCTGGGCGCCTATGACGGCACTGCGGTGAACCGAGAGGCTGCGATCCCAGATGAGAGCGCTGGTAATGCCCGCGGCCAGCGCGAGGACGACCATGGCCAACAGTATGGCTACGCCCCGTTCACGCGAACCCGGGCTGTTCATGGCGCAATACCTACTACACGCAGGATTTTGCCCCAGCGCTTGGTATCGAGTGTGACCGAAACGGCGACCGGATCGATGGAATTGTATTGACTGGTCTCGCCGTTGAGCGGGGGCCAGCTGTCATGCCACTTGCCGAACTGGTCCATGAACCGCAGGTGCAACGCGGTAACGCCCTTCAATATCACTTGTTGATCGGGATCCTGTTCCACCGTGCGGTCGAGGACGGGATAGAAATAGCGCACCAAGTTGTCGTTCTTGATGCCGTAGGCGATGCGCTGCAAGCTACTGCGAGGCAATTGCAGCGGGTTCGGTTGCCCATTGCGCGTGAATACCAGTTCAGGCACGTTTTTGTCACCGCCCAGCATCCCGGGGGACAGATCACCCGAAGCGTGGCGAATAGGACGGGCAATGGCCTGTTCCAGGTCACGGTCCAAAGTCACCATGGCCAGCTGCAGATGATGGAAATGCTGCATTTCCTGCCGTGTACCTTCGCGCACCTTGACCACGGCATTCAAACCGGCGTAGGCGGCTACGATCATGACCGTCAGCACGAGGACGGCGACCAGTATTTCGATCAGCGTAAAACCGTCTTCTCTGTGCATCAGCCACCACCTTTGTCAGGGTGCTTGGGGTTGCCGGGGTTGCCGCCTTTGTCGGGATGATGGAGGTTGCCGTTGCCCAGACCCGGATTGCTTTGTGGCTTGGGGAGCGGCTTGCCGATAAAACCGACCAGCTCGGTTATCGTGTCATCGGGCTTGTCGGCCGTGGCCACATCAATTGTCACACGCCTCAGATCGGGGTCAGGAGTCTTTTTTACGGTCGCCTTCCAGTGCCACTGTTGATCAGCCATCTTGACCTTGCCGTCCTGTGTGCCGAGGTCGGGCCAATGCTTGTCGAGCCTGAATTGTGTCATGCGGTTGCTCGCGACCCAGGCGGCAAAGGTGCGCTGCTGCAATCCTGCGTCAATACGCCCGCTACGCGCGGCTACCGCCACGACCGCAGCCAGACCTATGGCAATGATCGCCAGCGCGACCACCACTTCGATCAGCGTGAAGCCGGAGTCAATCCTGCTGTGGTGATCCGGCCGTTTCAGCATTCGGTGGTTTGATATGAATCTGGCCATTATTATCCCCACGCAACACGTAGACCTTGTTGTTCTGCGGATTGGCTAAACGCATTGTGAACGGTGTCATTTCGCCGGTCGAGAGAATGGCAATCTGTGGATGTATCGCCTTGGCATTGCCCGAGTCGCTCGCGTCTGAAGAATCGCCGCCGCTCGCCGAGGCCGCGGCCATCGCTGAGGTCGGCTCTGCGGCCGTCGCACTGCCGCTTGCGGTGCCAGGCAGCGGCACGTGAATGGCGTTCTGGACACTCACGGACAACTCCATGTCATCGGGTAGTTTGCGGGACTTGAACGTCGGGTCGTTGGTAATGGCAGCCCAGTTATTGCCACTCAGGCGGACGAACTGGTAGTGATGCGGTTTTACCACCAGACCATACTGGATGTTTTCCAGGCGCGCGTTTTCGCTGGCGAGCTGGATCAGTCCGGCCAGCCGTGTCGCGGCCTGGCCCTGGTCGTCACGTCCGCCCAGCGCGCGTATCGAAATGATCCCGAGCGCGGTCACAACGCCGATAATGACCACCACGGCAAGCACTTCGACCATGGTGAAGCCGCTGTTGCGCGAGTTGCGAATTGGTTTATCCGCCATTGGAACCGCCGTTATTATCGCCCGAATTGTCCTCGTCCAGGTTCCAGTTCCCGACCACATGCTTACCGTTGCTGTCGGGCGGGCCATCCGTCCAGACATCGAACGGTGCTCCGTGAGAGCCGGGATAGACATATTTATAGGTCTGGCCCCAGGGATCCTTGGGAACCTTGCTCAGGTACTGGTGCCAGTTATGCGGTAGGGGCGAGGCGGAGGGCTTTTCCACCAGCGCTTTGAGGCCCTGCTCGGTCGTGGGGTAGGTATAGTTATCGAGTTTGTAGAGGTTGAGCGCCGAGACGATACTCTGGATATCGGAACGCGCGCGTGTATAACGCGCCTCGGTCGGTTTGTTGATGACATTGGGAACCACGATCGCGGCAAGGATGGCCAGGATGACCACCACGATCATGATTTCGATCAACGTGAAACCCGCCTGCGCGCGACCACTATGGCCACGCAGGCTGTGGGTCCCTCCCGGCGCGGAACGCAAGTTTGTCATTTGAGTAGCCCGATTAGAAAAAGGAAAGCTTAACGTGAAGTTTGACCGTAAGACCAGTCATAGGTTCGCCGTGCACGCGTGGTGCGGGTACATAGTGCCGGCCTGGCCGTTGTGGCTGGTACTGGCCGTCTGCATCGGCTTGGCCTTCGGCGGGACGCCCGTGCGCCTGGATTTGCGCTATGACCGCGCGGCCGTGGCGGCCGGCCAGTGGTGGCGCCTCTTTACCGGCAACTACGTACACCTGGGTTGGGTGCACGTTCTGCTCGATTCCGCTGGACTCATCCTGCTCTGGATGCTCTGCGGCGAGCGCTTACGGGGCTGGCGCTGGCTGCTCGCGACCATTGCGGGCAGTTGGGCCATTGGTCTGGGTCTGTGGTGGGCTTGGCCGCAGACAGTCTGGTACGTCGGTATTTCCGGCGTGGCGCACACCTATTGGGCCGCGGGGGCGCTCCTGCTGATTATGGCCCGGCGTTGGGAAGGCGGGGCCCTGCTGGTCTTCCTCGGCGGCAAGCTGGCCTGGGAGCAGGTGCGCGGTGCCGGACTGCCCTCCAGCGTGGCCCTGATGCACGAGCCGGTGCTGGTGACCGCGCATCTGATCGGCGCAATCGCCGGCGTCGTGGTCGGCATCGGCTTGATAGCCTTCGACTATTACCGCCTGCGGCACGCCGCGCCGCACGCATCGTAGGAGCGGCGGTCCCCGCCGCGAGGGTTTTTCATTGGCCTTTCAGGCGGACCGACTTTCGTTTCGGCGAAAGTCGGCAAAGCCATTGCGCCGGAAGTCGCGGCCCCAAGGCGTAGCCTTGTGGCTCCCCTGCGATGCTCGCCCGCAACGGGCCGGTCGGAACTCGGCTTGCGCGATATATCGCGCAAGCCTCAGACATGCCTCCCTGTTCCCCCGTTGCGGGCTGCGCTTCTCGGCGCGACTAACGGCGCAGGGAGGAGGCATCGTCATTCCGGACGCGAAGCGATCCGGAGCCGGAGGCCGCAGGCCGGAGACAACATGCGCGTAGCGCATGGCCCGAAGGGCGAGTGGCGCAAGTCGCGAGTAATCCAGTCAAATTCCTCGCGGCGGGAACCGCCGCTCCT
>CAZPJI010000041.1:0-19617 GCA_964586925.1 uncultured Gammaproteobacteria bacterium
AAGTACCGCGCCGCTTTTTTTAAGATGTCGCGCTCCTCTTCGGTGCGACGCAGCTGCGAACGCAACCTGAGGATCTCGCGCTTGGCTTCGATCAGCTCCGTGGCTTGCTGCTCGGTTTCAAAACGATCGATCGCGCGACTTCAGTATTCGTATCCGTCATTCAACTTGAACTCAGTTGTGCCGATAAAAAATGACATTAACCATGATATTGCCATCAACATTGAAAAATGTGACACGAACCATGAAACCCGACAACAAGCCCGTCCCTCCGCCTTGTCCGTTTGGATGCATGTGCGCATAAGATATATTATGTCAAATAAGAGAATAATCCAATATTGGCTACCGGTAAGTACAAACCCGCCCTGTGCGGATAATTAAGTATTTTTATACAGTCACTTACAATTCTTTTATAAACATTATTAGAGCCGTGGAACGCTTGTGCCTAGTTGAACGGCAGCTCGTCCCTATTGCATGCAATCAAACCCTGCAGACCGCGCTACAGATGAATTGAAGTAAGTTAACTCCAGATTCATTGCAGGGATAGCCGTGAATACCATCGGCACTCAGATATTGGTCTTACTGGCTGCGGCGGTCATCGCAGTGCCTTTATTCCGCCGCTATGGCTTCAGTTCAGTCCTGGGGTACCTGGTAGCGGGCGTCATTGTCGGCCCCTGGGCTTTGGGCCTGATCCGTGGCCCGCAGGAAATCCTGCATTTCTCTGAAATCGGTGTTGTCTTCCTCCTGTTCGTTATCGGCCTGGAACTGCAGCCCAGCCGGTTATGGGCGCTCAGGCGCCCTATTTTCGGCACAGGTACCGTCCAAGTCCTCCTGACAACGCTTGTCCTGACGCTAATTGCCCTCCTGTTGGGTCTGCCGCTAGTCACGGCCCTTATTGCGGGCTTCGGCCTGTCGATGTCGTCCACGGCCTTTGTCCTGCAAATGCTTGCCGAACGCAAAGAATTGGGCACGTCACATGGGCGTACGAGCTTTGCCATCCTGTTGTTCCAGGATCTGGCCGTGATCCCTGTATTAGTAACCTTACGAGTTATTTACCAACCCAGCGGCCAAGCAGGCCTCAGTATCCTTGCCATAGCCACACCGGTCGCAGTCATCATCGGGATGTTCCTCGCCGGACGTTACCTCCTGAGGCCGTTTTTTCGTCTAGTAGCGGCCTGTGGGATCCCGGAAACCTTCAGTGCGGCGGCCTTGCTGGTGGTCCTGGGTGCAGCCATAGCGCTCGAATCGGTGGGCCTGTCCATGTCCCTGGGTGCCTTTCTGGCGGGCGTCCTGCTGGCTGATTCCGAATACCGGCATGAACTGGAAGCCAGCATCGAACCCTTCGAAGGCCTGTTGCTCGGATTGTTTTTCGTCGCCGTCGGCATGACCACGAATTTGGGATTGGTCCTGCACCGTCCTCTGGAGGTGTTCGGACTGACGCTTGGCCTTCTGGTCATCAAGGGGATGATTCTCTTTGTCGTCGGCAAGGCCTTCAAGTTGTCCACCAAAGCCGCCCGGGCCCTCGCCTTCACCCTGCCCCAAGGTGGGGAATTTGCCTTTGTGCTCTTCTCCCTGGCCGTGGGGCTCGGTTTGCTTCCGCGGTCCACGGCGGATTTGCTGATCCTGGTGGTGGCTTTTTCCATGGCGCTCACGCCTTTGCTCACCCTGATGAATACGCGTGTCATCGATCCCTGGATAGAAAGATCGCACCCGCCGGTATTCGATCGCATCGATGAACCCGGAAATCCGGTCATCATCGCCGGGTTCGGACGCTTCGGCCAGATCATCGCCCGTGTGCTGAGAATTCGCAATATCCCTTTCACGGCCCTGGAAATCAGCTCCGAACAGGTGAATTTCGTGCGCCGCTTCGGCAACAAGATCTACTACGGCGACGCCTCCAAGCCGGACCTGCTGCGCGCCGCCGGCGCTTCCGATGCCAAGGTGTTTGTCCTGGCCATAGATAATGTCGAAGCCTCGGTACGCACGGCCGAGGTCGTGCGTCGTAACTTTCCGAACATGACCATCTACGCTCGCGCACGAAACCGCTACCATGCCCACCTGCTCATGGAAATGGGCATTACCCACATCGTTCGCGAAACTTTGTTGTCCAGCTTCGAATTGACGGCACAAGTGTTGGGTGGACTCGGTGTATCCGAGAAAGAATCCCGGCAGACCATGGCAATTTTCCGCCGACACGACGAGGAGACCCTCAAACGCCAGTTTGCCGTCTTTCGGGACGAAGACCGGCTGATACAGACCTCCCGCGAGGCCGTTGCGGAACTGGAAAGCCTCTTCGAGGCGGATACGGGAGCCGCCGATGCCCGCGAACCCGAAGCGTTACCGGAAACGGACTGATGCAGGTCATTATCCGGGGCTTATATCGAAGCATTCGCTTCAAACGCTTGCTTGAGAAGATAGAATAAGTACTGCTGGCGCGAGTCGCGCCCGCCAGGCATTTTGACGCAAAAACCGCCTCTGCTCGAGGAGGCACAGTTTCCGTTCCGGGGACAATACTCGGGAAAACGGCTGGACAAGGCAGAGGGGATACAAATGAAGTACCAATACATTCGCTTTTTCAGTGAAATCGGAGTCAACGACGTAGCCTCCGTAGGCGGCAAAAGCGCCTCGCTGGGCGAGATGTACCAAGCTTTGCAGGATCAGGGCGTGCGTGTGCCCAATGGCTACGCCGTGACCGCCGACGCCTATCGCTACCTCCTCAAGCACGCCGGTATCGAGCCGGCCCTGCGCGAAACGCTCGATGGCGTGCGTGAAAACGACGTATCGACCCTCACCGCCGCCGGCGCCAAGGCGAGAAAACTGGTCTACGAAGCCGATTTTCCTGACGATTTAAGAAAGGAAATTGTCAGCGCATACAATGAGTTGAAAAAAGAATATGGAAACAACCTCAGCCTTGCCGTGCGCAGTTCCGCCACGGCCGAGGACCTGCCCACGGCAAGCTTTGCCGGCCAGCAGGAAACCTATCTCAACGTCCGCGACGAAGACGAGTTGATCGACACCTGCCGCCAGTGTTTCGCCAGCCTGTTCACGGATCGGGCAATCAGCTACCGGGCCCAGCGCGGATTCGATCACTTCGACGTCGCTTTGTCGATTACCGTGATGAAGATGGTGCGCTCGGACATCGGCGCATCGGGCGTCATGTTCTCGCTCGACACCGAATCGGGCTTCCGCGACGTGGTATTCATCAACGCCGCCTGGGGCCTCGGGGAAAACATCGTCCAGGGCACGATCGAGCCCGACGAGTTCTACGTTCACAAGCCGACCTTCGAGGACGGTTACCGCGCCGTGCTGCGCCGCCGCTTGGGCGCCAAGCACCTCACCATGGTCTATGCCGACAAGGGTGACAGCGAACGCGTCAAGAACGTCGATACGCCCGAGGAGAAACGCCACCGCTACTCGATCACCGACGAGGACGTCATGACCCTCGCCGACTACGCCATCAAGATCGAGAAGCACTACTCCGAACGCGCCGGAGAGCCGCGGCCCATGGACATGGAATGGGCCAAGGACGGTGACGACGGCCTGATTTACATGGTCCAGGCGCGGCCCGAGACCGTAGCATCCCAGCAACAGGCCAATATGCTCGAACGCTATCACTTGCTCGAAAAAGGCACGTTGATTCTCACGGGCCGGGCGGTCGGCAGCAAGATCGCCAGCGGCCCCGTGCGTGTCGCCAGGGACCTGAGCGCCCTGTCCCAGTTCAAGCCGGGCGAGGTGCTGGTCACCGATACCACGACGCCCGACTGGGAGCCCGTCATGAAGGACGCGGCAGCCATCATCACCAATCGTGGCGGCCGAACCTGCCATGCGGCCATCGTGGCCCGCGAACTGGGTATCCCGGCCATCGTCGGCACGTCCGACGCCACTCGCAAGCTGGAACAGGGACAAACGGTGACGGTGTCCTGCGCCGAGGGCGATACGGGCAATGTCTACGAGGGCGAGCTGAAGTTCGAGGTGGAACGCACGGACCTCTCCGCCCTGCCCCGGCCCAAGACCCGCATCATGGTCAACCTGGGCAATCCCGCGCTCGCGTTCAAGACAGCGCTGCTGCCGAGCGATGGCGTGGGCCTCGCCCGGCTTGAGTTCATCATCAACGAGGCCATCAAGGCCCACCCGCTCGCCCTGCTCCACCCCGACCGGGTGACCGATCGCAAGGCCCGCGAAACCATCGAAGAGCTGCTGTCGGGCTACAAGGACGGCCGAGAATTCTTCGTACAGCGCCTCTCGGAATCGGTCGGCATGATCGCCGCCGCCTTTTATCCGCGGCCCGTTGTCGTGCGCATGTCCGACTTCAAGAGCAACGAGTACGCCGCGCTGATCGGTGGCGAGGATTTCGAGCCCCACGAAGAGAATCCCATGATCGGATTCCGCGGTGCGTCACGTTATGCGCATCCCCGCTACGCCGAGGCTTACGAACTCGAATGCGCGGCCATGAAACGGGTACGCGAAACCATGGGGCTCACCAACGTCATTCTGATGCTTCCCTTTGTGCGCCGCGTGGCCGAAGCCGATGCGGTGCTCGAGTTGATGAAAAAGTTCGGGCTCGAACGAGGTGTCAACGGCCTCCAGATTTATGCCATGTGCGAGATCCCCAATAACGTCATCCAGATCGACGAGTTCGCGAAACGCTTCGACGGATTCTCCATCGGTTCGAATGACCTTACCCAGCTCACGCTCGGTGTGGACCGCGATTCGGAAATCGTGGCTGCCGATTTCGACGAGCGGGACCCCGGGGTCAAGACGATGATCCGCATGGCGGTGGAAGGCTGCCTGCGTAACGGCATCCACTCCGGCCTCTGCGGCCAGGCCCCATCCGACTATCCCGAGATCGCTCGCTTCCTGGTCGAGGTCGGCATCGAATCGATGAGCCTGAACCCGGACACGGTACTGGCTACCACCCAGCAGGTACTGGCTTTGGAGAAGGAACTCGGCAGGACATAGAAAGTTCACTGAAGTTTTACCGGCTGTGCGTTAAGCTTGAAGTAAGGCGCGCGTACGCGCGCAAGAAGCCGAACACACGCATTTCCGGAGGCAAAACATGCATCCTTTACAGGCGCTTCACGACAAGGGTGAAAGCATCTGGCTCGACAATATCCGCCGAGGCATGCTCGATAGTGGCGAACTGGAACGCTACATAAAGAACTATGCCCTGACGGGATTGACATCCAATCCGACCATCTTCGAACACGCCATCGCAGGCGGCAGTGACTATGACGCGAGCATCAAGCGGCATCGCGACGAAAAAGCCCCCGATGTCGAATCGATCTTTTTTGAACTGGCTATCGAAGACCTGACGCGGGCCGCCGATCTCTTTCGTCCCGTATTCGACAAAACCGGCGGGACCGACGGCTTTGTCTCTCTCGAGCTCTCGCCGGAACTGGCGGATGACACCCAAGGATCGATCAAGCAGGCGCTGAAGCTATCCAAAGCAGTGGCACGCCCCAATGTCCTGATAAAAGTGCCGGGCACCAAGGCCGGTGCCGGCGCCATCGAGGAATTGATTTACAAGGGCGTGCCGGTGAACGTCACCCTGCTCTTTTCGCCGGACCAATACGTGGCCGCGGCCGAAGCCTACATGCGGGGCATTGAGCGCCGCATCCAGGGTGGCCAGGATCCCGTAGTGGCCTCAGTCGCCTCGCTGTTCATCTCCCGCTGGGACAAGGCCAGCGTCGACGCTCTGCCGGACAAGCTCAAGAATCGTCTCGGCATTGCCATCAGCATGCAGACCTACCGCGAATACCGCAGGCTGTACGCTTCGGAACGCTGGCGCAAGCTCGAGGAAGCGGGCGCCAAACCCCAGAAATTGCTCTGGGCCAGCACTGGTGTGAAGGATCCCAGCCTGCCCGAAGGCTACTACGTGACCGAACTTGCGGCGCCCAACACCGTAGCCACATTGCCCGAAGAAACCCTGCTCGCCTTCGCCAAGAGCGGCCAGGTCGGCGATTTTCTGGACGAAGACGGCGGCGATGCCGACGAAGTCATCGAGGCCATTAATAAAGCCGGTGTAGACACAAAAAAGCTCGCAGCCGATCTGCAGGAAGACGGTAAAAAGAAATTCAGCGACTCGTACCACAAGCTGCTCGCCCGCATCGAGAAAAAGCTCGCCGAGTTGCAGGAAGCGGGCAGCCGCGAGAGCGAAGCCTTCGCTGAACTCGCGGAGGACATCGAGCAAACGATCGCCGGGTTGGACAAGGACCGGGCCGCCGCCCGCATCTGGGAACGCGACCATACGCTTTGGCAAAAAAACCCCGATGAAGTCAGTAATCGCCTTGGCTGGCTCGACTCTCCCGCGCAGATGCTTGAAGAAGTCTCGCGCCTGAACGATTTTGTCGACGGTCTGCGCAAGGACGGCATCACCCACGTGCTGTGGAGCGGCATGGGAGGCTCCAGCTTGTTCCCGCAGGTGCTCCAGCACGCGTTTCCAGATGCTGGCGGACTGCACATGACGGTGCTCGACAGCAGCAATCCGGCCACCGTCGATGAGGCACTGGATGGCTTGCCGGCCGATAAGACGCTCTACCTCTTTGCATCGAAGTCGGGCGGCACCCTGGAAACGCGCTGTCACCTGGACTTGTGCTGGTCGCGGGTCGACAATCCCGCTCAATATGCCGTAATCACCGACCGCGGCTCCGAACTCGGCAAAATCGCCGGGGACCGGGGGTTCCGCCAAGTGTTTTTCAACAATCCCGATATCGGCGGACGTTACTCCGCCCTCTCCCACTTCGGGCTGGTAGCCGCCGCGTTGCTGGGCGTCGATGTTCAGGAGCTGCTCGAACGCGCCGGCCAGATGATCGCCGCCTGCAAGACAACCGACAGGACAGCGGAAAACCCCGGTATCCGCCTCGGTGCGGCGATCGGCTATGCGGCCCTTCACGGATGCGACAAGCTCACCCTGGTCATGCCCCCCGAGATTGCCCGCTTTGGCGCCTGGCTGGAACAGTTGATCGCGGAATCCACCGGCAAGCACGGCGTAGGCATCTTGCCGGTTGTGGACGAGCCTATTGGCAAACCCACCGTGTACGGCGACGACCGCTTCTTCGTCTGCATCGGCGACGATACCGACCTGGGTGAAATCGCGTCCAGCGAGCACGACGCCGTGGAGAACCTCGGCGCCTACAAGGACATCCGGCACCCGGTGATCAGGCTACCCTACGTGGACCGTTACAGCATTGGTGCCGAGTGCTTCCGTTGGGAATTCGCCATTGCGGTCGCCGGCAAGGTGCTCGGCATCAACCCCTTCGACCAACCCAATGTGGAGGCCGCCAAGAAGGCCGCCGGCCAAGTGCTGAAGGACGGTATACCGAAATTGGAAATCGCGGCGGCGCAGGACGCGCTCAAGGTCGTGAAGCCCGGCGATTACTTGGCGATCCAGGCCTACGTGAAGGCTGACTCGGGACACTACAGGAGTCTGCAGAAGGCGCGTATCGCGTTGCGCGACCAGCTTGGAGTAGCTACCACCCTGGGCCTGGGACCACGTTACCTGCATTCCACGGGGCAACTGCACAAGGGTGGCCGCAACAACGGCGTGTTCATCCAGATCGTCGACGACCTGAAACCCGATGTCGATATACCGGGCCGTGATTACAGCTTCCGCCAGTTGTTCGAGGCGCAGGCCGCGGGCGACTACGAGGCACTGCAGGAGCACCAGCGACGGGTATTCCGGGTAGGACTCGAGGATTTTCTGACGGTTGCGGGAGTCAATCACTGAGTCACAGAAAGCCGGCCAGGCAAGGAGAAGACGGATGAAAATCGGAATGATAGGTCTGGGACGCATGGGCAGCAACATGGTGCGCCGCCTGCTCAAGGCCGGGCACGAGGCGGTCGTCTATGACGTGAACGCCGATGCGGTCAAAGCCATCGCGAAGGAAGGCGCCACCGGTGTCGAGTCGCTCGAAGAGCTGATCGAATCACTGCCCTCGCCCCACGTGGTGTGGATGATGCTGCCGGTGGCCTTTGTCGACGAGACCATCGAAAAGCTCAAACCGTTGCTCGAAGAGAACGACATCCTCATCGACGGCGGGAACTCCAAATGGCTGGACGACATTCGCCGCTCCAAGCAACTTGCGCCGCACGGCATCCGTTACCTCGATGCAGGTGTTTCGGGCGGCGTATGGGGCCTGGAGCGCGGCTACTGCGTGATGATCGGCGGCGACGAAGACGCCTGCCGGCATATCGACTCCGTCCTCAAGGCTCTGGCGCCCGGAGAATCCTCCGCCCCCGTGACGCCGAACCGCGGCGAGCGTGACGGCACTGCGCCGGATGGTTACCTGCGCTGCGGGGATTCCGGCGCGGGCCACTTCGTGAAGATGGTTCACAATGGCATCGAGTACGGGATCATGGCGGCCTACGCCGAGGGCTTCAACGTGCTGCGTCACGCGGCAGCCGGCAAGAAAGGCCGCGACGAGGATGCCGAAACGGCGCCCTTGGCCGATCCCGAAGCTTATGGTTACGAGTTGGATATCCCCGAGATCGCCGAGGTGTGGCGCCGCGGCACGGTGATCCAGTCCTGGCTGCTCGATCTCTCGGCCGACGCCTTGGCCCGCGATCCCAGCCTGCACCACTTCGAAGGGCGCGTCTCGGATTCGGGCGAAGGCCGCTGGACGGTGCAGGCCGCGGTAGAAACGGGCGCCCCGGTACCGATCATCTCCCAGGCGCTGTTCGAGCGTTTCGCCTCGCGTGGGGAAGCCCATTTCGGCGACAAGCTCCTCTCCGCCATGCGCAGCGAATTCGGCGGCCATGACGAGAAAAAGGAAGACTGAAATGCGAGACAACAACCTGGAACCCTGCGACGCACTGGTCCTGTTTGGCGCTACGGGCGATCTCGCCTACAAGAAGATATTCCCCTCACTGATCCGCCTCGAAGCTGGAGGCGAACTCGACGTGCCGATCGTCTGCGTGGCCCGTTCCGGTTGGACACTCGAACAACTGCGTGAGCGTGCCAAGTCGAGTATCCAGGAACACGGCCGCGACGGGGACAAGGACGAGAAGCTGCTCAAGCGCCTGCTCGACCGCATGGACTACATCGACGGCGATTACCGGGATGACAAAACGTTCAGTGCCCTGAGCGACAAGCTCGGTGACTGTGGACATCCCCTCTTCTACCTGGCCATCCCGCCGAGCCTTTTCTGTGGAGTGATCGAGAGCCTGCACAAGGCGAAACTGTCGGAGACCGGGCGCGTGGTCGTGGAAAAACCGTTCGGGCACGATCTGGACTCGTCCCTCGAACTGGATGAAACCCTACTCCGTTATTTCCCCGAGAAACGGATTTTCCGCATCGACCACTACCTGGGCAAAGAGCCGGTGCAGAACCTGCTCTACTTCCGCTTCGCCAACACATTCCTGGAGCCATTCTGGAACCGGACCTACGTGGAAAGCGTGCAGATCACGCTGGCCGAATCCTTCGGTGTGGAGGATCGCGGCGCTTTCTATGACAGCGTCGGCGCGATCCGAGACGTGGTCCAGAACCACCTGCTGCAGGTGCTCTCCATTCTCATGATGGAGCCCCCGGTCGCGAGCGACGCCAATTCCATGCGCGACGAGAAAGCCAAGCTTCTGCGCTCCGTGCGCCCGCTGGATCCGGACAACATGGTGCGCGGACAGTACCAGGGATATCGCAAGATCGACGGCGTCAAGCCCACCTCGATGTGCGAGACCTACGCCGCCTTGCAGCTCTCCATCGATAACTGGCGCTGGGCCGGTGTACCCATCTTCATCCGCTCGGGCAAGAAACTGGCCGTCGACTCCCAGGACGTCTGCGTGAACCTGCGCAAACCGCCCCACGACGTGTTCAGGGAGCCGATCTCCTCACACCCCAACCACGTGCGCTTCCATCTCGGTCCGAAACGGATCGAGATCGCCATCGGTGCACGCACCAAGCAACCGGGCGAGATCATGGCCGGCGACCAGACCGAGCTGGAAGTTTCCAGCGACCCCTCGGTCGACGATCCGCCCTACCAGCGGCTGATCGGCGATGCCCTCAAGGGCGACCAGGAACTGTTCGCCCGCAGCGATGCGGTGCAGGCCGCCTGGCGGATCGTCGACGAAGCGCTGGCCGTGGAGACGCCGGTGTACAGCTACAAGCCGGGCACCTGGGGGCCGGTGGAAGCACAATCCATGGCCGCGGCCTATGGTGGCTGGTACAACCCCGAATCTTGAGACCAGGCCGCAACGGCTCTGGCTGGTGCGTCACGGCGCGACGGACTGGAGTGCGAGCGGGCGACACACCGGCCTGACGGATTTGCCGCTGAATGACCATGGCCGCGCCGAGGCTCGCAGCGCCGGGCGCGGACTGACAGCGCTCGACCTCAATTTCGCGGCCGCATGGACATCACCGCTGAAACGCGCGCGAGAAACGGCGGAACTCGCAGGCTTCCCGGATGCGCGTGTATTGGACGTTCTCCGCGAATGGGACTACGGCGAATACGAAGGCACCTGCACGGACGATGTGCGCCGTGAGGAGCTGGACCCCGCGTGGTCGATCTGGTCTGCCATCATTCGTCACGGTGAGTCGCCGCGCAACGTGGGTGAACGTGCGGATGAAGCCATTGCGGCGATCCTGTCCTGGAGCCCGTCCGGCGACATTGTCGTGTTCTCCCATGGACACTTTCTGCGGATATTGGCCGCGCGTTGGATAAAAATGTCTGCAGAGACGGGTCAATTTTGGGCGTTGGACACCGGCACCGTATCAGTGCTCGGCTACGAACACGAGTACCACGTGATCGAGCGCTGGAATGCACCGCTCGCGAATCAAGGAGAAACAACGTGAAGATCGAAATCGCCGCCGACGCCGAAAAAGCCGCCCAGTCGGCGGCCCGCTTGCTGGCCGAACACATCATGATGGCTATTGCCGGCCGGGGCCATGCCTGCATTGCCGTCAGCGGCGGTCACACGCCCTGGGCCATGCTCGAAAACCTGGCACAGCGTGACCTCCCCTGGTCGAAGCTACATGTTTTCCAGGTGGACGAGCGCGAATGCCCAATATCAGATAAAGATAGAAATTTCAGAAAGATAAAGACTATTTTTCCCAAAGAATGTCACCTCCATCCCATGCCGGTCGAAGACGCGGCGAAGGGTGCCGAGCATTACGCGCGGGATCTGGGCCGGCTACTGGGCAAAGGCTTACAGCTCGATGTCATCCATCTGGGGCTGGGTGCGGATGGACACACGGCCTCTTTGGTGCCCGGCGATCCAGTGCTCGAGGTCACTGACCGCGATGTCGCCTGGACAGAACCCTACCAGGGGCATCGACGCATGACGCTTACCTACCCGATCATCAACCGCGCGCGGTTCGTTTTCTGGCTGGTCGACGGACCGGCCAAGCGCGAGGTACTAGCCAGGCTCGCGGCAGGCGACCCGGACATCCCAGCCGGTCGCGTGCACGCCGCCAGGCAGGCGGTCATCGCCGACAAGGCCGCCGCCGCCGAGCTCGCAACCTGATCGTCAGGTCTCCTCGGGCATAGCCCTCAGCCGCTCTGGCGGGCGTCAGTCTCACTGCCAGACCGTCCGCAACCGCCCAGCCATATACTCCACGCTACGCAGGCTCTTCACGCCTCCCGCTTTCCGGGCCGTTCAGGTTCCGGACGACCTTGCCCATATTTTCCTCACATTCGGGAAGTATCTTACGCAAGCGAGACTGCCGCTCGCGCCACCGGACATCGTTGCGCGGCCAGTTTCGACTGCGGCCAGCCAACCAGCCCGCAAAATGAATTTGAACGAGGAAAGCCAATAACGGATGACGGCAACAACCGCGTGCTGATCTGGAACAGTTTCCCGACCACGAACTTCCAGCCCGCCGACCTTGTGTTGGGCCAGTCGGATTTCACCCACAATCAATATAACGACGACAACCAGGATGGGGTGGCTGACGCCACGCCCACTGCCCGTACGCTGTTTGATCCCTACGTAGGCGTGTGGTCCAACGGCCGGCAATTGTTCGTGACCGATAGCAGCAACAACCGCGTGCTGGTATGGAACAGCTTCCCGACGACGAATTTTCAGCCCGCCGATGAGGTCCTCGGCCAATCGGATTTCGTCCACGATCAATATAACGACGACAACCAGGACGGCACCCCCGATGCAACCGCCTCTGCACGCACGCTCAATTACCCGGTGGGCGTGTTCGTGAGGCGCGACAAGCTGTTGATCACTGATAACGGTAATCACCGCGTGCTGGTGTTCAAAAGCAACTGACCGGAGCCTTTGGGCGCGCCGGCCGGCCAACCAACTCGAACGCCTGGGCTCCAGGCGCGGCCGGCGCGTTCGTCACGGCACGTACTTTGGAGGTAATCTTGCAGGGGATACGGGCGGCACAAACCGCATGGTTCTGTCCCGCCAGGGATTTGAAGGATAATCAGATGAGTACTGCAATGGGCGAAGAGCCACAAAGTGAGAACAACGTGATTCGGCGACGCATGTTTCACAATCTGCTGCCGACCGGGCGCAAGATCACCTCCATTCAGGCCAAGGCGACACAGGCACTCGCCATTGTGGCGCTGGTGCTGATTGCGCCGTTTTCCATCAACAACTTCATCCAGGGAAGACTCCTGGTCGGCGCAATATCGGTCGCGATCTCCGTCATTCTCGCGATTAACGCCATCACCGCCCGCCGCGGCCGGCACTATCCGATGATCACCATATACTTGCTGATTCCGGCAATCGTGGCGTTCTTCGTCGTCGCCTTCATGAAACAGGGGCTGGTGGCCGCCTTCTGGTGCTACCCGGCCGTGCTGTCGTTCTATTTCATGCTCACCGAACGGCAGGCCTGGGCGGCGAACATCATCATGCTGTGTGCGATGCTACCGAGTGCCTGGTTGCTCATAACACCGGACTATGCCACGCGATTCACGGCCACCCTACTCGGCGTGAGCCTGTTTTCAGCGATCTTCATGCGCATCATCAGCCAACAGCAGCGACAATTGGCAAAGCGTGAGCAATTGCGCCGGGAAGGCATGGCCAGTGTCTCGCACGAGCTACGTACACCGCTTGCCATGCTCCTGGCCCAGGCGGAAGCCATGCGCGACGGCGTACGCCCACGCAACGACGATCAGTTCGAGCAGTTGTCGCGCTCGATGGAGCACCTGAACGGCCTGGTGGACGATCTCTATCAGCTGACGCTCGCGGATGCCGGCGCACTGCATTGCGCACTGGAGCCCGTGAACTGGCAGGCAATCGTCCTCGAATCGATCGAAGCGAACCGCGAGCGCTTTCGTGACAGCTCTCTCGGCTGCCGTGTTTCGCTGAAGGACTCCGTCATGGTTCTGGGCGATGAAAAGCGCCTGCGCCAAATCATCGACAACCTGCTCGCGAACTGCTTGCGTTACTGTCCGCCCGAATCCAACGTCAGCGTGACGCTGGAGCAGGAAGGCCGTCATGGGCGACTGACGGTAAGCGACGATGGACCGGGCGTGGACGACCAGGCCCTGGAGCGGCTATTTGACCGCTTCTTCCGCGCCGAGGCATCCCGCAGCCGCAGTACCGGTGGCGCCGGCCTAGGACTTGCCCTGGTCAAGGCCTTTGTCGAGGCTCACGACGGCACGGTTCAGGCTGGTCACTCGCTGGAGAGAGGCCTTGTCATTTCCCTGTCCATCCCGTTGTACCGGCGAATCGGTCTAGCCGGATGACTACCACGACACCGGTAAAGATACTGCTCGTGGAAGACCAGGTTGAACTGGCCGAGCTTTTGCGGGACTACCTTCTCAAAGAGCATTACGAGGTAGAGCTGAGACACAGCGGCGACGGCGTCATCGACCGGGTCCGCGACACGGAACCGGACATGCTGCTGCTGGATCTGATGCTGCCGGGCATGGACGGCATGACCATCTGCCGGGGCATTCGCCGGTTTTCGGATGTGCCGATCATCATGGTAACGGCGAGAACCGAGGAAATAGACCGATTGCTCGGATTGGAAATCGGTGCCGACGATTACATCTGCAAACCGGTGCGGCCACGCGAAGTCGTAGCCCGCGTCAAGGCAGTCCTGCGGCGTACCCTGCGCCAGTCCGATGACCCCGCCCAGGAAAAGTCGTTGACCATAGACGAGGATCGCTACATGGCCTTCTATGAGGGCCAGAGCCTGGATCTCACCCCCCTGGAATTCCGCCTGCTGCAACGGCTGACGCATGCGCCGGGCCGCGTGTATTCCCGCGAACAGCTGTTACAGACGATCCACGATGATGACCGCATAGTCAGCGACCGCGCCATCGACACGCACATCAAGAATCTGCGCAAAAAACTTGCCGCTTTTATGCCGGACGAGGAAAACCCGATCCGCTCGGTCTACGGCGTGGGCTACAAGCTGGAGCTTCCCTGATGGGAATATGAACGTGCGGGATCTGTTTCATAGTGTTTGACGCACGCTGAGCCAACGCCACGCAATCATATTTATATTCAATCGCTTAAAGCGATAATTCCCGCATCTGCACGAGACTCTCCGAGAGACGCCGAGATCTCGCGGGGCGCCTGGCTCATATTTTCCTCACATTCGGCAAGTATCTTACGCAAGCAAAGCTTGGGGTTCGGATGATTGGGACATCCGAAAACAACACCGGAATCGTTCCGCACCCGTTATCGAATGCGATGAGCACGAGCCGGAAATATTAATTTGAACGAGGAAAACCGATGCAGATGTCCGAACGTGACGCTGAACGATTCCATCGCCGAAAAGACAACGTTCATCGTGCCACCGATTGTCCTCAGCGTCCGATAGTCAGGGCTAACACCATTCCAATCCGCTAATCTCAAAAGGTATTCCGCATGAATTCGCTTATCCCTCGCCGCCGCTCGTGCTCTGCCCTCACCGGACGTTCGCTGCTCGCATTGCTTCTGGTGCTTTCGCTTCCGCTCGCCTGGGCGGGACCCGCACCGGTTACCGGCAGCGCAGCGAGTGCCACGGTCACAGGCACCTCCCCGGTGACGATGCAATTCCCGCTCGCCCGTTCGGGCGGCGATAGCGGCTATCCGGTCTGGCTGCATTTCCAGACCCAGGACGGCACAGCCGTGGCTGGCAGTGACTACACCGCCGAAGACAGTCAAGTCCAGCTGGCCCCGGGCGGCAGCACGGCGAGCATTCCGGTACAGATCCTGGGCGCATCGACCTATTCGCCGGACAAGCAGTTCAGCCTCAACCTCTTGAGCGCCGTGGGTGTCGGCCCCACGCCCGGCTTCGCCGCCCAGCAGACCTTCGCCACCGGCACCCATCCCGTCTCGGTCGCTGCAGTGGATGTGAACGGCGACGGCAAGCCCGATCTCATCGTCGCGAATCAGACTAACAATACCGTCTCGGTCCGCCTGAACATCACCGCACCCGGGGCCTCGACCCAGAGTTTCGCCACCCAGCAGACCTTCACCATCGACAACAATCCCGTCTCGGTCACGGCGGCGGACGTGAACGGCGACGGCAAACCGGACCTGATCGTCGCGAATCTGATGAGCAACACCGTGTCGGTGCTCTTGAACACCACCGCGGCCGGGGCCTCGACCCCGAGCTTTGCCATCCAGCAGACCTTTGCCACCGACCACAATCCCGACTCGGTCACGGCAGCGGACGTGAACGGTGACGGCAAGCCCGATCTCATCGTCGCGAACGCCAGCAGCAACACCGTCTCTGTACTCCTGAATACCACCGAGCCCGGGGCAGCGGCCCCGAGCTTCGCCGCCCAGCAGACCTTCGCCACCGGCACCCATCCCGTCTCGGTCGCTGCAGTGGATGTGAACGGCGACGGCAAGGCCGATCTGATCGTCGCGAATAACAACAGCGGCAGCGTCTCGGTGCTCCTGAATACCACCTCACCCGGGGCGACGACTCCGAGCTTCGCCGCCCAGCAGACCTTCGCCACCGGCAACTATCCCGAATCAGTCACGGCGGCGGACGTGAACGGCGACGGCAAGCCCGATCTGATGGTGGCTAACCACGACAGCAACACCGTCTCCGTGCTCCTGAACACGACTGCGCCGGGGGCCTCGGCCTCAAGCTTCGCCACCCAGCAGACCTATGCCACCGGCACCACCCCCGCCTCGGTCACGGCGGCGGACGTGAACGGCGACGGCAAGCCCGATCTGATCGTCGCGAATGACGGCAACAACACCGTCTCGGTGCTCACGAACACCACCGCGCCGGGCGCTTCGAGCCCGAGCTTCGCCACCCAGCAAACCTTCGCTACCGGCGCCTATTCCCAATCGGTCACGGCGGCGGACATGAACGGCGACGGCAAGGCCGATCTGATCGTCGCGAATGCCAGCAGCAACACCGTCTCGGTGCTCCTGAATACCACCGCCGCGCCCACAGCGAGCGCACCGAGCTTTGTCGCCCAGCAGCCCTTTGCCACCGGCAGCACCGGCAGCGCTCCCCAATCGGTCCTCACCGCGGACATAAACGGGGACGGCAAGCCCGATCTCATCGTCGCGAACAACAACGACAACACCGTCTCGGTGCTACTCAACACCACCGCCCCCGGCGCCATCATTCCAAGCTTTGCCACCCAACATTCCTTCGCCACCGGCCGCTGCCCCTACTCGGTCACGGCAGCAGACGTGAACGGCGACGGCAAGCCGGACCTGATCGCCGCAAACCAGTGCGAGACCACGGTCTCGGTGCTTTTGAATACCACCGCCCCAGGCGCCTCGACGCCGAGCTTTGCAGCCCAACAGACCTTCACCACTGGCACCTCCCCCATCTCGGTCACGGCGGCGGATGTGAACGGTGACGGTAAACCCGACCTGATCACCGCAGACGAGGGTTCCAATACCCTCTCGGTGCTTTTGAATACCACCACTCCGGGCGCCACCACGCCGAGCTTTGCCACCCAGCAGACCTTTGGCACCGGCCACCAGCCCACCTCCGTCACGACGGCGGACGTGAACGGCGACGGCAAGCCCGATCTGATCGCCGTGAATTCGAACAGCAACACGGCCTCGGTGCTCCTCAATACCAGCGCGCCGGGCGCTGCGACGCTGAGCTTCGCCACTCACGCGGATTTTGCCACCGGCGGCTACCCACTCTCGGTCACGGCGGCCGATGTGAACGGCGACGGCAAACCCGATCTGATTGCCGTAAACGAGAGTGCAGATACCCTCTCGGTGCTTCTCAACACCACCGCTGCGGGCGCCGCTACATCAAGCTTTGCCGCCCAGCAGACCTTCGCCACCGGCCACGCGCCCTATTCGGTCACGGCGACCGATGTGAACGGCAACGGCAAACCCGATCTAATCGTCACGAACAGCGGCAGCAACAACGTATCGGTGCTCGATAACATCACCGTTCCGGGCGCCGCCACATCAAGCTTTGCCGCCCAGCAGACCTTTGCCACCGGCAGCTATCCCGTCTCGGTCACCACGGCGGACATGAACGGAGACGGGTCTCCCGATCTCATCGTTGCGAACAATCTCGGCAACAGCGCCTCGGTGCTCCTGGACACCCAGTACGCCGCCTCGGTGAGCCCGTCGAGCGTGACCGGCACGATCCATTACGCCATACCCGAGGCAGCGTTCAGTCCCGACCCGCTCGCTTTCGGCAATATCACCGTGGGCAGCAGCTCGACGACGACCGAAACGCTCACCAACTCCGGCGGGGCGAGCCTCACGATTTCGAGCATCGCGATAAGTGGCACCCACGCCGCGCGCTTCAGTCAGAGCAACAACTGTCCTGCCTCACTGGCTATCGGGGCGAGTTGTGCCATTCAGGTCAGCTACGCCCCCAATGCGCTCACCGTCGACGGCGCGACGCTGATGGTGTCGAGCAACACTCCGACCAGCCCCGATGCGGTGGCGCTCTCGGGCACCGGCTCCGACACAGCCCCCACGGCCAATAACGGCACCCTGAGCACGAGCACCGACACGGCGGCCAATGGCGTCCTCAGTGCCACCGATCCCGACAGCGGCCAGAGCCTGACCTACTCGATCGTGAGCCAACCCACGCACGGCACCGTCACGATCACCGATGCCGGCACCGGGGCCTATACCTACACACCGGCTTCGGGCTATGCCGGAAGCGACAGTTTCACCTTCAAGGCTAACGACGGTTACAAGGATTCCAACACCGCGACTGTCTCGGTGACCGTGGCCGATACGCCGCCCACGGCGATCGGGGCGAGCTTCAGCACCCCGACCAACCAGGCCCTCTCCGGCCAACTGCAGGGCAATGCGGGCGATGCCGGCCAGACGCTCACCTTTGCGCTGGTAACAAATCCTGCCCATGGCACGGTGAGCGTGAATGCCGATGGCAGCTTCAGCTATACGCCCGACAATGGCTATGCGGGCAGCGACAGCTTCACGTTCCTGGTCAATGACGGCTATCAGAACTCGGCCGCGGCCACGGCCTCGGTGAACGTTACCGACACACCCCCCACGGCAAGTAACACGAGTTTCTCCACGCCTGTCGATACCGCGTATTCGGGCCAGCTCAAAGCAAGTGACCCCGACAGCGGGCAGACGCTCACCTACTCGATCGTCACCCAACCCGCGCACGGCACCGTATCGATCACTGACGCGAGCACCGGCACCTATACCTACACCCCCGGTAGCGGCTACACCGGCTCCGACAGCTTTACTTTCAAGGCCAATGACGGTTACCAGGACTCCAACACCGCCAGGGTCTCGGCCTCCGTGACCGATCAACCACCGGTGGCCCAGAATGGAAGCTACAACCTCACAGCCAACAGTGACGTCTCCGGCCAGCTCAAGGCGACGGCCTCCAGCCCCAGCCAGACGCTGACCTACACGATTGTCTCCCAGCCGGCCCATGGCACGGTAAGTCTCGCTGCGAGCACGGGGCGGTTCACTTACACCCCTGCCCATAACTACACCGGCACGGACACGTTCACGTTCAAGGCCAATGACGGGACGCTCGATTCCAACACCGCCAAGGTGACGCTCACGGTCACAGGCGGTTCGAGCAGCGGAGGCGGCAGCAGTGGCGGTGGTGGCGCCTTCGGGCCCTGGGGGCTTGCACTCCTCGCCGGACTCGGCCTGCTGATAGCAGCGCTGCGCAGGAAGGCCTATGACCGGGGCCTGCGGAGACGGTAATTTGCCGGCAAGAGCGAGGGGGCAATTGCCCCCCTTTCGCCGTGCCGAAGCCGGTCAATTGGCTCCCGGTTCCGCTCCCCCTTCACTCACCTCGGCGTCAGTCCTCTGTGGGAGCGGTCGTCCCGACCGCGAATCAGAATAAGCAGGGGACTTCGACCCGCTCTGACGATTCCTTCTTCGCGGTCTTTGCGCCTTGGCGAGAGTCATTTTTCGTTGTGCCGTAGTGCCGTTGCGAGAGTATCTTCTGCGTTCTATCATAACTTGACGTGAAAATTCCGGTTTTCCGGCCCATCTCTAGTAAAATTTGCGCACATTCTCCACCGAGCTGCCCGCCGTGAACGAAGAATACGAAGTCGTCGCTCTCCAAGCCCGCGAAATCCTGGATTCCCGGGGCAATCCGACCGTCGAAGTCGAGTGCGAGCTCGCCTGCGGCGCACGTGGCCGTGCAGGCGTGCCTTCCGGTGCCTCGACGGGCGAACGCGAAGCGACCGAGCTGCGTGACGGGGACAAGAAGCGCTACGGCGGCAAGGGTGTACTCAACGCCTGTGCCGGCGTCGAGAACGACATCTGGCCGGCCCTGGCCGG
>CAZPJI010000042.1:0-19053 GCA_964586925.1 uncultured Gammaproteobacteria bacterium
CCGACGAGATCATGCCCGCCGGCGCGGAAGTGCTGCCGTTCCGCAGCAACATCCCCGGCATCAGCCGCTTCGTGTTCCGCCAGATCGACGAGGATTACGCCGAACGCGCTCTGGAGCATAAGGATGCAGGCCACGTGATCGTCGGCGGTGAGAACTACGGTCAGGGCTCGAGCCGCGAGCACGCCGCACTCGCGCCGCGCTACCTGGGCGTAAAAGTCGTCATCGCCAAGAGCTTCGCGCGCATCCACTGGCAGAACCTCGCGAACTTCGGCATCCTCGCGCTCACATTCAAAAACGCAGACGACTACGAAAACATAGCGCCGGATGCCGAACTCGTATTCGAGAATCTGCGCGAGGCGATCAAGAACGGAAACGAGGTGAAGGTCACCAACAAAACGCAGGGCAAGACCTTCACCTGCGAACACCAGTTGAGCGAACGCCAGGTCGAGATGGTGCTGGAAGGCAGCCTGCTCGACGTAGTCCGCAAGAAGGCCGCCTGAATAAATAACCCTCCCAGCGAGGGAGAAAAACAAGAATTATCCCTTTGCACCTCTGCGAGAGTTTTGGCGAAAACCGGATCGCGGCGGGGACCGCCGCTCCTACAGAAGGTATTTCATCGTATGAAGCACGGAGCACAGGAGTCCCACAGCAAAGCCGGGGATTAGACTTGATTAATTACATGTCTACTGGCGCGGGCGGGTACCGTTGAGGAATATGTTGACGGCCGAGGACACGTAGCGGGCACGCTCGGCCTTGTCGGGCACGCCGGTCATACCCAGCAGGTGGCGCATGCGCAGGTAGCCGACCAGCATGGTGACGAACTGCTCCGCGGCTACGCGCGGCTCGTCCACCTGCAGCCGCCCCCGCTTGACCTGGGCTTCCAGGTATTGCGTGAGCCAGCGGGCCGTGCGGTCGGGCCCGAACTTGTAGAAGCTTTCCGCA
Organism: uncultured Gammaproteobacteria bacterium; assembly: GCA_964586925.1. GTDB lineage: Bacteria > Pseudomonadota > Gammaproteobacteria > JAKDMP01 > JAKDMP01 > JBAUSV01. Next base: position 943 of record CAZPJI010000042.1, read on the forward strand.
AGGCTGGGATGGTTGCGGCCCTCGAGTTGCAGCAGCCGGTGTAGATGCATGGTGTCCGAGCAGGACTTGTGCTTGAGCACGATCTCGCCGAAATGCGTCAATACCGCTTCGGGCTCCCGGTCCAGGACCTCTTCCGGATCGCCCAGCGCAACAGCGCTGCGGGCGCATATGTCGAGCACCAGAGCACGGAACAACTCGTCCTTGTTGGCGAAGTGATTGTAGATGGTCTGCTTGGAGACACCCGCCTGCTTCGCGACCGATTCCATGCTGGCGCCGGTGTAACTCTCGCGCAGGAAGATGTCACGCGCGGCCTCCAGTATCTGGTCGCGGCGGGAGGGCTTCAAACGTTCCTCACTGCTCACGAACCGCCTGCCTCACTGGTATCCAGTGGCAACCCGAGCGCACGCGCATTGAGCCCGCCGGTCGCATCAAGCAGCGCATACGCCGCCACGATCCGGTCGCGTTGCGCACGCAATAAAGCCACGTGGGCATTGCGAACTTCCTGGAGGGCATTGAGCGAATCGGTCAACGTGCGCAAGCCATGCTCGTGCGCAGCCTTGATGCCCTCATAGGCAATCCGTGCCGCATCGAGCTGGGATTGAATCGAACTGACCGTGGATTGCGCGGCCAGATAATTCTGCCAAGCCGCCACGGCCTGGTTGCGCGCCTGGTCGATCGTCGCGCGCGTATTCATCTCGGCTTCCTGGGCCCGCTCACGCGCGGCAGCAACCTGCTCATGCACCGTCCCGCCCTGCCAGATCGGCACATTAATCGACAGGCCGATCACGCGATCCGTAACACGGGCGAAACCGTATTGCGGATTCTGCTCGCGCACCACTTCCGCATAGAGCCCGACTTTCGGCAGCAATTTACCGTGTGCGCGTGCCGCTTCCGCATGGGCGGCCTGCGCGTTGAAACGCGCCGCCGTAACCTGGTAATTCTGGCTGGCAAGGGCCTCGGCTTGCTGCAAGGTGGCGGGCAACTGCGGCAGGCTTTGGGGCAATGCCAGCGATCCGGTCGGCGTGGCACCGATCACCGTCGTGTAGTCGGCCCGCTTGCGCGCCAACGCCGCCTGTGCCTGGATTCGCGCAGCCACGGCGCCTTCATAGCGCGACTTCGCCTGCGCCACGTCCGTCCGCGTGCCTTCCCCGTGGGCCAGGGACTGGCGGGCAGCGTCCAACTGCCGGGCCAGGGTTTTGACGTTGTGCACCTGCACCTTGAGAACGGCCTGTGCCGTGACCACACCGAGGTAAACCTTGACGGCCAAAAGCAGCACACTGGATTCACGCGCACGGGTGTCCGAGTGCACGGCCGAAGCCCTGTCCTCGGCGGCATCGACCTGCGAAGACAAGGTGCCGCCCTGCCAGATAGGCTGATCCAGCCGCAGGGAGACAGTGCTCTGGTCCAGGGATGCACCGAAAGGAGGGCCGGGGAAAAACGTGATCTGGCCCGTCGTGTTATCCCGCGCCACCCCACCGGTCAGGTTCAGCTTGGGATACCAGCCTCCCTTCGCGGCAGAAACATCGTGTTCTGCGGCGCGTTGCCCGGCGCGGGCGGCCTGCAGCTCCGGATTGCTCCGATAGGCGGCAGCGAGCGCCTGATCGAGCGTTTCGGCCCTGGCGTTTAGACCGGGCAACAACCCCCCGATAAGGACGCAGATGCCCAGCAATTGAATTTTCACGCCGACCCCCGATATGGACTGACCAGTCCATTTTATAGACACATAGGATGGTTGACAAGGCTTTATATACACAACTGTTGACTGCAATCAGGTCATTAATTAGACTAGACCGTCCAGTCTATATTTTCGGAGTGCGGACGATGGCCGAAAAACAAACCCAGCAGCCGCGCCCGTGGCTGCGCCGTTTGCGTATTGCACTGATGATCCTCGGGCCGGCCGCATTGCTGGCCGTGGGGCTGACCTGGTACTTCACCCACAAGGGCTATGTCAGCACCGACGATGCTTTCGTCGAGGCCCACATCATCAAAATCAGCCCGCGCGTGGCCGGCCGGGTCATCGAAGTGAACGTGCACGACAATGAGCAGGTGAAGAAAGGCACCCTGCTGTTCAAGCTCGATCCCTCGTCTTACCAGGCGGCAGTAGACAAGGCCCAGGCAAAGGTCAGTGCCGCCCGCAACCAGGTGGCCGCACTGAAGGCCAAATACCAAGCGCTGACCGCACAGATTCATAGCGCTCATTCCCAGACTGAGTACCTGGCGCGAGAGGTGAAGCGCAACGGACCGCTGGCGCAGAAAAGCGTGGTGACCAACGCTCATCTCGACGCTCTGACTACGCAACTGGCACAGGCACGCCAGCAGGTCAGCGTGCTGAAGGCACAACGCGAGCAGGTCCTCGCCCAGTTGGGTGGCGACCCCGAACAACCGGTCGACCAGAACGCGGATTTCCTTGCTGAGCGCGCCGCCCTGAAGGCCGCCCAGCTGAACCTGGACGACACTGTGGTGCGCGCACCCGCTTCAGGCGTCGTGGGTAATGTGAACGTGCGCCCGGGCGATGCGCTCGGCGTCGGTCAGTCGGCCTTCCCGCTGGTAGAAACCGCCCGGTTCTGGATCAAGGCCAATTTCAAGGAAACCGCATTGACCCACATGCGGGCCGGGCAACCGGTGACCATCCAGGTCGACAGCTATCCCGGCCACACCTGGAAGGGCACGGTCGAGAGCATCAGCCCCGGTTCAGGCGAAATATTTTCCTTGCTGCCTCCACAGAACTCGTCCGGCAACTGGGTGAAAGTCACGCAGCGTATCCCGGTACGCATCGCGATCCATAACGACACATCGGGACCGCCGCTACGTGCCGGAATGAGCGCCGAAGTCAGCGTCTACGTCGCCGGCCACTGAACGGCCCAGCTTAAAAGTCGGATATGAACGACCAAGCGGAACCGCACATCCATCGCGGAGCCATAACCATTGCGGTGATGCTGGCCGCGTTGATGCAGGTGATCGACATGACGATCGCCAATGTCGCGCTGCCGCACATGCAGGGCAGCTTCGGCGTCAGCCTCGACGACATCAAGCTGGTTCTGACTTTCTTCATCGTGGCTTCCGCCGTGGCCACGCCGGCCATGGGCTGGCTTGCGCAACGCTATGGCCGGCGGCGTGTTTTGCTGGTCTGCGTGAGCGGATTCGCGCTTTTCTCGTTCATGGTGGGCGCCTCGACCACATTCCCCGAAATCGTTACCGCACGCGCCATGCAGGGCGTGTTCGGCTCGGCTTTCGTGCCGCTGGCCCAGGCCATCCTGCTCGACACCTACCCCCGCGAAAAACACGGCACCGCCATGGCCATCTTTACGCTGGGTGTGGTGGTAGGTCCGGTCCTCGGTCCCACTATCGGCGGTTACATCACCGAGTTCTACAACTGGCGCTGGAACTTTTTCATTAACGTGCCGCTCGGCTTGATCGCACTGCTGATGATCTGGAACTTCGTGCCGCGCCAGAAACGGGACAAGTCACGCGATTTCGATTGGCTGGGCTTCATTATCCTGGGGGCAGGCATCGGTGCGCTGCAGTACATGCTCGACCGAGGCAATGCCCAGAACTGGTTCGCATCACCTGAAATCGTCGGCTGCGCGGCGGCCGCCTTCGTGCTGCTCTGGATCTACCCCTGGTACGCGAGCCTCAAGAAGCATCCCTTCGTCAGCCTGCACCTGTTCCGCGACCGTAACTACACCATCGGCAGCATCCTGATGCTGCTATTGGGCGTGGTCATGCTCGCAACGGTGTCGCTGTTGCCGCCGTTCATGCAGGACCTGCTCAATTTCCCGGTATTCACGACCGGCCTGATCCTCGCCCCCCGCGGGCTGGGCGCCATGCTCGCGGCGATCCTCGTGGGCCGATTGATCACCCGGGTCGACCCGCGCCTGCTGATCCTTACCGGCATCATCATCAACGTATTCGCCTTGTTCGAACTCAGCCAAATGACGCTGCAGGTCGATCCCTGGTTCATCACCTGGACCGGTTTCCTCCAGGGACTGGGGCTTGGACAGGTATTCGTGCCGCTGCAGACCGTGGCGTTTTCCACGTTGCCGCCGCAAATGCGCAACGAGGGCACGCCGATCTTCAATCTGATCCGCAACATCGGCTCGAGCATCGGCATCTCGATCGTGTTCACGCTGCTGACCCGCAACACCCAGATCAACCATGCCGCGATCGCCGAACGTTTCACGGCATTCAGCGAGCGCCTGGCCCAGTTCCTGCACTTCGCGCCGGTCAAGGGCGGCGCGGCGATGGTGCTGCTCAACGGACTGATCACCCAGCAGGCGATGATGATCAGCTACAACAACGACTTTTTGCTGATGTCCGGGATGATGCTGTTGATGCTGCCGCTGCCACTGCTGATGACCTATCACTTCGGCAACCAGATACCCGGCGGGAAGCACTCGGCGGCAATGGAGTAAAATTACCTCCGTTATCGACAGGTTAGAGCTGTGAAAAAGCAATACGGCGTCAAAATCACCATGCCCTCCGACGACCCGCTGCGGGCACCTCACCTGCTGGGTGCCGACTGGTCCTCAGAACGCTGGTTTGAAACGGCCGAGGAGCGCGATGCCTGGATCGAGGCGCAGCTCCGCGAACATCCTTACTCGCGCCGCGGCGACATCCCCAGCCAGCAATACGAGAAGATCCAGCGCGATTGAGCCGGACTGACTTCGACCGGCCCCCGCCGAGACAGGGCACCGCCAGCGTCAAATGGGATCGCTACGGCAACCGTGATGTGCTGCCCCTGTGGGTGGCGGACATGGATTTCGCTGCTCCTGACTCCGTAGTCAAAGCCTTGCAGCAGCGGGTCGAGCATGGCGTGTTCGGCTACACCCACGCTACTACCCGGCTCGCCGACGCGTTCTGCGCCTATGCCCGGGACCGGCACGGCTGGGACATCGATCCCCGCTGGCTGATCTGGTTACCCGGCTCCGTGCCCGCGATGCATGCCGCCTGCCGACTGATCCCGGACACGCAAACGGTCGTTACCAGCATGCCGATCTACCCACCGTTCCTCGCGGCGCCGGGACACATGGACCGGACATGTGGCGAAGTCCCCATGCTCACGGACGATACCGGCCGCCAGCAATTCGACCTGGCCGGTTTGCAAGCCGCTTTTGGTAAAGCAGGCCTGTTCTTCCTCTGCAACCCCTACAACCCGGGCGGGCGGGTCTTCACCAAGAGCGAACTGGAAACCCTCGGCGAGCTGGCCTTGGCGGAAGACGTGATCATCGTGTCCGATGAGCTGCATGCCGATCTGGTACTCGAACCCGGTTGCCGCCACCGCCCCTTCGCCGCGCTTTCGCCGGCACTGGCCGAGCGCACCATCACGCTCATGGCGCCGAGCAAGACCTTCAACCTGGCCGGGCTTGGCCTGGCCGTCGCCATCATCCCCGACTCCGGGTTGCGCAGGCGCTTCAAGCGCGCCATCGACGGCATCCTGCCTTATGTGAACGCGCTGGCCTACGCGGCCGCCGAAGCCGCCTACCGCGACGGCTGGGCCTGGCACGCGGAGCTGATCGAGTACCTGCGCGGCAACCGCGACAGAATTACGGATGTCATAAAGAAACTGCCCGGCGTGCGAGCCGCCGCGCCGGAAGGTACCTACCTCTACTGGATGGATTTGCGCGAAACGGGCATCGAGCAACCGGCGCAACTGCTTGAACGCCACGGGCTCGGCCTGTCCGACGGCGCCGACTTCGGTGCGCCCGGTTTCGTGCGCATGAATTTCGCTTGCAGCCGCGCGACGCTCGACGAAGCCCTCCGGCGCTTCCAAAGCGCTCTCGGAAAGCCCGACACCTGTTAGGCATACAGGCAATGGCCGAAAAATATACATTTTTATGCGCACATGACTACGGGATGGGTGGTGTCTGGATGACAATCAGCGCGCGGAGCGCGGATGAGATTGAGGAGAAATATCCCGATCTGACGGTTGTTGACGATAGACCCGATTGGATGACGTATGACGTGTACGAAGAGATCGTTAAGACGTCGTCGTACGACATTGATTCGCCAACAGGCTGGCTCTTCAGTTTCACCTACGCCAAGCAGCGTGAATCCGAGGGAAAGCGGCCCTTCATGTTTCGCGGCGTAAAGGGTGGTGTTACTGAATACCGAACAATCTGGGCCCGGGACGTCTCTGAGATTAATTCGCAGTACTCCGGCCTGGAAGACTTAACCGGCGTGCCGCTCTCCGCAGACGATCTCGATGATATGGGCACTTCGGATATCGACGAACCTGACGAGTTCCTAGTGAGGTACAGAAGGTGACAGGCCGGAGAGATAGGTAGAAGCGGCGGTTCCCGCCGCTTCTACCTATCTGACTGAATTCCGGCCTTCGCCGGAATGACGATGACTCCCAACCCGACGCTGACTCCTCCGTGCGCCGTTAGTCGCGCCGAGAAGCGCAGCCCGCAACGGGGGAACAGAGAGGCATGTCTGAGGCCTACGCGATATATCGCGTAGGCCGAGTTCCGACCGGCCCGTTGCGGGCGAGCATCGCAGGGGAGCCCCAAGGCTCAGCCTTGGGGCCGCGACTTCCGGCGCAATGCTTTTGGCCACTCACCCGAGCACCCCTAAAGCCACTCTCAGCGGGATCTGTGCCGTACCGAATGCAAGGCGCACGGGCGCCGGAGGGTGATTCCCTTTCAAGGGCGTGCAACGCAGCAGGCGGTGCGGCACAGACCCGCCCGAAGGGAGTCCTGGAGCCGCCCGCCGGCGGTGTTGCGTCCGCTTGCCGTAGAGTCCTACGCCGGCGCGAACGCGCCGGGCCGACGAACGCCTCCAGGGCTCTGAGAGCGGCTTTAGGGGTGCTCGGGTGAGTCCGGGCGAAACAAAAGTAGCCCCGCCGGGAGGGCCAATAAACAATTCCTCGCGGCGGGGACCGCCGCTCCTACAGGGGAATGCGAAAACGGCCGCTCGGAGGCGGCCGTTTTCATCAAGATAACGCGAGTTCCCGTTAGTTGCTGCGGGAGCTGGCGAGCAGGCGCAGGATTTCGAGGTACAGCCACACCAGCGTGACAGTCAGGCCCCAGGCCAGGTACCACTCCATGTAGCGGGGGAGTCCTGCCTTGGCGCCCTGGTCGATGAAGTGGAAATCCAGAACCAGGTTGAGGGCCGCGATCCCGACGACCACCAGACTGATGATAATCGCCAGCTTGGAATGGCCGAAGAGCATGGAGGTGTCGACGTGGAACATGGACAACAGCCATGCCACGCCATAGAACAGGAATATCCCGAAGGTGGCCGCGATCACCCCTTTCTGGAACGCCGGTGTCACCTTTATCAATCCGGTGCGGTAAATCAGCAGCATGCCGACCATGACCGCGAAGGTCAGGCCGACCGCCTGGATGACGATCCCCGGATAGCGAGTATCGAGAAACGCCGAAATACCACCGACGGCGAAGCCTTCCAGTACCGCGTAGGCGGGGCCGGTCACCTTGGCCCAGGTCGGCTTGAACACCGTAACCAGTGCCAGCACCAAGCCGCCGATCACGCCGGCCAGCAAGTAGCCTGACACCGCACTCGCGGCTGCCCCCGTCCCTGCGGGCAGCGCTGCCGAGTAACGGCTCCAGACCCAGGCCGCGCCTATTACCACCAGCGCGACCAGCGCTATGGTCTTGTTGACGGCACCGCTCACGGTCATTGCGCCTTCTCCCGCTGCGGCCTGCGGGATGCCACGCGAAGTCAACGCGCGCAGGGCGGGGTTGCTGCTGCGGGGGCGAATTGGATTCATCGGATCTCCAGGGACTCAAAACCGGGCTGCCATTATGACCCGTTTTCGGGTGCAAGGTTCACCTTTCCTACGCTATGCTGGCTTTATCAAATCAGGGAACCGGAATCAATGTCCCTCCAAACCTTCACACGTACCGCCTGCATTGCCCTTCTGGGTGTCAGCCTGCTTGCCGGCTGCAAGTTTTTCCATAAAACCTATACTGCGGAAGGCGTCTATTTCGGTACTTTCACACCCAGCGGCAGCACCACGGCCGTAGCCGTTTACGGCGCCATCCTGCCCGGCCAGTATGGGTATGCCGGCGCCACCAACGGCAACCTGTACGTGCTGCCAAACACCATCAAAAACGACTCCTTCACCGACAGCGTGACGGGCTTCCCGCCACTCGGCCAGACGTTCGGCAACGGCCAGACCGTACACAACTTCACGTTTGACGGCCAGGGCAACGACAACGGCAGCAGGGTCGACAGCATCACCGGGACACTGAGCGGCGACACCGGAGGCGGCAAGCTCTCGCTGAACTACGAGGATCTGTCGTCGAAAGTGCCCTCTCTGTCCGCCCTGGCGGGCACCTACCAGGGTTACTACTGGGGCAACTCCACGGCGGTCAGCGTAACGATTGCGGATAACGGCGCCCTCAGCTTCAACGACGGCTTCGGCTGCGTGGGGCTTGGCAGCCTGAGCATCGTGCCGAACTACAATCTGCTCCAAGCCAATATTTCGATTTCCGGTAACTCCGTGTGCCCGGGCTCCATAAGCGGAATCGGTTTCTCCGACACGCAGGACCGGGACAACCTGTTCCAGAACGCCGCCGGGACTTACATATACCTGGGCATGTCCAATTCGATAACCGGATTCCTTGTCGAACTTTATAAATCCTGACCACCCCATGAACACCACTGCGCCCGACACACAAGAAACGCTCATGGACAAGCCGCTGACCGTGGCGATTTCCTCGCGGGCGTTGTTCGACCTCGAAGACAGTCATCGCATTTTTGTCGAGGAAGGCCTCGAGGCCTATGCAAGCTACCAGATAGAACACGAGGACGATTTGCTCGAACCCGGCGTCGCTTTCAATCTGGTCAAGAAACTTCTGCGGCTCAATGAAGGCGAGCGCCGGCGCGTGAATGTCATCCTGCTCTCGCACAACAGCGCCGATACGGGCTTGCGTATCTTCCGCGCCATCGAGCACCACCAACTCGACATTACCCAGGCAGCCTTTACCAACGGGCGCTCGCCCTATCATTACGTCAGCCCTTTCGCGGCCGACCTGTTCCTGTCTGCCGATCCGGTCGACGTGGCGCGTGCGTTGGAGGAAAACACCGCCGCGGCCACGATCATTCCACGGCGCATCGATCCCGCACCGGGAGAGCAGTTGCGCATCGCTTTCGATGGTGACGCGGTCCTGTTCTCCGATGAGGCCGAGCGCGTCTTCCGCGAGGGCGGACTGGATGCGTTCACGGAAAGCGAACGGCAATCCGCGCACGAGCCTCTCGCCGGTGGACCGTTCAAGAATTTCCTGACCGCCCTGCACCGCATCCAGGCCGACTACCCCATCCAGAATTCCCCGATCCGCACCGCCCTGGTCACAGCCCGCTCGGCACCGGCTCATGAGCGTGCCATCCGCACCTTGCGGGCCTGGAACATCCGCGTCGATGAAGCGCTGTTCCTCGGCGGCCTCGACAAGGCGCCGTTTCTCAAAACCTTCGGGGCCGACATCTTCTTCGACGACCAGCGCCGCCACTGCGAAGGCGCCTCGGGTTTGGTCGCCACGGGCCACGTACCGCACGGAGTTGCGAACGAATGAAAAAAACCAACGAACTCGTCGGCTGGCACGAGGAACTCCAGTCGGCCTGGCTGTATCGCATCCTCGCCGACCGGGAAGCTGACCACCCGAGCCGAGCGCGGCTTTTTCGCGATCTCGCCGACGCGGCCGAACATCAATCCGGGGCCTGGGTGCGGCGCATCGAAGCGACCGGACAGACCTTGCCCGAATTCCACCCGACACTGCGTGCACACATCGTGGCCGCGCTGATCCGCCGCCTGCCGCCTGCCCAGCTCAAGGGCATGCTGGCTGCCATGAAACTGCGCGGCCTGTCCGTCTACAGCAACGCGGGCGCTCCCTCCAGCCACCCACAGCCGGCCCGGGCGGGCGCGCCCGAGCATTTCCACCGGAGGCTGGAACGCGGGGGTGGCCTGCGGGCGGCAATCTTCGGCATCAACGACGGCCTGGTCTCCAACACCTGCCTGCTCCTGGGCCTGATCGGCGCGGGCATGCAGCGCAAGGTACTCGTGCTCACAGGTATAGCCGGACTGATTGCCGGCGCCGCCTCGATGGCGGCCGGCGAATACGTATCGATGCGCTCACAGCGTGAAATGTTCGAGTACCAGATCGGCCTCGAACGCGAAGAACTGGAACTCTACCCGGAAGAAGAAGCCGCCGAACTCGCCTTGATCTACAGTGCCCGCGGCATGGACCCCGAGGCAGCCCGGCAATTGGCCGACGAGACCATCGCACGCCCCGAGCAGGCGCTCGATGCTCTGGCGCGCGAAGAGTTGGGCCTCGATCCTGACGCGCTGGGCTCACCATGGCGGGCCGCCTGGGCCTCGTTCATCGCCTTCGGCATCGGCGCGATCCTGCCGGCCCTGCCCTATTTTTTCGGCACGGGCCGTCCGGCACTGATCGCGATGCTGGCGCTCTCGGCGGTCGCCCTGTCAGGCGCAGGTCTCACCACAAGCCTGTTCACGGGCCGCTCCGCCGTGTACTCCGCACTGCGCATGCTCATTATCGGCGCGGGTGCAGGTGCAATCACATTCCTCGTCGGTCGCCTGATCGGCGGTTAAGTTTTTGCATCGACACTTTAGCCAACCGGCGACAGCTACGCTGCCGCCGGATTACGTGAGTGGAGTCAAGGGTCATTCCAACACGGCTTGTCCGCAAGACCTGACAGTCGCCGGCCCTTACACCTTCGACGTCATGGCAACACACGCAGGGCACGATCAAGCATCGACTTTCTGCAACGCCATCTCAGCCAGCTTAGCCATGCTGGGGCGCTGTAACAGGGCTTTGGCATAACGCACCATGGCGGGATGTGGCTCGAGCCTGCCCATACCCATCAGGAACAGGATGTAGCCGCCGGTAAACACATCGGCCGCAGTGAACTGTTCACCACACAAGTAGGGATCGGCTTCTTCCAACTCGCGTACCAGGGTTCGATACATCGTGTCGTAGGTACCATACCCTACGGAGACTTGCTGCTCCTGATTGACCTCCACGCCCAGAGCACGATCGGTACAGGCGCAGTCGAAGGGCCCCGCACCGAAAAAGAGCCAACGGAAGTACAGCCCCCGCTTGGGATCGTCCAGCGCGGGCGCCAGGCCCTTGTCGGCATACTTATCCGCCAGATAGGCGCAAATAGCCGGCAGTTCGTGGATGATGATCTCGCCGTCCATCAACGTGGGCACCTTGCCGAACGGATTGATTGCCAGATACTTCGGCGCCTTCATGCTGGTGCCATACTCAAGATTGACACGCTCGCAATCGATTTGAAGCTCGGCCAGCAAGTTTTCCACCACTACGCCTCGGGATTGCGGATTTGTATACAGGGTCATAAGGCTCATGGGATTGACTCCAAATGAATGGGAAGGCCCATGGTAGTGACCGCTTGTGTCAGTTTCTGTCAGCAGTGTGCTTGATCTGGGTGTCCCACCATTGATGGAACAGATGCATCTTATAAGGAGGATAGCGCTCGTCCAGTACCTGGCAGTCCTGCACCCGGTCCAGCCGGAAATGACGAAAATCCTGCCGTAATTCGCACCAGGCCGCCAATAACATCCTGCCCTGGAAATAGCCCATGCTGATCGGCCAGATAAGGCGCTGGCTGGGTCGCTGCTGCTCATCGAGATAGTCCAGATGCAGCTTTTTCTGTTCGCGGGTAGCCAACCGGATCCTTTCGACAAACTCCTGATCGACGGGCAGCCAACTCTGGCCAGCGTACAACGTGGTGTGCTCGAATAAATACTGCTGCTGATCGGGCAGAACGGCTTTTAGTTTGGCCCGGATCGAGGCCGCGGCCTGTTGCAGCGACTCATCCGGGATATGCGAAATCCAGCGGACACCCAGAATCAGAGCTTCAATTTCATTGGCGTCCCACATCATGGGAGGCAGCAGGAAGCCCGGCTTCAGCACAAAGCCGATACCCGCCTCCCCGACGATTGTCGCGCCCTGGGCATTGAGGGTGTCGATATCGCGATAAATGGTGCGAACGCTGACTCCAAGACGGTCGGCCAACACATGCGCGCTGACTGGACGGCGACACGCACGCAAAAGCTGGATCAGGAACAATAGACGCTGGCTGCGGGTCATGGAAAGGCGACCACCTATTCAGTTTCTTCTGCCATGTGCGCTCCCTGCATCTAACGTTCGACATGAGCGGCGATTTGCTGACGTTGAAGCCACTGTAAGACGTCCGCTCGATGGAGGGGTTAGAGCTCTGAGGGGGTACGGTCTGGAGACATAAGTAACACATTAGTCCCGGGACATGGGTGACAGTTGTATCACACTCAAGGGCATCAAAGGAGGTGCCCTATGCCGTGGAGTCAAACATCACCTATGGACCAGAAAGCGCAATTCATCGCCGATTACCTGCGTGGCCTGCTCTCGGTCACCGATGGGTTCAGCCGCTTCCTACTCGGTTGCCAGGCACTGCATTCGACCGCCGTGGCCGGCAACAAGCCTGTGTTCACGCATCTTTCCAAAGAATACGGCTTGCCCAAGCGCATCCGTACCGACAATGCCTCTCGTGACTGAGTTGTAAGGTTAGACCCGTTGCTCCGACTAAGTACCGGGACTGAAAGCGTCCTCGGCCGTCACGGCTGCTTTTTTATGTCAATTTAGGAGACAACGATGATCCCCAGAAAATTCCGTATCACCCCCATTCGTACGGCGCTTGTGCCCTTACTGGGTGCGGGCGTGGTCGTCATGCTATCGGCCTGCAGCGACGGCAAAATAAGCAATCCACCGCCGCCGCGCGCCAAGTTCACGGGGGCCGTCTACTCGATGTCCAACGCGGCCAAGGAAAACCAAGTCGTCGTCTTCTCGCAGGCGCCCGACGGGACTCTGAAAGAGGTACAGACGATAGGCGCCGGTGCCGCCGGGCCGGGTCCCTCGCCCACAGCTGCCCTGGCCCCCATCGCCACGCAGAACGAAATGGTCTTGAGCCCGGATAACAAGTTTCTGTTCGTGGTGGATGCTGGCGATAACAAGATTTCATCGTTCAAGGTGCGTGACCCGAGCCAGGTGAACCGCGTCGGAGATACCTTCAACGGTTCGTTGACGCTCGTGGGCACGATTGCTTCGGGGGGACACTTCCCGTCGAGTCTCACCGTCCATGACAATCAGCTTTATGTGGTCAACGAGGGCGGCGGGGTCGATGGCGGCAATATTACCGGCTTTACCTTCGGCAATGACGGCAGCTTGAGTCCCATCCCTAATTCCACCGAGCCCCTGAGCGGCGCGCAGACCCCCCTGCCGGGACATTCGGTCAAGCCGGGCGGAATCGTGTTCAGTCCGGACGGCAAGCATCTGGTTGTAACCGAGAAGGCCACCAGTCTCATCGACGTGTACACGATGAACAACGGCGTTCCCGGCGCGCCCGACGTGCAGCCCTCGGATGGTCACACGCCGTTCGGTGCCGACTTCGACACGAGCGGCCACTTCATCGTCTCCAATGCGAACGTGATCAAGCCCGGCATGCCCAATGCGCTCCAGAGTTCGGTGTCGAGTTACAACATCGGCAGCGACGGAATGTTGGCCGTGATCGACGCGAAAGTGGCGACGTTTTTCACGGCAGCCTGCTGGATCCGTTTGAGCGAAAACCAGAAATACGTCTACACGACCAATACCGGCTCGAATACCATTACCGGCTACAAGGTCGGAAGCGACGGGTCGCTGACGCTATTGAACGCCGATGGTTTGACGGCCGAATCCTCGGTAAAGTTGTTCGACGAAGCCGTGGCCGGGCCTTACCTGTACGTCAACGCCCCGCAGGCCGGTGGCGTGATCGGCTACAAGATCAGCTCCGATGGCTCGCTCTCGCTCATGCCCTTTACCCAGGCGGGCGACCTGCCCACGGCAACGAACGAAGGCATTGCCGCCTTCCAGTTTGCCAATCAGGCGAGCGTCGGCTGAAGCCCGCCTTGCCACGTCTGCCGGGTCCGTGTTTGGACCCGGCAGATCCCCAAGCCGCCGTCTCGCGTCAATACACTCAACGCCGCACCTACCCAGGTCCAGCAGCATGCTGTCAGCGGCCCGCCACCACACCGTCCGATCATCCTGAGCGCGCCCCGAATTTCGCGGACATCGTCTGAAAACCCGCCCGTGTTTTCTCCATTTACCCCCTTCTCAACCTCCCGGCATGCCGGGACCCTGCCGGGCCGGCACAGCCTCTTGTAGCCGGTTGTTTTGTCAGGCGAACAGGCTCGCCGGCAGTGCCCGACTCTCAGACAGCGGGCTGGGCTCTTTTGCGTCGTCCTTTTGCTTCAGGCGATCGGGAATCTTCTTGATAGCCACCGGGTCTTCGATGCAGGCAATGACCTTCACGGCCCCGCCGCAGGCCGGACAGGTCTCAATGTCGATACCAAAGACGCGTTTCAAGCCCTGCGCCCAGGTCATGGAGGCCTGGCGCTCAGCCGGCGTTGACGGTTCATCGGGTACCCCGGCCTTGTCGCCTTTGCAGAAGGGCGACGCCCTGGCGCCGGTCGAACCCTGGCAGTCCATGCCCCCCGGGAGCCGGTAGGCGGCTCGAGGATCTCCGCCGGTGGGAGCGACGGAGCTAACGTTTCCAGGTAAAAATCAGGTTCAGGTGATCCGCTTCGCGGCGAATCCGCCACGGCCACAGGGTCACGACGTAATCCTTCAGCGCAAAGCCCGCTCCCGTGACTCCCACCGCGAGCGCGGCCCAGGTCCAGACGGGCAGCTCGATCGTGCGCCCGATACCGGCTCCCATCAGGATCAGTCCCGCGGCCACGCCGGTGACGCCCACGGCGGATTCGATACACAGGCAACGCGCCGCTTTCTCCGGCGTTGAGTGCGCCTCGCGCTTGCTACGTGCGAGCAGCGCCAGGTCGCGTACCAGTCCCTGCAGCAGCAGTAATACGGCAGCGACCAGCAGCAATGTGCCGAAGCTCATGCGCCCGGGCAGCAGCGGCGTGGCCAGCCACGCGCCGAGCCCCAGTGCGGGGATGGACGCCAGTTCGATTTTTTCGTATCTCGTCATGATATGTGCCTGCGGTATCTGCGAGCTCAGGCGACCTCGCCGCCGTCCGGGCCATAGAAAACGACCCAGGTGGCAAAGTCGTCGCTGAAACTGATGAAGCGGTGCTCGGCGCCGGCCGGCACGAACAGGATCTCGCCCGGTTCGAACGGCGTCTTCACGCCGTCGCGAAGGAATGTGCCATGGCCTGAGATGATTACATAGAGTTCGTCGCGAGAATGCGGGTGCTGGTGGTCCTCGCCCTGCGGCCGGTAATATTCGATGGTCATCGTACCGTGCCTGAACAGTTCGACGTCGGGTGCGTCCTGCCGTTCGAAAGCGTGTGCCGCGTTGTCGACGGTGAGTCTGTCCATGGCCTGCTCCGGATGGCCGAGCCGCGACCGGTGTGCCGCGTTCAGCAGTGGCGTTGACGCCATTCTACCGCCGGCAATTCGAAATCGAATCCCTCCACCGCCTCGCCGTACCGGCATTGCAAATCAAGACTGTTCAATTTGTATTCCTCGCATGTTTACGTTGAAGCCCAACGCTTGAATTCAGCCATCGACAACCCGCGTAGCGGATGACGGTCGACTGCAGCGAACTGTTATGCGCCGTACTTGGTGGCGTTACCATGGGATCGGCCCGTTCTCGTCAGAGAAGGTGCCTGTCGGTCCATCTGGACCGAGGAGCGCTAGTCGCACAGGCTCGCGGGCAGCCTCCTCAACTGTCTGCCTGCCCTCAAAGTTATTCATGGCCGTCACCGTGAATCCAGGCGCCGCCGCGTTGACTTTGATACCTGACGCCTCAAGGTCCAACGCAAAAGCAACAGTCACGGCATTGAGAGCTGCTTTCGACGAGGAGTATGTAACGCCGAACATCTCGCGGCGGCGTGATTCGCTTGGGTCTGAAGCCAAGGTGAGTGACGCTCTGCCACTCGATACGTTGACAATGCGTCCGGCCGGCGCTTCGCGGAGCAGCGGCAGCATTGCCTGTGTGACGGCGATAACGCCAAACACATTAGTCTCGAATACAGCGCGCACCTCATCGAGTGATGCAACGCTTGCACGGCCTGTTTTGACGATTTCCGCAAGCGACCGCTCCCGCTTCCCCGCGTGAGCGATACCGGCGTTGTTTACCAGCACGTCCAGGCGGCCCAGTTCGTTGCGAACGCGATCTGCCGCGGAATCGATGGATGCTTGATTGGTCACATCAAGCTGAATTGCGCGGCCATCACCCTCGATGGTCTTGGCCGCCTTCTCGCCACTCTCAAGATTGCGCGAACCAACGAGCACGGTGAAACCGTATGCCGCAAGGCTCTTCGCGATCTGTAGGCCGATTCCCTGATTGGCTCCAGTGATCAGGGCTACGGGATTGTCCTGCATAATAGATCTCCACATTCATGGGTGCTCACTCGGCTGAACATCCACACCAAAGCGCATAAGGTAGGAGTTAAAACGCTGACCGCTGGTGTAGCCAGTGGGCGATCGGCTTGAATGAATTGTTAGGCCGCTTTTCCACGGATCCTCAAACCTCTTGCCAAAAGCCAAAGCCCCAATACAAGCTCAAAAATAACCATCGGTAGATCGTAGAGCCACACATTGATCATCTGATCGAACTGCGGTACCGCTAAATATGCGAAAGCACATATGACGCACCAGATTGATGAGAGAACGCCGAATATGGCCAAAGCCCTGGGTATGTATTTGGACTTGAACCACAAAACGCTATATATCGTTGAGGCCAGCGCCCAAGCAGGCAATCCGACGTAATATGCACTATTGCCGTAAGCGGCTTGGAGCTTTGCGAGATCTTGTAGTTGACCTGCCGAGAACGTCGAGAGGTGTGAGGGGTCGCCAAGAATCTGTAGCACATTCAGCATCGTGAAAGCCATGATGGCCCAAGCAACCGCCGACACCGCCCGGAAGAAGGTTGCCACAAGCGCGACACTGCGATTGACCGGTTTCAAGACAACATATAGCAGGCTAAGAACGATCAGCGAATCCAGAACATAGAAAACGTTAACTGCAATGTTGAAACGATATTGACCCAAATGGACTGTAATGTCCGAGACATGGTAGTGCAAGACTGTCAAATAGTTCACGGGAAGCAGGATTACTAGCCCGATGAAGAGGGCAGCGCCGGCGACCCTCGCAACTATCGATTGGCTTATATCCACTCTGTCAGTCTGGATCATGGGTTTCTCCCGCGGGAAATAGTGGGCTCTTAGGCTAACGCTGGAGCTCAGGTGCGTTTGAGGCGACGGCCGCTTTTGCGGTAGCAAAAATGGGCGGCGGGTCAAACGTCACCTGCAGCGATTTGTTGGGCGGCGACGGCACCGCTCCCCGACTGAATTCAGCTACTGGCATCCAGCGCTGCTTTGTAAAGGCTCTGCTTGGGCTCAGCCATGATTTTTCTAACCAACGGAGCAAACAGGTCGAGCGACAATTCAGGATGCGAGTTATCAAATGCGAGGTTGTCGTACTCAGCAATGAAATGCGCTGTACGCTCGTAATGCTCTGAATCTTTGAACTGGTCCCGCATATCGCGATCCATGCCCAAGTGATGGAAGAAGTTGTAGCCCTGAAAGATCGCATGATGCTTGATCATCCAGTGGTTCGCCTCAGAAATAAAGGGCTGCAAGATAACCGCCGCGACATCGGCATGGTTGAAGCTACCCAACGTATCTCCGATGTCGTGCAGGAGGGCACAAACTACGTATTCGTCATCTTCGCCAGCTTCTGCAGCCCGCTCAGCGGTCTGGAGGCAGTGCTGCAGCCTGTCAATGGGAAAGCCACCGTAATCGCCTTTAAGTAGCTGCATATGCGCCAGGATCCGATCTGGCAGGCCGGACATGAACTGCTTCTGCTCCCTGATGATTATCTGCCAGTCTTCGCCAGTGCTTTCTGTGAAAGATTTAAAGCTTGTTTTCATCGGACTCCCTAGCTTTCCGTCCACCAGAAGAGTAACACCCCTTCGCCGGATATCTACGATTTTGACTTGCCGCCCAACGCCCAAGCTCAGTTGCCGCCGGAGCGGCCGCAGGCCGCGGAGGGAACCCAAAACGCGCCAGCGCTTTGGGCGGTCAACTGCAGCGCTCTGTTGGGCCTACTCATACAAGCGACCTTTACAGTA
>CAZPJI010000043.1:0-18538 GCA_964586925.1 uncultured Gammaproteobacteria bacterium
CGGGTACGGGGGCGTGGTGGTGTTCGCGCTGGAGGCGCGCGAGGGTGGTGCCGGGCATTTGCACATGCAATGTCCAGCCGCCGGTCTCGTTCGGGGTTTCGTCGACGACGGCGTCGAGTTCGTGCAGGCGCGCCCGCAAGCGCCCCTCTTCCGGACCCAGCTCCAAGGTTTGCGGTTCGGGCGGTACGCCCAGTTCGCGGCCCAGGGCCAAGCCGAAGTCTTCCAGGCCCACGCCGGTACGCGCGGAGAGGTAGATGCGCGGGAAGCGGCCTTCCGCGATGGCGGCCTGCGTGTGCGCCGGCAGCAGGTCGGATTTGTTGTAGACCTCGACCTGCGGGATGTCGCCTGCGCCGATTTCTTCCAGCACCTGGTTGACGACGGCGATCTGCTCTTCGCGTTCCGGGTTGGAGGCGTCGATCACATGCACCAGTACATCGGCGTCACGCACTTCGCCCAGCGTCGCCTTGAACGCCTCGACCAGTTCGTGCGGCAGGTGGCTGACGAACCCGACCGTGTCGGCCATTACCACGGTGCCGATGCCCGGCACGGGCACGCGGCGCAGCAGCGGGTCCAGCGTGGCGAAGAGCTGGTTCGCGGCGTAGGCCTCGCTTTCGCTGAGCTTGTTGAACAGGCTGGTCTTGCCCGCGTTGGTGTAGCCGACGAGTGCCACCAGCGGCGCGTCGTTACGGCGGCGGCGGCGCCGGTTCCGGGCACGCTGGCGGTCGACCTTGTCGAGGCGGCGCGTGATCTGTTCGATGCGTTGCCCGATCAGGCGGCGGTCGGTTTCGAGCTGGGTTTCACCCGGGCCACGCAGGCCGATACCGCCCTTCTGGCGTTCCAGGTGGGTCCAGCCGCGTACCAGCCGGGTGGCGAGATGGCGCAGCTGGGCACGTTCGACCTCGAGCCGGCCTTCGAAGGAGCTGGCGCGCTGGGCGAAGATGTCGAGAATGAGTTCGGTGCGATCGAGCACGCGTACTTTGAGCGCGCGTTCGAGGTTACGTTCCTGGGCCGGACTGAGTTCTTCGTCGACCAGTACCAGTGTCGCAGACGTTTCGGCAACGACTTCGGCCAGGTCGTCGACCTTGCCCTGGTGCAGGAAGAAGCGCGGGTGCGGATGCGAGGATTTGGGGTTGGCGACACAGGCCACCACTTCGACGCCGGCCGCCGCCGCTAGCGCGTCGAATTCGGCGTGCACGGACGCGAGGCGCGGACTGGCCGCGCCTCGCATCACTATGACGGTACGTTCCAAGACTGAGTTCAAGCTCTCATCGAGGGCGCATCACTCGTCGGCGGTCTCCTCGACCACTTCCGACGTGCCTTCGTCATGGGCTTCTTCATGCGCTTCGCTTGCCTCGCCCTGTTCGTCGTTGTAGCGCGGCATGTTGATACGCCGTGCCGGTTGAACTGTTGATACTGCGTGCTTGTAAACCATCTGGCTGGTCGCGTTCTTGAGAACGATGACGAACTGATCGAATGCTTCGATCTGCCCGGTCAGCTTGATGCCGTTGACCAAGTAAACATTGACTGGAACACGATCCTTGCGCAAGAGGTTCAGAAAGGGATCCTGAAGGTTATGCGTTTTGGCCATTATCGTCGTCTCCTTCTTTGTAGTTAGGGCTAATAAGTTATATTGTGACCGTATATATTAACACGGGCAATCTATCCAAATACCGCGCCATGCCGGGCTTCGAGCGCTTTCATGACGAATTGGAGCGCACCGGTTCCGGTATTCACCCGCATGATGTCCGATTCGCCTCGCAGCCACGTCATCTGGCGTTTGGCATAGCGGCGAGTAGCGGTGATAGCGCGGTTTTCAGCGTCCTCGAGCGTGCATTCTCCGGCCAGGTAATGCCACAGCTGGCGGTAGCCCACGGCCCGCACGGCTGGATAAGTTTCATCGAGGTCTCCACGTCCACGTAAAGCTATGACCTCTTCCAGCAAACCTTGTTCCAGCATGAGCGAGAATCGTTCGGCGAGCCTGTCGTAAAGTTCGTCGCGATTATCCGGCCACAACGCGATGCGAAGAAAATCGAACGCGGCGCCCTTGCCTGCCTCGGCATGCAGTTTGCTGGGCGCCTCGCCGGTAATGCGCACCAGCTCCAGTGCCCGTTCCAGGCGTTGCGAATCGGTCGGCGCGATGCGTGCGGCAATCACCGGATCGATGCTTTCGAGTTCTTCGTGCAAGGCAAGCCAGCCGCGTTGTTCGGCTTCGGCCCTGAGCTGCTCGCGAATGTCCGGATCGGCCCCGGGCATGGGGGAAAGGCCTTCGATGAGGGCACGAAAATACAGGAATGTGCCACCGGCCAGGATCGGCAACTTGTTGCGGGCATGAATGTCTTCGATGACTGCGGTGGCGTCCTCGACAAAACTCGCGGCGTTGTAACGCTCGGAGGGGTCGCAGATATCGATCAGATGATGAGGGACGCGCTCGCGTTCGTATCTGGACGGCTTATCCGTGCCGATGTCCATGTCGCGATAGACCATCGCCGAGTCGACGCTGACGATTTCCGCAGGCACGCGTTGCGCGATCTCCAGCGCCAACGCACTCTTGCCCGTGCCTGTCGGGCCCATGAGGCACAGCACAAGCGGTGCGAACGATTGCTTGATTTCGAATTCAGCGGCCACGGCGGAAGAATCTATCCAGATCGGCGAGTGTGAGGCGGATCCAGGTGGGCCGTCCATGATTGCATTGATCCGCACGCGGCGTCGTTTCCATGCGCCGCAGCAACGCGTCCATTTCCGGCACGGTCAGCTTGCGCCCGGAGCGCACCGCGGCCCGGCAGGCGACATCAGCGAGCACGCGGTCGGCCGCGGCATCGACGAATTGCTCGCCTTCGGCTTCGTTGGACAAGGCTTCGGCCAATTCGCGGATCAGCGCGGGCGTTTCCACATCGGAGAGCACGGCGGGTACGGCCCGAACCGCCACCGCCTCGGGACTGATGCGGTCCAGTTCGAAACCGAGGCGTTCGAGCAGGTCGCGGGCTTCGTCCAGGCGCTCTATCGCGACCGGGTCGAGGCGCACTTCGGTCGGCACCAACTGGGTTTGCGCCGCGCTGCGTCCGCCGTTGTCCCAGGCCGCCTTGAGCTGTTCGAACAGCACCCGTTCGTGGGCGGCGTGCGTGTCCACCAGCGCGAGACCGTCGGCGGTCTCGGCAACGATGTAGAGCGTACCGAGCTGGCCGAGTGCCCGGCCCAGACCGCCGGGCGGCGGCGTTTCGTCGGCACTGGTTTTTGCATGGGCCGCGACCGCGTCACGCTCGGCCTTCGGCACCGCGGGTGCATAGTCGGCTGTTTTTTCCTTGGCAGCCAGCGCCGTCCAGTCGAAGCTGCGATTGGCCGCTTCCGGCTCGGCGCCGCGCCATTTCTTTGCCGCCGGGGCCGCAGCCGCCGGTTTAGGAGCAGAAGCGGGAGCGGATACGGATGCGGAGTCCGGCGCCGGCTGAGGCGGAGCCGATGGCCTTGTCGTTTCCAGTGCCGCCGCCACCGCCGCCCGCACGGCACTGTAGACGGCGCGTTGGTCGCGGAAGCGCACTTCGTGCTTGGCCGGATGCACGTTGACGTCCACCAGGTCCGGCGGCATGTCGATCGCGAGCACCCAGGCGGGCTGGCGGCCGTGGAAGAGCACGTCGCGGTAGGCATCCAGGATCGCGTGGGCTAGCGAGCGGTCACGGATCCAGCGGTGGTTGATGTAGAGGTATTGCGGATCGGCGCGGCCGCCGGCATGCACCGGGCGTTCGACCCAGCCGGTGATGGTGAGCGGACCCGCCCGGTGTTCGACGGCAAGCACGTTGTCGGCGAAATCACCGCCCAACAGGTCTTTCACGCGCTCCAGGGCGGTCCCCGGCGGCGCATCGAAAGCAGTGCGGCTCCCCCGCACGAAACGGAAACCCACGGCGGGGTGTGCCAGGGCCAGACGGCGCACCGTCTCGTTGATGTGACCCAGTTCGGTTGCTTCGCGGCGCAGGAATTTGCGCCGCGCCGGGACGGCGTAGAACAGTTCTTCAACGCTTACGGTCGTGCCCGGCGGATGCGCGGCCGGTTGCGGCGCAGCGGCGGCGACGCCGTCGGCGGCTTCGAGTTGCCAGGCGGCATCGGCATCGGCGGTGCGCGAGGTCAGGCGCACGCGGGCAACTTGGGCAATGCTCGCCAGGGCTTCGCCGCGGAATCCGAAACTGGCGATGTGTTCCAGGCCGGGCGCGTCCTGGAGTTTGCTGGTGGCGTGCGGGGTCAGCGCGAGGGCCAGCTCTTCGCGGTCGATGCCGCCGCCGTCGTCGGTGACCTCCAGTTTGCGGACGCCCCCGCCTTCGGCGGTGATCTCGATGCGCCCTGCCCCGGCATCGAGGCTGTTCTCGATCAGCTCCTTGGCGATGGAGGCCGGGCGTTCGATGATTTCACCGGCAGCAATCTGACTGACCAGGGCGGGATCGAGAACGCGAATGCTCATGCCGTTTCTCCCAAGGCTGCTCGGGCGACGGCTTCGCCCTGCGGGGTGTGCGGTTCGAGGATCAGGCCACGCCCGTTGTCGTGATGCGAGAGATGCAAGGTGAGATCGAAGCGCAATCGGTGTCCGGTATCGCGCTCGGGCCATTCCACCAGAAGCACCGCGCCATCGGCGATCTCGACCAGACCCAACATGTCGAGCTCGTCCGGTTCTCCCAGGCGGTACAGGTCGGCATGGTAGGCCTCGCGGCCGTGCACGACATATGGCTCGACCAGTGTGTACGTCGGGCTGGGCACGGGACCGGTCACGCCCAGGCCGCGCAGCAAGGCACGAGCCAGCGAGCTTTTGCCGGCGCCCAGCGGCCCGCTCAACGCCACGGACAGGCCCTTTTCAGGAATCAGGGTCGCGAGCCGGCGTCCGAAGGCGTCTGTGGCGTCGGGGTCCGGCAGAATCCGTTCGACCGTGTTGTTCAAGGATTGGCCCCACGGCGCAGTTCGGCAATGAGATCGCCGGCCAGCAGGCCGCGTTCGCCGTCCAGGCTCGCGCGATCGGCGGCAGCAGCGTGCAGCCACACGCCTGTGCGCGCGGCCAGAGAAGGATCGAGCCCCTGCGCCAGCAGGCCGGCGATAACGCCGGTAAGCGCATCACCCATGCCGCCGGAGGCCATGCCGGGATTGCCCCGGTCGCACAGCCAGACTTCGTCGCTACCCGCCGAGGCTATCAGCGTACCGACGCCCTTGAGCACGACCACGCCGCCGTAACGTTCGGCAAGAGCGTACACGGCCTGCAGTCGGTCGCTTTCCACGCTGGGCACGTCGGTCTCCAGCAGGCGCGCGGCTTCGCCGGGATGCGGCGTGAGAATCCAGTCGTCGCACCGCTGCGGGTGACGGGCCAGCAGGTTGAGGCCGTCGGCATCCACGACCAGGGGCCGGTCCAGCGCCAAGGCCGTTTCCCACACGCGGCGGCTCCAGGCGCTCTGCCCCAAGCCCGGGCCGATGGCCACGACGGTCGCCCGCGCTGCCGCTTCGGGAAAGTCCGCGTTCTCGTCGAGACCGTGGGCCATAATTTCCGGCCGCGCGGCGATCAGTGCGGAGACGTGTTCGGGGCGGGTCATGGCGCTGACGAGCCCGGCGCCGGTGCGTAATGCGGCCTGTGCGGCAAGGCTGACCGCTCCGCCGGTGCCGAAATCACCCCCGGCGACCAGCACGTGGCCGAAGCGGCCCTTGTGGGCATCGCGCGGACGCGGCGGCAAAGCCTGCCTGGCCAGTGCGCCGGTAATGCGCATGGCCAGCGGCTGCAGGTCTGCGGCGATGTCCGCGGGAACGCCGATACTGCTGAAGGCCAGCCGACCGCGCACGCGCGGGCCGATGCCGGTGAACAGGCCGAGCTTGAGGCCGATAAAGGTGATGGTGAGTGCCGCCTGGACGATCGGGCCTGCGGCGGCGCCCAAGTCGGCCATGAGGCCGGAGGGCATGTCGATGGCGGCAACCGGCCGACCCGCGGCGTTGATGGCTTCGACTGCGGCCGCGGCATCGCCTTCCAGGGCCCGGCTGAGCCCGATGCCGAACAGGGCGTCGACGATGAGATCGGCCTCCTGCGGAGACGCCTCGCGCCAGGGCACGATCCGGCCGCCCGCCTCCGCGAATGCCCGGGCCATGCGGCCTGCCGTAGAATCTTCGCGGGGTTCGCCGAGCGCCGCCACGGTGACCTCGCAGCCGGCCTGCAGCGCCTCGCGCGCGACCACGTAACCGTCGCCGCCATTGTTGCCCGCGCCAGCAAAGACCAGCCAACGGCGGGACACCGGCCAGCGAGCGGAGATGGCACGAAAGGCCGCCTCGCCGGCACGTTGCATCAAGGTCTCCCCGGGCAGTCCCTCTTGCGTCGCGCGCCGATCCATTTCGGCCAGTTGTTGTGCGCCATACAGCGCCAGCGGCAGCGGCTCCATGCGATCATTATAGGGAACCTCTGAGCTATTCATCTGCGGTCGCGCCGGAGTCCTGGCGCACGGCTGGCAAGGAATGAGGAGAAAAGTTTGCTTACTAATCCGACCGACAGTAATGCCTCACTCAGAGCTTCTGAGGTGTGCGTCAGGGCCCGGCCCCAAGGGGTTTGGCCCCAAAGGCCCGGCTGAATAGCTCAGAGGTTCCTGGATGAGCACAACCGCACACGATGGCGAAAACAGCGCGTCGGAACAGATGCTCGCGAAGTTGCGCGCACAACTCCCGGGCTGGGCGGACGAACTCGGTTTCGAGGCGCTGGCCGTGGCCGACGCGGACCTGGACGAGGCGGAAAAGCATCTCGATCGCTGGCTGGCCGCGGGCCATCACGGCGACATGGACTGGATGCAGGCACACGGGCGCAAGCGTTCGCGTCCAGCTGAACTGGTGCCCGGCACGGTGCGCGTCATTACCGTGCGCATGGATTACCTGCCGACGACCCAGGAAGAAGCGCTGGCGAACCTGGCCGACCCGGAACGCGCCTACGTGGCCCGCTACGCCTTGGGGCGCGATTATCACAAGCTGATCCGCAAGCGCCTGCAACAACTGGCGCACCGGATCGAGTCGGCGGCCGGCACGCTGGGTTACCGCGTGTTCTGCGACAGCGCTCCGGTGCTGGAGAAACCGCTCGCCGCCAAGGCCGGGCTGGGCTGGACCGGGAAGCATTCGCTGATCCTCTCGCGCGATGCGGGCTCCTGGTTTTTCCTCGGCGAGATCTATACGAACCTGCCGCTTACGGTCGACAAGCCCACGTCGGCGCATTGCGGCAGTTGCCGGCGCTGCATCGATGTCTGCCCGACCCAGGCGATCGTTGCACCGTACACGCTCGATGCGCGGCGCTGTATCGCCTATCTGACCATCGAGCACAAAGGCTCGATTCCCGAGCCGCTGCGTCCGCTGATCGGCAACCGCATCTTCGGCTGCGACGACTGCCAGCTCGTCTGCCCCTGGAACAAGCACGCACGCTTGTCGCGAGAAGCCGCGTTCATGCCGCGGGAGAGCTTGCGAACCGGGAAGCTGGTGGATCTGTTTGCGTGGGACGAGGCGCGTTTCCTGAAGGAAACGGAAGGCAACCCGTTGCGGCGCACCGGCTACGACGGTTTTCTGCGTAACGTGGCCGTTGCACTCGGAAACGCGCCGCATTCGCATCAGGCCCGCCAGGCGCTGCAAGACCGGCACAATTATGCCAACGAGATCGTCCGCGAACATGTACACTGGGCTATCAACAGACAAGGCGGATAGCAATGCATCGCATGCCTGCCTTACAGGCTCATGGTACTCGAAGGACTGCCGACTGAAGAGCAGTTGCTCACTTTCGCCGCCGGCGGCGAAAGAATCGTTGCACAGGGCCGCGTGGCGATTGTGCTGTGTCTGCTTACGATCCCGCTTTTCCAACTTTTCTATTACCACAGGCTCGACGCAGGTGACCTGACCGGCCTCATAGCGATCACCCTCGCATTACTGCTGTCACTGTTTTACTACGGCCTGTCCAGGCGCCCGAACTTTCTGGTGTGGCTGCCTTACGTCACCTCATTTAGCGACGTGACGCTGATCTCGGTCGCTTTGTCCGTGTTCCTGGTCTTCAACGAGCCGCATGTGGCGGTAAACAACCGCGTGGTCTGGGACATGTACCTGCTGGCGATCGGCGCCACCGCCTTGCGCCCGCGGCGTGGCGTTGTGGTCGCCACGACCTTGGCGGCTATTCTGCAATACCTGGCGATCACGCTTTATGCCGTTTCCCACTGGAACCTGAACAATCCCGCCTGGGCGCCCTTTTATTACGGGGTGTTCAATTGGCCGACACAAATCAGCCGCATGGTCCTGATGGCGGCCACGGGCATTCTCGCGTTTGCGATCATCCGCGAAGTTACGCAGATCAGTCGGCTGGCAGGCACGGACTCGCTGACTCGCGCCTTCAACCGCACCTACTTCGATCTGCGCCTCAAAGAAGAAGCCGAACGAGCCCAGCGGTATAAGCACGTCCTCACACTCGTGATGATCGATGTTGATCATTTCAAGGACATCAATGACGCGCTCGGCCACGAATACGGGGACCGGGCTTTGGTCGAGCTCACGGAGTATCTCAAGAAAGGGTTGCGCTCCAGTGACATCCTGTTTCGCTACGGGGGAGACGAGCTCGCTATTCTGATGCCCGAAACGAGCATGCGGGATGCACGCGCAATTCTCGACCGAATCGTAGACTCGTTGCGTCTGATCGATCTGCACGGCCGGAAGGTGACGATCTCGGCGGGGATAGCCTCATTGCCCACGCATGCACGCAGCGGCCCTGCGTTGATTCTTGCGGCCGACAAATTCTTGTATGACGCCAAGAAGCGGGGACGCAACTGCATCATGCCTGCCGGAGATGGAACTCGCGTCTCTGACGCTCAGGCTTGACAGGCCGGGCGCAACACACACAATATTGCTTCAATCGTTACACACAGATCATTGAACGCTTTGCCTACCTGGGCGTACTTCGCCATTCTCGCCGCCCTGATTCTTGGTTCGGGATTTTTCTCGGCATCGGAAACCGCGCTCATGCGCCTGGGCCGCTATCGGCTTCGGCATCTCGTGCGTCACGGACACCGCGGCGCGCGCATCGCGGAACGCCTGCTGCAACGGCCCGACCGGGTGCTCGGCATCATCCTGCTGGGCAACAATTTCCTCAACATCCTGGCCTCGGTCGTGACCACGATGCTCGCCCTGCATCTGGGCGGCGACCGTACGGTGGCCATCGCGACCGGTGTGCTGACTTTCGTCATGCTGGTAGTGGCCGAAATTGCTCCGAAGACCCTGGCCGCGCTCAAGCCGGAGCCGCTGGCCCTGGGCGCGAGCTTCGTGCTCGTGGTTCTGCTCAAGGTCCTCTACCCGATCGTCTGGGTGCTGAACCTGTGCGCCAACGGCCTGCTCTGGCTGTTCGGGCTGCGCACCGGTATCGTCGAGGAAACGGGGCTGACGCGCGAAGAGTTGCGCACGCTGGTGATGGAGTCCGGCACACATCAGGCGCGGCGCCAACAGATGCTGCTGGGCGTGCTCGAACTGGAGGAAGTGACGGTCGAGGACGTGATGGTGCCGCGCAACCGTATCGAGGGTATCGATATCGACCAGGATGCCGACACCATCCGTCGGGAATTGGCGTCCAGCCGCCACAGCCGGTTGCCGCTGTATCGTTCGCGCATCGAAGACACTATCGGGGTGCTGCATATGCGCGATCTGGCGATCGATCTGGTCGGTGGCGGCTTCAACACCGACCGCTTGCGCGGCCTGTGCCACGAGCCCTACTTCGTCCCGGAAGGCACGACGCTGTCGCGCCAGTTGATAAACTTCCGCCAGAAGAATCAGCAGTGGGCCCTGGTGGTCGACGAGTACGGCGACATCATGGGCGTCGTAACGCTGGAAGATGTATTGCAGGAAATCGCCGGCGAACTGAGCCAGGTTCGGGAGGAAGAACAGGAACTGATCGTAAAAGAACCTGATGGGAGTCTATTGGTGCCGGGTTATCTGGGCGTCAAGCGCGTCAACAAGCATCTCGGCTGGAAGCTGCCGACCGAAGGCCCCCGCACGATCAACGGACTGATCCTGGAGCAACTGGAAACACTGCCGGAAAACGGCGCGAAGTTGACCATCAACGGCCATGACGCCGAAATCGTGGAGACCAGCAAGAGCGGCGTCGTGCTAGTGCGTTTCAACAAAATGCCGCAAGCACACGCCTGACAAGGATCACAGGACTTCAGGAACCTCTGATCTATTTATACGCGGTCGCGCCGGAGTCCTGGCGCGCGGCTGGCAAGGAATGAGGAGAGAAGTTTGCTCATTGCAAATGAACGACGAATGACGCCGTCCAGGCGTGCGCCAGGGCCCGGCCCCGAAGGGGTTTGGCCCCAAAGACCCGGCTGCTGCGTTGCCCGGCTTGACCGTAGTCCGTGCTATGGCGCTGCGCCGAGCGCCTTGCATCCAGGCCTTTGGGGCCAAACGCGATCCACGTATGAATAGATCAGAGGTTCCTTAGATGAATCAAAAACCCAACCTGCTGACCGGTATCAAGACGACCGGCACGCCCCATCTCGGCAACCTCGCCGGGGCCATCCGCCCCGCCATCGAGGCCAGTTTCGACCCGGACGTGCACGCCTATTACTTCCTGGCCGATTACCATGCGCTAATCAATGTCTGGGACCCGGAGGCAATCGCGCGTTCGACACTGGAAATCGCCGCGACCTGGCTCGCGTTCGGCCTCGATCCCGAGCGCGCGTTGCTGTACCGCCAGTCCGATATTCCCGAGATCCTGGAATTGACGTGGATGCTGACTTGCCTCACCGCGAAGGGGTTGATGAATCGCGCGCACGCCTACAAGGCCGCGGTCGCTGCGAACCTCGAGGCGGGCCTGGAAGAGGACCCGGACCGTGGTATCACCATGGGCCTGTACAACTATCCGATCCTGATGTCGGCCGATATCCTGATGTTCAAGGGCGGACTCGTGCCAGTGGGCCGCGACCAGTTGCAGCACCTGGAGATGACGCGCGATATCGCGGGACGCTTCAATCATCATTTCGGCGAACACCTGATCCTGCCCGAGGCATTAATCAGCGATGAATCGGCGGTGATCATGGGACTCGACGGACGCAAGATGTCGAAGAGCTACGAGAACACCATTCCGCTGTTCTGCGAATCGAAGAAGCTGCGCAAGTTGATCATGCGCATCAAGACCGATTCCACGCCGCCCGAGGAGCCCAAGGATCCTGACACCTCGACGATCTTCAGCCTGTATCGCGCCTTCGCCTCCGCAGAAGAGACGGCCGCGATGGCCGAGCGTTACCGCAAGGGCATCGGTTGGGGCGAGGCTAAGCAGCTCCTGTTCGAACATCTGGACGCAATGCTCGCCGAGCCGCGCGAGCGCTATGCCGAACTGACGGCGCATCCGGAAAAAATCGAAAAAGTTCTGCGTGAAGGTGCGGAAAAGGCACGCGCCGAAGCCGGTCCGTATCTCGCGGAGTTACGCGAGGCCGTAGGCTTCAAACCCCTGGGCTAGTAGATAACTCTCGCAACGACGCTATGGCGCAACGATTGTTGTAATGCCTCTATGGGAGCGGCGGTCCCCGCCGCGATTCTTCATTTGAATCCCCCTCCAACTCCCCCTTCCTCGCTACGCGAGCAAAAGCGAGAGATGGGAGCACCGATCTCCCATCTGCTTTGTCTGGGTATGTTTACTCAGAGCTTCTTGCGCTCAAAGTGTCTGGGTGGGACGATCCGAACGGAGTATCGGTGCCAGGATGGCTTCGATTTCGCGATTCATGGCGCCATGGTCCTGGCCACTGATCTGGACACCGATGCCTTGCGAACGCGGGTTGGCGACGCCTGGCGGACTCAACCAGACCACCTTGGCGGCGACGCCCTTCGGTGCAGGCGCATCGGGCAACGTCACCATCAGGAACACCTCGTCGCCCATCTCGTACTCGTTCTTCGTCGGGACAAACAAGCCGCCCCCTTTTATAAAGGGCATATAGGCCATGTAGAGGCTGGCACGATCTTTGAAATCGAGTTTCAGGATGCCTTGTCGGCGAGCCATGTCAACTACTCCTTACCAAGGGGCGATGCAGTGCATCTACGAATAACAGAATTAACCGTTCGCGGGCAAGCTCCGCATTGAGCGATACATTGTCCACGGCCAGTGTACGCGCACTGTGCCAAACGCGGTAGAGCGCACGTTGATCGGCCTGTCCGGCCCGCACCCCGAAGTCCCGCAAGACTATCGATGCAGGATCGGTAAATTGCGCGTGCAGCGCACCCTGTGCGAGCCAGGCGACGAGTGATCCAAGCCGTTCCAGTGGCACATTCTTTAACTTGCCCGCGACCGCGATCGGATCTGCCCGCCCCGCCGCCGCCTCGCCCAGGAGACGAATGTCATCGGCCGGTGAGCCCGACCATTCCTCGGCCAGACGCATGGCGGCAAGGGGCGCGCCCGCGCTGAGCACTAGCAGCAAGGGCCAGTCCTCGCGAGCTTCCTGTCTGCCCAGCCATTCCAGCGCAGCAGCTTCGTCCGGCGCGGTGACCTGCAACTGGAGGCTGCGGCTGGCGATCGTCACCGGCAAGGCCGCGAGGCGTTCGGTGACCATAATGATGGATACGCCATTCGGCGCTTCTTCCAGAGTCTTGAGCAAGGCATTGGAGGCCGCGATATTCATCTTTTCCGCCGAACGGATGATCGCGCAGCGCAATCCCCGGGATCCGGAGGCAAGCGACAAGGCACGCGACAGCTCGCGGATCTGATCAACGACAATCACCGTCTTGTCTTCCAGTACCCCGACTTCGACGAGGTCCGGATGCGCGCCTGCCGCCACCTGCCGGCAGGAAGCGCAAGCACCACAGGCCCGGCCATCCTCCAGCGGCTGCGGGCACAGGCGTGCAGCCGCTATGAGACGCGCCAGACGCGTGCGTCCCAGGCCGCGATTGCCGAGGATCAAAAGGCCTTGCGGGAAACGCCCACTCTGCATGGCGGCTGCGGCTCTCCGCCACGGCGCCTTGAGCCAAGGCAGATCGTCAATCATTCGCGGCATCCGGCAGGTAGGTTTTAACGATGTCGCGGCAACGTTGAGCGACCTCTTCCTCTGTGCCCCTCGCATCGATGATGTGTACGCGGTGTGGTTCCCGTTCTGCCAGTTCCCTATAGGCTGCGCTCACCCGGCGGAAAAACACGCCGTCCTCCTGCTCGAAACGATCGCGTTCACCGCGGGCATCGAGCCGTTCGAAGGCCGTCTCGATCGGCAGGTCGAGCACCAGGGTAAGGTCCGGCACGAGGTCGGGTACGAGCCACTCGGCCAGCGCTTCGATGCGCTCGCGGCCAAGGCCACGCCCCGCGCCCTGATACGCAATGCTGGCGTCGACGAAGCGATCGCAAACAACCCATTGACCATGCACCAATGCCGGCCGCAATAATTCATTGGCATGCGCCGCACGCGCGGCAAAGATCAACAGCAACTCGGACGTCGCCGGTATACTGCCGTGTGGCGATTGCTTGAGCAGGTCGCGTACTTTTTCCGCCAGCGGCGCCCCTCCGGGTTCGCGTGTGCGCACGACGTCCCGTCCTTGCTCCGCCAGCCAATCCGCGAGGTGTTGCACCTGGGTGGATTTACCGACCCCTTCCACGCCTTCGAAGGTAATGAAGCGTCCGCGTGCCGTCACCGGTGCCCGCCCCCGCCATTGTTGTGCAACTGGTATTTCTCGATCATCTTTTCCTGCTCGGCCAGCGTATCGGAGAACACGTGGCTGCCGTCGCCTTTGGCGACGAAGTACAACGATTTACCCGGCGTCGGATGCAAGGCCGCGCGGACCGAGGCCAGGCTGGGCATGCAAATCGGGGTTGGGGGTAATCCACGGTGCAGGTAAGTGTTGTAGGGCGTGTCGAGATGCAGGTCGCGGCGGGTGATGTCACCGGTGTAGCGCGAACCCAGGCCATAGATCACTGTGGGATCCGCCGCAAGACGCATGTCTTTCTGCAGGCGTCGCACGAACACGCCGGCAATACGCGGCCGCTCTTGAGGCAACGCGGTTTCCTTTTCCACGATGGAGGCAATAATGAGCGCCTGTTTGGGCGTCTTGTAAGGCAAACCGAAGGTTCGCTGCGGCCACAACGACGCCAGTTTCTTGTGCATGGCAGCGTAGGCGCGCGCCACCACGGTGCTGTCCTTGGTGCCCTTGGGGAAATCATAGGTATTGGGCAGCAAGCTGCCTTCGGCCGTTTCCCCGGGGTGGCCGATCAGCTTCATGATCTGCGCCGAATCCAGACCCTTGATGTCGTCGTCGAAGGACGGATCCGCTTCGAGCTGTGAGCGAATCTCGTGAAAAGTCGTGCCGGGCACGATGGTGAACGAATGCATGACGACACGCCCCGATACCAGCATGTCGAGCAGTCCCGCCACGCTGAGCCCGGCCGGTATCCGGTATTCGCCGGCACGGACATTGCTGCCCTCGCCGCGCATTCGCGCCAGCAGGGAGAGTTCCCAGGCGTGCGCGATGGCGCCCCGGGCCTCGAGCCGGTGGGCGACACGCCTGACGCTGTCGCCACGCTTGACCACGAAGGTCACGCCCGTAGCGCCGGCGGGCAACGGCGCTACGGTCAAGCGCCAGGCGACGTAGCCAGCCGCCGCCGTTGCGGCCAACAGAGCCGCAAGAAACGCCCAGACAAGCAAACGCGTGCGGACTCTCATGCGAAACACCACCCGCAAACAAACCACCTGCGCACACGAGAGTCGCACGTGTCGGGGATTTGTTGCACGGGAGAAGGTGTCGGGACGCTAAGTCTTACCTGAGAGCGCATGCGCACAACCAGGCCGCCATCCCACGCTCAGGGCGCGTGGGCGAAAATCAGCGTTCCGTTGGTGCCGCCGAAACCAAAGGAGTTCGACATCACGTACTTGAGGCCCTTGACCTCGCGGGCGGAACCCGGCACGTAGTCGAGATCGCAACCTTCGTCGGGATTCTCAAGGTTGATGGTCGGAGGCAATATCTGGTCACGCAAAGCCAGCACCGAGAACATCGCCTCGATGGCACCCGCCGCGCCGAGTAGATGCCCCGTCATCGACTTGGTCGAGGAGACGGGGATATTACCGGCATCAGCACCAAAGAGATTCTTGATGGCTGTGGTTTCCGCCAGGTCGCCGAGTTTGGTCGAGGTCGCATGCGCGTTGATGTAACCGATGTTGGACGGGTTGAGTCCCGCGTCATCGACAGCATGCTTCATTGCCCGGCGGGCACCGTCGCCGTCTTCAGGCGGCGCCGTCATGTGATGGGCGTCACCGCTCATGCCGAAGCCGATCAGTTCGGCATAGATCTTCGCGCCACGCTTGCGGGCGTGTTCGTATTCTTCGAGCATGAACACCGCCGCACCATCAGCCAGGACGAAACCGTCGCGATCGCGATCCCAGGGACGGCTGGCGTGTTCCGGGTCGTCATTGCGCTGCGAGAGCGCACGCGCCGAACAGAACCCACCGAGTCCGGTCGGGGTGCTCGAGTGTTCCGCCCCGCCCGCAAGCATGGCATCGGCCTCGTCCCAGGCGATCAACCGTGCAGCCAGACCCAGCGCATGGGTCGAGGTCGTGCAGGCCGTAACCACGGCGAGGTTCGGGCCCTTCAAGCCGAGATTGATCGAGAGGTGACCGGAGATCATGTTGATGATGCTGCCCGGCACCACGAACGGCGACATGCGCCGTGCGCTGCCCGATTTCCGGTACACGTCGTAGCCGGATTCGATCACGCTGAGGCCGCCGATGCCGGCGCCCACCAGGGCGCCGTAACGATCAGCCATCGCTTCAGTCACTTCCAGGCCGGAATCGGCGAAGGCATCCAGTCCCGCAGCAAAACCGTACTGCATGAACGGATCCATCTTGCGGGCATCCTTCGGTCCCAAATAACGTTCGGTGTCGAAGTTTTTCACCAGGCCACCGAAGTGGGTGGTGAAACCCGACACGTCCATGGTGTCGATGGGACCAATGCCGCTCTTGCCAGCGAGGACGCTGCGCCAGGCTTCGTCCACGGAATTACCCACGGGCGTGATGGCGCCCATGCCAGTTACGACTACGCGTCGCGGTGCTTTCATGCCGGAGCTACCTGAAGCTGAACAGAGGCGGGCCGATTATTCGGCCGCGGCGCGAGACTTGACGTAATCGATCGCCTGCTGGACGGTGGAAATCTTTTCCGCTTCCTCGTCCGGGATCTCGCACTCGAACTCTTCTTCGAGGGCCATGACCAGCTCGACGGTGTCGAGGGAGTCGGCGCCAAGATCATCCACGAAGGAAGCTTCAGGCTTGACCTCTTCTTCCTTGACCCCAAGCTGTTCCACAACGATCTTTTTGACGCGTTCTTCGATATTGCTCATTGGTGCAGATTCCTCATTTGCTGAATGGCAACCGGCCACGTGTTGCGGCCGGAGTGCGTATTGTAGTGAAAACCCACGGTCCCCGCCAGAACCGTTTCAGGGAAACCCTCAAATTCAAGGCTATTCGGCCACTTGCGCAACCCCCTCCGGACTGCCTTGAGTCCCCTGATGCAACCCGTTGCGGGCGAATTTGGAGCTGTAGGGGGCAGGCCCGGACTGTGGGGCGCATACGCATATCGCCCGCGAACTAGCCGCAGTACATACCCCCGTTCACGTGCAAAGTTTGGCCGGTTACATAAGACGCGGCTTCCGAAGCCAGGTAGGACACCAGGCCCGCCACGTCCTCGGGCGTACCGAGGCGCCCCGCCGGTATCTGGGCAGCCAGTGCTTCGCGCTGGGCTTCGGGCAAATCCCGGGTCATGTCGGTTTCGATAAAGCCGGGCGCCACTACGTTGGCTGTAACGCCGCGCGCGGCCACTTCCTTGGCCAGGGAGCGCGTAAAACCTTCCAGGCCGGCCTTCGCGGCGCAGTAGTTCGCCTGGCCCGGATTGCCGCTATCGGCCACTACGGAACCGATGTTGACGATGCGTCCCCAGCGGCGCTTGATCATGGGTCGCAGCGCGCTGCGTGTGAGGCGAAAGACGCCGGTGAGGTTGGTCTGGATCACCAGGTCCCAGTCCTCAGGCTTCATCCGCAGCAACAGGTTGTCGCGGGTAATGCCGGCATTGTTGACGAGCACGTCAGGCATGCCGTCGCCCAGCGCTTTCAGTAGCGCATCGATCGAGTCGGCGTCGGCGATGTTCAGCACCAGTCCGCGTCCGGACAGGCTGGCTTCCTTGAACCGCGCCGTAATGCGCTCCGCCCCCTCGGCGCTGGTAGCGGTGCCGATCACCTCACCCCCCGCTTGTGCCAAAGTCAGGGCGATAGCCTGACCGATACCCCGCGAAGCGCCGGTAACGAGTACTTTCTTACCTTCAAGCATGCTGATTCCTCAACTTAACCCGGAAATTTCATGAATTCGCGCGATGATCGCGCAGCATAGTGGTTTGGTTTCACAAGGGATTTTGTGAAGGCGTGGCGTATCGGTGATTACGGCCAACTGAACAAAATCCCTTGTGGAATCAATAGGCAAGCGAGGACGTGCGCAATTCATGAATTTTCCGGGTTCAGGGCCGCAAGCGCGGCGTCCAAACTGTCGGCATCGTAGACCGGCCAGCATTTGAGACTACGATCGATGCGGCGCATCATCCCGCTGAGAACGCGTCCCGGACCAAATTCGGCCAATCCACCGGCACTGTACTTGTCCTTTAATGCCCCCACGACCTCAACCCAACGCACCGGCTGGGTGAGCTGGCGCACCAGGGCATCGCGAATGGCCGCCGGATCCCTGGGTGCCTCGACATCGACGTTGTTCACCACCGGGAATCGCGGCTTATGCAATTCAACGCCAGTCAATGCCGTCGCTAAACGGTCCGCCGCGGGCGCCATGAGCGCGCAATGCGAAGGCGCGCTCACCGCCAGCGCCACGACCTTCTTGGCCCCGGCCTCGCCGGCCAGCCGGGAGGCTTCATCCACAGCCGCTTTTTCGCCCGCGATCACGATCTGCTCGGGCGCATTGAGATTGGCGGGGCTGACTGGGCCGATGCTGCTTGCCTCGGCGCAGACCTTGGTTACCACTGCGGCATCGAGGCCGAGTATGGCCGCCATCGCGCCGGTCCCGGCCGGCACCGCCTCCTGCATCGCCTGGCCGCGCAAACGCACCAGGCGCAAGGCACTGTCGAAATCGAGAGCCCCCGCGGCAACCAGTGCCGTGTATTCGCCCAGACTGTGGCCAGCGCAAGCCACGGGTTCGGGACCACCGCCGGCTTCCCAGACCCGCCAGGCCGCCACGCCGGCAGCCAGCAGGGCCGGTTGCGTGTTCTCGGTTAGATTCAGCTCTTCGGCCGGGCCTTCGCGCATCATTTCGGCAAGGTCAAAACCCAGCGCTTTCGAAGCATCATTCAACGTGCGCTTGACGATTTCATGGCTTTCGGCCAGTTCCGCCATCATGCCGACGGACTGCGATCCCTGGCCTGGGAAAATCGCGGCAAAACTCATGGGCGTCCCCCGATCTGTGTTTTCGAGTGGGCGTTATTGTATCGGGACTGACAACAATTACCCATCAGACAGGGCTTTGTAGGAGCGGCGGTTCCCGCCGCGAGGAATTTGACTGGATTACTCGCGACTTGCGCC
>CAZPJI010000044.1:0-18310 GCA_964586925.1 uncultured Gammaproteobacteria bacterium
CTACAGCAGCGGTTTCCAGAATTCCCCTCCGGCTCTTTCTTCCTTTGCAGACTTTGCGCCTCTGCGAGAGTCCCTTTGATTTACTGCGGCGGCACAACGATGGCGCCGGCTTAGAATTGGGACATGGTGAACGACCCCTCGATCATCGTCGACCCGGCCAATATAAAGGTCAAGCCTATCGCTCCTGGAGCAGTGATGCTGCCCGGTTTCGCGCGCGCGGACGCAGAGACGGTTTTTGCTGCGGTGACTGACATTGCAAATCAGGTGCCGTTTCGCCGGCCTGCGACGCCCGGCGGGTACAGCATGTCGGTCGGGCTGACCTGTTGCGGGCGGCGCGGGTGGGTGTCGGATGCGAGCGGCTACCGCTATGCGCCACGCGACCCGGTCAGCGGCCGGCCCTGGCCGCCGATGCCGGAGCTGTTCCAGTCCCTGGCCAGGCGTGCGGCGGAAAGCGCCGGCTTTCCGGGGTTCGTCCCCGACGCATGTCTGATCAACCGTTATCACCCGGGTTCACGGATGTCGTTGCATCAGGACCGCAACGAGCGTGACTTCGATGCGCCGGTGGTGTCCCTGTCTTTGGGTTTGTCGGCCGTATTCATGTTCGGAGGCCTGAAACGCGGTGATCGCCCGCAGCATTTGCTGCTGCAGCATGGGGATGTCGTGGTCTGGGGCGGGGAAGCACGGTTGCGGTTCCACGGTGTGCAACCGCTCAAGGCGGGACATCATCTGTTGACCGGCGGTCAGCGCATCAATCTGACGTTTCGCAAGAGTCTGTGACGATTCGTCAGTCCGGGTTCAACCTGCGGGCTTTTTCAGCCTTACCACCAGCACGTCGCAGGGCGCATGCTTGAGCAGTGAGCGCTCGGTGCCGCCGGCAAGCAGCGACAGACCGTGACGCTCATGCGCACCGGCGACCAGGAGATCGATGTGGTTCTCCTCGATCAGCCGCGCGAGGTCGCGTGCCGTATTTCCGAGCACGACATGGCGGGGAGCCTTGCCGACGCCGCAAGCTTCGGCCACGTCCGCGAGTTGGCGTTCGGCGCCTTCGAGCAGTTCCGGCTCGAGATCCTGCGTGGGCGGCAACAGCACTTCAGCCGTGGGTTCGACGGGCATGTATTCGACCACGTGCGCGAGACTCAGCCGGGCGTCGTTGCGCGCGGCAATTTCCGCGGCCTTGCGGATCAGGTCCGCGGAATCGGGCATCAGGTCGACGGCAACAAGAACGTTCGAATACAGCGGCATATTTGTGCCTCCCCACTATTCAAGTAAATCCTGCCGTTGCCGGGAATCTTTGTCAATTGGATTGCTCAAGTTTCCCGGCCGCAGGAGATATCCGCAACTACGTCCTATACTGCAAACAAGAAGACGCATAAATGGAGGACGGCATGCGGAGTGTTACGGGGGCGAAATGGGTAGTGGGGACGGCGATGCTGGCCGCGTTCATCGCCACGGCTCCGGCGCGGGCCGCCGGGCCGCTGAAAGTGCTGCGTATTACCCCGTCGGGCGATCAGGTGCCTCCCGGCCAGGAAATCGTTTTCAAGTTCGACCGCACCATGGTGCCGCTGGGCAAGATGTCACGTTCCCCCGGCGAACTCCCGATCACGATCACGCCCGCCCTGCATTGCACCTGGCGTTGGCTGGATACCGACGAACTGGCTTGCCGCCTGCCCGGCAAGCAGCGTTTCCGCCCCGCGACCCGTTACAGCATTCA
Source organism: uncultured Gammaproteobacteria bacterium (assembly GCA_964586925.1). Taxonomy (GTDB): domain Bacteria; phylum Pseudomonadota; class Gammaproteobacteria; order JAKDMP01; family JAKDMP01; genus JBAUSV01. The sequence goes on from CAZPJI010000044.1 coordinate 1,712, forward strand.
TGTCGGCACGGGCTTGAAAGCGCTGGATGGCACCCGGTTGGCGCAACCGGTCGAGCAAACGTTCACAACGATACTGCCTGCCGCAAGCTGGAGTGTTTTCCGCAAGTGGCGCTCTCCCGTCACGCCGGTGTATCTCGTCCGCTTCAATTTACCGGTGACTGCAACCGCGGTTGCACGGAGCATGGCCTTCGTGCCGGACGCGGGAACGACACAAACGCCTGCAAAAGCGGAGCCTTTCAAGCAAACACGTACCGGGCCTCTGCTCTTGCCGGTGCCGGGAGTGCCGGGAGCGGTTGCCTGGATCGAGAACCCGCAGCCCGCCAAGCCCGAAGACGCCGGTAAGCCCGCGTATGCCGCCCGCAAGACCTGGCTGGTCGTCCCTGCGCATCCGCTTGCGGCGGGCAAGGCCTACTCTTTGACGCTGGCTCCGGGACTGACCACGCCGTTGGGCAGTTTGCCAGGCGAAGGAGGCATGAACGGCCGGACCAATTTCGTGACTTTCGGTCCGTTTCGTTTCCGCGGCGTTCATTGCGTGGCCGCCAGTAAAGGTGAGGTAGACATCCGGCCGGGCGGGAAAGGCGCATTGTTGCGTTGTCGTCCGGGTTCGGTGCAGCTTGTTTTCAGTGCGCCGGTAACCGCCTCCACGATGGCGGCGGCACGCTGGAGCCCGTCACCGTTGTCTGCGGACAAGTTGGCCGCCGCGTGGGACGGTTATCCCCGGTGGTGGTTGGGCAGTCTTTCCGACAGCAGTGGTGGCGGCCGCGACTATACCGCAGGGCTGCCGTTCGAGCTGGCGCCGATGCAGGGCTACACGCTGTCCATCCCGGCCGGCGTCAAGGACCAGTTCGGCCGTACGCTTGCCGCCGGGACATCGATGGGGTTTGCAACCGGGCATTTGCGGCCCTCGATCGATACCAGCAACACGAGCGGGATACTCGAGCAGGCCCAGGATACGATCCTGCCGGTTCGGTTCGCCAACCTCGACTACCTGGACCTGAGCTACCAGCGTCTGCAGGCGTCGAATTTGCAGGGTAGCGCGCCTGCCAGCTCAGCCTCACCGGCCACGGCTTCGTTGTTTGCCCCCTTCAACGGAAAACCTCCGGCGGATACTCACCTGACGGTGCCGCTGGGTGTTCGCCAGGCGCTTGGCGATGCCGCCGGTGTCGTGTCCGGCACGTTGAATTGGTCGCCGCGGACCAGCGAATGGGATCCGGGGCATACCCAGGTTTTCGGTGAGATCACGCCTTGGCAGGTGTTCGCCAAGCTGGGGCATTTCGGCAGCCTGGTGTGGGTGACCTCACTGGCGACCGGCGCACCGGTCGCAGGCGTGCAGGTGCGGCTCTACCGTGCTTTCCCCAACGCGTTAAGCGCCATCGCGCCGGTGACCATCTCGGCGCGCACGGGGAGTAACGGGCTTGCCGTGCTGCCCGGTACGGTCGTGTTGGGCCCGGATTGGCGCAACCGCTGGGGCTCGAATCAGAAGAAATGGTATCTGGGTGCCGTGCATGGCGATGCCATGGCCCTGTTGCCGCTGAACGGCGGATATCAGCGCAGCGTCGGCGATGCCAGCGACTACAGCCTGTATAGCAATACCGCCGCTGTGCACGGTCATATGCGTACCTGGGCGCTGACCCCGCAGGGCATCTACCGGCCGGGTGCCACCGTGCATTACGCGGTGTTCGTGCGCGGTATGGGTAACACCCGGCTGCTACCGGCCCCCGATCTGCGTTATACGCTCACCATTACCGATCCGACCGGCAAGACGGTTCTCACGCAGAAGAACGTGGCGCTGTCGCAGTTCGGTGGCCTGCACGGCAATCTGCCGATTCCCGCCAATGCCGCCACGGGCTGGTATTCCATCGATGTGTCCTGGCCGGTAGGGGGGAGTATGCAGGAGCATCAGGCCGGCCGCTTCCTGGTGACCGAGTTCGTGCCCTCGAGCTTCAAGGTACATACCTTGCTGGCCGGGGCGCTGTTCGGGCCGGGCTCCATGGTCAAGGCACAGGCACAGGCGCGCTTGCACGCGGGCGGGCCGTACACCCAGGCGGCCGTGCGTTTCGACATCCGCGTGCAGGCCGAACCCTTCATGCCCGACACGCCGGTGGCGGCCGGGTTCAGCTTCGACGCTAACCCCGAGAACACGCCCGATAGCGTCACGCTTTACCAGAAAAAGTCCGCGCTCGACGACAGTGGCAATGCCGGTTTGCAGGAAACCTTGCCCGCCGACACGTCCATCATTTACGGGCGCCTGCGTGTGCAGAGCGCCGTGGAATCCGAGCGCGGGACCTGGGTGGCCGACCGCGCCTCCGCCGTCTATGCCGCGCGCGACCGCTTCGTCGGGCTCAAGTACGACGGCTGGCTGCTGCACGCGGGCAAACCCGTCAAGGTGCATTACTTGGTGACCGATGCCCAGGGCACGCCGCAGGCGGGCAGCCCCGTCAAGCTGGTACTGAAGCGCCAGAAGATCACCATCGCCAATGTGGCCGACGGCACCGGCGGTTTCCAGACGGAGCACCAGACAACCTGGGTCGATGAAGCCCACTGCGCGGCGACCTCGGCAACCGCGCCCGGGACGTGTGAACTCACGCCCAAGCATGCCGGCACTTATCGCATCGTAGCCACCGTGACCGACACGCAGGGCCGGACCCAGCAAAGCACGCTCGAAACCTGGGCGGTGGGGCCGGGTGTCGTGTTGTGGAAGCCGGGCGCACACGTCACGCTGGTGCCCGACAAGAAGAGTTACCGACCGGGCGATACGGCACGGGTGCTGGTGCAAAACCCGTATCCCGGTGCGCGAGCGCTGGTCACGGTGGAGCGCTACGGCGTGCTGTGGAAGAACGTGGTCACGCTACAGGGCTCGACCCCGGTGCTCGACATTCCGATCCATGCCGACTTCTTCCCGGGCGCCTACCTGTCGGTCGCGATTTTCTCGCCGCGTGTCGCCAAGCCCGGCAAGAAGGCCGATCTCGGCAAGCCGACGCTCGCGCTCGGCTACGTGGCCTTGCCGGTCGCGGGTGCGGGCAGTTCGCTGAAGGTCAACGTGACGCCGGCGCGCACCGAGTACAAGCCGCGTCAGACCGTGGATGTCGATGTGGCGGTCAAACATACAAACGGCAAGCCCGCTGCGCACACCCGCCTGGTCGCTGCCGTGGTGGACGAGGCGGTGCTGGATATGCTGCAGGGCGGCGCCGGTTACTACGATCCGCGCAAGACGTTCTATGCGCCGCCGAGCGGACCGGATGTCATCAACTACAGCCTGATCAGCCAATTGAGCGTCAAAAAGGCGGTCAAGTTCATGGGATTTACTGCCTCAAACGGGAAAAAAGGCGTGACGCCCGGTGGCGGGGGCGGCGGCAGCAGCCTGTCGGTGCGCTCCATCTTCAAGTACACGGCGGACTGGCAGCCGGCGCTGGAAACCAGTGCGAAAGGCACGGCGCATTTCCACTTCAAGCTGCCGGACAACCTGACCGGCTGGCGCATCGTCGTCATGGCGCTGACGCCGGGCCAGGCCATGGGCGTCGGCGCGGCGACCGTGCGCGCCAACCTGCCCTTGCAAGTCGGCCCGGCGCTGCCCAACCAGGTGCACGCGGGCGACCGTTTCGCCGCCGGCTTCAGCGTGACCAACCGCACGCAGGCGAAACACGACGTGAAGGTCGATATCAAGGCACATGGTGCAGGCGTGAACAATGCCCATGCCGAAACGACGCTAGGCCTCGCGCCCTACCGGCACAAGCTGGCCTGGCTCGATGTGGCGCCGCAGGTGCCGGGCACGCTCAAGTTCCTCGCGACCGCCCGCTCGGGCGAGCTGGGCGACGCGCTGGAGAAAAAGGTGCCCGTGAAAGTGGCCGGAGCCGAAGAGGTGGCGGCAAGCTACGGCAGCCTCACCCAGGACACGGCAAAAGTGCCGGTGAAGCTGCCGGCCAACGCCTTGCCCGGCTCGGCGAAGCTGACCGTGACGCTTGCGCCCACGGCGCTGGCGAGTCTCGACGGGGCGTTTGTCCGCATGCGCGACGATCCGCTCGAAACCTGGGAGGTGCGGCTCAGCCGCAGTGTGCTGGCCTCGGATTATCTGGCCATCCGGGATGCCTTGCCCGCCTCGGTCCAATGGCCGCGAGCCAAGGCCGAGATCGAGGACGACATGACACATGCGGCGGACTTCCAGGCCCCGAACGGCGGCATGGCGTTCTGGATTCCGCGCAACGACTTCGTCAGTCCCTATCTTTCCGTGTACACGGCGCTCGCATTCGACTGGTTGCAGGCGGCGGGTCATGCCGTGCCGGCGGATGTGCGCTCCAATCTGAACGGTTACCTGAACAATGTCATTCTCGATGCCGGGCCTGATGACTTCGAGCACAATGCGCCGATTCTCAAGGCCGGCGCCATGGCGGTGTTGGCCTTGCAGGGCAAGTTGCCGCAAGGGCAGGTCGCGGGGCTGATGCCGAAGCTGCAACGGCTGAATCTGTTCGGCAAATCCTTGCTGTTACAGGCGGCTCTGGCGGTGCACGACACTAAGAGCGCGCAACGCATTACGCAGGCCATCCTCGCCCATGCCGAGGAGACCGGCGGTTCGATCTCGTTCCAGGAAACCTGGGCGGATGCCTATTCGTCGCTGCTGGCTACGCCGCTGCGCGCGAATTGCGCGGTGCTCGATGCGCTGGTTGCCGCCCGCAACGGGCCGGATGCGGCGGCCATCGGCGATTTGCCGAACAAGTTGCTGCGCTGGATCGATGCCCGGCGCAGCACCGGCGGAGGGTGGCCCAACTCGCAGGAGAACGTGTTCTGCACGACCGCGGCAGTGCATTACGCGGCCGCCTACGAACAGCCGGTGCACGATCTGGCGGGGCAGGTCAGTGCGGGCGGCCGCGACGTGGGCCGAGCGCAGTTCGCATCGCGCCGCAGTGCGCCGCGAAGCCTGAGCGCCGCGGCCCCGGCGAGCGCCGCGAATGTCGCGGTTGCACACGCAGGTACCGGCCGGCTCTATTACGGGGTGCGGCTGAGTTATGAAGTGCCGCCGCAGTCGGTGGGCTCCGCCAACGCCGGCTTCAGTGTCAAGCGCCAGTATTACGTGCAGCAGGGCAAGGACTGGGTGCGGCTCGCGCCGGGCACGGCGCTAAAGCGCGGCGACATCGTGCGTGTCGATCTCAGCGTGGACGTGCCGGCGGAACGGCATTACGTGGTCCTGACCGATCCATTGCCGGGCGCCTTCGAGGCGGTCAACCACCAGTTGAAGACCGCTGACGCCACCGCGCCCACGCGCAACGAAAGCGGCACGGTGTTGTGGTTCGACTACGGCGCCTGGCCCAATTACGCGATCGTGACCGGCGGCTTCTATCATCGCGAGATCGCATTGGATGCGGTGCGTTTCTACGCCGACAACCTGCCCGCGGGACACTATCACCTGATTTATGCCACACAGGTGATCGCGCCCGGACGGTTCCTGGCGCCGGCACCGCACATCAAGGAGATCTACCAACCCGACGTATTCGGCCGCGGCGTGGCGGCGCACGTAACGGTTGCGCTGCCCGCAGGCACGCACTAAGTGTAGGAGCGGCGGTCCCCGCCGCGATGGATTGTTTGTTGGCCCTTCCGGCGGACCGACTGTCGTTTCGGCGAAAGTCGGCAAAGCCATCGTGCCGGGCGCCCGACGTCACACCCGGAGGGGTAAGTGCGGGTCAAGCCCGTCATTCATTGACTGAGGTAAGGTTATCGGTGAGCGATTGGCGGGGCACGTGGAAGCAGTGAAATTGCAGCGGTGGCAATGGGTACTCGGCGGGTGCGTGGGTGTCCTGCTGGTGTCCGGCGCCGTGCTCGGGTTGTTGACCTGGCACGATCTGCCGGCGTTGCCGAAATCCTTGCCGCCGCAGGCCGAAGCCGCCGTGCCGCAACTTCTGGCGCGCGACGGTACGCCTTTGACAGTCAGTCACGACAGCCGCTTCAATCGTTATGCGGAACGGCCGTTGTCCGATATCCCGACGTTGGTGCGCGAGGCTTTCGTAACTTCCGAGGACCGGCGTTACTGGAATCACGGCGGCGTGGATTGGCGCGCGCGCTTTGCCGCGATCTGGCAGAATCTCCAGGCGGGGCACATCGTCCGTGGTGCGAGCACCATCGGCGAGCAGGTGGCACGCATCCTTACGCCACGGCCGCGCACCTACTGGAGCCATTGGCTCGCCGGCATCGAGGCAGGGCGCCTGATCGGACGCTTCGGGCACAACCGGGTACTCGAGTTTTACCTCAACCAGGTGCCCTACGGCGGACGCCGCCGGGGTGTCGTGCAGGCGTCGCATTATTATTTTGGCCGCGACGTGTCTGCCCTGACGCCGGCCGAGCAGTTGGCGCTGGCCGTGCTGGTGCGCTCGCCCGTGGCTTATGATCCGGCGGATCATCCGCAGGCGTTGCGACGGGCGGTCGATGGCTTGGCGCGGCGCATGCAGTCGGCAAAGGTGATCGGAAGCGGCATGCTGCAAGCCGTCGAACATTCGATGATCAAACCGGGGCACGAGCGTTTACCGGTGGTCGCGGGGCCGTTCGTGGCCTATGCCCGTTCGCGGTTGCAGGCGCTGGGGCTTTCCGGTAAGGCCCGAATCAAAACCACCCTGGATCCGAATCTGGAACGCGATGTACAGGGCTTGTTGCGGACGCGTCTTGCAGCGTTGTCGAAGCGCGGGGTAAAAAATGCGGCGGCACTGGTGGTGGACAACCGCACCGGTGCGATCCTGGCCTGGGCGGTCGCGCCGAAGCTGGCAGCCGGTGACCTGGATCCGGTAGTACTGCCGCGTCAGCCGGGATCTACCCTCAAGCCTTTCCTTTATGCATTGGCCATGGAGCGCCTTGGCTGGCAGCCCGACACGGTGTTGCGTGACGGGCCGCTCGCCACGCGCCTCGGAGCTGGAGTTCATGATTACCGAAATTACAGCGGGCATTATTACGGGCGCGTCAGTCTGCGCTACGCGTTGGGCAATTCGCTGAACATTCCTGCCGTGGAAACGGCACGTGCGGTAGGGGTTGCCCCATTTCTGGATCTGTTGCACCGGCTCGGCATGACCGCGCTCGATAAGGACGCAGCGCATTATGGTCCGGCGCTTGCGATCGGTGACGGGCCGGTGCCGTTGTTCGAGCTGACGCAAGCTTATTCGGCGCTGGCCCGCCGCGGCCGTTTTTTGCCGTTGCATGTATTTGCCACGATGCCGATACCTCAGGCACATGCCGAGTTGCGGCCGGATGTGACTTCGCTGATTGCTTCCATTCTGTCGGACCCGGATGCGCGCAGTGCCGAATTCGGCACCGCAAGCGTGCTCGACTTGCCGCAGGCTACGGCTGTGAAAACCGGGACGTCGAGCAATTATCACGATGCCTGGACGATGGGATTCGACAATCGTTACACGGTCGGGGTATGGATGGGGCGGCTTAACGGGGGCGACATGGACCGGATTACCGGGTCTGCCGGTCCCGCCCTGGTGTTACGTTCGATTTTTTCGCGTCTGCGCAACGGTAACCCCTATGCCGGTTTGTGGCGCAGCCCGGACTTGCAGCCAGCAGGAACCTGCGAGTTCATCGGCGAAGGCAGTTGCGTCAGGCGCCAGGATTGGCATCTGCTGCACTCTCCGGTACCGCAGTATGCGCATCGGTCCAGAGCCTACATCTCGCGTCCTTTGAACGGCGAAACATTGGCTCTCGATCCGCGGGTCAATGCCGCCGCCCAGGTCTATGTCTTTCGTTTGGCAGACATGCCGGCGGCTGCGCAGGGCGTCGATTGGTACCTCGATGGCGGCTTGATAGCGCGCACGCACAAGCCGGATTACGATTGGCGTCTGGAGCATGGCGAGCATCGGTTGTCTGCACGGGTGCAGCTGGATGATGGCCGCAGCTTGCGGGCGGGGACGGTCACCTTCGTTGTGGATTGATTTTCTGCCTGCGGTTGCAGGGTGCCCTGTTAACAGGCCCTAGACGACGCGCGAGAAGACAGGCCTTTTTTCCGGGCGCGCCTTCTGCAGATGTTCGTCGAATACCATGGCGATAGCACGCAGGAACAAGCGGCCAAGCCGGGTGATCTCCAATCGATCGTCGTAGAGCCGGAGCAGTCCGTCTCCAGCCAGGGGTTCCAGTTGTTCCAACGCGTGCGCGAAATGCTCTTCGAAGCAGGTGTCGCAGTTCTTGAAGAAATCATCGAAATGCACGACGTCCTTGCACATTACCGCATTGATCACGTCGCGCCGCAGCATGTCTTCCTGGCTGAGTCGGTAGCCCCGCTCGGTGGTCGTCTTCCCGGCCTCCAGAGCCTGACTCCATTGCCTGACGGATTTGATGTTCTGGGAGTACATGCCGCCCAGTGAACTGATCGCACTGGCTCCGAGGCCGATCAAGTCGGTGTCGGGACCGGGCATATAGCCCTGGAAATTGCGTACCATCGTGCCTGCTTCGCGGGAACGGGCCAGAGCGTCGTCCGGGCGCGCAAAGTGATCCATGCCGATGTACTCATAGCCGGCATCGCATAACGTGTTAATGGCGCCGTGGAGCAGTCCGAGTTTTTCCATGCCGGTCGGCAGGGCGTTACCTTCCAGCAGGCGCTGGGCACGAAACCGGTCGGGCAGGTGCGCATAACCATACATCGCGATCCGGTCAGGATTCATCTCGATGACCTGTTCCAGGGTGCGGGAAAAGTGTTCCTGGTCCTGGTACGGAAGACCGTAGATGAGATCGAAATTGATCGAATCGAAACGGGCGTCTTTTGCGGCGGTTACCAGACTCCATAATGTGTCGGTATCGATGAAGCGGTTGATGGCCTGCTGGACCCGCGGGTCGAGGTCCTGCACGCCAAAGCTCAAGCGCCGGAAACCGAGGTCTCTGAGTTCCTTGATATTCGCGGGTGATACGGTGCGCGGATCCACCTCGATGGACCAATCGGCCTCTTCCGGAGGGGCCATGCGAAACACATCGCCCAGCGATGCCATCAGCGTGCCGAGTTGCCTGGGGTTGTAGTAGGTTGGGCTGCCTCCGCCCAGGTGCACGTGCGTAACCCAGCGGTCCGGTGCGAGGAAAGGGGCTACTTTGGTTGCTTCCTGTGCAATCTGGTCCAGGTACTTGCTGGTTTTTTCAGTGTTACGCGTGATGACCTTGTTGCATCCACAGTAAAAGCACAACGAGTGGCAAAAAGGCAGGTGTAGGTATAGTGCGGTCGGGGCCGGCACGGGATCATTATTGGTTCGTGAAATGGCGTCCTCACGTTCCGTAGGGCTGAGGTCCTCATGGAAGTCGGCCGCGGTCGGATAGGAGGTATAGCGCGGCGCGCGAACGTCGTAACGCTTGGCCAGTTCGAGTATGTTTTTCATGGGATGCACTGCCGTCCTTCTCCGGGCGACAGTGTCGCCCAATTCGGGAGGTCGGCATTTGACTTGAGTCATAAGCAGAGAATTTTGAGAATAAGAATAATTCTTATCGGAACCTGATGCTGCCCGGTTTTCGTGGTCAGGCAGTCAGGACAGGATATTACTGCCCCAACCAACCCGCTCAGGAAGCCGGCACGTTCTCCGGGTGGGCAACGGTTTCCTCCTGTTCTTCTTCGGCTTGTTGCAGTTCCCAGAGCCGGGCATAAAGACCTTTTGCCCGCAGTAGTTCCGCGTGCGTGCCGTACTGGACGACACGGCCGTTTTCCAGAACGATAATTTCGTCGGCATCGACGATCGTGGACAACCGATGTGCTATGACCAGGCTGGTACGCGTCCGGGCCAGCATGCGCAGTGCGCCCAGGATGGCCTGTTCTGCTTCCGAGTCGAGACTCGAAGTCGCTTCGTCGAAGACCAGTATCGGCGGATTCTTCAGGATGGCGCGAGCGATGGCAACGCGTTGCTTTTCGCCGCCGGATAGCTTCAGCCCGCGCTCGCCGACCAGGGTGTCGTAACCCGCGGGCAGCGAATCTATGAACGGTTTCAGATTGGCCATTGCCGCAGCTTGTTCCACGTCGGCACGAGTGGCTTCGGGATTGCCGTACGCGATGTTGTAGTAGAGCGTGTCGTTGAACAGGACCGTGTCCTGGGGCACGATGCCGATGTTCTTACGCAGGCTGTCGCGCGTGACCGAACGAATGTCGATGCCGTCGATCAGTATGCCTCCGGTGCTTGCGTCGTAGAAGCGGAACAGCAGGCGTGCGATCGTCGATTTTCCGGCGCCGCTTGGGCCGACTACGGCGACCTTGCTTCCGGCGGGCACTGTAAAGCTGACATCGTGCAATATTTCACGCTCGGGGCCGTAACCGAAATGCACGTGGTCGAAGCACACTTCCCCGTGCTTGATTTTCAGCTCCGCGGCATCGGGTGGATCAGCAATCTGCGTGCTGCGGTCGAGCAGTGAAAACATCCGCTCCATGTCCACGAAGGCCTGCTTCATCTGGCGATAGACGAAGCCCAGGAAATTCAGAGGCAGGAACAATTGCACCATGTAGGCGTTGACCATGACGAAATCGCCGATGGACATTTGCTTGTGTACCACCTGGTAGCCGGCGAGCAGCATCATGGCTGTAATGCCTAGTGCGATGATCAGAGCCTGGCCGCTGTTGAGCGTGGAGAGCGAATACTGGGTTTTGAGGGCTTCCTTCTCCCAGTTGACCATTTGCGCGTCGTAGCGTTCGGCTTCGTATTCCTCGTTGGTGAAATATTTTACGGTCTCGTAGTTGATCAGGCTGTCGATGGCACGAGTGTTCGCTTTGGAGTCCAGCTCGTTCATACGGCGCACGTGGCGCATACGCCACTCGGTGACGACGACCGAATAGGCGATGAACAGGACCACGGCAACAAGAATGATCACAGCGAACCAGATGGAGAAATTCCAAAGCAGGATGCCGGTCACCAGGCCGATTTCGAGCAGTGTCGGGAGGATGTTGAAGAGCATGAAGCTCAAGATGAAATTAATGCCGCGTGTGCCGCGTTCGATATCGCGCGACAAACCTCCCGTCTGGCGTTCCAGGTGGAAGGCCAGGTCGAGGTCGTGCAAGTGGCGGAATATCCTGAGAGCAATGCGGCGCACGGCGCGCAGTGCAGCAAACTCGAATACCAGGTCGCGCAGCTCGCCAAATAGTGTCGAAGCGAAGCGCAGTGCTCCATAGGCGATCAGTAACGTCAGCGGAAGCACCAGCATGCCGTCGTGCACATTGAGCGCATTCACGATGTGCTTGAGCACCATCGGTATGGCGACGGTGGCGAGCTTGGCGAGGATCAGGAAGACGACAGCGATCAGTGCACGTCCACGAAATTCCCATAAGAAAGGCAGCAGGTGGCGCAATGCGGTTTTGTTTTGTGGCATGTCGCCGCTATCTCCCGTATCTATTACTTCATTCTGTCACACCCGCATGGACTGCGGGCGTGACAGGCAGAAGCGATAGGCATCAGACGAGACCTTCGGCCTCCAGTGCACGCTTTACGCCGGCGTCCTCATGCATGCGTTTGAAGAAACGCTGCAGGTTCTCGAGCCCCGAAAGATCGATCTTCATCGCCTTGGCCCAGCGTGTCACCACGAACAGGTAAGGGTCTGCAATCGAGCGGGTACCAGTCAGCCAGTCCTTGCCGGCGAGCTGTTTGTCGGCACGCTCGAAAAGTCCACGGAGTTTTTTTCTGGCGTTTTCCTTGGTCTCCTCGATGGCTTTTCCATCACTCAGATAGCCTGTTGCGCCGAATAGGGGGCCGAACGCGGGATGCAAATCGGAATTGAGAAAACCCAGCCAGCGGTTAACTTCGGCCCGGCTTTTCGCCGTGCCGTCGCCGGCCAGTTTGGCGTCCGGGTGGCTGTCGGCCAGGTAATGGAGGATGGCCGAGTTCTGGGTCAGTACGCCGTCCTCCAACTCAAGTGCCGGCACGGCGCCGAGGGGATTGATCTTCAGGTACTCATCTTCTTTTAAGTCGTCGTGGCTGAGTTTTTTCGTGTCATAGGACTCGCCGGCCCATTCCAGCGTGATGTGGTCGGCCAACGAACAGGCACCTGGCATGTAATAGAGTTTCATAAAACCTCCTTGAGTTGATGTGAGTGGTTAATGAGGGACTTGGCTCTTCATGCCGCTGCCGGTCGAAGCAGCGGGTAATCGACGAAACCACGCGCGCCTCCCTGATAGAACGTATCCGGATCGCCGTCGGCGAGCGGAGCGCGCAGGTGGAAGCGCTGTGGCAGGTCGGGATTCGCGATAAAGGGGCGACCGTAAGCCACCAGATCGGCTTCGCTGCGGCTGATGGCTGCATTGCCGCTTCTGCGGTCGTAGCCGTTGTTGGCGATTAGGGTGCCGTGATAGACGGTGCGATAACGGCTCGTGACGTCGGCAATGCGATTGGGCTCGTTGGCATCTGAATTCGTGTTCTCCAACAGGTGCAGGTACGCGATCCGGTAATTGTCGAGTACGCCGATCACGAAGTCATACAGCGCTGCCATGTCGCTATCCGGGCCGATGTTGCCCGTGTTGCCGGGAGACAGGCGCACACCGATGCGTTCGCGTCCGATGGCTTCGGAAATGCCTTCCACGATTTCGAACAGGAAGCGCGCGCGGTTGGCGATGCTCCTGCCGTAGATATCGTCGCGCTGGTTGCTTGAGTCGCGCAGGAACTGTTCGACGAGATAGCCGTTCGCGCCGTGGATTTCCACGCCGTCGAAGCCGGCTTCCATCGCGTTCCTGGCCGCCTTCACGAAATCCTGCACTGTGGCGCGGACTTCATTCGTCGTCATGGCACGGGGCGTGACCGTATCCTTGAGCCCATCGGGAGTGAAGGCCTGACTGTTCGGGTTCAGGGCCGATGGGGCGACCGGTAGTTCACCGCCGTGGAAATCCGGATGCGAAATGCGTCCCACGTGCCAGAGCTGGATGAAGATGTGCCCGCCCTGGTCATGAACGGCCTCGGTCACCTTGCGCCAGCCTTCGATCTGGGCGCGGGAGTGGATGCCGGGCGTGTTGATGTAACCCACGCCTCGCGGCGAAACCTGGCTCGCTTCGGTGATGATCAGGCCGGCGCCGGCGCGCTGGGCATAGTACTGGGCGTGCAGGGCCGTCGGCGCGCGTCCCGGATTGTCCGCCCGGCTGCGGGTCATCGGGGCCATCACGATGCGGTTGGGCAGCGAATAGGCTCCGACGGTGACGGGGGTTAACAGGGGCTGCAATTCGTACATTAGGATCTCCTTATAACCATCTATTAAGAGAAATGTCTATATATTCAAGAATCTCGATATATTGGTCGAAAAAAACGCCTATTCCTTACAGTTTTTGTTCCAATAAATCCGCCAGCTGCTTGAGCACCTCTTCGTTGCGGACATAGAACGTCCATTGCCCACAGCGGCGGGCTTCGATCAAGCCGGCTTGTTGCAGCTGGGCCAGGTACTGCGAGGCGGTCGATTGTGAGAGACCGAGTTTCTTCTGGATCTCGCCCACGCACACGCGCTTCTCCCGGCATTCGCCGTTGGGCGCCGGACCGAAATGCTTGTCAGGCTCCCGCATCCAATGCAGGATCTTGAGCCGTGACTCATTCGCGAGCGCCTTGAAGACCGCTACCTCATCCATACAAGACATTGTATCGCCAAATTGCGATATGTCAATATGCCTATATGGTCAATTCGACCCGAGGTAGGTTTCCAGCACCCGCTGCCACCCAGGGGCCTGGATGATCTTGACCAGTTGTTCGTTGATCGGTTTGCGCAGCGGACTGGAGAGCGGCATGGCGAACGCGTAATCCTGGCGCTCGAACGTTCCCGGCAGGACTTTGAGCCGGTTCGCATAGGACTGGTTGACGTAATAACGCAGGATGGGCGTGTCGTATACGATGGCATCGGCCCGATTTTCGGCGACGGCCTGCAACGCCGCCTGCACGTCGGGATAGTTGCGTGCCGTGATGTGATGGAAGGCGAGATACTTCGCCGAAGTGGAGTCGGCCACGGTGGCAACGACGCGGTGCTGCAAGTCGCGCGGGCTGCGGATCGCCTGTGAAATGCTGCTGACTGTCAACGATGTCGCGATAGCTGCCGTGAAACTCGAAATGACGATTACGCTGGTGAACATCCACACCAGGCCGATGATGCGGCCGCCCAACGTGCGCGGTGCCATGTCACCGTAGCCCACCGTGGTCATGGTGACCGCGGCCCACCAGAAACTCGAGCCAATGCCGCGCGACGCCTTCCCACCGAACATGTCCGGGTTACGCCGGTGCTCGAAAAACCACACCAGCATGCCGACGGCCAGCAGCAGGGCGGCAAGCAGCAAAATGACCGAGACGAACTGCCACGAAAACAGCTTGCGCAATACCTCGAGCCAGGCGGTCCGGTGCTGCAGGGGCACCGCGATGCCCAGGCCGGTGGTATAGAAAGGATGGGAGAAGTCGAGCAGATTCTCGCGTGCCGCCGTGACCGTGATTGCACCGATGCCTACGTCGTATTGCCCGGCTTGCGTCTTGTCGAGCAGGCCCTGGAGATCTGTTTCATGCAGCCGGTAACGCAGATGCAGGTCCGTGGCGATGCGCCGCCAGAGTTCGATGCTGATCCCGCCGTAGGTGCCGTCGTCATGCTTGATGACGAACGGTGGTGCTACCTTGATGCCGACGGAGATCGGCGCGCGCGTGCTTGAAGCGGCTGGCGTTGCGGTTTTCCCGGTCGGCGCAGCGCAGGCCGCGCCCATCGTCAGGAGCAGGCAAAAGGCCGGGAGCAGTCGCGTGTTCAGGGGCATGATCGGCAGGTCTTTGGCGAGTGGATACCATAGCCGTTCTTGCAAATACCCGTAAAGCGGAAAGACTCTCCGGCATCAGGCTTGGGTGCCCACGAGGCTGCACTCGCGGGGCATCAGGCATAATCGGGCTTCGCCATGTCGGCAGGAGAATGCGGGTGCGCAAGGAAGTGGTCATCGTCGTCGGTGTGTATTTTCTCGGCCTGCTCGGTTGGAACCTGCGTAACTTTCTGAAGAATCGCACCGGCTCGGAAGCGGAAGAAGTTGCCTACGTTGGCCATCGCAACTTCGGAACGGGGGCGCTGATCGCTACGCTCGTCGCCGTCTATGCCAGTAACTACACGCTGCTCGCGGCGGCCGAAAGCGGGTTCAAGTACGGCTTGTCCGGACCCATCTGGTATGCGCTGGGCGTGGCGTTGCCGATCCTGTTCTTTGTGTGGCCGGTCAACCTGATTTCGCGCATGCGTGCCTCCCTTCCGCGTGGAGTGACGTTGGTCGAATACTATGGCGCGCGTTACGATGAACGCACGCGCCTGGCCGCGCTCGTGACGGTCCTGCTCGCAAGCATTATCGGTGTCGTTTCCGTAGTCGTCGCCATAGGTATCGTTCTCGACTCGTTGCTCAATATAGGTACGACCCCCTCGATCCTCCTGGGTGGGGGCGTGTTGATTCTTTACACGGCATTGGGGGGATACGAGGGCACGGCGCGCGCGCATGTCTACCAGTTGATGATCGCGGGGCTGGCCGTGGCCGTCAGCCTGGCCCTGGCCGCCAAAGACGTGAATCTTTCCAACTTCGTACACCACCTCGGAGCCGGACAGCGAAACGTGCTCGCCTGGGGGCCGGTGCATATGCTCGATTTCTTCCTCACGCTCGCCGCGCTCGCGATCGCCAACCCTATACTTTGGCAGCGCATGTTCTCCGCCCGCGATGATCGCAGTGCGGCGCGTGCCATGTGCGGCTTCCCGGCGTTGTGGATTCCCTTCGCCATCGGCTCAGGCATCATGGGCATGATCGCCTTCCACCTGATGCCCGCCATCGCGCCCGATCAGGCCGCGACCCGGCTCGTGGTGCACCTGTTTCCGACCTGGGCGGCGGTGCTCTTCCTGCTCGGCGGCCTTGCGCTGGTGTTCTCGACGGGCGATGCCGCGATCAACAACATCGCCTCCATCGTGCAGTTCGACGTGATCGACCGTTACCTCGGACACCGCTTCACCGGGCGCCGCGCCGTCTATTTGAGTTTCGGCGTGCAGATAGCGCTCGGCCTGGTCGGAATCGTCGGGGCGCTGGGCGTTAAAAGCATCCTGCAACTGCTGATCGTCAACAGCGCCGTCAACATTGCTCTCCTCGCCCCACTGGTGCTCGGGCTGATCTGGCGCCGCGCACATGCCGGTGCCGCGTTCTGGTCGATAGCCGTCGGTCTGGCTGTCGGCGCGGGACTGATGATCGCGGGCTGGGGGCCGATTGCCGACCTTGTCGCGCTCGTGGTCTCGGTGGCACTTATGATTGGGTTGTCGGTCTGGCTGCCGGCACGCAGCGAACCTTCCATAGGCGCTGATCGACCGGTCAAGCGTGCCGCTCCAGGCCTGGTGCTCGCCATCGCGACATACACAGCGTTGTTCGCGCTGGCGTCGACGTTCGGCAGCGTGAAGTTGTTGCTTCCCGGGTTCACGTTGTATCCGTTGATGGTTTACGCCTTCGGCGGTTGCCTCGTCCTTGCCTTGGTGCTCCCGTTCATCGCCTTGCGCCGGCCCTGACTTCGGCATCATGTGCCAACTCGGATCGGTTTTGAGTGGGCCCCAAACGGGTGTCGAGTTATTCCACTGAATGTATTCGGCCAAATGGAATCAGGGCTTCGGGTACGTGGGTCGAAAGTTCGTGAATGACCATTTTGAGAGCAACAGCCGCAAGTCCTGAATCGG
>CAZPJI010000045.1:0-15256 GCA_964586925.1 uncultured Gammaproteobacteria bacterium
CTTCCTTGACGTTGGGGCAGGAGATGTTGATCTCGATGGCGTCGATCGGCGAGTCCTCGAAGATTCGGCAGACCTCGGCGTATTCCTCGATCGTGGCGCCGGAGACATTGGCGATCCAGCGCGTTTCTCCCGGATCGAGGGTGGGCAGGATGTCGCGCACGACGGCCTCGGCGCCCGGATTCTGCAGTCCGATGGCGTTGAGCATGCCCATCGGGGTCTCGTAGACGCGGTGCGCGGGGTTGCCGAGCCGCGCGGAACCGGTGGTGCCCTTTAGGCACACGGCACCGACCTCGGCGTGGGAAAAGCCCGCGACGCGGGGGTATTCGTGGCCGAAACCCACGCAGCCGGAGAGCAGGACCAGCGGGGAGTTGAACTCCAGGCCCAGAAACTGCATCTTGAGCGGATCGTTGTCCGTGGAATCCGCATGTTCGAGATTGTGCTTGTTCACCCTGAAATCCCGCCGAATACAGGCAATATCATAAGGCTTGCAGCCAATATGGGGGCGCGTCTGCACCTCGTGCACCCATTGGGCTTCACGTTGGAGGACCGCCAGTTGCGCCGCGCGGGGCTCGATTACCACCATATGAGCGAAGTTCACGAGCACGAGAATTTCGACGCCTTCATCGGTGCGGTTAATCCTGCGCGCATGTTCATGCTCTCCTCGCATTCCACCCGACGCTACACGGAACCGGATTACCGGCCAGGCGACGCCTTCGTGTTCGGTGCCGAGACGCGCGGCCTGCCTAGCGATATACGCTTATTGGCCGCTCCCGATCATCGGCTCACGATTCCCATGCGGCCAGGCAATCGCAGCCTGAATCTTTCGAATTCGGTAGCCGTGGTGCTTTACGAAGCCTGGCGTCAGCAGGCGTTCGCGGACGCGCAAAGTTAATCGCAGCGAGGGTTGCCAATAGCGGATTTACGCCGTTTAACAAAGCTGACATATCGCTTTTTTAAAGTCTGCTTCACGGGTGGGAGACCTTATGCAGAGCCCTGCCCTGGACGGTTACCCGCCCGGTGATGGCTGCGTGTTTCCCTAGTCGTGATAGCCATCTATCGGCGGGGAGATCCGCCGGTTTCGTGCCGGCGGATCGCTTTTTGGCGGCCAGCATATCTGCCTCGATTCCCTCGCTCCGTGTTAGTTTGAGGCCCGACAGGCAGCGGACCCAGGCGTTTCATCGATGGAGCACACAGGCGTGAATCAGGTGCAAGCCCCGGAAGCCGGAGAAGACACGATTGTGGCGGCGGTCGATCTTGGCTCCAACAGCTTTCACTTGCTGATTGCACGCATCGAGGGTTCGGGTTTTCAGATCATCGACAAGCTCCGCGAACCCGTGCGCCTGGCTGCGGGCCTGGATGCGGACGGCGCAATCGACCAGGCTGCCCGTGAGCGCGCCCTCGAGTGCCTGGCCCGCTTTGGCCAGCGTTTGCGCGGTCTCCCCAGCGAACAGGTGCGTGCCGTGGGCACCAATACCTGGCGCGATGCGGTCAATGCCGACAAGGTGATTCCGGACGCGGAAAATGCTCTCGGCCATCCCATCGAAATCATTTCGGGTGTGGAGGAAGCGCGGCTTATCTATGCCGGTGTGGTGCACGGCCTGACCGGCGAGCAGTCCCGCCGCCTCGTGGCCGATATCGGCGGTGGCAGCACGGAGATCATTGCTGGGCATCTGGCGCAGCCGCGCCTGATGGAGAGCCTGCCGCTGGGCTGCGTGACCTTGTCCGAACATTTCTTCCCAGACGGACAGATGGGCGAAAAGGCCTGGCGTGCCGCTCTGCTGCACGCGGAGCGAGAGGTAGAGCCTTACGCGGATCTTTTCATGAGCCAACAGTGGCAGCACGCAATCGGTGCGTCGGGCACGGTGCGGGCGATTCAGAAGGTATTGGAAGCGCAGGGCTGGTCCGGTTTCTCGATTACGCGCGAAGGACTGAAACGGCTGTGTGAAACCCTGCGCACGAGCAAGAGTGCGAAGCGTCTCAAGCTCAAGGGCTTGAGCGCCCGGCGGCGCGATGTCCTGCCGGGCGGCACCGTCATCCTGGCCGCATTGTTCGAGGTGCTGGGCATCGATAGCATGGACGTGTCAGACGCCGCGTTGCGCGAAGGCCTCTTGCTGGATTTCGCAGAGCGGCGCGAGCATCGGGATATCCGCGCGCAGAGCGTGCGCATGATGGCGGAGCGCTTCGGTGTGGATCTTGAGCAGGCCGAACGGGTCGCGGTGACGGCCACATTGCTGCTCGCGAGTTTCGTGCGTGAATCGCCGGAGGTCGAGCCGTTGTCCGCGTACCTCGATTGGGCGGCACGCCTCCATGAGATCGGGCTCGGCGTGTCCCATGCCGGTTATCACAAACATGGCGCCTATATCGTGGAGAACGCCGATCTGATGGGTTTTTCCCGGGCCGAACAGGCGTTGGTCGCCGCCCTGATCCGCTCTCATCGCGGGCGTCTGAACCTGGACGTGTTTGAATCGTTGCCGCCCCGTTTCCGCAAGGCGGGACGGCTATTGGCCATAGCACTGCGCTTGGCCGTTCTGCTGCACCGGGGGCGCAAGGCGACGTCGCCCGTCCGTCCGCGTGCCGAAAGTGCTCCGTCGTCTCTGACTCTCGAATTTCCACCCGGTTGGCTGGATGAGCATCCACTGACCGCAACGGATCTGATGGAAGAAGCGCGCGCCCTCAAGGTCGTGAAATTCAAATTGCACTTTGTCTGATTGAAATTCTCGCAACGACGCAACGAAGCAACGACGCAACGACGCAACGCCCGCTATGGCCGCAATGATCAGGTGGAAAATCGCAGGCTGGTTCCCCATCATCTCTTGTGGGAGCGGCGATCTTCGCCGCGATTTTCTTTCGAATCCCCCTCCGGCTCCCCCTTCCTCGCTATGCGAGCAAAGGGGAAAGCCATTTTGTTTTTTGAGTTGCGCCGTTCCGAGGGTTTTCCCAAGGGCCGTCGGACGCATTTCGCTCGGGACCTTTTTGAATGACGGGGTTAGTGGTTGCCGTCTTTTGCCGACTGTTTCATGAGTGCCTGCTGCACGCTCACGGCGCGTTGGCCGTCGGGAACCAAGAGTGTGTAGTTGCCGTCGGCGTCCAGTGTCCAGGCCTGCGTGTTGTCATCGAGGTAGAGTTGAAGCTCGCCGATGATGCGTTGGCGTAGAGCAGGCTCGGTGACCGGGAAGGCGACTTCTACGCGGCGGAAGAAATTGCGCGGCATCCAGTCGGCGCTGGCGCAGTAGAGTTCCGGCTCGCCGCCGTTCTCGAAATAGTAGACGCGCGAGTGCTCGAGGAATCGCCCAATGACCGACCGCACGTGGATGTTCTCGGAAATTCCGACCAGTCCCGGCCGCAGGCAACACATGCCGCGCACGATCAGATCGATCTGCACGCCGGCCTGGGAGGCGGCGTAGAGGGCATCGATCGACTTGGCTTCCGTCAGGTTGTTCACTTTAACGATGATGCGCGCCGGGCGGCCTTCGCGGGCATGGCCAGCTTCGCGTTCGATTTTCTCCAGCACCGAGCGATGCAGGTCGAATGGGGATTGCAGCAGCTTTTGCCCCTGCGCCACTTTGCCGAGACTGGTCAGTTGCAGAAAGACGTTGTGCACATCGTTGCAGATCGCCTCGTCGCAGGTGAACAGGCCGTAGTCTTCGTATAACCGCGCAGTGCGCGGATGGTAATTGCCGGTGCCCAGGTGTGCGTAATGACGCAGGCCTTCGTCTGCCCGGCGTACCACCAGGATGAGTTTGGCGTGGGCCTTGTAACCCACGATGCCGTAGACGACGTGTGCACCGGCCTGTTGCAGGCGGTTGGCGAGATCGATGTTATCCGCCTCGTCGAAGCGCGCGCGCACTTCCACGACGACGGTGACCTCCTTGCCGGCACGGGCGGCTTCGACCAGCGCATCGACGATGGCCGACTCGGCGCCGGTGCGGTACAGAGTCTGCTTGATGGCCATGACCTGGGGGTCTGCCGCGGCCTGGCGCAGGAATTCAATTAACGGCAGGAAGCTGTCGTAGGGGTGATGCAGTAACTGGTCCTGCTTGCGGATCTCGTTGAAAATGTTGCTGCCGGGAGCCAGTGCGGGCGGTATGCACGGCGTGAACGGCGGGTACTTCAGGTCCGGGCGGTCCAGATCATAGAGCATCATCAGCCGGTTGATGTTGACCGGGCCGGGGTCGAGGAACAGTGCGTCTTCGCCGAGCTCGAACTGTTTGAGGAGATAGCGTGTCAATTCTTCAGGACAGTGATCGGCGGCTTCCAGTCGCACGGCTTCAGCGTAACGGCGCGAAGGCAATTCGCCCTGCACGGCGCGCAGCAGGTCGTCGATTTCCTCTTCGTCCACGAACAGCTCGCTGTCGCGTGTTACGCGGAACTGGTAGCACCCTTGCACGCGCATACCCGGGAAGAGTTCGGCGACGTGCGCGTGAATGATCGAAGACAGGAACACGAAATCGCACGGACCGCCGGCGACACCCTGCGGCAACCGCACCAGCCGCGGCAATGCGCGCGGTGCCTGTACGACCGCGAATTCGATGGAGCGGCCGAACGCGTCGGGCGACTTGACGGACACGATGAAGTTGAGGCTTTTGTTCAGGATCCGCGGGAAAGGGTGTGCGGGATCCAGGGCCAGCGGGCTGAGGATCGGCATCAGTTCTCGCCGGAAGTAGCTCTCGACCCAGGCGCGTTGTTCTGGCGTCCACACCTGGCGGCGCAGGAAGCGGATGCCGTTGCTTGCAAGTTCGGGGATCAACTGCTCGTTGAGGATGCGGTATTGGTTGAGCACCAGTTCGTGCGCGCGGACGCTGATGGCTTGCAGGACGTCTGCCGGCTGTACGCCGTCCGGCCCCGTATCGGTCGCACCGAGCGCTGCGCGCTGGCGCACGCCTGCCACATGCACCTCGAAGAACTCGTCCATGTTGGTCGAGAAGATGCACAGGAACTTCAACCGCTCGAGCAGGGGCACCTCGGGGTCTTCTGCCTGGGCCAGCACGCGCGCATTGAAATTGATCAGGCTGAGCCAGGGGTTGATGAAATGAGCGGGGTCGTACGGGGGCATCTTGTCTCTTGAGCGTCTCGGGGCAACAATCAATTGTGTGTGCGGGATATGACAGTTTTGTGTCAGCCTGTCATTTCTACCTCCATGTCAGCTTCGGCCTCCAGGCTGAAGCGGTCGCGAAAAATACTGACCACCGCCCGTCGTCTCCCATCCAGGTAATAGGTGAAGGCGCAGTCGTGTTTCTCCGGGTCACCCTCTTGCTCAACACGGTCCCATTGCGTGGCATGGCCGACGTAGTTGAGGCTGACGTCGTAGTGCCGGCTCCAGAAAAAGGGCACCTGGCGGTAGGGTTCTGCGGCGCCGAGCAGGTTGCGGGCTGCAATGCGCCCCTGTTGCTGGGCCACCGCCCAGTGTTCCACGCGGATGCGCTCACCCGTCGCGGCGTCCGGCCAGGCAGCGATGTCTCCCGCGGCATAAATGTCCGGGTTGCCGGTTTGCAGGTATTCGTTGACTATGACCCCGTGATCGACAGCGAGACCCGCCTCTTCGGCCAGCCGGGTGGCCGGGCGCACGCCGGCGCCGATGACGACCAGATCGGTGTCGAGTCCGGAGCCGTCATCGAGCTCGACGGTGCTTTCGCCGATGCGCCGGACACCGTGCTCGAGATGAAATTGCACACCCTTTGATTCATGCAGTGAGCGCACGAATTGGCCCAACACGTTGCCGAATACGCGTTCAAGTGGAATTTTCTCGGGTGCGACCACGTGCACCTTCAGGCCGCGCTTGATCAGGGAGGCTGCCACCTCCAGACCGATGAAACTGGCGCCGACGACGACCGCCCGTTTCGCGCCGTTTTCAATGGCCGCGATGATGGCGCGGCTATGGGCGGTGGTTCGCAGGTAATGCACATGACCGCCGTCTGCGCCGGTAATCGGCAGGCGGATCGCTTCCGCGCCGGTCGAAAGCAGCAGCTTGTCATAGTCCAGCGTGCCGCCGTCCGCGAGTTCAACCTTGTGCCGCTTCGCGTCGATGCCTTCCACTTCGCAGTTGCGCAGCAATTTGATGTCGTGTCGTTTATAAAAGTCTTCGTCATGCAGCGAAACCCAGTCTTCCGGTGCATCTCCGGCCAGGTAATCCTTGGAGAGATTGGGACGGTCTGCCGGCAGGTCGGGGCCGCCTTCGAGGAGCGAGATGCTTCCCTGGTAGCCGTGCCAGCGCAGGGTCTCCGCGGCCGTGTTACCGGCGGCGCCGGCTCCGACGATCACGATCTTGCCCGGAAGCGCCGAGGGATCCGGTGGTGACCAGGCGCCCTTTTCGGTGGCCGGCTTGCGTTTGCCGACGCGCACCGTGTCGCCCGAGCGTTCGATTTCCCAGCACGGCAAGGCCCGCATGCCCGGCGCGCCGAGCACCTCGCCGTTGCGCAGGCTGAAGCAGGCGTGATGATAGGGGCAGCGCACCGTATCGCCGACCACGAGCCCCTGCGCGAGCGGCCCGTGGTAATGCGTACAGTGGGCCCCGACCGCGTACACCTTATCGCCGCGGCGAACGAGTATGACTTCGTCGTCGCCCACATGGCCGAGTAGAGTCTCGTTTCCTTTCAGGTCGGAGACGGGAATGCCAGCAGCCAGATCCGGGCCGGCGGGCGCGTCGTTGTTGCTCATGGACCACTCCGCGGGACGGCACTCCAGTATGAACCCGATCACGCTTCCGTCTCAACTCGGCTGAAGCCTTTTCCCGTCGTTTCCGACTTATTCGATATAGGAGGCTCTTGTATACTCGTTCAGGCCCGAATATTGGTCCTGATAATTGAAAAACCGGATGGATTGCAGATGGAGCCATCGGACGCGCCGCAGGCACAGATCGCAGAGAGGCTAGGCCAGGCCATTCGTTTTGTTGTCGAGGTCAAGCGGCGGCCCGAGCTGGTTCGCGCCTTTCGGGAAGAGACGTTTGATCTCGATGAATTGGTGGCACTGGGTGCAGAGCTGGGCTTCAACTTCGACGCGGCAGCGCTGCAACTGGCGTTCCGTAATGATTTCCAGCTTCGCATGGCCGTGCGGCATGGGAATGCCCAACGCTCAGTTGAAGGCGACTGCTAGCCGGGTCCGTTCGCGTAATACATTACTCGTGCTCCATTCCGGCGTCGCGGCGAGTCGCATGTGTGGCAACAGCGGCAAGACGGTGGTAAGCACGGTGCGGACTTCAAAACGCGCGAGATTGGCACCCAGGCAGCGGGTGGCGCCCAGGCCAAAGGCGAGATGCGGGTTGGGATGTCGCGTGAAATCGACACGCTCCGGCTCTGCGAAAATGCTGGGGTCTCGATTAGCCGCGTGCAGGTGAAGCTGCACTATTGTGCCGCATGGTAGTGTCTTACTGTCGATTGCCATTTCTTCACGTACCACTCGTCCGACCGATTTTACCGGCCCCTCGACCCGCAACAGTTCTTCGATTGCGCTGTCGAGTATAGTCGGTTCACGCCGCAGTTGCTCGGCTTCGCCGGGATGTTCGATCAGCCGCGCGAGGGTGTTGCCGATGAAGTCCCGTGTGGTGGTGCTGCCCGCGAAAAGCAGCATGCTGCACCAGTACGGGACCATCTGTTCCATGTCGGCTTCTTCGGCAACAGTGCGAATCGCCGTAACCAGAGGAGAGTCCGAGGCTTTGAGCTGCGGAGTCAGCCAATGGCTCATTGAAAGCAACGCGAACCTTGCCGCCTGGCGCTGCGCATCACTGCTATCTATGTCGTGGCCGGCCGTGATGGTGGTGAACAAGGGCTGCAAATGGTCGATCTCGGCGCGAGGCAGGCCCAGAATGTCCTGCATCACCATCAACGGCAGTGGATAGGCGAGATCGGCAATCAGGTCCATGCCCCCGCGCTGGTGCCCCTGCGCGAGCAATTCGTTTGCCAGGGTGCTCACTTGGGCAGCAAGCGGCGCAAGTGAGGCTGAAGAGAGGTGCCTTGCCAGGATAGTTGACAGGAAGCCGATGCGGCGGGAGCGGGCTTTTCGCGAAGGGTCTGCGGCGGCTCTGGATTGTTCTTCTTCCTCGGGCATGGCCACGGGTTTGTGTATGTCCATGCGTATATCCAGGAGAGCAGCACGTACATCCGCGTAGCGTTTGAGGTGAAATATGGGTGATTCAGGCACTGATTTCGTCCTTTCGGGTTATGCCGCCGAATTCGGTTTACGTCCCTTTACGATCACGTAGGCCAGTACCGGAAGGGCCCGTATCTTGGCGGCGATATCCAGTCGCTTCTGGAATCTTGCGTCAGTGACCAGACCCGCCAGTCGATCATGCAACGCGGCATTTTGCACATGGGCACAGAAGTCGTGCCATACGGGCTTGGAGACGTCTTCGATGTCGACGTCGATTACCCCGCAGGACTCCCACAAGGCGCGGTAGGCGTCAATGTCTGGAAAGAGTTCCTGACCGCCCAGCACTGTCGGGAATGCCGTCGGTTCAGCGTAAAACGGCATATCCGTGATGACGATTTCGCCGCCCGGTTCGAGGACGCGCATGGTCTCTGACAGAAATTCCCTGCGCCCCTTGAAATGCATGGCGGCCTCGACACTGATTACGGTGCCGAACATGGCTTCGGGGAAGGCCATCCGCTCCGCCTCCATCAGGTGGAAGTGGGCGCCCGGTACGCGTTCCCGACACAGTTGGAGCTGGTTTTCCGAGATATTGATTCCATGGATACTCGAGGCCGGGAATCGCTTGGTGAGGCAACGGGTAGTGCCACCGATGCCGCAGGCGACATCGAGCACCAGACCGTCCCGATGCTCGATACGTTCCAACAGCACGTCCATCAGATGCTCGTTGGCCGAGCAGAGATCATTGATACCCGGTGCAAAATACCCAAGATTGCCAAAGCCGTTGCCGTCTCGCCCGTCCAGGCTGAATTCCGGGTGGCAGAACAGCTGGTCGTAGGACTCGACCAGGTTTTTTTTAAACTCTCTCGTCATGATTTTGAACACCGGATCTTCACCCATAATTCAGCCGGCTCGTGCAACAGCCACCCCCCCTTGCACGTCGGCGGATGCATGACCTCGATGCCGGGCAATAGCGGCAGCAGATGTTCGAGCAAAATCCCGATTTCCTTGCGGGCGAGTGGGGCGCCGAGGCAGTGGATCGCACCCCGGCCAAAGCTCAGATGTGTGGCTGCTCCCCGCGCCAGGTTGATAGTGTCCGGGGCTGGGAAGTGGGCCGGGTCGCGATTGGCGGCAGCACCTATCAAAAGCACTTTTTGTCCTTTCCTGATGATCCCATCAGACAGTTCCAGGTCGTGTTCGGCTTGCCGCTTCATGCCAAGCACAGGGGTCTCCAGGCGCAGCAGTTCATCGATCAGGGCTCCCCACTGCCGGGGGCTCGGGTTCGCGGGAAGGACGTCGGTTGAGTTCTGCAGCAGACGGGCCAGGATATTGCCGATGCATCCGGCGGTGGTGCTGGAACCTGCGGCAAGCAGGCGCGAGCAGACATCGGCAAGTATTTTGTCGCTGACGTCGTATGTCTGCTGTGCCTCTACCAACAGCGCCATGAGTGGCGAAACCGGTTTTGTGCGAGCGAGCGCCAGGTGACGCAGGAAGTAGGTATCGACCATTCCTTTGGCCACGGCTGAGCCGGAGGACTTTTGCAGCAGGTCGTAATCCACTAGAAAAGCCGCGCTGAGTGACCACACTTGGTGCAGATCCGCCTCGGGTATACCAAGCAGCCGCCCTATCACGGTACCCGGGATTGCCTGAGCTATAGCGCTGACCAGCTCCACTTCGCCAGCGTTCAGCGCCTGTTCCAGCTTTTCCTTGATGACATTGCGGACGGTGGCATCGATGAATGGAGCGTCAGGGGCTCCGAAATAGGCTCGTAACCGTCTGACGACGGTGATCCGAAACTGGCGCGAGCGTTCGGAAAACGTGCCGCCCGAGGTAATTTGCAGGCGCTTGTCCCGCAGTAATTGGCTGACCCGGTCGTAGGACGTGGCCATCCATAGTCCGGGGTTTTCCAGGTATTGCAGGGGGGCCTCCGTGCGCCAGCGGGCGAAATAGGTGTGCGGCTTGTCGACGTACGCCGCAGGCGGCGAGGCTGTCTCGAGGAATTTCATGACAGGTATCCCGCGCTGCGGATGGCGGTCAAGGCAGCCACTACGGTAGCCGTGGTGAATATCCCATGGCGGTCGACCGCTTCGACCAGCCCGCCCGCTCCATTCGGGAACAGCAGTCGCGCCGAGCCCGGCCACAGGCCATCGTGCTGTTGCGTTGCGGCGAGTGCGCTTGCCATCCGTCGCAGCAAAGCTGCATCAGGCGGAGCGGAGGTATTCAGTGCCATGCGCAGAAGCAGTGCCAGGATGAACGGTTCGTTGCACAGAGAGGTGTCTTCCGCCAGTCGCGAGTACGCCCAATCAGCCGCCCGGCTCGTTGCGGCGAGCGCGTCTGGCTCGGTTGTGCGAGCGAGTGCGGCCGTCGCGATTGCAGTCGCATAGGCGGGATCCGCCCACCAATACCCCCGCCATGTTCCGTCCGCTTCCTGTGAGCGCAGCAGGCAGGCGACCGGGGCGTCGGCCTGCGACGCCAGGCCGGCAACGGCCGCAGTGACGCACAGATGGGTGCTGTGCCAGCCGGGGTTGATGTCCAACGCCGGGAACCGCTCACCATGGCTGTCGGGCAGGTAGGTGGCAACGCCACCGTCGGCGGCGATGTGGCGCTCGAGAAACCTGCTGGCGATCCGCGCGCGCGGCTCTTCCAGACGGTCGAGAGATTGCGCCAGCCGTAACGCCCAGGCGGTGCTGTCGGCATCGGCCGGTTGCACGAAATTCCACCCCCAGCCGTCGCGGGGACGTTTCGATAACAACACCCAGGCGCGTTCGGCGGCCGCGTGTAATCGGGAGTCGCCGGTTTCCAGGCAGGCGTTTGCAACGTAGGCAGTCACCCATTCGTCGGCGGTGCCTTCGGCAAACCCCGGATAATCCAGCCACCACCCGGCCTGCGTCCTTGCATGCAGGAGAGCGTCGCAGCCTCGCGCAAGTGCATCGTTATCCGTCGCCGGGACGCATGGAGATGCGCCCGTCTCCTGTGCCGGTGTTTCTGAACACCTCTGAAGAAAGCCGACGTAGGCCTTGGCGTGCTCGTCTGGGCCGGCGTTCAGGTTTAGTTTCAGGTGGCTGATGCGGCAATCCAGCCACGACAACTGCTCGGGGCTCTCGCCGAGGGCTTGCGCGATCAGCACACCGGGCCACCCTTCTCGCACCTGGTGGGGCATTAGCGATTTGGGCCAGGTAAGCAGCAGACGGTGTAACTCTTCCGTGTGCTCGGCGTTGCCTGACAAGAGGTCGAACAGTGGGCCCATGCGCGCATCGATTTCGGAGGGTTCGCCGATGAAGCATTCAAGGCCGGCAGTTTCCTCAAGGCGTTCGCTCAGCGTAAGTGCGAGGCGGATCCTGTCCGCGTAGACAAACAGGGTATCGACGCGGTCCTGCACCCGGGTCGCCAGGTGGCCGAGACCGATGCGGCGCAGAAGGTCGCCGAAGCCGGAAGCGGGGATCGATTCGATGACAAGACGCAGCGGTGCCTGCTCGCGGCCCAGCATCATCCCGAGGTGCGAGATGCCGGCACCGTCGCGGCACGCCTGCAGGCAGGTGTGCAGCGTCTGTGCGGTACTGTCCGGCAGTGTTACGCCGAAGGCATTGAGGATGGCCACGATTGCGGTTTCACTGACCTCGGCGGAGCGAGTTGCGCGAACCGCCTCCGGCAGCTTGGCGAAGATCGAAAGCGGTGGCGCCTGCCCTGGCGCGTCGTCCAGCTCCAGCCAGAGCTCCTCGGCGATTTCCCCGGCGTGCTCATGGTGGCAGAAGCGGTGCAGGGCCGCCCACGCGTCGTTCGGGACGGATGACGGACGCTGCCCGAGGAAGTGCCGCAGGCGCTCGACTTCCCTCTTTCCCCTGATGCGTTGTTGCAAGTCCACCCGGCCGGGGCGTTCGAAATCAAATTCAAATCCGGCACACGGCACCGGGGGCAACAGGGAGGATAGGGCCGACAACCGCGATGACGGTGTCCAGTCGCGCTCGCGCAATACGAAGTCCAGGATCGGCTGCAGACTGTGGTTGTTTGTCATGCCAGCAGTTCCAGCAAATGCGGCAAATTGTCCCAGCGCTTTTTGTAGCGGATTATGCGTACCGGTATCGCCTCTACCAGTTGCGCCATCTGTGCGAGTCGACGGCTGTTCAACAACCGGCTACAGTACGGCGGATACCAGGCGCCGATCAATTGTTGCAGGGCCTTGCCTGAAGGCAAGGGCGGACTTGCTTCAACCTTGCGGGCCGACTCGCTGGGCGCGAGCCAGTAAAGCGCGTCCAGTTTTGGCGGCTCTTGTGGAAGCATTTGGGTGCTCAGGTCCCACAGCAATTTATTCAGATACGGGACCGTTTCGAGCGATGGCTTCTCGTTCAACAGGGCAAGTGCGCTATCGCTGCACAAGCGTAATCCCATGCAGCCGTGCAGGACCGTATATTTGCCCCGGGTATGGTTGATTGCGGCCACGTCGTCGGAGTAGAAAGTGGCACCGGCACGTACCATCGCGGCAGCGAGTGATGACTTGCCGCTGCCGCTGTCTCCCATCACGACAATGGTGTGGCCGGAACGGCCCAGCACGGTCCCGTGCAGACAGAGCACGTCATGCAGATGCAGGACAAAACCGAGCGCCATTCCTACAATGAGGGCCGGTGCGAATGGCAATTTTTCCTCGCGGCAGACTACCTGCAGCGAACGCACGTCTGGTGAAACCAGGAGCGCTATCTCATCCTTCCAGAACAATACATGTGTGCCGTCGTCGGTTACGCTGATCGTAGGTGCGCCGGGGTGCCTAGATGAAAGCTTGATATTCATTGGTCCGTCAAGCACGGCCGCATGTGGAGACCACGTAATCGTCAGGTCGTTGTTTTTTTCCGCGTGTTGTGCTGTTGGCGCCCCCGGCAGTGGGAAGCAGCTGTCGATGGCGAGACCGTAAAGACGGTAGCGGAATATCGGGGGCGGCATCAGCGTACCGTCCTTGCGGCTTGCCATTCGATGAACCGGGCTAGCATGCCGCCAGTCAGCACATGCTGAAACATGCCGGGCTGCCAGCCGTCGCGACCCGAGCGCCGCACGGCGGCCAATTCACGCAGGAACTGCGAACGGTCGACATAGTGCCAGCACGGAGCCTCTTTGGTGCGTTCGGCCCAATCCTGCAGCTGTTCGCGTGCAGCCACTATCCGTGCGGCGATCATGGGATCGAAGGCAGGCCCCTTGTCCTGGCGCCGACGCACCGATTCGGGAAGAATCCCTTGCATCGCCCTGCGGAATAAACTGCGGTTTTCACCATCGAGTTGCAGTTGCTCGGCGGGCACGCTCAGCATGAATTCAATCAGGTGCCGGTCCAGCAGAGGGAAGCGCAGCGATTGTCCGAAACCCCGGGCAAAGAACTGGGTGCTGGTGTTGACGGCCTGCTCCATGCGGCCGGGGGCGAGGACGAAATGCATCCGCGTATGTGGGTGAGTATAGGCTAGATGCTTGAGAGTGGCCGCGCTTGCGCGGTTGCCGCCGGCGCCTGACATGACGAGGCGCGACATGAGAGGGGCAATGATTTCGCGTCCGATGAGTCTCGGCCAGCTACGCGCCTTGCGCCGGTGCAGGGCGATCATTTCCTCTGTCGCCCGTCCCCATTTGCCGTCGCCCAACAAAGCCCAGACAAGGCCTGCTCCCCGCCAGGATGCAAAGAAGTCGCCGCCGAAACCACTGAGTACCACGTCGACCCCGAGTTGGCGCCCCAACTTGGCGAACGCTCGTTCGGCGTGGGGGACATTGGTATAGCGAGGCTGACCGAGCATCTCGAATCCCTCCACCGCTGCGGCGAAAGGGTCGTCGTTCTCGGACAGCTCGACCCAGTGCATGTCGATGTTGGGTTCCTGGGCGAGCACCGCCCTGATATGCTCGCGTTCGTCGGTTTCGGGGCCGGACCAACCGTGCGGTAAAACTGAACTGATCGCGAGGAGACGGCGTCCGTCGCACCTCAGTCGGCGTGCCGCAATGCAGGCGATGGCAGAGGAGTCCAGCCCGCCACTCAGGTGCACCGCGACGTGGTGTCCGCCGTGCAGGCGTTTTTCCACGGCGGCGGTAATCACCTCACGCAGCCGTTGCTCCGGTTTCTGTTCGGGAATTTCGATCGTTTGTGGTCGCCACCAACGCTGGACGGAGAACCCATCTTTGTCATAGGACAAAAGATGACCTGCTGGCAGCAGTTTAATGGCTTCGTAATACGTTGAGCATGCGGGTCGGTGCGGGTTTCGGGATAGAACCGCTGTGATAGTGGCGCCGTCGAGGGAATTAGGGACGAACGGCAAACGGAGCAACAGCGGCAGATCGGTCGCAAAGGCAATGCCGTCCTCCATCCGGTAGTAGTAGAGCGGGTAGCCGCCTACGGCATCACGGCCCAGCAACAGCGTTTCGCGACCGGGGTGCCAGGCCGCAAAGGCGAACTCCCCATCGAGGTGTTGCGGGGTGCTGTCCCCCCATTGCTCGAGCGCTGCTGCCAGCAGCCCGTCGACAGCGTCGGATCTGTCGTGCTGAAGCGCGTGGGCGAGCTTTTCCGTGCCGTCCAGGCGGCTGTCCGTTACGACCTGCCATGTATGTGACGGTTCGGCGCCGGAAGAATCTGCCCGTGTTAGGGGCAGGCGGCTCCAGCAGGCCAGTAAGGCATTCCCGGAGCGATAATTACGCTCGAGTACCTGATTCAGGTATGGGTATTGCCACGCAGAAGAGGCCTGCTGCAAACGCGCCGCGTCGCAGCCGACCAGCCCTGCAAAGGTGCTCATGTGTCCGCTGCTGCTCCAGTGGATTCCGAAACAAGGCCTGCGGCGAGAAGCATGTCCATGAAACGTCCGAGGTCGGCCTCGCACTGTTCGGGAGATACTGCATACCGTTCCAGGATTCGAGCTGTCAGCTCGGCACGTTCCCGGGGTTCTTCGAGGGCCTGCCAAATGTATGAGCCGATGCCCTTCAATTCGTAATATCGTCCCTTGCTGATGCTGAGAACGAAGACCTGTTCCCCGAGCTCGGTCCAGATAGCATCCTGGCTACGGAAAATCACGATGGGAATTCCTCATGTGAAGCCATTGCGGCAATATATTCTACTCGTGACTGCTGAAAAGCAGAGGCGACGGCGCGCATGCCCCCCCCCGGTTGCGAGGTTGCATGTTACTGAAGTCGAAGTTTCAGCTGCCAGTCGCTTGTCTTATCAAGAGTA
>CAZPJI010000045.1:15356-18068 GCA_964586925.1 uncultured Gammaproteobacteria bacterium
TCAAGAGTAAAGGCCGTCGGCCCCGGGAATGGTGGCGCCCGTTTGCGTTATGTCGGATACATTGCCATGATCGACAAGTTCTGGCACATCGTACGGCAAACGTGCGTCGATCTTTTCCCCACCGCCTTCCGACCTGACATTATCCATAATCCCTTCTCCCATTTTCACCGGAGCACGCCTTGCGCGGCTATCGATCATTATCATCACGGATCATCCCATGAGTTGTCAACTTTATCAGAAGAGTCGACTGACCGAAGTAACCTCGGGCCCGTTCCATGGTAGTCTCTGGGTGCATAAAACATTGCTAAGTCCCAGATTTTGCAGCGTTAAATCGGGTACGGTACATGGTCGATTGCGATGGAGTCTAGACCTTCACCCTCCCCCTGTTATCTGAATCGTCACATGCCGGAGGTTGGCGGATGCCATCAATCAAAGGGAGCGCACCCTATGCCCTGTGCGCATGGCGAGTCACAATAGGTCTGGTTCTTCGGGGTTCACGGTCATAAGCGATGGATGACATAGAAGTCCTTAAAGCATTTGTTGAGACATTGGAGCGCCAACGATCAAGCGTGGCCGCAGATGAATCTCCGTGTGACGACGAGCAGACACTGCGGGTGCTTTCGTCTGCCTACCTGCGGTTGGCGAAAGACCTGATCAAACTCGATGCCGGGGAAGAAAGCCTTGCCGCCGGCCGCAATGCAGTGTGTGCCGATCCCGATAATCTCGACGCCGTTTTTTTTCTTTTGGATCGACTGGAGAAACTCAATCAAATTGATGAGGCCTGGGCCACTTTGCTCGCCGTCGAAGATCGGCAATCAACTCCGTATGCTTCTTGCGGGAAGCTCTATTTCATGAAGGCCTGTTTGGAATACCGGCGGGGACATCTGAAAATGGCCCGCGGCATGTTTGAGGAGTTCATCAACAAAGACCATGGCCGGCCCCGCGTTACGCTTGCCTATGGGTGGTTGGGGAAAACGTTGGACCGTCTCGGTTTTTATGATGAGGCCATGGAGGCCATAACCCATTACAATACCCTTGCAGCCGCAACTCCTGAAGCCCTGGAGATGGCAAAGGAGGGAGAAAAATTCCAGGCCGGCATTGAAGCCAGCACCCGCTGGTATCGAAATAAGACCTCTTTCGAGTGGCGGGAGGCCAGTTCCCGCAAGCGTATCCCTTCGCCGGTGTTACTGGTCGGGTTCCCACGCTCGGGCACAACGCTGCTCGAGCAAATATTGAGTGCGCATTCGATGTTGCAGGCGGTAGATGAAAGACCGACCCTGGAAGGAATCGAGGACCGGTTCTTCGGTAGTGAAACTCAGTTACTGCAACTGCAAAAGTTGACTTCTCGTGATGCTGAAGCCTGCCGACAGGCATACTGGGCGAATGTTGCCCGCTATGTGAGCGGTGTGCCTGGGGGGCGTCGTCTTGTCGTGGACAAGTTTCCGCTCAATATCGTGCACCTCGATATCTACGCCCGTCTCTTCCCGGGAGTCAGGATCGTTGTCGCCCTGCGGGATCCACGCGACAGCGTGTTGAGCAATTATTTTCAGACATTCAGCCTGAACCCGGCGATGGTGGCCAATCTGGAATTGTCCTCCAGCGCGCAGCAATATGCCAGGGTTATGGCGCTTTATCAGGTCTTCAGGAACTTCATCCCCGGCAACATTTACGAGATCCGGTACGAGAGCCTGGTGGGGGATTTCAGAAATGAGTGCTCCAGGCTCCTTGATTTCCTGGGGCTCGAATGGGAAGACGGTCTCGATCGCTATTATGAAACGGCCTCGCAACGCTGGATTCGAACAGCAAGCTATCAGCAGGTCGTAAAGCCCCTATATTCCGATGCCATCGGGAGATGGAAAAATTACGCTCATTACCTGGAAGCGATCAATCCGCTCCTGCAGCCTTTCATCGAGTCATTCGGCTACCTGTAATACGCCACGGGCCATGCTGAAACTGATATGGTTTTTGGCTCTAAACCCGGTATGACGGTTGCGGGTCCGGATCGGGACGATCCCTCAGGCTTGGGAAGGCTTGAACGCCCATAATTTGCTGCCGGAAAAATTCCATAGAAACGCCGTTCCGGTGGCTATGAGCTGGGCGAACCAATAGTTCAGGCCGTTGTGGTCGGCGAGGAGCCACATGAGACCTGTGTTGATGCACCAGCCGACCGCCAGGATCGCATAGTATTTGGTTACGGCGTCTCTGTGAGATTTGTCGCTCTTGAATGTGAATTTGTAATTGAGCACGTAATTGACGATGGATCCGAGGATATAACCCGCGCCCGAAGAAATCGCTGCGGACAACAGCAACAGATCCACGCCTATCCAGAGCACCAGGTACTGGACGAGTGTGCCTACCGCGCCGACGGCGGCAAAATGAATCAGTTGGCGCAGTACCTGCTTTTGGAAGAGTGGCACGATCAATGAAAATTCGGCTGTGATGGCGACATTATAAAGGGCTTGATTTTATGCCCCTGATCCAGTGATCGGATTAAGAGCCGCATGGTGTCAAGGGCCTCCGGGAATGCGCGTTCACACCAAAAGAAACCCCCGCCGGGGCGGGGGTTCAGTGTCGTTTTGATCTGTTTTAGAGCGATTCTTCGTCGAGGAAGCTGCGCAGGCGCTCGGAACGCGACGGGTGCTTGAGCTTGCGGATCGCCTTCGCCTCGATCTGGCGAATGCGCTCGCGCGTCACGTCGAACTGCTTGCCGAC
>CAZPJI010000046.1:0-16439 GCA_964586925.1 uncultured Gammaproteobacteria bacterium
CCTCTCAGACCAGCTACCGATCGTCGCCTTGGTAGGCCGTTACCCCACCAACAAACTAATCGGACATGGGCTCATCTCATAGCGTGAGGTCCGAAGATCCCCCACTTTCCTCCGTAGAGCGTATGCGGTATTAGCCCGAGTTTCCCCGGGTTATCCCCCACTACGAGGCAGATTCCCATGCATTACTCACCCGTCCGCCACTCGCCGCCAAGAGAGCAAGCTCTCTCGCGCTGCCGTTCGACTTGCATGTGTTAGGCATGCCGCCAGCGTTCAATCTGAGCCAGGATCAAACTCTTCAGTTCAAAGCGAATGCTTTGAGATGAAAAGAACGACCCAGCTTCCTAATCACTGACTAGGCTTCTGTGTCGCTCATATGGTTGACGTTCAACCACACGGGCGCCCACACAAGTTGCTTGACCCAAGTTGTAAAAGAGCTTGCCGGAAATCCCCGGCGCAGACCGACCATTATACCCGGACTTTCGCTGCCGTCAACAATTTTTTGCGACGGAAAAGTTCGTGAATGTCGTGCTGCGAGCGGCGCATTATACAGGCTCCCACGGAGAATGGAAGCCCTATGGTGACAATTTTTTTACTTATCCGTAAAAAGTCGCCCGGCGCATCGATTCGAGCCACTTTGAACAAGCTTTCCGGGATATTTCCCCGCGATCGAACCGCTCCAGCATGGTTACCACGGCGGAACCGGAAATAACCCCCGCAGCACCCGCCGCGGCCCCGGCACGAACCTGCCCGGGTGAAGAAACGCCAAACCCCAATACCGGCGGCGGCGCCCCCCTCTGCTCAAGTGCATCCAGGAGCGTCCGTGCCGGCGTGCCGGCGGCACGTTCCGTTCCGGTCACACCGGCTCGCGTCAGCACATAGGTATAGCCTGCACCCAATTCAGCGATGCGGTCCAGGGCCTCCTCTCCCGTGTTGGGGGCGACGATGAAAACCGGGGCCACACCGGCAGCCTTAGCCGCGGCCGCATAAGGCGCGCCTTCCTCGCTCGGGACATCGGCCACCAGAACCGAATCCACACCGGCCGCGGCCACACGCCGATAAAAAACGTCCAGGCCCGCATGCACTACCGGATTGGCATAGACCAGCAACCCGATCGGCAGACGCGGGTGGCGTTCACGCACCTCCTGAACCAAATCCAGGCAGCGATCCAGCCCGGCGTCGGCCTCTAACGCCTTCACCGCCGCACGCTGGATCGTGGGCCCATCCGCCACTGGATCCGAAAACGGCACGCCGAGTTCCAGCGCGTCGGCATGCTCAGCGAGGAGCTCGAGGTGGTCGGCACAGGCCTCCATGTCAGGGAACCCGAGCATCGTGAACGGAACGAACGCCGCCCGGCTCTCGTCACGCAGCGCCGTGAACATGTCCGCGTAACGCTTCATGCTTCCACCTCCCCAAGAACCCGGCGCACATGCTCGAGATCCTTGTCGCCGCGGCCGGACAGACCGACCAGGATGAGCGTCTCGCGCTCGCAGCGGCGGGCCTCGGCCAGCGCCCAGGCCAGTGCATGGGCGGATTCCAACGCCGGAATGATGCCTTCGGCGCTGGATAGCAGCTTGAAGGCATCGAGGGCCTCCGTGTCGGTGACTGCCAGGTACTCGGCGCGTCCACTTTCGGCGAGGTAGACATGCTCAGGACCCACGGCCGGATAATCCAGACCTGCAGAGACCGAGTAGGACTCTTCGATCCGGCCCTCCGCGTCCTGCATTACATGGGTATAGGCGCCGTGCAGGATCCCCGGCGTCCCCGCGGATACCGTCGCACCGTGCCGTCCGGTGGCCACCCCTTCGCCGCCGGGCTCCGCGCCCACCAGCCGGACATCCTCGTCGCCAACGAAATCGGCAAACAGGCCGATAGCATTCGAGCCTCCACCGACACAGGCAACCACCGCATCCGGGAGCCGTCCTTCGCGCTCAAGGATTTGCGCGCGCGCCTCGCGGCCGATCACGCGCTGGAACTCGCGCACCATGGTCGGGAAAGGATGCGGCCCGGCCGCCGTACCCAGCAGATAGTGGGTATCCGCGTAACTCGCCGCCCAGTCGCGCAGGGCTTCGTTGATCGCGTCCTTGAGGGTGCCGCTGCCGGTATCCACCGGCACTACCTCGGCCCCCAGCAATTCCATGCGGAACACGTTCGGTTGCTGACGCGCACAATCCTTGGCGCCCATATAAATCCGCGCCGGCAGACCAAGCAACGCACACGCCAGCGCCGTGGCGACGCCATGCTGCCCGGCTCCCGTCTCGGCGATGATCCGCCGCTTGCCCATGCGCTTGGCCAACAGGGCCTGGCCGAGCACCTGGTTGGTCTTGTGGGCGCCGCCGTGCAGCAAGTCTTCGCGCTTGAGGTAGATGCGGGCCGGGCTGTCCGCCGCCAGGTTGCGGCACAGCGTCAGCGGCGTCGGCCGTCCAGCATAGTGGTAGAGCAACCCATCCAGTTCGCGTCGAAAATCGACGTCTTCCCGCGCCGATTCGAAGGCCGCTTCCAGTTCGGCCAACGGAGGAACCAGCAATTCCGGGACATAGCGGCCACCCCAGTCGCCGAAACGTCCCTGCCGTCGTGCAGCGTTCATGCCATTCTCCTGCGTCCCGGCAACCTGCGCAGCCGGGTAAAAAGGTTTTCGATACGAACCGCATCCTTGATCCCGGGCGCCTTCTCCACGCCGGAGTTGACGTCGAGCATCCAGGGGCCGAGCTGGGCCGCGCGCGCGACGTTTTCCAGACCGATGCCGCCGGCCAGAATGCACTCACCCAGGCCACCCCCGGCCAGCGCTTCGGCGTCGAACTCGCGGCCGGTGCCGCCGAGCCTGCCCTCGGGACCGGTATCGAGCAACAGCCGGTCGATACCTGCAGCCACCGGGTCGGGCAACGGCAGGCGCCCGGGCACCGCCTTCCATATCCCGCAACCCACCGGCAGGACATCGCGCAAACGGCGCGTGTAAGCCTCATCCTCCGCGCCATGCAGTTGCACGGCGGCGAGGGTCAGGTCACGGGCCAATTGCGCCACTGCGTCGACCGACTGGTCACGGAATACGCCGACCCATTCGAGCGGTGCGGCGGATCGCACCTTGCGAGCCGTCTCCTCGTCTATCCGGCGCCGGGAATCGGGGGCGAATATGAGGCCGCCGAAGCTCGCGCCGGCCCGCCAGGCCGCGGCCGCATCCTCGGGCCGGGTCAGACCGCACACCTTGACGCGGCCCACGACCAGTTCGCGGGCCGTCACCTCCGGCCGTCCGCCGCGGCTCAGACGAGTGCCCACCAGAAATCCGTCAACCAGGGGAGCCAATCGCAGGACGTCCCCGCGCGCGGCTATACCTGATTCGCAGACGATGCGGCGATCCGCCGGTACCAGCGGCGCTAGACGTTCAGTCACCGCCAGGTCGACATCCAGCGTCTTGAGGTTGCGGTTGTTGATCCCGATGATCGGCGCCTCCAGAGCCAAGGCCCGTTCCAGCTCCTCCGCATCGTGCACCTCGGTAAGAGCATCCATGCCAAGCTCGCAGCAGGTGTCGAAGCAAGCTTTCCACACCGCATCATCCAGCACCGAAAGCATCAGCAGAACAGCAGCCGCGCCGTAGGACCGTGCCTCCGCGACCTCTTCGGGATCCAGAATGAAATCCTTGCGCAGCAAGGGCACATCTTCCAAACGCGCACGCACGCGCGCGAGGTGGGAAACGTTCCCGCCGAAGAATTCCGGTTCGGTCAACACCGAAACGGCGTCGGCCATGCCTTCATAGGCTCCTGCGAGTAGCGACGGATCATAGTCCGGGACCAGCACACCGGCGGACGGAGACGCCGCCTTGCACTCCAATATGAAACCCGGATGCGGTCGACTGAGCGCATCAAACAGTCGGGGGCCCTGGTACATCTCCGGCGTTGCGGAAACCTGTACCGGCGTGTGCTGCAGTCGCCGCCGCTTGGCGGCCAGAATTTCATTCAAGGCCATCGTTCAACTCCCAGCTCAATGTTCGCAGGTGCTCGAGACGCTCTCGCGCCCGCCCACTGGCGAGGGCTTCCCGCGCCTCGGCCGTGCCCAGAGCCAGGTTTTCGGCACGGCCCGCTACCCAGAGAAGTGCGCCGGTATTGAGGGCGACGGCCTCGGCATAGGCTCCGGTTCGCCGTCCGGTCAGTGTCTCGGCCAGGGCGCGTGCATTATCCCCCGGTTCCCCACCAGCCAGATCATCCAGGGGCCGGTATTGAAGCCCCGCCTGTTCAGGGGTCAGGGTCAGTTCCTCGATTTCCCCGGCAATGACGCGAGCCGCTCGCGTGGGCCCGTGCAGGGCCACCTCATCGAGACCATCGCCGTGTACCACCAGGGCCCTTTCGACTCCCAGCGCGGCCAGGGCTTCGGCAACCGGACGCACCAGTTGCGGCGCATAAACGCCCGCCAACTGGCAGGGCGGGAAGGACGGATTGACCAATGGGCCCAGCACATTGAAGAGGGTCCGGGTCGACAATGCCTTGCGCACCGGCATGGCATGCGCGATGCCCGGATGGTAGTCCGGTGCGAACAGAAAGGTGACTCCAGCCTCGTCGAGACAACTCCGCGCTGTTGCGCCATCGACGCGAACATTCACGCCCAGCGCTTCGAGCACGTCGGCGGAACCGGAACGCGACGACACCGAACGGTTACCGTGCTTGGCGATCGGCAACCCGCATGCGGCGGCGCAAAATGCCACGGCGCTGGACACATTGAGCGTACCCAGCCCGTCGCCTCCCGTCCCGCAGGGATCGGCGAAAAAGTAATCGGGCCGCGGGAAAGCCCGGGCACCGGCACGCAAGGCACGTGCCGCGGCTGCGATTTCAGCGCCGCGCTCGCCCTTGATTTTGAGCGCCACCAGCAGGGCCGCCAGCAGCACCGGATCGAGTTCCCCGGCGATCAGGCGGGTAAAG
Organism: uncultured Gammaproteobacteria bacterium; assembly: GCA_964586925.1. Classification (GTDB taxonomy): domain Bacteria; phylum Pseudomonadota; class Gammaproteobacteria; order JAKDMP01; family JAKDMP01; genus JBAUSV01. The sequence goes on from CAZPJI010000046.1 coordinate 4,905, forward strand.
AGCCGCTCCAGTTCCGCAGGCACCAGGTCCTCGCGCTGATACAACCGCTCCAACGCGGCATTTACCTCCGCAGCCAGCGCACTCATGATCTCGCCCAGCCCAGTACGCGCTCGATGAGCTGCGAGCCGTCACGGCTCAAAACCGATTCGGGGTGGAACTGGACGCCGAGCAAACGCCGCTCTGCATCCTCGAGAGCCATGGGGATGCGCCGGCCATTCTCCTCGATCCACGCGGAGACCTCGAAGCCCTCGGGCACACGGCTGACGGCCAGCGAATGGTAGCGGCCCGCCACGAAAGGCTGCTCGAGACCGGCGAAGACACCGTCGTCGGTATGCCTGACGGCGGCGGCCTTGCCGTGAACGAGATGCGGAGCGCGGCCCACTTCCCCGCCGCAGGCCACGGCCATCGCCTGGTATCCCAGGCATACGCCGAATACCGGACAACGGCCCATGGCAGTCTTCAGTAGCGGCACCAGCACACCGGCGTCTTCAGGCCGCCCGGGACCGGGCGACGCCACAAGCAGATCATTTACGTCGAGGCGCTCGCCAAGCAGTTCGAGAGGCGTGTCATTGCGCCATACCTCGACCGCCGCGCCTGCGCGCTGGAATTCGTCCACCAGGTTGTAACTGAACGAATCGAAGTTATCGAGAAACAAGACTCGTATGTTGGTTTTCATTCCGCATCCTCCCGGGCACCCAGTGCCGCCAGCACGGCACCGGCCTTGCGTCGCGTTTCGTCCGCTTCGGCAGCAGGATCGGAATCGGCCACCACGCCCGCCCCGGCCTGGACGCGCGCTGTGCCGTCGCGCACCAGTGCCGAGCGGATCACGATCGCCATATCCAGGTCGCCGTTGCCGCACAGGTAGCCGACCGCTCCGCCGTAGGGCCCGCGCCGATCCGCTTCGTATTCACGCAACAATTGCGCCGCACGCAGTTTGGGGGCACCGGTCAGCGTGCCCATGTTGAGCGTCGCCCGGTAGGCGTGCAGCGCATCGAAGCCGGGCAAAAGCTCACCCTCCACACGCGAGACCAGGTGCATGACATGCGAATAGCGCTCGACGTGCATCAGTTCGCTCACCCGCCGGCTGCCCGGCCGGGACACGCGGGCAATGTCGTTGCGCGCCAGATCCACGAGCATCACATGTTCGGCGACCTCCTTTTCCGAGAGACGCATTTCCAGTTCCAGCCGCGTATCGAGTTCGGCGTCGAACCGACCGTCGGCATCGCGCCCCCGGGGGCGCGTCCCGGCGATTGGGCGCACTTCCACGCGGCCGCTTGCCGCGTCCACCTTCAGGGCGCTTTCCGGCGAAGCCCCGAACAACGTGTACTCGGGATCCTTGAGGAAAAACATGTACGGGCTGGGGTTGGCGGCGCGCAGTCGGGCATAGGCCGCCAAGGGATCCGGGCACGGCGCTTCCCAGGCCCGGGAAGGCACGATCTGATAAACGTCTCCGGCCTCGATGTGTGCCTTGACCCGTTCAACGATCGCCGCGTAGTCCGCATCCGACTGCGTTCCCCGGGCACCAACCGGTGCCGCTTCGAGGCGCTCATAGCGCGTATCCCGCTCACAATAACGCGCCAGTTCGGAGAGTCGTCGGCGGGCCGCGACCTCGTCCCGCTCCGGCGCCAGAATGCTGAGGGTGGTGGCGGCATGGCGGTGATCGATACGGATCACGCTGCTCGCCAAGTGAAAGCTGTAGTCAGGGTAGGCCGTGCTGTCGCGCTGTGGTTCCGGCAAGGCTTCGAAGGCGTCGATCAGGTCATAGGCAAAGCAGCCGAAGGCAAAGACCTGCGCCGCGGCTTCCGGGTTGGCGAGCGGCAACTCAAGCACCAGTTCACGCAAGACGTCGAGCACCGAATCGGCAAGCAGGCGCGCATTCTCTTCGCAATCCCCCTCGCGGCTATGCTCATAACCCATTTCCCGCTCGGCGATACAGCGCTCAAGCCGCCGCGAGATCGGCGCAGCAACCTCGTCATGGACCTCGACCCGAACATCGCCGCCCCGCACGTTCACGCTCAGCCACGGATCGAGAAAAAGCAGGCTCTGCGCACTTTTCTGAGCGCCCGCGTCCGCGGTCTCGAAGAGCGCACTCGCGCCCGTTCCCTGCGTGGCGGCGGCCGCATAAAGGCCAAGCGGATCGGGGGCAAACGGCAGGCGGCGCGTGAGCACAGTCAGCCGATCCATGCTATCCGGACTCATTTTTTTGACCGTGTCCACCAGGGCACCTCCGAAGTGTCGTTTGATCCATCGTTCATATCCGTTCTCCTTGCTTTGCCCAAAAAAAGACCCGCTCTCGGCGGGTCCTTGAAAACTCTGTCTGTGCTTTGGCGTCAATCAGGCACAGTGGAACCCGCGGAAACTTGTTCGCGACGCCACCACCAGTTGCCTTGTAGGCGCAGCATGTTCACAGGCTCCGTCCTGCTGCTTCGACGAAGGGCGCGAGATCACGCATCAGCTGCGCGAAAGTATCCGGTGAAAGGGACTGGCGCCCGTCCGACAGTGCCTCGGCCGGCGCCGGATGCACCTCGATGATCAACCCGTCGGCCCCCACGGCCACACCGGCCTTGGCCAGCGGCGGTACCAACTCCGCCAGGCCCGTCCCATGTGAGGGATCCACGAGGACCGGCAGGTGCGTATGCAGTTTGAGCCAGGCCACGCTGTTCAAATCCAGCGTGTTGCGTGTCGATGTCTCAAAAGTCCGGATCCCGCGTTCGCACAGGATGACGTTGGGGTTGCCCTCGTTCAGGATGTACTCGGCAGCGAGCAGCAACTCCTCCACCGTCGCCGCCAGACCCCGCTTAAGAACGACTGGCAGGCCCGAACGGCCGGCCGCGCGCAGCAACGGATAGTTCTGCATGTTACGGGCACCGATTTGCAGGGCACCGACCTTGTCCCGAAACAGGTCGAGATCGGCCACATCGAGCAATTCCGTTACGACCGGCAAGCCATGGCGTTCACTCGCACCCGCAAGCAGATCCAACGCCTCGGGACCATGCCCCTGGAAACTGTAGGGACTGGTGCGTGGCTTGTAAGCCCCCCCACGCAGGCCGACCGCACCTGCCGCCTTGACCGCGGTAGCCGCTGCTTCCAGTTGGGCTTCGCTCTCAACCGCGCACGGTCCGGCAATCACCACGAAACGATCGCCACCGATTCTGACCGGGCCTACGGACACAACGGTATCGTCGGGGTGCATCGCACGGCTCGCACGTTTGTAAGGCGCCGAATCCCGGATCACCTCCTCGATCAGAGGGTGGCGATCCAGCGCCAGGCTTTCGAAGACCGAACTCGGTCCAACCAAGCCATAAACCCGGCTGCCTTCGCCACTCACTGCAAGCGGGATCAGCTCCTTCGCGCGCAACTCCCCAAGGAAGCGATCACGCGCCTCGGTATCTATCTCAGGTTTGAGCACAAAAAACATGTATTTACATTTCTCCCCGATCGTTAAACAAAAAAGCCCGCGCTGGGCGGGCTTTCCTGAATTCTACCGACGCTGTTCACGCCATACAGACAGGGCTAACCCGCAGCCTTTGCTCCGGGCCACCACCAAGCCTGATTGACGTGAATCTTTGTCATGGGCGCAAACATTAGCCACAGATGGCGTTGCTGTCAAGTCCCTGCCAGGCAAACAAGGACGTGGAGTAAAATAAGCGTTAACTCTAAACGCCCGAAGACATGACCAAGCTCGCAGCCCGTCCTTTACTCGACACCTTAGCCCTGCTGGCACATCCCGAGCACAACCTGGAACGGGTCAACCTTGACGATCCGGCCCAGGCTGTCATGACCGATCTGCTATTACGCCCGGCAATCACTATCAAGGGAGACGACTCTCTCCCCTTCGCGGAAAAACTGATGTTCAGCGCCGGGGTCAGACTACTGCTGGTAGTTAATGGGCAGCAAAAACTGGAGGGGCTGCTGACTTATCGCGATCTCCATGGTGAACGGGCCATGACAGCGGCGGCGCAGGAAAAAATTTCGCACGACAAACTATCGGTGGCTCAGGTGATGACTATGGCCTCGCACATCGAAACCGTATCGCTGAATGCCGTCGAGCATGCCCTTGTGCGTGACATCGTGGAGCTGCTTAGGGAACATGGACGCCAACATATGTTGGTGACTGAAACGGGTAGCCCGAACGGTACGGTCACGGTCCGCGGCATCTTCTCGATCACGCAGATCGGACGGCAGTTGGGATTGCGCATCTCCGCGAGCGAAAGGGTGCAGAGTTTCGCCGAAATAGAAAAACTCATCGCTGCCGAATAACCGCGCTTCAGCCTCTATTTCCCGGTCCCGGACAGAAAGACCTGCGTCGCCACTGAAACGGCACTGTTGACGATCCGAATCGCGCCACTCTCCGCCCCTATCGCCGATGGCTGAAAGGCAACGGTAATGGTGCAGGACCGTCCGGCAGCCAAAGGCGAGCCCGAAACGCAATTATCGGTTTCAGGGTAATCCGGCGGTGCGGAAATGGACAAGATGCGGAGTGGATAATCGAAGTTGTTGGTGACCGTCAGGGACTGACTGCTACTGAGGCTACCCATCGCTTGATCAGCGAAATTCAATTGCACTGTTGACGGCAGCAACGCCGGCTTGAGCACTTCGACGGGTGCCGTCGCAACGGTTTGCCCATTCATCAACAATGCAACGCTATCCTGCCCCTGGGCAAGCGCCGTTACGACACCGTGCGTATTGACCATGCCAACGGCCTTGGTCGCCAACTGATAGGTCAATCCCGGGGATTCGCTCAAATCAACGCTGCCATTTGCAGTAGAACCCGTCACACGGATTGGCAACTGTTCGCCAATGGCTTCGAAAACGAGCGTGGCCGGCGGTGGCGTGAGGGTCAACAACGCAGCGGGGGGCAGATTCACTTTCAGCATCACCGAATCGGTTGCCAGCGGTTGTTCGGCAGCGGCATAACCGATGGCCGTCAAACGGTAAGTTCCGGGTTTCAGCGTCTTGGGCAGCGTCAATGAATAGTGGAACGGCGATTGTGTTCTGATCGCAGTGACCCCCACTCTGCCTTCGCCGATAATGCCTATGCCACGGCTGAACGCACTCGCATCGGTCACATTCAGTGAGAGGTGAAGCGTCTCTCCCGGCGCCGCCGTGAGCACGTTGGATGCGCCGGTAGCAAACTGGATGGTTGGCGTCGTCTTCACGCCACTGCCGCCACAGGCCGCCAATGTCCCGGCGAGCACGAGAACCATCCCCGTTGCAAGAACTCTGGCCGATTGATGCATCCATACATTCATGTCAATGACTCCACGCGAACCCGTGCCTATCACCGCAGGCCGACAAAGGCACTGCTGGCGATCCAGGTATTCAAGAGGTCGATTGCGTTCTTGGGGTTGCCCGTTACCGATTGGAGGGCGCCCGGACCCTTGAATCCCAGATCCTCGGTGCCGGCACTGTGAATCGAGGTCACCTGGCTGAAAGGCGAGGACTCGTTGTTCTCGCTGCTCACGGGCACAATCGCATCGCTCGGCCCTCCCATCACAGCCGGCCATTGGCTGGCCGTCAGGCCCTGGGCCAGGGGGTCATCGCTGCACAACGCTCGAAGACTATCCACAAAGACGCCAGGACTGTTCAGGCCATCGAGCTGGGTGGAGCCCATGGCACCCACCAGATAGGCCGTCGGAATCAGGTGCGGAATCTGCAACGGCACCGTGGAAGAAGGCTGTAACGCCAGGAGTGCCGGACTCAGCCCGCCCCCGGTACCGTCACCACTCAAGTCACCGATCGCGCCATCGATCTTCTGGCCGGAATCCGTAGTTACCGAGGTAAACGAATACATGCCCGCGGCATTGAAAAAGTCGCGCAAACAGGTGTTGTTGCTCGTCAGCAGCCCTGTGGCCAACGGCGAACCCAGATGCGGCGTATCGACCGTGATCAACTTGTGCACGCTGCCCTGGCCGAACGTCGTGTCGCTGCCGAAGCCGGGCACCAGCGGCATGGTGCGAGTCACATCGCCTCCCATGCTGTGCGCAACCACGTCCACTTCGACCGCGGCGACTGGAATAGACGCCGGATTAGCCCCTCTCTTGAATGTGTTGATAAATGAACTGATCTGCCCGATCACCTTCTGCGCGTTGTAGACATACCCCAACGCATTCGCCTTGATGCTGAACCCGTCATACCACGACCAGGACGGCGTGGAGCTCGCAATATCATCGACGTCGACATCATAATCAGCCCGCGCCACGGCAAAACGCGCATCGTTGATGTTTGGATTGCTGGTGGCCAGTGGCTGGAAATCGTTCCAATCGGCGGGCGAGCCCCACAGGCCATGCACCAGCATGAGGGGCGGTCGCAACACGACGACGGGGATCGCGCCGGATGTCGAACTTCCGGCAATCGCCCAATGCAGCGATACGCTGCGCTGGGCGAGCGAATCATCCGCACCGCCGGGACGTGCAAAATCAAGCGGTGCCCGGTAAACCGCAAACGCCATCGGACCGGCCGTGGATGTCGCCACCGCGGTCACCGTGACCCGGCTCTGGCCAAATTGCGTGTAGGTGGCGCCGGGAACGCCCAGGCCGCCATCCTGGGGCACCGAGCTGCTGGCCTGCCCTTGGTCGTTATAAACCCTGAAGGTGAATTGCTGTCCGACACTTGCGGCACTGACCGCAATCACCATTTCACTGACCCCGTCGGCAGCCACGCCCTTGACGGCTCGCCCGCCCTGGGTCAGCCGGTTGGGGTCGATCGTAACCTTGGGGCCGTTAAGCAAGGCAGGCACCGGGTCGGAAAGCATGTAAGCGCCAACGGCGGCCCGTGCCACCGGACTACAGACCGATACCGGCAACACAATGAGCAGCATTCCCGACAACAGGATCGGCCTGCGTGATTTTCCCGGTCGCCTGGACCGGTGTTCTGGATGCATCGCGCTATCCCGTTGCGTGCGCCTGTTACATATTACGTATTGCGGGCACTCAAGCCAACACACGCTGGAGCCAGGCACTGATGTCAGCGATCTCCTGCATGCAGACCTGGTGGGCCATCGGATAACGATGCCACTCGACGGTATAACCGGCATCCGCAAAGGCTCTGAGCGAACGCTCGCCCAGGGCATAGGGCACGACCGGATCCTGCAGCCCGTGGGCGGCAAAAATGCCGGGCATGGGCCCCTGGAGTGCCGGCACCCCCGTCACACCCGCCGGATGGAAGGTCGACAGCGCCATAATGCCCGCGAGCCCGGATCCATGCTTCAAGAGGTAATCGAGCGCCACCGAGCCGCCCTGGGAAAATCCGGCGACCACGATCTTCGAACGGTCTATGCCGGCCGCCTCTTCCGCAGCTGCCAGTGCCTGAACGCGGGCCACGGAGACATCCATTCCGGTGCGATCCATGTGCCCCTCGAAATTCAAACGGTCGATATCGAACCAGGCGCGCATGGGCACACCACCGTTGAGTGTGACCGGACGCACCGGGGCATGCGGAAACACGAAACGCACCGGCAAGGTTTCGGGCAAGCGCAGTTGAGGGACCACGGGCTCGAAGTCGTGCCCGTCCGCTCCCAACCCGTGCAGCCAGATGACGCTGGACCGCGCGGGCGCGAATGGCTCGATCTTTACGCTACCCGGATCGTTTGCATTCATATCCATGGCGGCGATTCTATCCTGTCGCTTCCCCCCCTATGCGCCGCCCGTTACACTGTCGCCAGAAAACGGACTTGCCCAAATGCACCAGATTATCGACCTGATCCTGCACTTCGACCGCTATCTGGCGGCCTTCGCCCAGGAATACGGCCCCTGGATCTATGCCCTGCTTTTCGTGATCATCTTCGCGGAGACGGGGTTGGTCGTCACCCCCTTCCTGCCCGGCGACACGTTGATATTCGTCACCGGCGCGCTGGCTGGTCGAGGGCATCTGTCCACTCCAATCTCGGTCACCATCTTCATTGCCGGCGCCATCCTGGGCAATATCTCCAACTACGAGATAGGGCGTGCCATCGGTCACCGCGTGTTCACGTCAAATTCGCGCTGGCTCAATAAACGCCACCTCGACCAGACGCATGCCTTTTTCGAACACCATGGCGGCAAGACCGTGGTCATTGCGCGCTTCCTTCCCATCATCCGCACTTTCGCTCCATTCGTCGCCGGAATCGGGGAAATGCCCCGCTGGATGTTCTGGCTTTATACCTTGCTGGGCGCCGTGCTCTGGGTGGGCATTCTGTTTGCCGTGGGCGTATTTTTCGGCAACATCACCATCGTGCGCAACAACCTGACGCTGATCGTGCTGGGCGCCGTTATCATCTCTCTGGTGCCCGCAGCCGGCATGGCTCTTCATGAGCGAAAGAAACGCCGGGCCGGCAACCGGTGAACAAAGTAGCGCTGTCATGGAGCGGAGGGAAAGACAGCCTGATGGCGTTACTGGCGCTCGAGACGCAACCCGGGATTGAAGTCTGCGCACTCGTCACGACGGTTACCGATCCGCAGCAACGCATCAGCATGCATGGGGTCCGCGAAACCCTGCTCGATGCCCAGGCTGCGGCACTCGGACTGCCACTGGTCAAATGCCGCCTGCCTGCTGCAGCAGACAATGAATCCTACAGCGAAAACTTCGTTGCTGCGCTAACACCTTTGATCGCCGAAGGCATAACCGGCCTGGCCTTCGGCGACCTGTTCCTGGAAGACGTGCGTGAGTTTCGCGAGGCACAGATGAGGAATCTTCACCTGGACGCGCTTTTCCCGATCTGGCACACCCCTACCGACGCCCTGGCCAACGCCTTTGTTGCACAGAAGCATAAAGCCGTGTTGTGCTGCATCGACGGCACGCAATTGAATCCGGATTTCCTCGGTCACGAGTACGACGCGACGCTACTTGAAGCATTGCCTGAGACAGTCGACCCATGCGGCGAACGCGGCGAATTCCACACCTTTGCCTACGAAAGCCCGCGCTTCAGCAAATCCATAGCTTTCGAGACAGGTGGTATCCATATAGCCGCGGAACGTTTCCATTTCCTCGACCTGATGTGAGAAATGCCTCGTTCATCGCTGGGACGTATAATCGGCAACAAATGGAAGAACAGGCAAACTTGGAATTATGCGCAATTGCCTGATCCTCGGTTGCGGACGTAGCGGCACGAGCATGCTGGCGGGATCCCTTGCCAGCGCGGGCTACTACATGGGTGAGAAGCTTTATCCGGCCCGCAAGGCCAATCCCAAAGGCTTTTTCGAGTCCCTGCCGATCAATGCCATCAATGAGCGCCTGTTGAGACCGCTCGCACCCTCGCGAAGCACCCAGGTATTCATGCGGATATGGCGCGCCAGGTTTCCATCGGAACGCTGGCTGGCCGAGTTGCCGGTCGACGCCCCCAAAGTGGCAGCCTCGTCACGTATCACACGGCGCATCCGCCACCACCTCCGCAAGCGCCCGTTCGCGTTCAAGGATCCACGCTTTTGTTACACCCTGCCCGCCTGGCGTCCGCATTTGCCGAGCGATACTGCATTCCTGTGCATCTTCCGCGAGCCGGGACGCACTGTGGCAAGCATTCTCAAGGAATGCCGCACGCTCTATCCGGACATCCCCCTCACGGAAAACGAAGCCTACGCCGTATGGATGGCCATGTACGGCCACGTACTGCACCATCACCGCCACGAAGGAGACTGGCTCTTCGTGCATTATGACCAGGTGCTGGACGGCTCCGCTCAAACACGTCTCGAACAACACCTTGGCACACGCATCGACCGCAGTTTTCCGGATGCACGCTTCAAGCGAGCCGCTGCCCTGCCGGCACCGGCGCCCGTTACCGATACCTACCACGCTCTGTGCAGACTCGCTCACTACCCGACCTGAGAAAGCTCACCGGCTATCTCAAACTACACCGGCGAAGCGGCTTGGCGCTGGCCGCTCTTGCCGTCGCACTCAGCTTCGCTGCACCCGTCATCCTCAGCGGCTTCAGCGTATTCTCACGCGTTGCCACTTTGCCCGTCTGGGTGCTGGCCGGAGCCCCCACCCTCATGCTGCTGGGCTGGGTTGCCAACGCCGGGCGGGTGATGCTTCTGACACGCTCGAACGGTGCCAGGATCGGATTCGGGCCCGCTTGGCTGATCGCCGCCGGCGGCGACTTTGGCGCCGCCCTCGGGCCCGGCGGACTCACCGGGATCGCAGCCTATATTTTCCTTCTGGCACGTTACCGTCTGAGTTCAGCAGTCGCCACCGCTCTGTTCACACTGGAACGCCTGCTCGATCAGTTCATTTTCGCGGGAGCGTTGGCAGCAAGCGCGGTCGGTCTGGCCCTGGTCCACCAGGGTAACCACCCCTGGCGGCTCTTCGTCATCTCCTTCGGACTCTGCCTGGCAATCGTGGGACTTATCGTGGCCGCCGTGGTGCAATACCGACGCCTGCTGATGTCCATAACCTGGATCCTGGCACAACTGCGATTGAGCCGCCTGAACCGGCGCCGATTCATTGCCTGGAGCGTGCGATTCCGCCGCAGTCTGGCGCAAGTCGCCCGCCTGCCCCTGCTCGACATCGTCATCCTCATACTCTGCGCGGGAGGCTACTGGGCGGCGCGATTCGCCATTCTGCCGCTGATTGCGCTTGGCATGCATGCACCGGTGCCCTGGGCTTACCTGCTCGCCGTGCAGGTGCTCGCGCTATTTGCCGGGCAACTCTCGCTTTTGCCCGGTGGCACCATCACGGTAGAAGCGGTGTTTGCTGCGCTGCTGCTGCCGTGGCTGGGCCGGCACGATCTGGGACTGATGCTGCTTGCCTGGCGAGGCGGCGTATTCTATTTCACCTTGGTCGCCGGAGGTGGCGCTTTTGCTTTTGCGGCAAGCCGCCGCGCTAAAATCGCAGAATGAGTGAAGAAGACGAATTGCGCGAACGTATCGGTGACCTTGCCTGGCATGTAACCCAGGAGGCGGGCACCGAACATCCCTTCACCGGAGAATTCTGGGACCACTTCGCGAACGGCCGCTATCGCTGCGTCGTCTGCGGCAACGAATTATTCGACTCGAGGACCAAGTTCGATGCCCATTGCGGCTGGCCCAGCTTCAGCGACGTGACCGCGGCCGGACACATCGAAACGCGGGAAGACCACAGCCACGGCATGCATCGCATCGAAGTGCGCTGTGCCAACTGCCACGCCCATTTGGGCCATGTCTTTCCGGACGGCCCGCAACCCACCGGACAGCGCTACTGCATCAATTCCGCGGCACTCGACTTCACAGCCGAGGATGAGCCCCCGGCAGATCAGGGTTAAATCCGAACTCGATTCCGGGTCGATTTACACGAAATTCAATGCCGCCCCCTGCCTCAATAGTTGCAATACAGGGATTGTCCCGATGGAACGATCCATGGCCGTGATGCAAAATTCAATCACACGTGTGCATCGACCCTTAGATAGTGGCGCACTTCGCCCGCTCGAAACATTATTAGCTGTTGTTTGAAGCCTTGCATCACATGCCGCGTTCGCTTCGTGGAGCGGCACCCGCGCGAGTCCGCCAGCTGACCGTCTTTTCTGTTTCCCGGACGCGAAATGGTGCCCCGAGCAGGAATTGAACCTGCGACCTACCGCTTAGGAGGCGG
>CAZPJI010000047.1:0-16197 GCA_964586925.1 uncultured Gammaproteobacteria bacterium
TGTGCCAGGCATCGCCGGAAGGGGCAGTTACCGACGTCACATTGCCGTCTCCATTAACTGAAATGTTCGTTTTTTGACCAAAAGGGGAAATAATCGCCTTTACCTGATCTTGCAGTCCTCGCTGAATTTGAGTTGTTTGCCCGTAGATGTTCTTAATGCCGGTGAGTTGACCCTGTGAGTCGTATTCGAACGACAGTAACTTTCCGCCGGTAATTGCATCATAGACAGCAGTCTCTTTCCCAGAGGCATCAAAGGCATCTACAGAGCGTCCGTCAGACGAAGCTATCGTATAACCATTTTCTGCATTAACGGGAAATGCAGGCGTAAGCTCCCAAAGATCGCCGCGCGAAGTGGTGACCGCATACGCGCCGCCCGCCAATTTCGCCACATCGTTAACAGAAGAACTCGTTCCGGAGGAACTCGGAGGCTCAAGCGTTCCCGCGTTTTCAAGATACAGACTGGATCCGCTGGCGAAAAGAGCTGCGCCATCGGAACGCACGATAAGACCTGTCATTCGAGAAAAGGCGGCGCTGGTTCCAGAGGCCGGGGCATCTATCCCGGATGCTGCAACGCTTCCACCCCCAACCAAGGTAGATAAAGTGCCATGACTGGATATTTCTCGAATGCGGTCGGATGAACTACTTCCAATCACATCATGTTGGATGAATAAAATATTGCCGGTGGAAGTAATCCCAAGATCTGTCGGGTTAATCTTACCCATCAGAGCGGGACCTCCATCACCGCTATCGCCGCTCGATGTACAACCCTGCCCCGCAATCCGTCTCGGTGGCGCACCGAGCTGGGCATTAAAGATCGCACCGCAACTTGCTACCAGAAACCCACCTCCGCTCTCCGGAACAAAGGCGCGCGGCTGCGATAAATCGGTTATGATCGGCTTCAAACTGCCACTTGATACCCGGTCTATTTGACCGTTAGTCGAATCGAGAGCGTAGAGCATTCCACCAGGACCATAGCGTAAATCGCTAATCGTTACTCCTGATGGCACGCTGGCAATAGCGCTCTTCGCCCCAGATAGGGATACGTCATTTATGTAAGAACCATCAACCGTAACGGCACCGCCGTCAGGCGCTGAAGCCACCGGAGCGTGTGAGCTAACAAACAAATCTACGTCATGTGGACTCAGATGCAGAGCCTCTACATTCCGTGTCGCACCGTCACCCTGATACATAATTCCAGCCCGGAAATCGTAGAATGCGTGCACATTCAAATCCCAACCGTTTCCGATTCCAGTAGAGACCTTACCTCCGATCAACGTTATCGGCGGCAACTGTTTTGTTACTGTTGAGGTTTGACCGTTCCTGCTAGCAAAAAGCTCCTCATTACCATCGAACGTGGGGTCGTTCCAAGCATAAGGACTATCTTTATGAATGAGAACGTATTGAATATTGGTGATCAAGCTTATTTTCACCGTCGCCGCAACGGCACCGGTCACTCGTCTTCCATAACCATCGCGCCCATCCCAGACATACGTATATGTTTCGTTGGCTTTCGGTGGGAAATATTTGACGAACTTTTGGCCAGCCACATCTACTTCCAGGCGTATGCCCACAACCCCTGCAAGCAGTTTCTTGCTAGCGGAACCAAGCAGAGGAATGATCAAAGTCCGTTGAGTACGAAGCCCTCCCGTTGCGAGGTCGCTCCAATAATCCAGCGTGTAGGATGTGCCTACAAGTGGAATTTCTTCTCCCAAAGTTTGATCCATTGCATTAACGATGCAGCCAGGCTTATAGCAACAATTGCTTTTCGTATCGCAGCTAGGTTTTTTGGCTTTACGTGTTGTATTGGGAATATTATTCGAAAATTTTGGAATCCCCCAAAAATTGAAGTCATAGAGAAAATATATATAAGGCTGCCAGTGTGGCACATCATTCGTAGCCAAGCGCTTAAGTTGGGACTGATACCGCGTTTTTTCCGGTAAGGCGGCCGATTGACCGGCTTGAGAAGGAATCCCATAAGCCTTGGAAACAGCCAGCTTTGGCAATGGCACCCGCCACAATCGACTACCGACTGGGTAATGTTGCGCCAGAGTTTTTAGCTCTGCATCACTAAAATCCATGGATGCGAGCGTTGACGCGTTAGCAGCCTGACCTGTGCCATCAACGTCCACTTCAGCCTGTCCTTGAGGGTTAATGCCTAGAATTTTTATCACCCGGCCATTCGTAGATGCATTCCATTGCCCTGTGTTGTAGTCGCTATAGCCACTGGGCACTGTAATGCCGGTTGGAATATTCAGGAAATCAGTCACATACGCATACAAAGGATGTGACAAATTTATGGATTTAGTACCCTGCGGAAGAGCCGGACCAATACGAAACCCTAAGGCGTAGGTATATTGGCTAAATTGAGGCAAGGTCAAAGGCATTGATTCAAGCCCCTGTTTGCCCACGGTGTACTCGGTTAAACGTATACTGCCGCCTCCAAGAGGCTGAGTAGTGCCATCGGAAAGTGTCGCACTCAAGGTTGTTCCGGCGGGAACGAAAACCGATGCTTGCCGTTTTCCTGCAGTGTCATCCGTTGTCGGTCCAGAGACGAATTGGTCTGGAACATTTGAACCAAAGTGGATAGATCCGGCAGCAGGCGCTACCGGACGCAAAGTGACCGTCGGTGACCAAGCATAAGTATTCCAGGCAATCTTCACTGTGCGCTCTACTTCGGTATACCCGGGTCTCCGGTAGATGAGCGTGAGACTGCCGCCTCCATTTACTGCAAGGTCGAATTTGCCACTCAACCGACTTTGGGTTTGGCCATATTCCGGGTGATCAAGAACCGTGATGATTACACCAGGAAGTGGATTCCCATTTACATCTAGCACCCGGCCCCGGAGAACCGCAGCACGTTTTCTGACAATCGTTCCAGCTTTTACGCCACTCTGGATAGGATTGGAGCCGCTATACAAAAACGCTGTTGAATCCCCAAATGGGGTAACGCCGGAAGGCGTCAGAACCGGAGCCACCTGGGCGGGCGACGGAGGCAAATTGCCTACTCCCAAATCCTGGTTACCGTTTGTTATGTTGCCGGCTTCATCCGTCAGCTTGATACGAATCAGATCACCGTGAGATGCCGGTAAGCTTGCAGTAAATCCGCCTTTTTGATCCGCGTATACCGTCACCTGAGCGCCCGTGGTGACATCGATGACGGTCACTGCCGCACCAGGCTCAACCGCGCCTGCCTGGCCTGTCACCGTGGCCACGCCATTTTGTGGTTCTCCAATAGTGATCAACCCGAAATTCGGCTGCCCCGGCGGGATCGTGTCCAATATCATCGTCAACTGTTTGTTGGCCACATTACCCGCCAGGTCCGTGGCAACAAGCTGCAACGCGTTACTGCCCTCGCTGAGATCGAGCGGATCGCTGAAGTCAAAGTTCGCATCCAACGGGACCGCTGTGCCGTTGACTGTGAGCGTCCCGGCCTCGCTCAAGTGCCCCTGCAGAGCCAGATGCGGTTGGTTGGTGTACTCCCCGCTCGGATGGGTAATCGTGATCGTCGGGGGAATGGTATCGACCGTAAAGCTGCGCGTGGCAGGCTTAGAGGTGTTGCCTGCATTGTCTTCCACCGTCGCGCTGATATTCTGACCGCCCTGGCTCATCGGAGATGCAAGCGAACAGGTGGCCGTACCGGAAGCGGGCGCCGGTGTGGTGCCGGAGGCTGGTGGCGGGCAGTTGACCCCCGTCGACTGGCCATTCACCGTAAGCGCGAAACTCGATAAATTGGTACCTGAGCCCTGGTCGCTGTAATGGAAAACCAGCGATGGCTTCGTGTTTGCCACATAAGCCGCTTCCGGCGGCTTGAGAAACGACAACTCAGGCGGAGTCGTATCGGCCCAGAGGGCCGCCGCATCGACAGGCCCCAAATGCTTAGCCTTGTCTCCGCCGTGACCCTGACCGCCTTTATGGTGATCTTCTCTATCACGCCCGTCGAGGTTAATCGCCTGCAGGACGGTGCCATCAGTCCCCACATGAACCAGCGCATGCTTGCCCACGGCCCACACCGAGTGATCGCCGGGATTGACCACCAGGGTGACTATGTGCCCATGCAGCCCTGGAATAGGCTCCAGCGTAAAATCCAGCGCTCCCGATCCATCGAATCGAGCAAGTGCTCTCTTACCAGCCGCCCAAACAGAACCGCTACCGTCTGCCGCCAGGTAATCGTCCGTATCGTGATCCAGTTTGACGTCGATCGCCTCCGCGCCATCTGATGTGCTGTAGCGGTAGAGTTTATCGCGCCGGCTGACCCAAAGGCTCGAGAGACTGTTTGAATAGGCCAACGCCTCTACGTGACCATGCCCGGCAAGCTGAATGGTCTGAACCAGACTGCCGGAACTGTCGTAACTCTGTAATTTGTCCCTCAAGGCGACCCAAACCTTTGAATCACCCGGCTCTAACGCGATGGCGCCCGAGAAATGATGAAGCTTGATCGTTCCCAGAAGATTTCCATCGAAATCCAGGCGGTATAAATCCCTTTCGCCTGTCAGCCAGACTCTTTGCTTGCTGTGATCAATGACCATCCCGCCGCGGTGATCGTCATCATCCAGATGCATGACATGGGGAAGTGAAAATGTGTGTATCTGTTGCCCAGACTGATCGTAAACATTCAGAGAACGGTGATGCAGAAGCCACAAATCGCCACTTACTGCATCGGTTGCCAAAACCTGGACATGATGGTGACCGAGTTTTATCTTGGAGAGGATGCTGCCGTCAGTGGCTGACACTCGGGCCAACGTGTGGCGGGCCCCTATCCAGAGTGTCGGCACATAAGCAGAACTGCCCCAAACCGATCCAAAAACAAACAAAAATACACAGGCAACTACAGCACGTAGTGCTTGGCGAGTCCGCAACATGGCAAATCCCCATCAACTTTGGTTTTTATCGGACAGACAGCAACTTAATGTGCTGTTACGATCGGTCAGCAAACCGTGTACGCAGTCAGCCCCCTTCCGACTCCGAAGTAATATCCGATTTATTCAGACATTACTTAACACATTAGTACCAATTACAGATCAAAAAATCAAGACTGAGCCGCCCAAACTCGATCGCAGATCTTGGAGCGTGAATCCCGCTGCAGCGAGTCGGGCAAACTGAGCCCACTTCCAGGCCGAACGACCGTTCCCTTAGAGAGCGGGTGTCCATTCATAGTCGATTTACGTTGATCATCCGTTCCTGAAACGACCACTCACCGAACATTATGAATTCGGCTCGATGAGTCCCACCCGGTTCTACTGACACACAAAGGCCGCCCGGAGGCGGCCTTCGCTTGATCGACTGTCCGTGCTTTTTACGCCAGCGTTGCCAATGCGGCGTTGAGCGTGGCGCTGGGGCGCATGGCCTCGCCGACTCGTTTCAGATCGGCATGGTAGTAGCCGTGCATGTCGACCGGCTTGCCCTGAACGGCGTTGAGTTCGTCGACGATCTTCGTTTCGTCCCTCGCCAGCGTCGCCGCCAACTTGCCGAACACGGCCTTCATGTCGGCGTCCTCGTCCTGCTCTGCCAGCGCCTGCGCCCAGTACATGGCGAGGTAGAAGTGGCTGCCGCGGTTGTCCAGTTCGCCAACCTTGCGCGAGGGCGACTTATTGGCATCGAGGAACCGGGCATTGGCCTTGTCGAGCGCTTCGGCCAACAGCTTCGCACGGGCGTTGCCGAAGGTCTTGCCCAGGTGTTCGAGCGATGCGGCCAGCGCCAGGAATTCGCCCAGCGAATCCCAGCGCAGGTGGTTTTCCGCGACGAACTGTTGCACGTGCTTGGGCGCGGAACCGCCAGCGCCGGTCTCGAACAGGCCGCCGCCTGCCATCAGCGGCACGATCGACAGCATCTTGGCACTGGTACCCAGCTCCATGATCGGGAACAGGTCGGTGAGGTAGTCGCGCAGGACGTTGCCGGTGACCGAGATGGTGTCCTTGCCTTCGCGGATACGCTCCAGGGAATGCTTGGTCGCCTCGACCGGCGGCAGGATGCGCAGGTCCAGGCCGTCGGTATCGTGGTCCTTCAAGTAGCGCTCGACCTTGGCGATGACTTCCCGGTCGTGGGCGCGGTTCGCGTCCAGCCAGAACACCGCGGGTGTCTCGCTGTCGCGGGCACGGGTGACGGCGAGCTTGACCCAGTCGCGCACCGGCGCGTCCTTGACCTGGCACATGCGCCAGATGTCGCCGGTCTCGACTGCGTTTTCGAATATGACATTGCCATCGGCATCGGTGACTTTAACCGTGCCGTCGGCGGGAACCTGGAAAGTCTTGTCGTGCGAGCCATACTCTTCGGCCTTCTGCGCCATCAGGCCGACATTGGGCACGCTGCCCATGGTGGCCGGGTCAAACGCGCCATGGGCCTTGCAGTCCTCGATCACCGCCTGGTACACGCCGGCATAGGAACGGTCGGGAATGACCGCCTTGGCATCCTGGCGCTCGCCCTCGGCGTTCCACATCTTGCCCGAGTCGCGGATCATCGCCGGCATCGAGGCGTCGATGATCACATCGCTCGGCACGTGCAGGTTGGTGATGCCCTTGTCGGAGTTGACCATGGCGAGCTTCGGGCGCTCGGCGTAAAGCGCTTCGATGTCGGACTTGATCGCCGCTTGCTGGTCCTCGGGGAGCGAACCGATGCGTGCATACAGGTCTCCGATGCCATTGTTGGGGCTGAAACCAACCTCGCTCAGCGCGTCGGCGTGCTTATCAAGCACCGCCTTGTAGAACTCGCTCACCACCACGCCGAAAATGATCGGGTCCGAGACCTTCATCATGGTCGCTTTCAGGTGCACGGAGAACAGCACGCCCTTGTCCTTCGCGTCCGCGATCTGCGTGTCGATGAAACTCGCCAGCGCCTTGCGGCTCAGCACCGCGGCGTCGACGATCTCGCCTTCCAGCACCGGCACCGATTCCTTGAGCACCCGTTGCTTTCCATCGGCACCATGCAGGGTGATCTTCAGGCTGCCGGCCTTCTCCAGGGTGGCGGACTTCTCGCTGGCGTAGAAATCGCCATCGTCCATGTGCGACACATGGGTCAGGGAGTCCTTGCTCCAGGCACCCATGCGGTGGGGATGCTTGCGCGCATAGGCCTTGACCGACTTCGGCGCGCGGCGGTCGGAATTGCCCTGGCGCAGCACCGGGTTCACGGCACTGCCCTTGGCCTTGTCGTAGCGCGCACGCACGGCCTTCTCTTCATCGGTCTTGGGCTCGTCCGGATAGTCCGGTAACGGATAGCCCTGTTCCTGAAGCTCTTTAACCGCCGCCTTGATCTGCGGCACCGAGGCGCTGATGTTGGGCAACTTGATCACATTGGCCTCGGGACGCTCCACCAGCTCGCCCAGCTCGCCCAGATCATCGGATACCCGCTGTTTCTCGCCCAGCACGTCCGGGAACTGCGCCAGGATGCGCCCGGCCAGAGAAATGTCGCGCGTTTCCAGGGCCACTCCCGCGGTATCGGTGAACGCATCGATGATCGGCAGGAGCGACTGCGTGGCAAGGAATGGCGCTTCGTCTGTGAGCGTGTAGATGATCTTCGGGGTGCTGGACATCGATGAAACCTCGGGAAACTTAGCCGGATATTATAAAGGCCCGCCTTTTCGAGGGTTTCCCGCGATGGGAACCAATGGCCTACATTGATTATCCTAGGGTTAAGCAATCAGGAATAACCCCATGCTCCGCCATACCCGTTCCCTGCTCGTAGGCGCTGCCATTCTGGCCGCGATCACGCTGGGCGCCTGCCAGGCCCGGGCGGATAACGCCATCGCCTTCCCCTCGTCACTGCCCTGGTACAACGTCAGCCGCCCCCTGACGCTCGCCGATCTGAAAGGCCGCGCCGTGCTGCTCGATTTCTTTACGCCGGGCTGCATCAACTGCGTGCATATGCTGCCCGTCGAACATGAACTCAAGAAACGCTTCGGCGAACGGCTGGTGATAGTCGGCATCGACTCGCCCAAATTCTCGGCCTCGGCCACCACGCAGGGACTGGTCGATTTCATTCACCGCTACCAGCTCCATCACCCGATCATCCTCGATTCGGACTCGACCCTCTGGGGTGCCTACAACGTACCCGCCTGGCCGACACTGATCCTGATCGGGCCGGACGGCAAGGTGCGCGACCGCTACATCGGCGAACAGGACGTGGACACCCTGGCCGGGCCGATCAAGGCGGCCCTGGCGGACGCTCCGCCCGTCTCCAAGTTGGCTCCGCTGCCGATGCTGGTGATGGCCGGCCGTGCGTCCAGCTTGTCCGTGCCCAATGGGCTGGCGGTATCGAAAGACGAAGTGGCCATCGCCGATACCGGCCACAACCGCATCATCCTGGCCGATGACCAGGGCCGGGTCAAAGCCGTGATCGGCACCGGTTGCGCAGGCGACGCCGACGGCGGATACGGCACCGCGGAATTCAACCATCCGCACGGACTGACCTTTTACAAGGGCAGCCTGTATGTCGCCGACACCGACAACCAGCGGATTCGCCGCATCGATCTCGAACACAAGACCGTGAGCACCGTCGCGGGCACCGGCAAGCGCGAATTCATCGGCGGCGGCGAGTACCACGCCATGAAAGCAAACCTGAACTCGCCCTGGGATGTCGCCGCGGCAGGCAACATGCTTTATGTCGCCATGGCCGGCAATCACCAAATCTGGCGGCTCGACCTCAAGACCCACCGCATCCAGCCCTGGGCAGGCAGCGGCCGCGAGGGCTTGCGCGACGGATCCATCGGCAGCGCCGAGTTCGCCCAGCCGAGCGGCCTGAGCGTGCACGACGGGACGCTTTACGACGTGGATCCCGAATCTTCGTCCGTCCGCGAAATATACCTGGAAAAACAACGCGTCCATACCCTGGTCGGCCAGGGCTTGTTCAACTTCGGCGACCGCGACGGCCCCGCCCAACACGCGCTGCTGCAGCACGCGGAAGGCGTGACCTGGCTGAACGGCAATCTGTATATCGCCGACACCTTCAATAACGCCCTGCGCCGCCTGGATTTGTCCACGGACAAAGTGACCACGATCGTGAAGGGGCTACAGCAACCGGCCGCGGTAGCGCCCCTCGATCCCAAGACCCTGCTGGTCGCCGAAGTGGACGGAAACCGCATTGTGAGCGTGAATCCCGCGACTGGAAAGGCGGTGCCCTGGAAGCTCAAGGGCCTCAAGGCCCACTCTGCCAAGACATGCGCCAAACGGCACTGAGAAGCCGCTGAAAAAGAAACGGGCGGATGGGAATTCCATCCGCCCGTGGATGCTTTGGCCAGGCAATCAACCTAGCGATCGATGCCCCGGCAACTCAGGTCAATCTCTCCCGGGCCGTCGGCTCGAGTACCGCCCTGTCGGTCGGCGCAGGCGGCGAATGCGTGGCCAACTCCCCGGCGCGACCCGGCACGGTGCCCCGCTCCACCGTCGCGACCGGCAAGGTTGCAATGTTCATTTCGGCTACCGCCTCGCCCACGCTGCACAGCTCGGCGCCTTGTGCCCGCCAGCCTTTCAGTGCCTGCTCGAACTGGCCGAGCAAAGGCCCGCCTTCCAGTTCGGCGTGCAAGGTGAAGACATGCAGGTCCTTCGGATTGTCCTTGACCCGTTCGACCAGCCGCGCGCCGACGTTGTCAGTGCTCACGCCGTCAAGGCCGATCATCTCGTCCATGGTCGGAAGCGTCGTCGGTATCTGCGGGCAGGTGAGCACCCGCTCGCCCAGAACCGGCCGGAACGGCTCGCTGCCACGAGTATCGCTGGCCCAACGCAGGCCGCTGTCCGCTTCCAGTTCGAGAACGTGGGCGTTGACCTGCCAGCCCGCCGCTCCGCAGCAATCCGGCAATGCGCCGAAGACCTGTTCGTAGGCATCGAGGCCACGCTGCCATTCCCGCACGGTCCATGCATGCCCCTTGTTCGCCACGGCATCGTGCCAGCGCACATGGTCCCAGGCATGCAGACCCACCTCGAAACCGGCGTCACGCGCATCGCGCATGGGCTGCCCCGCCCTGCGCCCGATGTCCGGTCCCGGCAGCACGGTGCCGTAGGCCAGCGTCTTCAGCCCGTAGGTGGAGGGAACGGAGGTACGCAGAACCTTGGCCAGGAATCCCGGCCGCAGCAGACGGCGCAACGCGCGCCCGGTATGATCCGGCCCCACCGAAAAGAGAAATGTGGCATTGGTGCCCAGGCGTTCGAAGAGCTTCACCAGCGCCGGTACGCCTTCCTGCGTGCCGCGAAGCGTATCGACGTCGACCTTGAGAGCTATGCGCATGGCACCCGTTCTACTGTTGACTCCCGCAAGGGCGGGAGTTCGTAATTCAGGACCGCTCTTCCGCCACCAGTTCCCGCGCCGCTTCCACGTCACCCCGATAGGCTTCGAAGATCTTCTGCAGGGCTGACTTCATGTCGATGGTCGGCTTCCAGTCCAGTTCCTTCTCGGTGTGGCTCACGTCCGGGACCCGATGTTCAACGTCCTGGTAGCCCGCACCGTAGTAATCGTTGGCACTGACATCGCGCAACTCGACGAGTTCGGCGGTTTCTCGGTACTCGGAAATCCTGCGGGCGATCTCGAGCATCATCTCGGCCAGCTCGCGGACCGAAAACTGGTTGCCCGGGTTGCCGATGTTGTAGATGCGTCCGCTGGCCACGCCGTTCTTGTTGTCGATGATGCGCATCAGCGCGTCGATGCCGTCGGTCACGTAGGTGTACGAGCGGCGGCGCTTGCCGCCGTCAACCAGGCTGATCGGCTCGCCGCGCACGATCTGGCCCAGGAACTGGGTCACGACGCGCGAGCTGCCTTCCTTGGGTGTGTAAATACTGTCGAGGCCGGGGCCGATCCAGTTGAACGGGCGGAACAGGGTGAAATCGAGCCCGTCGCGCATGCCGTGCGCCCAGATCACGCGATCCAGCAGCTGCTTGGAGCAGCTGTAGATCCAGCGCTGCTTGGGAATCGGGCCCAGCACCAGCGAGGACTGGTAGGGATCGAAGGCCTCGTCGGTGCACATGCCGTAGACCTCGGAGGTCGACGGGAAGATCACGCGCTTCTTGTGCTTTACGCACTGGCGGATGATCGGCAGATTGGCTTCGAAATCCAGCTCGAAGACGCGCATCGGATCCTGCACATAGGTGGCAGGCGTGGCGATGGCGACCAGCGGGAGAATCACGTCGCATTTCTTGACGTGGTATTCCACCCATTCGCGGTTGATGGTGATGTCACCCTCGAAAAAGGTAAAGCGGGGATTGTCCGTCCATTCGGCGACACGGTCGCTGGCCATGTCCATGCCATAGACTTCCCAGTCCGTGGTTTCGAGAATACGCTGGGTCAGGTGGTGGCCGATGAAGCCATTGACACCCAGAATCAGTACCTTTTTCATGCAATTACTCTTTGAGCGAAAGAATGCCGCCGTCCGCAAGCGCGGAGAACGAATCGGCGGTCAGAGACCGCCCGTCGAGGGCGCATTTTAACACCTGGAAGCGGCGGGAATCGGCGCAATCGGCATAGATACGGCCATTTTCCACGTACAACGCCGGATGCTCATGACGCGCGGACTCGCCCTGGTAATGGCTGCCGAGGATGGCCAGGCGCCCCTGCTTAAGATCGCTGAATGCGCCGGGATACGGCGGGGCCACGGCGCGCACCAGGTTATGGATCGACCAGGCGTCCTGGCTCCAGTCGATGCGCCCGTCCTCGGGCCGGCGGCGGCCGCAGTAATTGCCCGCCTTCAAATCGAGCGGCGTGCGGGGCGCCGTGCCGGCCGCCAACAACGGAGCCAGCCGCCAGAGCAGACACTCGCCGGCTACCGCGACCTTGTTCATCACCTCGCCTGCCGTGTCGTTGGGCAGGATCGGCACCGCTTCCTGCCCCACCAGGTCGCCGGCATCCGGCTTGGCCGCCATGTAATGCAGGCTGGCCCCGGTTTCCGCCTCCCCGGCAAGCACCGCCCAGTTCACCGGCGCCCGGCCCCGGTAGCGCGGCAGAAGGGAACCGTGCAGATTCAATGCACCCTGCTTCGCCGTCTCCAGCACCGGGACGGGAATCATGTAGCGGTAATAGAAGGAGAAGATGAAATCCGGCCCGACCGTGCTCAGACGCTCGACGTATTCCGGCAGTTCCTGCATGGCCGGCGTCACCACTTCGATGCCATAGAGCCGGGCCTGCTCGGCCACGCTCGCGAACCACCCGCCCTCGCTCGGGTCATCCTCATGGGTGAAAACAAGCTTGACGTCGTAACCGGCCGCCAGCAGCGTCTCCAGCGAGCGCACGCCGACATCGTGATAGGCGAAGACGACGGCGCTTGCGACAGGCGCCGCAGCCTTATTCATCTTTGTCCTTGTCGCCCAGCACGGCGCGGATCACAAAGCGCGGGCGCTGCTGCACTTCCTGATAGATGCGCCCCACGTATTCGCCGAGGATGCCGATGCCCACCAGCAGCACGCCGATGAAGAAGAACGCGATGGCGAACAGGGTGAACACGCCGCCCACGTCCGGGCCATGCACGATGCGATCGATCATCAGCCACACGAATAGCGCCAGCGAGCCCGCAGCGATGATCACACCCACGAAAGAGAATATCTGCAACGGCGCGACCGAAAAACCGGTCACCAGGTCGAAGTTCAGGCGGATCAAGCGCAGCAGGGAGTATTTCGATTCGCCCGCATGGCGCTCGTTATGTTCGACCACTACTTCCGTGGGATGCGCGGCATACAGATAAGCCAATGCAGGGATGAATGTATTGATCTCGCTGGTACTGTTGATCGCATCGACAATTTCGCGCGAATAGGCGCGCAGCATGCAGCCCTGGTCGGTCATCTGGATGTGGGTCATGCGCTCGCGCATGCGGTTCATCAGGCGCGAGGCCCACTTGCGCCACAACGCATCACGGCGGCGGCGGCGGATCGTTCCCACATAGTCGTGTCCGGCATCCATGGCTTCGAGCAATCGCCCGATTTCCTCGGGCGGATTCTGCAGATCGGCATCGAGCGTGACGATACGTTCGCCGCGAGTGCGGGAAAAACCCGCCATGATTGCGGCGTGCTGGCCGAAGTTGGATTGCAGCAGGATCACCCGGCTGACGTCCGGGCGCTTCTGATACTGATCGCGCAACATGGCGGCGCTGTTGTCGCGACTGCCATCGTCGATGAACAGCACCTCGTACGTGATGCCCAGATCATCGAGGGCCGGATAGAGGCGCTCGAACAATTCCTCGAGTCCCGCCTCTTCGTTGTAAACGGGAATGACGACCGACAGTTTCGGCGCTTGTGTATCGGAAACGGCGCGATCAGCCATGAAGCACCGCCTTGAGCGCCTCGGCAACGCGCTCCACGTCGCTGTCCTGCATGTCCGGGAACAGCGGCAAGGTCAATGTCTGCCGGCCAATGCGGTCCGCGTTGGGGAATTGCTCGGCCCGGGCGCCCGCCTCGCGGCAGACCGTCAGCTGATGCAGTGCGGGATAGTGCACGCCGGTGCCGATGCCGCGCTCCTGCATCGCCTCGCGCACGGCCTTGCGATCGGTGCCGTAGTGGGGGTAATCGATACACACCGCGAACATGTGCCAGGCATGCCCCTCGTCACCCTTCGCGGGAAGCGCCACGCCCTCGAGCCCGTCGAGGACTTCGAAATAGCGGTGGGCCAGTTCGCGGCGACGGGCATTGCGCGCATCCAGCGCCGCCAGCTGATCCCGCCCGATGCGGGCGCTCACGTCGCTCATGTTGTACTTGTTCGCCGGCATGACGACATCGTAGCTGCCATCGTCCAACTTGACCTGTCCATGAAAACGGAGCTGACGCAGGCGCTCGAAGACTTCTTCGTCGGTTGTCGTGACCGCTCCGCCTTCGATGGTCGTGAGGTTCTTGTTGGCGTGGAAACTGAAACTAACGACATCGCCGAAGCTGCCGATCCGGCGGCCCTTGTAAGTCGTTCCAATAGCGTGTGCGGCATCCTCGACGATACGCAGGCCTCGAGCTGCCGCCAGTTCGTTCAGCGGATCCATGTCCACCGCGAGCCCCGCGTAATGCACCGGCATCACTGCTCGGGTGCGCTCCGTGATTGCCGCCTCGACACCGGCCGCATCAAGGTTGCGCGTCGCGAAATCCACATCGACGAGCACTGGTGTCGCGCCTACCCGAAAGACGACGTTGAGCGTTGCCGCGAAGGTCATGTCGGGCACGATCACCTCGTCACCCGGCCCCACGCCAAGCGCACGTAGCGACTCTTCCAGGGCGCCGGTCGCATGGCAGTAAGTCAGCATCGGACGCCCGACATATTCACCGAGCTCCTTCTCGAAGGCCGCCACCTGCGGCCCACTGGTAATCCAACCCGAACGCAACACGTCGGCCACGCCGGCAATCGTGTCTTCTCCGATCGAGGGACGTACGAAGGGGAGAAAATTCTCGCTCATGCCAATCCTGCTCCGGTTCCGCTGCGTGCCACCAGGAACACGCCGTGAATGTTGAAGATGATACCTGCACACCGAGTCATGAGGTCTTCTCCGGTATCAATGCGACCCATCGCGGATTCTCGGCCACGATGCGGTAGTGAATGCCCAGGGCCTTGATCTTAGGCAGGACGGGACGGGGCACGAAGGCCAATCCCTGCGAATGTGTGCGCCAGGCGGCGGCAAAATCCTGCAGGCCCGCCATATAGCGGCCCTCGAGCGAACTGCGCGCATGCTCGATACCGAAAGCCAGTTCACCCTGGTAGGCCACCAGGATCATGTTTCGTCTCAGGTAAAACGGCAAGGTCTGCTGGTAACCGCCCACGGAATACACCGGCATGCCGGGACGGTTGTAGGCCGCGACCGCATGAACCAGGTCACGCGTGGAATATTCCGGCCCGAATGCAGCGGCGCCGAGCATCACCAGTCGCGTCGCCACCAGCCAGGCGGCGGCCACCGCCACGACAGCGGCCAGGTATCCCTTGCGCCGCAAAAAAATCGCCGCGATCGTGAACGCCACGATCAACCCGCCCGCCGCCATGAACCACGGCGTGTAAGCCTGCAACATCGTTGAATCGACGCCGTGAAAGAGACGCGGACCCAGTATGCCGACCAGCAGGCCGAAAACGCCGGCCAGCAGCGATAGCACCCACGCGGCCCACTGCCACCGAGTGTTCAGGTAACGATCCAGCATCACCGCGGTCAGGACCGCAATAGCCGGAATCACGGGCAGGATGTAACTGGGCAGCTTGGAGTGCGAGATGGAAAAGAAAAAGACGATGAACACCACCCACAGCCATAGGAAGACATCCGGACTGAAAGCCCCGTCACGCTTGACGACCCGCTGGGTCCCGTCAACCAGCGAACGGACGGCGCTGTGAAGCCAGGGCAGGACGGCCAGGACCAGCAGGGGCAGGAAATACCACCACGCCCCCGGCCGATGCGAAATCGGGGTGAGGAAACGCAGGAATTGCTGGACCATGAAAAACTGCCACAGGAAATCGTGGTTCTGCACTGAGACGGCAACGAACCAGGGCAAGGTCAGCAAAAAGAACAAGGCCAGGCCGGAGACCGGGCGCAGGCGCCGCAGACGTCTCCAGTCGCGGCGCAACAGAATATAGAGAACCAGTACGGCACCAGGCAGCAGAATGCCTATCAAACCCTTGGTCAACACGGCCAATGCGGCGCCCGCATAGGCCAGCAACATCCATCCGAGCTCGGCCCGCGAGCCCGGCGGCGCCTGTTGCCCCAGCACGTAGCCGAACAGAGTGAGGCTCATGGCAAAGGCGAGGCTTGCATCCAGGGTGTTGAAATGCCCCAGGAAGCCGAAGTAGAAACTGCCCGCCAGCACCGCGCCGGCCAGCCAGCCCACGCGCGACCCATACAACTTGAAGGCCGCGAATGCGGTCAGCAGAATCGTGAGATAGCTCGACAGGGCCGTCCACAGGCGCGCAGTCCAGTCATGAACGCCGAACACGGCGTAGGCAGCGGCTGTCGTCCAATACTGCAGCGGCGGCTTCTCGAAGTAACGCAGCCCGTCCAGGCGCGGGGTCACCCAATTGCCGGTGACCAGCATTTCACGCGGAATTTCCGCGTAGCGCCCTTCGTCCGTGTTGAACAACGGACGATGCCCCAATCCCCAGAACCACACCAGGGCCAGCAGCAGCAGACAGATCAGGGCCGATCGTCGCTGGCTTTTAGACGAATGCAGATTAATGAGTCGATTCCCGGACGGCTCGGGCGCCTAGTGTACCCCGTCGTAATCCCTGGCGCTTTCAGAGCCCCCCACAAGCGCCAGATCAAGGCGCAGCGCGCAGGGAATGGCCG
>CAZPJI010000048.1:0-1581 GCA_964586925.1 uncultured Gammaproteobacteria bacterium
TCGCGGCGGCCTCGGCGCTCGCGGAGCTTCGCACGCAGCCACGGCGCGCCCGCCGCCACCGCGCCGATGCCGGCGAGGATCCACGTCGGGTTCTCGGGCGAATCGACGCAGCCGCCGAAGGCGAAGGCGGTGCCACTGCAGGCCAGCACGGCACCCGCCACCAATGTCACAGCACTCAAGCCATGCGCCAGAACCAGTTTTTTCATCACCTTCGCTCCTTGGGACTCGGACATACCCACGGCGGATGCCGCGGGCAGGTCCGGAAAATTAATCATATGAATCAAGACTCCGATCCGCTCAGGGTCCGACCACGATCCAGCTCGGAGTCGAGCCCGTCGCCACCGGCGTGCCGAACGCCGCCAGCGTGCCATCAGAGGCAATCGTGTACATCGATACCGTGTTGTTGCCCCCATTCGTCACATAGACGTAACGGCCCGTCGGGTCCACCGCGACCGAGTACGGGCTGCTGCCCGAGGCTTCCGTCACCACGCCGTTCGCCGTGGGCGTGCCGTCCGCGCGTATGGCATAGGCCGAGACCGTGTCGTCGCCCTGATTCGCGACATAGGCGTAGCGGCCCGTCGGGTCCACCGTGACCGAGTACGGGCTGCTGCCCGAGGCTTCCACCACCGTACCGGTCCCCCCGAGCGAGCCGTCTGCCTGGATCGAGTAGTACGTGATGGTGTTTTTGTTGGAGTTCGCCACATAGACGGTGCGGCCCGTCGGGTTCACCGCTACCGAGACCGGACGGCTAAGCGGGACTTCCGATAGGGTGCTGTTCGCCGTGAGCGTGCCGTCCGCCCCGATCGTATAGGCCGAGATGCTGTTGCTCAGAGCATTCGCTACATACGCGTAGCGGCCCGTCGGGTCCACCGCCACCGAGAACGGCTCCGTGCCAGTGGCCGCCGGCGTGCCGTTCGCAGTGAGCGTGCCGTCCGCCCCGATCGTGTAGGCCGAGACAGTGTCGGCGCCGCTGACAGAGCCGGTGGGGTTCGTCACATAGACGTATTGGCCCGTCGGGTCCACCGCCACCGAGAGCGGCTGGTTGCCTGAGGCTTCCGTCACCGTGCCGTTCGCCGCGAGCGAGCCCCCCGACCCGATCGTGTATTCCGAAACGGTGCCACTGCTCGTATTCGCTACATAGGCGTAGCGCCCCTTCGGGTCCACCGCGACCGATTGCGGCTGGACGCCCGCAGCCACCGCCGGACCGTTCGACGTGAGCACCCCACCGCTCCCGATCGTAAAGGCCGCGACGGTGTCGCTGGCAAGAAGCGTGACATAGGCGTAGCGGCCCGTCGGGTCCACCGCGACCGAGTGCGCGATTCCGCCCGTGGCGACGGGGCTGCCAATCGCGCTCAGCGCACCGCCGGCACCGATCGCGTAGGTCGAGGTGGTAGAGGGGCTCATGACATAGACGTAGCGCCCGCTCGGATCCACCGCGACCGAGTCCGGACTACTCCCAATGGCGACCGGGCTGCCGATCGCGCTGAGCGTCCCGTCCGCCCCGATCGTGTAGGCCGAGACGGTGCTGTTGCCGTGGTTCGCCACATAGACGTAGCGGCCCGTCGGGTCCACCGCGACCGA
>CAZPJI010000048.1:1681-16129 GCA_964586925.1 uncultured Gammaproteobacteria bacterium
CCGGCGTGCCGTTCGCCGCGAACGTGCCGCCACCGCGAACCAACGTGAAGCCCGAGACGCTGCCGCCCGCGTTCGCGTTCGCGACATAGGCATAGTGCTCGCCGCCCACCGTCCAGTAACCCGCGCTCGTCGTCCCCGGCACCGTCGAGAGCACTGGCGTGAACACCGGTGTCGTCGGCGTCAGCGCATACAGCGCACTCGCCTTCATCGTGAGTGCCGGCATCCGCGCGGTCAGCCACGCGCTCATCAGCGTGGAACCGGCGCCGCCCGTCTGCTGGAACAGGTTCGTGCACGCACTGGCACCCGGGCCACTCGCGTTCACGCACGCCGCCAGGATGCTCGCCTGTGTATCGAGCTTGTCCAGCGTCGCCGTCAGTGGTGACCCTGCCGTAGCGGCGTTGCTCGTCAGAAAGCTGCTCGCCTCGCCCGTGGCGGCATCCACCAGGTTCGTCACCGTCGCCGCCATGTGCGTGAGGCCGGTCGCGCCCGGAATCGAGACACAGGTGCCCGTCTGCGTGTTGTTCGTAATGGTGGAGCAATCCGCGAAGGCCATGTATTTCTTCAGCACCGCCGTGGAGGCTACCGTGGTGAGCTCGTTGATGTTCACCGTCCCGGCCACCGGCGCAAGCGTGCTGCCCTGGACACCGGCGACCGTCATCAGCCCGATGGCGCTGTTCGTGCCCGCACCCGCGTCACCGCCCGTGACCGTGGCGTAGATGACTTCGTCAGTCGCCGGGTTCGGGCTGAAAGTGATATTGAACTTGCCGCTGGAGTCGGTCACCGCCGTGCCCAGCTCCATCGGCGCCGCCCCCGTCGTGGTACCTGAGGCGTAGGCCACCACCGTAGCGCCGGAGACCGGCTGGCGTCCGCCGTAGATGCTGCCATGGAAGGCCGCCGTCTTAACCGTCGACGGCGTGGACGTGGAACTGCTGGAAGAATTCGAAGGACAACCGGCCACGAGCAGGCCGATCAGGCCAACTGCCAGCACAGGCGCCAGCATGCGCAGACGCGCAGCAGTCTGATGAATCATCTCGAAACGCTCCTTGGGGCGCGGGAGCGGCGACACAGTGTGATTCTTGTTAAATCACCTGCACCAGCCGATAACAATCCAGGTCACTCGCAATGAGTCCGAACCGAAAATCTCCCATGCGGCCGGTTCCGCCGGCCCGGTGCAGCTCAGTGCCGCTAAGCCGAAGTTTAGCGGCTCTTCCCTGAAAAGCAACTCAGCGCCATTCTGGACCCCGGCTCTGAATGCCCCGACTGAACACGCCGACGGGACGCCTTCGCCACCTTGATATTGGGAGCGTTCGTCCCGACCGCGACGGCTTCCGCAGGTACAGCCTTCGCGACGGGGAACGCCGCTCCCACAATTGTCTGGCAGCCATTGCATCTTTGCGAGACGAGCCTGGATCCTTGTTTCTTCGCGCCCCTGCCCCACCGCACGCTTTCAGGTGCGCGAATCGGCGATCTCTGAGAGAATGAGCCCTTCGTAATTCCGCCGGGAGCGCCCGTGAACCGCGTTAGCGACATTATTCTTTATACCTTCGCGGTCTACATGATCGCGGTGCTAATGATTTCCTTCGTCGCCTGGTTCCGCAACAAGAGCCTCAAGGACTACATCCTTGCCGGCCGCGGCCTCGGCAGCTTCGTAACCGCACTCTCAGCCCAGGCCTCGGACATGTCGGGCTGGCTGCTGCTGGCGCTGCCCGGCGCCGCCTACGCTTTCGGCATGGGCTACATCTGGATGGTGATCGGCCTGGTCGTGGGCACCTATCTCAACTGGCTGGTCGTGGCCCGCCGCCTGCGCGAGCAGACCCAGCACTACGACGATGCGCTCACCCTGCCCGATTATTTCTCCAACCGCTTCGGCAACAAGACCCGGCTGCTGCGCGGCATCTCGGCCCTGATGATCCTCGTCTTCTTCGCCATCTACGTCTCCTCGAGCTTCGTGGCCGGCGCGGATCTGTTCAAGTCCCTGTTCCACGTCTCCTACGTCTGGGCATTGGTCTTTGGCGCGCTGACCGTGATGTCCTACACCTTCATCGGCGGCTTCCTGGCCGTAGCCTGGAACGACGTACTACAGGGCGCGCTGATGTTTTTCGCGCTGCTGATCGTGGGGTTGATGGGACTCGCATTCGTCGGCGGTTTCGACGGCCTCGAACATACGCTCAATGCCGTCAACAACGGCCTGCTACACCCGTTCTTCAACGTCGGCACCAACATGAGCTACACCTGGATCGGCATCGCCTCGCTGCTCGCCTGGGGCCTGGGCTATCCGGGCCAGCCACACATCCTCGCGCGCTTCATGGCGATCAAGGACCCGAAGGGCATCGCCGCCGCCCGGCGGATTGCGATGTTCTGGGTCATCGTGGCCCTGTTTGCGGCGATGCTTGTGGGCCTGACGGGACTGGGCGTGGTCAACCATCCGCTCAATGGCAGCGATCGCGAACGCGTATTCATTTATATGTCGCTCAAGCTGCTGCCGCCGATTGCCGCGGGCATCTGCCTCTCCGGTATCCTCGCCGCGATCATGAGCACTGCCTCGGCCCAGTTGCTGGTCGCCGCCGGCGCCTTCGCCGAAGACCTCTATCGCGGATTCTTCCGTCATAACGCCGGACGCAAGGAACTGCTGTGGGTAGGACGCCTGGCCTTGCTGGCCGTCGCCGTTATCGCGTTTTTCGTCGGCATCAACCCGAACAGCCTCGTACTCGGACTCGTGGCCTACGCCTGGGCCGGTTTCGGCGCCGCCTTCGGCCCCGCCATCATCCTGGCCTTGTACTGGAACCGCATGAACTGGCAAGGCGCACTCGCGGGCATCATTGTCGGCGGCGTGACGGTTCTCGTCTGGCACACTTGGCTGCTCCCCCTGGGCGGCTTTTTCGGACTCTATGAAATCGTGCCCGGCTTCGTATTCTCGATGGTAGCCATTGTGGTCGTTTCGCTGATCACACCGGCACCGCAAGGCAAACCCTCGCACCACGCCATACATGCACGAGGTTGAAGACTCGAGGAGCTCCTTGCCCTGCATCTGAATTCGTGGGCAACATGTTCTGATATAGTTACACTCACTATAAATGACGAAGTCCGTTCGACGCTGGAATCTTGGCTGGCGAACGTGCTCGCCATAGCAATCGATCAGAAACGCCCCACATGAAAGAACTCCGTGTAGACGTGGCCCCCGATCGAAACGTGCAGCCATCGGTTGCGCAGCGCCGAGCCTTGATTAACCTGATCTCGGCGGGCCTTGTGGCAGTACTGGGCCTTGTGTTTTGCTTCAAGTGGCAGCTGTCGGCACTCTGGACACTTTGGACCACGGACCCTCTGCGTTCCATCGGGATGGCCATTCCCATAGTGAGCATCGTGCTCGCCGTTCGATCATGGCGCCTTGATGATTGGTCCGGCGAAGGGAGCTGGTGGGGGCTTCCTCTGATCGTGGTTCCTGTCGCACTCGCAATATTGACGGAGATTTCACCTCTGCAATTGCGGCTGCACTCGATTATCAGTTCGCTGAATCTGCTTCCGCTCGGACTTTTGCTTGCCGGATTCATCAGCGGCATCATTATCCTGCTGGGTGGGACAAACACCTGGCGCAAGGCATGGTTCCCTGTATTGCTGCTTGTTTTCCTGAATCCGGTACCGCACTGGTTCGATACCGCGGTGGATTTGCCGTTGCAATTCATGGCAGCCCACGCAGCACGTGCCTTCGCTGTGCTGATTGGCGTATCCGTCTCCGAAGGGACCCTCAAAATGATGTTCACCCCCCGTCTGGGGATGTTCATAGCACCGGGTTGCGATGGACTACGTGGCGCGGTAGCCATGGGATACCTCGCACTCGTAATCGGGTACCTGTATCGCCTGAGCTGGCGAAGGTGGGCCGCCTATATCGTGCTCGCCGTGGCACTGGCCTATTTGTTTAACTTCATTCGCCTTTGCGGCGTAGTGGTGTATTACTGGTTCGCGATGCGAATTCCAGGCATTTCCAATCACGCCACGTTGGCGGACTATCTTATTGGTGGAGTGCTATTCTTCTGCGCGGCCTTTTTCCTTTTCTCAGTACCACGCTGGTGGAAACGACGCTCGTGTACGCAAAATTAGCTGCCGCATCGGTCGGTCTTATTCTTGCAGCCATCGCGGCCTACGCCTGGGTGCCGTCAGTTCCACACATCTCGAAATCCCTAGGTCAGGATATAACTCTGGTGCCGAAAACCCTGGACGGCGCGCCCATGCTCAAGCATTGGCATAATCGGCAACCCGGCACAGTCGTCGAAGTTGGCGCACTCTATGCGGCTGCGAATTTCGGACCGGCGCCTGTATTGGTCGATTTTCGCCGGGGAGATCCCTATAGCCACAATGGTATTGGCTGTTTCCTGAACAAGGGGGAATCGCTGACATCGGAAACTTTACATACGTTCCACACCGCTTTCGGATCGGCGGTATTCGACGTTGGAGTGTTGCGAACTGCTGATCAGGTACGAGTTATTGCGGCAACCGAGTGCACGGCCAAAACATGCGAATCGAAAAAATTGCCGTTCTTGTCACAACTTTGGCACTTATGGAACAAAAAGCACTTGACCCATGAATCAGGAAGCGTTGTTCCCCTAGCGGTAATCCTTACGCAGAAAGCCAGCCACTCCGAGGCCAACAGCGTGACTTCCCGGCTCGAAGAGGAATTGCGGCGTGTAATCGCCGTGCTGGACCTCAAGCCTGCACGACAACTCGCCGCCGTTCAGGCGGGCTTGCCGGAACCCACAGGAATGCCGTCGAACGTTAACCAAAAATCCAAGCCCGATATTGCGGAGTAATCACTACCTTTGCGAAACGTTCTATACAAGTACCCCTTGACGCTTGCCTTGGGCCTGTGTGCATTAGCCTTGGCAGGTTGCGGTGGAGGGGGCAACGGGACCTACCATCCGCCGCCGGCTCCCGCGGCCCGGGTGTCCGGCACGGTCACGGGCGCAGGCAAGCCCATTGCAGGGGCAAGTGTAAGGATCTTCGCCGCCAATAGCTCGGCCGGGAAACCCGCCACGGAGCTGGGCACCGGCACGACCAACACCAGCGGCAGTTTTCAAATTTCTTTATCGAGCCCGCCTGCCGACGGACAAATCGTTTACGTCACGGCATCCGGAGGCAGCGCTGGCGTGGGCGCCAACACATCAATCCTTTTGATGACGACCGCTGGCGAATACTGTTCCGGCACAGGTTGCCATTTCCCGCAAACGGTCACGATCAATGAACTGAGCACCGTCTTTTCCGCCTATAGCCTCGCGGCGTTCATGACTGACAACGCAGGCTTCGTCAATGTGTCCGGAGGTTCTCCGGGACTGCCCAATGCAGCGAAAACCTTCGGGCAATTGTTCGACGCCTCGACTGGCACGGAAACGTTTGTCGATGCAACGTTGTGCACGGGTTCGACCGGTGAACCTACTGATTGCGACGCACTGCGTAAGATGGACTCGCTTGCCAACTACATCGCCGCTTGCGCGAGCTCGGCCGACCCGGCTACCGCCGCCTGCTCGGGCTTATTCCAGCAGACCGGGGCTACCGACACGCTTGGCGCGCTGTTGAATGTCGCGACAAAGGCCGGTGTCCGCAATGACGGCGCCGGAGTTTACGACATCGAATCCCCTCCCGCAGTTTACAGCCCGGTGCTTGATGCGGCACCCGCCGACTGGACCTTAGCTATCCAGCATACGGGTGGAGGTCTCTATGCCCCGGCCGGGGTCGCCATCGACGCAGCAGGCAATGTATGGATCGCGGATAATTTCACGGATCAGAATACCGGCTCCGTGACTGAATTATCTCCTACGGGACTACCGATATCCCCGGCCAGTGGTTATACGGATAGCAGCTTGGCGGGACCCATTGCGATTGCCGTCGACCAGTCGGGCAATGTATGGGTCGCCAATTATTCACAAGGCGGAGGCAAGTCGGTCACCGAATTCGATTCCCATGGCAACCCGGTTTCGGGAACGGGCGGCTATACCCGGGACATTCTGGGGCCATCGGCATTGGCGGTAACTCCAAGCGGGAATATATGGGTGGCGAATTCAGGCAACAGCAGCCTGACCCTTCTGAATCCTTCGGGAACGCCGGCCTTGACGGTCAGCAGACAAGGAGGATTGGCATACCCCGTCGGGCTCGCTCTCGACAGCCTGGGTGATATCTGGGCCGCCGACCAGGGCGGAGACCGGGTCAGTGAATTCACGGCGGACGGCAAGGTCATCTCCTCCGGTAACGGGTATACCGGAGGCGGCATTTCAGAGCCGTCAGCCATCGCCATGGACAGCAACGGCAATGCCTGGGTGACTAACCATCTGTCCGGCCTGGGCGAATTGATTGGTGGCAATACACCGCCGTCGTCTTGCCCCACGAATCCAGCTGCCGGCGACACCGGATGCCCATTGAGCCCAGCCGGCGGCTACACGGGAGGCGGTTTGCAGTCCCCCGCCAGCATCGCAGTGGATGGAGCAAATCACATCTGGACCAGCAATTTCCTGTCAGATAGCCTAAGTGAATTCAGCGACTCGGGCATGCCTTTGTCTCCGCCCGCAGGATATGCCGCAAGCGGCCATCTTTCGCTGCCCTACGGGCTTGCAATAGATCCCAGTGGTAACGTCTGGATCACGAATTATGCCGCCGACAGCGTGACGGAATTCGTCGGCATCGCCTCACCGGTTGCCACACCGCTTATCGGTACACCTCATAGCCCCTAGCCGCTGTCTCGGCGGAATCCCTCGACAATTGAACTCTGAAAACGGTTGAACCCAACTCTCCGACAACGTCCTTTTAATTGAACAGGATTGCCTGGCGCCACCGAAACGCCGCGCACTGTAAAAAAGGCCGTGCCGGAAGTCCTCCCATCAATATGATCGGGACATGGTTAGTCCTCTCCCGATTATTATCTGTTACGCCCGGCACGCCTATTCAACCATATAGTTCGGATACTTGGTTGGTAGTTTCACTGTTTTTTAAGCGGAAAACGCGGGCACGCAGGCGCTTGCCCGCTTCGATCAAATCGCTCAGCACGCCGGCTGTTGTAATTCCGACACCGGCGCCTGGGCCGCTGACGGCAAGTGGCAATGAATCGTAATGTTGCGTGTAGACCTGCACCAGGTTGGCGCGGGGTTCGAGTCGGGCAAACGGGGAATCGGGCATTACGTTGACTCGTTCCACGGATGCCCGTCCGTCCGCATAGCGAGCAATGCAGGCGAGAGGGCCGTATGCAGCACGCGAGCGCCAACTTCTGTCCAATAGGGCCAGCGAGTCGACGAAGCGGGCCGGATCCGGCTCGTCGAGATACCCCTTCGGCACTATGGGTTCCACGGTCACGGCCTCCGGCTCGATGGGATAGCCAGCGCCACGCAGCAGTATGACCAGTTTCCGCGCCGTGTCTTCTCCGGCCAAGTCGCGTGCCGGATGCGGTTCCGTATAGCCCAGTTGCCAGGCTTCCCGCACGGCATGCGACAGGCTTGCACCCTGGTTGATGCGTGCGAACAAATAAGAGAGTGTGCCCGACAATACCGCTTCGATTCGTTTCGGTCGCTCGCCGCGTGCCGCCAGTTCTTTCAGCGGTTCGATGACCGGCAGCGCCGCGCCGACAGTGGTGTTGTATAGCAGGGGCGCGTCGTGCTCGATACTCAGCGCCTGCAATAAATGGTATTGCGCGAACGGTCCGCTGAAGGCCAGCTTATTGGGCGTAACGACGGCAATACCCTGGGCTAGCATATCCACGTAGGTCGTCGCCACTTCCCCGCTGGCGCTGCAATCCACGAATACCGACGGTGCCGCGGCCAACCGACCTGCTACCAAGCCCCAATCGCCAGACTTTCGGGCGCTGAATCCACGGCCATTTAAATACATGCCCCGCGTATTGGCTTTGCCCGACACGATAAAGTGCAGTCCGTGTTGTAGAGCAATTGATTCGGCCTGACGCTCCAGCAGTGTCAGCAATGCGCTTCCGATTTGACCACTGCCGCCGGCAATGAAGACATTGATGGGCAGGGCTTCCGTTGCATAGTGAGTTTCGGCGCGCATCAGGCGACCTCCTCTTTGACTGTTTTTCCAAGCCGCTCTCTGAAGTCGCGTACAAAGGCATTGAGCGAATCCGTCTCGATCAGGAAACCGTCGTGGCCGTGCGGCGACCGCAACACCACATGCTCGGCCGCCGGAATGTGCCTTGCCAGGAAGGCTTGCTCATCCACGGGATACAGGAGATCGGAATCCACCGACGCCAACAATACAGGCACCCGGATGCCCGCCAGGGCTTTGGGACATCCACCCCGCCCGGCGCCCACGTCGAAAGTATCCATCGCTCGTGTGAGCGTGACGTAGCTACTCGCCTGGAACCGGTCGATGAAAGTTTCGCCGTGATGGCGCAAGTAGCTTTGCGCCTCGTAAACGCCATCGGCTCGACGGCGGCGTCCGAAGCGTGACTGGAATTCCCCCCAGTGCCGATAGCTCAACATGGCCATGGCCCGGGCGGCGGCCAATCCGGCCCGGGGCGGCCGTTCCTGTGAATAGTCGCCGCCTCGCCAATCGGGATCGGCATAGATCGCCTGGCGCTGGGCTTCGGACCAACCGATTGCCCAGGCAGGCTGGCTAGCCGCCGCCGCGACGGCCACGATGGACCGAACCACATCCGGGTAAAGCAAGGCCCACTCCAAGGTCAGCATGCCACCAAGCGAGCCGCCGATCACGCAAGCCATCGAGCGAATGCCGATATCGTCGATCAGCCGCTTTTGCAGGCGGACCATGTCGCGGACGGTAATCGTGGGGAAACGGCTGCCATAGGGCCGCCCGGTTGCCGCCTCGATAGTTGCCGGTCCCGTCGTTCCGTAGCAACTGCCCAACACGTTTGCGCAGACGATGTAGTCGCGTTCGGGATCGAGTGCGCGGCCGGGGCCCAGAAGCCCCGGCCACCACGTCTCGACATCCGCCGAGCCCGTCAACGCATGGTTAACGACGACCGCATTGTCGCGGGCGTTGTTGAGCCGTCCCCAACTGTGCCAGGTCACGCGAACGCCCTGCAGCACAGTGCCTGATTCGAGGACGAACGCATCCGCCAGTTCGGTGACGTGCGGATCCCCGGCCCCGAGTTGTTTGGCAATCGTTTGCATTAGGCCGCCTCACGGTTGCGCAAGCGTGAGAAGGCGCGTTCGAAATCGGCCTTGATGTCATCGATATGCTCGATGCCGACCGAAACCCGGATCAGGTCGGGTGTTACGCCGGCGGCGACCTGCTCCTCGGCACTCAATTGCTGATGGGTCGTCGAGGCCGGGTGAATGACCAGTGTCTTGGCATCGCCCACGTTGGCCAGATGACTCGCCAGCTCCACCGAATCGATGAACCCTCTGCCCGCGGCTTCGCCGCCACGGATACCGAAGGTCAGCACGGCCCCGAAACCATTGCGCAGGTAACGTTTCGCCAGCGCATGACCAGCATGCTCTTCGAGGCCCGGATAGTTCACCCAGGCCACGTCCTCCTGCTCACTCAGCCAGCGGGCAAGATCGAGCGTGTTGTCGGCATGACGCTGCACACGCAACGACAACGTTTCCAACCCTTGCAACAGCAGGAAGGCATTGAAGGGCGACAAGGCAGGCCCCAGATCCCGCAAGCCTTCCACGCGCGCACGGATGATGAAGGCGATGTTGCCGAAATCGCTGCCGGCACCGAACGTTTCCCAGAAATTGAGCCCGTGATAGGACGGCGACGGATCGGTGAAGAGCGGAAAGCGGCCGTTACCCCAATCGAAGCGGCCGGCATCGACGATGACGCCGCCGATCGAATTGCCATGCCCGCCGATCCATTTGGTGGCCGAGGCTGTGACGATATCGGCGCCATGCTCGATCGGGCGGCACAGGTAGCCGCCCGCACCAAACGTGTTGTCGACGATCAGCGGCACGCCATGCTTGCGGGCAATGGCGGAAAGGTGTGCGAAATCCGGCACGTTGAACCCGGGGTTGCCGATGGTTTCGACATAAAGCGCCCGGGTCTTTTCGTCGATCAACGCTTCCAATGTCTCCGGCCGGTCCACGTCGCCGAAACGCACGTCGATTCCGAGGCGCGGCAAGGTGACCTTGAACTGATTGTAGGTGCCGCCGTAAAGCGAACTCGAGCTGACGATGTTGTCTCCCGCCTGGGCCAGCGTCGTAATCGCAAGCAACTGAGCCGCCTGACCGCTTGCTGTGGCCAGCGCCGCGACTCCGCCTTCCAGGGCGGCGATGCGTTGCTCGAACACATCTGTGGTGGGATTCATGATGCGGGTATAGATGTTGCCGAATTCCTGCAGGGCAAACAGCCGTGCCCCATGATCGGCGTTGTCGAAGTTGTAACTGGTGGTCTGATAGATCGGCACGGCACGGGCATGAGTGCCGGGTGCCGGTGTTTGCCCTGCGTGAAGTTGCAGGGTTTCGAAACGATAGTTTGAGTCAGTCATGGTCTTTGTCCTCTGGTCTGGCGCAGTTGCGCCGCTGAAAAAACCGGTCATACCGGGCTGTCAGCCGCTTGGCACAGGCGTTGCAGGACGAAAAAAGAGAAAACCCGCAGCGGCTGGGCCGGTGCGGGTCTGAAATTCGGGTTCTATCTGGCTATGTGCTCGCTATGACAGAACGCCTCCACCCGCAGTGGCCGGCAGAGCCATACACATGCACATCGCCATGGGGGCGGCATGGGTCGTAAGCGGGTAGATTGTTTCGAGCGAATTCATGGAAGCGATTATCAACAACGTATCAGGCTTTGTCAATGCAGACCACAAAGCACTTCATTCCGGTGTTAGGCGAACCGAAGGCCGGTTCTCGGGCAAGGGGATGCGTTCGGGATCACCTTCGACGCGGCCAATACGATCCTCCCGCCAAGCCTGTTGTGCCTGCTCGATGACCTTCTCGTTGCTCGCGACATAGTTCCACCACACATATCGCGGGGCATCCAGCGGCGCGCCTCCGAACAGCACTGCATGCGCTTCCTGCGGAGCTTCAAGTTCCAGATCCCTACCGGCTTCGAACACGAGTATCTCGCCTGCTTGCGCAGTTGCATCGCCCACCTTGAGCGCACCGTCGATCACATAGGCGGCGCGTTGTTCATGCATCACGGGCAAAGGCAAACGTCCCTCCATGGGCAGATGGGCATCGACGTAGAACAAATCGACATTGGCGGATACGGGTGAGCGTGCGCCGTAGGCTTCACCCGCTACCACACGCACCTTCGCGTCCCCCACGCTGAGCGACGGCAGGGATGCCGCGTCCGTATGCTCGAACCACGGTTCGCTCTGCTCCTTATTCAAAGGAAGCGCGACCCAGAACTGGAGTCCGTGCAGGCGTTGCGGCTTGCCGCGATCCGCCTGCGCTGTACGCTCCGAGTGCACGATCCCGCGCCCGCTGCTCATCCAGTTGACCGCGCCCGGCTCAATCAGTTGCGTGTTACCGAGACTGTCCCGGTGTTCGATCCGTCCGTCCCAAAGGTACGTTACGGTTGCCAATCCGATATGCGGATGCGGACGCACGTCCATGGCCTTGTCTGCACTCAATTCGACTGGCCCCATGTGATCGAGGAATACGAACGGTCCGATGGCACGGTGCTCGGGAGACGGCAGCAAGCGCCGCACCCGCATGCTTTCATCGAGCTTGTGAACACGCCCCTTTATCCGCTGGAGAATCGATGATTTGGTCATAAATCAGAGGTTCCTTACCCTATCTGTGCTTCGCGGGTGATCGCGCCCATGCGGCCGGAGCGAAAATCGTCGAACGCCTGACGCAACTCGGCCTCGGTATTCATGACGAACGGTCCATAACGGGCCACCGGCTCATTGATCGGCGCTCCCGCGAGGAGCAGTAAACGTGCGGCATGTGCGCCCTTGTTCGCGAGACGAACTACATTGCCTGCCCCGAAAATACCGAGTTGCCCGTCACGTACCTCGTCGCCCTTCGCGCCGGCATTCATGGTTCCGTTGAACACATATACCATCGCTTGCTCCGACTCCGGTATTTCGACGAGCACATCCGCGCCAGGCTCAAGCGTCCAGTCCTGGAAAACGATGGGGATACGGGTATCGATGGCGGCTTTGACGCCCAGCGCTTCGCCGGCGACTATCTTCGCCTGCGCCAACCCGTCTTCACTCTTCGCGGTGGGGATCTGTTCCGAGCTGAGCTCCTGATAACGGGGACGCATCATCTTGTCCGCGGCCGGCAGGTTCACCCAGATCTGGAATCCGTGCACACGTCCACCGTCGCGGCGAATTTCGGTCGACGGCATTTCCGAATGGATGATGCCCGCGCCAGCCGTCATCCATTGCACGTCTCCCGGACGCAAGCGGCCACGGTGACCGGCGGAGTCCTCATGCTCGAACTCGCCCTCGATCATATAAGTCACGGTTTCGAAACCACGGTGCGGATGGTCGGGCGCCCCGACCGCCTCACCCGGTCCATAGTCGGCGGGACCCATTTCATCGATCAGCAGAAAGGGATCGACGGCATCCAGCCCCATGGTCGGGAAAGGCCGCCGCACGATGAAGCCACCCCCTTCTCGCTGGCGATGCGCGTTGACGATACGGGTGATCCTGCGTTCGGCGTTACTCATGGCGCACTCCGGTAATCAAGGGATTCTGCCCGGTCGGGCAACGGATACAAACTAATATGCAGCCGGCGACGGCGATTATCAAGCCGGGGCTAGTCGTCGTGCGCGATGTTGCCCGCCAGGCCGCCTACCAGCCTCCCGTCTGCCGGGGCGCGCTCACCCTGCATGCCGGCCTGCTCCAGCACAGTCCCGGTAGGTACGCGCTCGCGTCGATGCCTGAACTGGGCTTTGACCAGGGCTCTGGCACACACCTTTCCGCCACTTTCGAAACTCTGCTCAAAGAGGAACCAGTGCTCGTCCCAATCCACGATTTCAGTCACCAGCTCGTAGCGTTGCCATAACTTGAGCGGACGCCGGAAACGTATTTCCACAGCCGAGGCCGCCGCATGCCAGTGGCGCTCTTTCATCACTTTCAGCAGCCCGGTCCGCATCACAATGTGCAACCGCCCGAGATCCATCAATGTCAAGTAACGGCCATTGTTGACGTGCGCAAACAGATCGAGGTCATTGGGCCATACTCGCAGCTTGAGGCGCGAGACAGTGAAGTGCAGCACAGATGACTGCCCAAGCATCCCAAACCATAGCCAAAGCAAGCGCAGATATAAATTCAAAGCAAGCTCTGATCGATCCACGCAAGTGTTTCATCCAGCGTCACCGCGTCGGCCGCCTCGCGCAGAACCGGTATAGCGGCTGCATCGTCCAATTCGACCTTTTTACCATCAAGCCAGGGATTGAGGCGGTAATAACGCTCGCCCA
The DNA here is from genome assembly GCA_964586925.1 of uncultured Gammaproteobacteria bacterium. Taxonomy (GTDB): domain Bacteria; phylum Pseudomonadota; class Gammaproteobacteria; order JAKDMP01; family JAKDMP01; genus JBAUSV01. The sequence goes on from CAZPJI010000048.1 coordinate 15,005, forward strand.
ACAGTTGCCTGCACTGGTAGTCCACCATGCCGACGCCCGCATCGAACATAACCCCTATCAGCGGGCGGGCCCACTGCGTAAGACCCCACTGCAGGCGCTCTCCCTCAATGTGCAAGGCGCTGCATCCCGTGCCCACCGAGAGCAGTTGCACCGAATCGAGTTGCGCCGGCTCCGGGCAAGCGGTGCTGTCCAGACTGAGCGTCAAGGCACACAGCGCTGGATTGGCGGCAAACACGCCGCCGTCTATGTAACCGTCGGCCGTGGCGAACACGGCCGGCACCGCGCTCGAATATAGCGCCGCACGGCGTACCAGGAGATCGGGCACCGCCTCTGCCCCGGCCAGATTGTGCAGGAGGCGCGCCTTCCAGCGGCGGCGCGCGGGATCGGGATTATCGTCGCTCAAATCGAAGGCAGGCACCATGACCTTGCGCTTCAGGTCGGCGAAACGCGTGTCGCGGAAGACCTGGCGCAGGATCGCCGCGTAGCGGCGAAGATCATATCGTGGCCCGATCAACCCGCCGGCATCGAGAACCGTGTCGACCAGATTGGTCGCAAAGATACGATCGGCCTCGCGTGCATAAATCGCAGCGATGTCCGTGGGCTTCATCTCCAGCGCCAGGCTCAGCGCAATAATCGCACCTGTCGATGTGCCGGCAATCAGATCTATGGAATCAAGCCAGCCGGGACGTTCCTTGCAGAGCCGCGCCAGAAGCAGTGCCGAGTAATACCCGCGAACACCGCCGCCGTCGATAGACAGGATGCGCCACGTGCGCGATGAACCCGCACCCGAGGCTGATCCCATGACCGCTCGCTTTACCCGTGCTCTAGTGTAGTGTCTCGTAATTCCTGGCACTTTCAGAGCCCTCCACAAGCGCCAGACCAAGGCGCAGCGTGCAGGGAATGGCCGGCGCGCCCTTTCCAAGCGCTGCAACGCAGAGCTGGCGCTTGTGGGAGGCTCCCTTCGGGCGAGTCGCTGCAGCCCGGCTGCGGCGTTGCGCACGCTTGAAAGGGAATAACCCTTCCTGCGCGCACGCGCCTTGCATCCAACCTGCAGCGGCTCGCTGAAAGTGCCAGGAATTACGAGACACTACACTGGGTCTTCGAGGTGCGTGATCTCACCCTTGC
>CAZPJI010000049.1:0-13781 GCA_964586925.1 uncultured Gammaproteobacteria bacterium
TAACGCTTGAGATAAGCGGCGCGCGGTACGCGCGTCCGCTTGAACGCCTAAATCCCAGGGTCGGGTCTTGCTTTTTGCCTAAGACCCTGTCGCACGGCACCAACCTAGCCGTGGTTGCCAGCCGGACCCGGGTGACCGGCAGCGCCATCGCAGCCCTTGCCGCCGTATATCGCGATTACGCCTGTTTTCCCCGTCGCCGCACTCGGACGAGTCGAGCGACCGCAGGCCGGAGCAACACCGTTGGGGAGGCCGTAGGGCGTCCCGTCCTTCGCCTTAAGGAAAACTACCTGAGAGGTCGCCCCTCCCGGTCCCGCCTTTCCCGCACGGCCTCCAGCACCCCCTTGGCCTGCTCCACATGAACTATTTGGCCAATGAGAATAGTGACCTCCGCCAAGCCCTCCTGGGCCACCATTGCCCCCGGCACCACCGGGTCCGCCATCAGTACGGATCCACAAAGACCCCTGAATATCAAGTCGATGAATGCCATTTATAGTCAATGCAACACCCGGCTTTCCCGGCGTGCCATCGTGACCCGGATGCCCATCCAGCCCGTGTTTACAATAACCAACTTGATGCGGTGCCGCTCCGCCATCCGCTGCTTTCCGAGGTACTGCTTGCTCAGCGCTTAGATCGATAGTGGTATCTTCTTCAACGCGAATCGTCTTAACAGTCCAACTAATTTGAGTTACCCCCGGCCCCGCCCTGATGGTTTTCCCCTTTGGGATATACAAGGTGTCTATTACCAGACCCGTCGCGTTTTCACCCGTAACAATATATTCATTCTGTCCTTGAAAATCAGGAAATGTACCAGCAGCTTGCGCTTGTGGCAACACAAAAGCACTGAGAAACGTTAAACCCGTAACCACGAGTCCTGACATAAAAATCTTCATCATTTATCCCCCCTTTGGCACCTCAACAGATGCAATCAAACGCATTCATTTCGGAAAATTATTATTCGATGGCCCAAGGCAGCCTAGGCAGCCATTAGACTCCGGCTCGAGCCTTTCTCTGCGCCGCAGCCTATTTGAACTATAGCCCAAATTGTTCCCGAATGCGCGTCCGGCGACGATATTCAAATGCCACTTGTGAAGAGCCTCCCCGCGAGGCCGGAAGCACGTCGGATACGGCGTTGGATACCTGAGAACAGAGCGGTTTCAGTGGCCCAGATTTCGACGTTTTCTCTTGCGCGGGTCACGGCCGTGTAGAGCAGTTCGCGGGTGACGACTGCGCTTTCGCGGGGCGGCAGTACGAGTGCGATGCGGTCGAATTCGGAGCCCTGGGCCTTGTGCACGGTCATCGCGTAGCAGGTTTCGTGTGCCGGTAAGCGTGCAGGGCTAACGGCGCGGAGAGCGCCGTCGCTTGAAGCGACCCAGACCATCAAGCGATCGTTATCGCTCGGCCAGGCGAGTCCGAAGTCGCCGTTGTAAAGGCCTAGTTCATAATCGTTTTCGGTGATGAGGACGGGGCGGCCGCGATACCACTCACCGATGGCGTGCACACCCAGCAGGCTTTCGATCCGGGCGTTCAATCCTTCGACACCGAACACGCCGCGGCGTTCGGCGGCCAGCAGACGGAAACGGTTGAAACGCTCAAGCGCCTGCTCGGGGGAGCCGGCATCGAGGACGGGGCGGAAATGGGCCTCGGCAACCTTGGCGAGCGTTTCGGTGAGCTGCCGTTCGCCGGTCAGCGGGCGCCAATCCAGTTCGCCTTCCGCGCTTGCGGCCATCGCGTCGTTCGTATCGCCGTCGATCACGGCGTCCGCGAAACGGCCGATGGCGCCTTCGCCGAAACGGTAGTTGTGCTTGAGAAGCGCGATGCTTGCACTGATCGGCGACGTGCCGCCTCGCGCGTGCGGCACCGCAGCACCCAATAATTTTTCCAGGCGTTGCGCGTCGGCTGGGTCAAAGCCGTCCGCCACGCTGCAGATATCGCCGAGTACCGCGCCCGCTTCCACCGACGCCAGTTGGTCGCGGTCGCCGACGAGCACGAGACGCGCTTCCGGCGCCAACGCGTCGACCAACCGCGCCATCGAGCCAAGGTCGACCATGGAGGCTTCGTCGACTACGACCAGATCGTAAGGCAGGGGCTTCTCGGCGTTATGCCTGACCGTTTGGCGCGCCGGATTGTAGCCGAGCAGCCGATGCAGGGTTTGCGGCTCGTCGGGCAGGCGTGCGCGCACGTCGGAGGACACGTCACTGCTTGCAATGACTTCAGCCAGTCGACCCGCCGCCTTGCCGGTTGGCGCGGCGAGGGCGACGGTCAGATCCGGGGCGAGCTGCTGCGCCAAGGCGATGAGTTTGAGTACGGTGGTGGTCTTTCCGGTGCCGGGGCCGCCCGAGATGATGCCCAGCCGCCGCGTGACGCCGAGCACGACCGCGAGTGCCTGTCGGTCCAGTTCTTCGTCATTGTCGAGTTCGGGAAAAAGCGCGTGGAGATGCTTCGCCAATTTGGCATCGTCGATATTCGGTATCGGCTGCGCCATACGAAGCAGGGCTTCGGCGAGACGTGTTTCGTAATGCCAATAGCGATGCAGGTAGAGGCCGTTGCCTTCGAGCACCAGCGGCGCACGCCCGCCGGATACCGCCACCGCTTTGCTTCCGGCCAGCATCATCGCCCAATCGGTTGGCGGCTCGATGTCGTGGGTACGCAGCAATTCGCCGGCCGTGGCGAGATCTAGGCAGACATGGCCCTTGCCGACCTCGGCGGAGACGAGGGCCGCGGCGAGACCGGTCACGTCGCCGTCGCATTCGGCGACCCAGGCGCCGAACGTGTAATCGAGGTCGTCGATGACGCCTGCCTCGCGCAGTTTGAATAGTTGCTCATTCACGTCAACCCACCCTCATCATCCCGGCCTTCTCCTCTCTGCGAAGGGAGAAGGAGTGGGCGTTTTCCGCCTCCGTCATTTCAGAGGCACAGCAATTTTGAATCCGGCAGGGGATTTGGATCCCGGCTCCAGCCGGGATGCTTTTCCATCGGATCCCCCTCCGGCTCCCCCTTCCCGCCTGCGGCGGCAAAGGGGAAGGATTAATCCTCTCGCCAAGGCACAAAAACGGCAAAGACAAAAATGCCCTCCCCTTTGCTCGCACAGCGAGGAAGGGGGAGTTGGAGGGAGATCCAAAAAACATTTGCGGCGGGGACCGCCGCTCCCACACTCTCTGATTGTGTGCCGTCGGACACGCCGAGAAGCGCAGCCCGCAACGGGGGAATAGGGAGACATGAAGGAACCTCTCTGCCGCCAGCGTGTGAGCCGCGTTGCCGTCCCGCCTGCCTGCCATCAAGGCGCGCCGTGCAGCGCGTAGCACGGCTACGGGCAAGCGGCGCAACGCCGAGGGCGGGCAGGCGGGGCGCAACCCGAAGGGACGGGCCGGATGGCCACGCGGTGGCGGCAGAGAGGTTCCCCGGCCGGAGCGATATATCGCGCAGAGCCTGCCCTGGACTTGATCCGGGGCCGAGTTCCGACCAGCCCGTTGCGGGCGAGCATCGCAGGGGAGCCGCAAGGCCGACAGGCCTTGCGGCCGCGAACGCTCGGCACGGTGCTTTTGATGACTTTTGGCGGAACAAAAGTCATCCCGCCGGGAGGGCCAAAAATTCGTATCCCGACCCGGTGTCGGAATTCCTCTTTCGACTGGATACCGGCCTTCGCCGGTATGACGAAGGTATTGATCGCCGGGACGACGGGTCGAGTGCCCTTCAAACATCTCGGCCTCCGAGGAGGGCATCGAGGCGTTGTACCTCGGCGAAGTCGGGGCGGGTATGCCAAACGCCGTGCGGCGCCTGTGCGCCGGGGGCCATTCCGCGCAGAAAGAGATACATCACGCCGCCGAAGTGCTGCTCGTAGTCGTAATCGGGAATGCGGGTGGCGAGGTAACGGTGCAGCGCCACCGTATATATAAGGTATTGCAAGTCGTAGCGATGCTCGGCCATCGCGTGATCCAACGCGCCCGGCGTGTAGGCGGAGACGTCGCTGCCCAGGCGGTTGGATTTGTAGTCGACGATCCAGTACGCCCCATCGCGCTCGAAGATGAGGTCGATGTAGCCCTTCATCTGGCCCGCGACCTCATTGAAGCGGAGCGCCGGCCGCGGCCCCTGCGGTGCAAAACCGGCTACGGCGGCATCGAGTGCGTCCGCTTCGAGTCCTGCAACCGGGAAATAGAATTCCATCTCGTCGCGGCGGTGCGGACGCACTATCTCGGCCAGCGTGCAGCCCACCGGGTCGAGCAGCGTAACAAGCAGATCTGCCAGCCACGGCACGAGCGTGTCGACCCAATCGTCGAATCCATAGTCCGAACATAGCCGCCTCACGGCGGATTCGAGTTCTTCGGCATCGCCGTCGAATTCGATGCTTTCGAGCAGGGCATGCAGGAACGTGCCGCTCGCCGCACCCGCCGGGAACGCATGAATGCCGGTCGCGTTTTCGACGACCGGGACGGACTGCACCGCCTCGTCCCAGTCGGGCCGTTCCGCCATGGCGCCGCCCGCGCCGGCGGCGAGCAAGCTGTAGCTCGCGATGTGGAACCGCTGGTGCAGGCGCCCGGTATGCGCAAACTCACGCGCTTCGCCATGCGGACGCTCGCCCGCCGCCTTGAGTTCGCGCTTCGCCCGTTGCGGCTCTCGAAAATGCATGGCGCCTGCAGGCGCCCGGGTGCACCAATGCTTCAGCGCATCCTCCAGGTCCAGCGGATTTTCGGCACCAAGCAGTCCGGCCAACGCACTGCGTTCGGACTGGTTGGCCGCCGTGCACAGCAGGTAACAGGCACGTGCGGCACGGGTGAGCGCAACGTAGGCCAGGCGCACCTGCTCTGCGCGGTCTTCCTTGGCGGCGGCGTCCCGCCGGTCGTCCAGTTCCGGCGATCCCAGATCGAGTACCGGTTCGAAATTCGCATCATGTGCCAGCACCGCCGGGTTCTTGCCGCTCGCCTTGGAGTCCCTGGCGTCCCAGAGGAACGGCAGAAACACGACCGGGTATTCCAGGCCCTTGGACTTGTGCACGGTGACTATGCGTACCAGTTCAGCGTCGCTTTCCAGTCGCAGCTCCCGGCTCTCGTCGCCGCGGTGAACCTCGGCGCGCTCGTGGGCGAGCCACGCCATGAGCGATTCGATGCCCGGATGGTGCGACGCATGTGCTTCGGCCAATTCGGCGAGATGGCGCAGGTTGGTCATCGCCCGCTCGCCGTCCTCACGCGCCAGGGTGCGCTCGATGATGTGCTGCTCGCGCAGCAGGCGGGCGAACATGACGGAGAAACCGTACACCTGCCAATGCTGGTTGTAGCCGCGGAACGCGGCGACGAGCTCGCCCCAGCGCTCTTCGTCCTCGCCGAGTGCTGCGATGTCTTCGGCGCTTGCGCCCAGCAACGGCGTTGCCAGTGCCCGGCGCAGGCGCGAACCGCTCGCCGGCGCGGCCACGGCAACCAGCAAGGTTTCGAGGGCCGCAGCCTCGTCCGTTTCGAACACGCTGTGATTGGACAGCGTCACCGAGGCGATACCCCGCTGGCGCAAGGCCTGCTGCACCGCGTCACCCTGGCGGTGGGTGGAAACCAGTACCGCAATGTCGCGGGCACGCACGGCGATCCGGTCGCCATCTTTACTGGGGTAATGCGCCTTGCCCTGTTCACCGAGCACCAGCAGGCGGTTGATCTCTTCGGCGCAGACCTCGGCCAAGGCGGCCCGTGCGTCGTCCTTGTTTACAAGGCCGTTTTTCGCGTCCTTGTGAACCGGCTTCCACACCAGGGTGAGTGGCGCATCGTCGCTGCCGGTTTCCAGCGGCGCGATTTCGCGGCCCGGTTCGACCGCCGTGAAGGGGATCCGCTCGTACAGAAACGCCGGCTGCTTCGCATTGCCGAACAGCGCGTTGACGGATTCGATCAGCTGACCGGCAGCACGGTAGTTTTTCGCCAGACTGAAGATGCGGTCGCGTTTTTCGCATTCGCGCCGTGCCCGCATGTAAGTGAATACGTCCGCACCACGGAACTTGTAGATCGCCTGCTTGGGATCACCGATCAGGATCAAGCCCGTGTCTTTGCGGCCTTGATAGATGCGTGTGAAGATCGCGTACTGGCGCGGGTCGGTGTCCTGGAACTCGTCCACCAGGGCCAGCGGGAAACGACTGGCGATACGCTCGGCCAAAGCCTCGCCGCCCGGCCCTTCGAGGGCTTCGTGCAGGTTCTGCAGCATATCGTCGAAGCCGATCTCGCGCGCGTGGCGCTTGCGCTTGCGCGACTCACGTTGCAAATAGTCGAGCGCCGTGGCGAAAGTGTCCTGCCACCAGGCGACGTCCAGCGCCCTGGCGGCTCGTTGCAGTTCGCCGCCGCGATCCGCCGCGAAGAATGCAAACTCCGGCAGTGCCGCACCTTTTTTCAGGCCCGTTTCCAGCTTTGCCCGCGTGAGCCGTTCAAACTTGTCCGGCAGATTCGGCGAAGGCGATGCGAGCCAGGCCGCCCACTCATCCAGCAACGCCTCCGTGGTCGGGCGCTTATAGATGTTACGCTTCAGGTCAGCGCTTTCGAGCAGCCATTCGCGCAGCGCCTCCGCGTCTTCGTGCCAGGCATCGGCAGCGGCGCGGGCAGCCGTCTCGAAGGACTGGCGTACCTCGGCAACCGGCGCCGCCGGGCTGTCCGGCTCCACGCGCAAGTCGCCGCTCACGGCCAATGCGTTGCGCAATTCACCCAGCAGTCCGTCCGGCGACGCAAAGGTATCCAGCAACCACCGCGCATAAACCGCATCGGCCCCGGCGTGGCGTTCGCGCCAGAAGTCGGCGGTCACCTCTTCGCGCAGGGACTGCTCCTCGTCGCGCTGTTCGGTGACGAACGCGCCGCCGGTCTCGAAAGCCATGTCGGCAAGCATGCGTTGGCAGAACCCGTGGATGGTGAACACGGCGCTGTCGTCGAGCGCGGTGAACGCGGCACGCACGCGTTTGAGCAGCAGCTCCTCATCCGCACCGGATTGCTCCAGCAGTTCCGCCAGGAATTCATCCAGCTCCGCGCCGCCATTCAACACGGCATGCACTTCGGACAACGCGCCGCGGATGCGCGTGGTCAACTCGCCGGTCGCCGCGCGGGTAAACGTCACGACGAGCAGTTCTTCCACGGTGTGCTTCGTGGTAAGGAGCGCACGCAAGTACGTGCGCACCAGGGCGGTTGTTTTGCCGGTGCCCGCACTCGCCTCGACGAGCGAGACGCCCGTGAGCGGCAACGTCAACGGATCGGCTTTTTTCATGACGCCGCCTCCGCCTTGCGGAGGGGATCGAACACCGCTTTGGCCAATTCGCCGAACGGCTCGCCAAACAACTCACGGCCGCGCATCACTTCCGCATAGTCGCTGTCGCCATCGACGGTGTGCCAATCGCTGTTCCATTCAGACACGATCCTGTTGTATGCCGCGCCGTCTCCCCGGCCGGCCGCTTCCACGCTGAATGTGTACGAAAGGTCGGGCAGAAGCGGCAATGCCTCACGGTGCATGCGTGCGTACAACTCGCAAAGCTTCTCCAACTCGGCGGCCGCGCCCCCCGCCGGCCCCCAGGCCACGTGCTCGGCCTTGCCCTTGTCCAGCCCCACGAAGTGGCTGGCGAGCGCTGTATCCCCGACGCCCAGCGCCAGGTGCCGGATCCAGATCGCCAGGCGGTCCTTCGCGCGCAACTTGCCCGCCCGTGCGAGCACGAGGCCGCATTCCGGATAAATTCCGTCGATGCGGCCGCGCAACTGCCAGGCGCCCAGGCTCAGCTCGATGTCGCGTGAGTGCGACGTACCGCCGCCGATGACTTCGCGCACGGCGGCCACCAATGCCGCGGTCTCGCCGGCGGCGTCATTGAAGGCAAGGCGCCCGGCCTCGCCCAACGGCAACCAGCCGCGCGCCGCGAATTCCGCACAGCACGGCGCCGGGTCGAAGGCGTCGCCATGTTCCAGCCAGCGGGCGAAGAGCGCGTCGCGCACCTTCCACTTGCCGAGCCCGTCGAGCGCGAACGGCTCGTCGTCCTCGAGCAGCGACTCGTCCTGGCGCGTCGCCATCTGCAGCGCCCGTTGGAACGTGCGGGCCGGGTTGGCAAAGGCCTTGATCAGCTCGTCGAGCGTAACGACGTGCTCGACGTCGCGCTCCAGCGGCACGGCAGGCGCGAAGACGCGGGGCCGGGATGCCTCATCCGGCGCGCCCAGCCACTCCTTCGCGTAACTCGCCCCGCGCCGGGGTTCGGCGGCGTAGCGGGCGGAAAACGGCTGCAGCGGATGCTGCTGCACGATGTCTTCGTTGTTTGCCCCCATGCGGCCAAGCACGTCGAGTAATTCGGCCACCACCACCGAGGGCGGCAGTCCCGTGTCGTCGCGTTCGCTACGCCCGACGTAACTGACATGGAAGGCTGCGCGCGCGGCACCGAGCGCCTCCAGGAACAGGGCACGATCCTCGGTGCGCCGCGCCCGGTCGCCGCGCCTCGGATGCTCGGCGATCAGGTCGAAGCCGGGCGGGCGGCCGCGGCGCGGGAAGTCGGCTTCGCTCATGCCGAGCAGCCACACGACCTTCGCCGGGATGCTGCGCATGGGCGCCAGCGCACAGAAAGTCACGCGCCCCGACAGGAACGGACGCGGATGTTGCGGCACCGCTAGGCGAGCGCCCAGGGAGGCACGCGCCACCGTGCGCGGCACGTCACCGGTAAATTCGGCGCGTTCGGCCTGAACGGCCAAGTCATTGATCGCCTGGCGCACGATGGATACGGCAGCCAACTCGTCGGAGGCCTCCGGCACGAACAGCTCGAGCAGCTCATGCATGGCCGCGGCCCAGTCCGCGAGCGCTCGCGAGTCCACGAGGTTTCCTCGCCATTGGGCCAGGCGCTCTATAAAAGCGCACAGGGCCCCCAGCGGCCGCGCCGTCTGGCCCTCGAACTCGCCCCAGGGCGCGATCCCGTCCCAGATCGCCTCTTCATCCGGCGCCAACGCGTAGCCGGCGAGCAAACGTTCGAGCCCGAAGCGCCACGTGAATCCTTCTTCTTCCGGCAAGCCAAGCTCCGCGCGGTGCGCACCATCGAAACCCCAGCGCACGCCGACGTCTTCGACCCAGCGCCGCAGGTCGCCCAGGGACTGCGCGTCGAGCCCGTACCCGCGAGCGACGGCCGGCAATTCCAGCAGGCCGATGACATCGGAGACCCGCAGCCGCGATTCGGGCAGGTCGAGCAACTCGAGCATCGCCTCGGGAATCGGATGCTCCTCGCGCACGCTGCGGTCGGCCAGGCTCCAGGGGATACGGCGCTCATCCGGCGCGGAGCCGAACACCGCATTGATGTGATCGGCATAGTCGTCGATGTTCGGCGCCATGACCAGGATGTCTTCCGGCCCCAGCGCGGGATCGGCCTCGAAGCGCGCGAGCAGAGCATCATGCAGCACCTCGACCTCGCGCTGGCGGCTGTGGCACACGTGCACCTGCACCGACTCGTCCGCCGCATCCACTCCTTTATTTTCGGGCTGCTCCACCAGATCGAGAATGTCGCCCTGCAGGCGGGCGAGCAGCGTGTCGCCGGCCGGGCGTTCGTAGTGCTCCAGCGACTGCGATGCCCCCGGCATGTCGTGCAACAACTCGATGAAATCGCGCGTCTGCGTGCCCAGCGCGCTGAGCAGCGGGTGTCCGCTGGTGGCGTACTCGGCGCGTTCGGGACGGGTGAGCTGCCAGCGCGCCAACCGCGCCTCGGGCTCGATGTCGCCCCAGTAGGCCTGCGACGGGTTGGGCACGAAAAAGAACACGTCGCGCGTCTGCGCGAGTGCCGCGAGCAGGCCCAGATAGGCGGGAGCCAACGCGGAGACGCCGAACACCGAAATGCGCGCGGGCAGGTCGTTGCCGGGCGCGAGTTCATTCACGTGGCGGGCGAAGTCCTCGTACAACTGCGCGGGATTGGGGGTCGCGCCCGCGGCGACGCGGCGCCACAGCTCGCCCTGCCAGGCCGCGTCCCCCGACGCCTTGCCCGCCTCCCAGTCGCGGATCCATTCGGGGCGGTAGATCTGGTATTGCTCGAAAACCGTCGCCAATGCCCCGGCCAGTTCGAACGGCTTCAGCTCGTCGCCGCCCACGAGGTAGCGCTCGATGTCAGGCGCCTTCCGGGTGCCGGGATCGGCCAGGGCCGCGTACAGCCGCCAGGCCAGGGAGCCACGTTCGAGCGGCGACTCATGCGGCAGCCCCGGATCGCGGGCGCGCAGCAGGCGCCACACGAAACTGCCCGGTTGGAGGAAATCGAGATTGGCGGCAATGCCGCGCCGCTCGGCCAGCGCCCGCTTGAGCCATTCGTCCATGCCGGCATGGCCCACCACAACGGTCTCCGGTGCCAGCACGCCTGCTCCGCCCGCAGGCTCCGCCAGCACCGCGGCCAACGCGTCGGCCAGGCGCTCGATGCGGTTAGAAAAATGGACGTACAGCACGGCGCTCCGGGCCTGTTGTTCTCATAGCGCCCATCTTACCCGGGGTGGACAGTAGGGCATGTCGCATGAAAAATCTCCCTCCGGCTCCCCCTTCCCGCTGCGCGGCAAGGGGGAGGGCTGAATCCCGCACCGCCATACTCCCTCCTTATGTTCGCAATCCCGGAAGGCCAGCGTCTTACACTCCCCCTCGCCCGTTTTCGGGGAAGGGGGAGCTGGTGGGGGATCCGAAAAGCATTCGCGAACAGGCTCACTCCTGCCAACAATTCCGTCATTCCAGGCGTATGACGTTCCGGAATCCGGTCAAAACCCGTGCGGCTAAAGCCGCTCCACCGGCAGGACCGGGATAAGGAGAACATGACTCGCGGCCAAACGGCACGGGTGCTCCTGTTGCATGCCTTGAATTACGGCGCGACAATGGGGTTTCGCCTGAACGGGGGACACCCTCATGCGCAGACTGATTCCTTTCACGCTGACGCTCACCGGCGTTGCCCTCGCCGCTTCCGCCGCGCTGGCCGCGAGCCCGAACCCCGACAACGGCATGACGCTCGCCCAGGCCGTGAACGGCAGCTGGCGCACGCCGGCCTACGTCAAGCGCGACAAGTACCGTCACCCGCTGAAAGCATTGGAGTTCTTCGGCCTCAAGCCGGACATGACCGTCGTGGAACTGGAACCCGCAGGCGGCTGGTGGACCGAGATCCTCGCCCCCTACCTCAAGGCCAAGGGCCAGCTCATCGAAGCCATTCCACCGGCCTCGAGCACTGGCTTCATGATGCGGCTGCGTTCGCACTTCATGGACAAGATCAAGGCCGACCCCGCGCTGTATGGAAAGATCAAGACGGTGGACTTCGCACCGCCGGAAACCGTCGATCTCGGCCCCGCCGACAGCGCGGACGTGGTGCTGACTTTCCGCAACCTGCATGACTGGGAAATGGGCGGCGGACTGAAGCAGGTCTTCGCGGCCGCGTACAAGGTGCTCAAGCCGGGCGGTGTATTCGGCGTGGTCGCACACCGGGCCCTGCCGTTTACAAATCCCGAGGACAGCGCTCATAAGCTGCATCGCCTGCCCGAGGACTTCGTGATCCAGCTGGGCCTCGACGCCGGATTCCGCCTCGCCGCGGTCTCAGAGATCAACGCCAATCCCAAGGATCCGATGACGATCAACATTCATCGCCTGCCGCCGACGCTCGGCATGGGCGACACCGCGGCACAGAAAAAGAAATACGAAAAAATCGGCGAAAGCGACCGGATGACGCTGAAATTCGTCAAGCCCGCGGCTTCGATGGAAGTCCACGGCGGCTGAACGAGGCATGAGATGCAACGCTCCGTACCCCTGTTGCTTGGCCTGACCCTCGCGGCCGGCGGGCTGTCCTTGGCAACCCCGCCGGCCCGTGCCGGCAACCCGGGCGTCACGGTCTATACGTGGACGGATGCGAACGGCGTCACGCATTTCAGCGATACCCCGCGCCACACAGGGTCCACCAAGCAGCTTTCGTTGCCGACACCGCCGCCGCCCGACCAGACGGCGATCAAGGCCAACGAGGCCTGGCTACACAAACTGCACCGGATGTCGCAAAATGACCTCGCGCAAGCGGCCGCCCGCCGCCGGGCCGAACAAGAACGTGCCCTGGAAACCACGGAACGCCAACAGCAGCAGCCCGAGGAGCCGCAGTATCAATATGTGCCGATCTTCTATCCGGCCCGCCGCTGGCACCACCACCATCATCATCACAGGGGGCATAGCCAACCATTCCCCTCGGCGGGGTTCCCGCATTACGCACTGCCGAGTTCCTTCCCTGACCCACTGGCCAGCAGCTTTCCACCCGGCCTGCCCGGTTCGTTCCCGGAAACGCCGTCATCGCCGCCCGGCCACCGTTAAGTAACGGCAAAACGCCTCCCGAATCCCTGCACCGTGAATACGCGGCGCTGGCGGACTGTTACGAACACCGCTGGCGGCATTACGTGTCAGTGACACGCCAACATGGGCTGGAGGCGCTCAACCCGCGCCCGATCGAACGGATCCTCGATGTGGCCTGCGGCACCGGGGGTTTGCTGGCCGAGCTTGCCGGCCGCAACATGGAACTGGCGCTGACCGGACTCGACGCGAGCACGGCCATGCTGGAACGGGCGCGGGAAAAACTGCCGGCCTCCGTCCGCCTGCTCGAAGGGCGCCTGGAGCAACTGCCCATCGAAGCAAGCTCATTCGATGCCGTGACCTGTTTCAATGCCCTGCACTTCAGCAACGAGCCCGAGGCGATCTTGAGTGAATTCCATCGCGTACTCGTGCCCGATGGCCGGCTGGTCATCGTCGACTGGCGTCGCGACTGGTTGATGATGCCCTTGCTGAGCACGTGGCTGCGCATGAACAAACGTCCCATGGGCCGCTTGCTGAGTGCCCGCCAACTGACAGCGCTTGCCGCTAAAGCGGGATTCGCCGTCGACGGAATGAACGGCTTCCGCGTTCGCCCGGCGTGGGCATTGATGACATTAAGCGCGCACCGCGCTGCCTGAAGGGATACGATTTATGCCCATGAACGCTATCGTGACTTTCCTGCGCCGCAATCGCTGGCGACTGGCATTGGTTATTGCCATCGTGCTCGCCGTGGCCCTGTTTTACGCGCTCGGGCTCAATCGCTATCTGAGCCTCGCCGAGTTGCACCGCCAGGAGACTTCGATCCGGCACATGTATACCCTGCATCCTGCGCTCTGGATACTGACCTACTTCGCCGTCTACGTCGCAATCACCGGCCTGTCCTTGCCGCTTTCCATCCCGATTACCCTGCTGGCAGGCCCGATCTTCGGCCTCATGTGGGGCAGCGTCATCGTTACCATTGCCGCCACCATCGGAGCAACGCTCGCCTTCTGGGCCGCGCGCTACCTGTTCCGCGACTGGGCGCAAGCCCGCTTTGCGCGTCCCTTCGCGTCCATCAACCGCGGCATCGAGCGCGACGGCATCTTCTATCTTTTTCTGCTGCGCCTGATTCCGGCGTTCCCGTTTTTCGCAATCAACCTCGCCATGGGACTTACGAAGATGCGGACGTGGAGGTATTTCCTGATCAGCCTCGTCGGCATGATTCCCGGCACCGTGCTTTATGTCAACGCCGGAGTGCAGCTCGGCAAGATCCGCTCCGTGCATGGACTGCTTTCACCTACCCTCATCGCCTCGCTGGTCGCGATCGGCCTCTTCCCGCTGATCGTCAAGAAAAGCGTCGACCTCTGGCGCCGTCGGCATCCACATCAAGAATCCCCCTCTAACTCCCCCTTCCCGCCTGACGGCGGCAAAGGGGAGAACTGATACCAGCCCGCCTTCCCTTAACGTCAGCACAGTGTCTTTCCCTCATTCGCGTAGTTTCGCTAATCAGTCGACGCCGCTACTCTCCCCCTTGCCGCTGTCAGGCG
>CAZPJI010000049.1:13881-15875 GCA_964586925.1 uncultured Gammaproteobacteria bacterium
GAGGGGGATTCCCAGCGGCGCGTTAAACTGGCTGTCGATTTGCGCTTCGAGCAGGACCGGACATCGACACCCTCATTCTGATCATCTCACTCGTGGTGATCCTGGGCGGCAGCCTGGTGTTCACCAACGCGCTCGAACATATCGGCGAACGGTTCAAACTATCCACCGGCGTCACCGGCTCGATCTTCGCTGCCGTCGGTACCGCTCTGCCCGAAACCGCCGTGCCGATCGTGGCCTTTCTCAGCGGCCGGGGCCACACGGGCAACGAGATCGGAATCGGCGCCATCCTCGGCGCCCCCTTGATGCTCGCGACCCTGGCGTTTTTTCTGATTGGCGTGATGGCTTTCATACGCCGCGGCCCCAAGGCACTGATCACGCCCGAGCCGACCGGCACGCAACGCGACATCCGCTTCTTTCTCGCGGCCTTCATCATCGCCGTGCTGGTACTGTTCATCCCCCACCATGCCATCTGGGTGCGCGTGGTGATCGCCCTGGCGCTCGTTGCCATCTATGCCGCCTACCTGTGGCGCACGATCCGTGCCTCGCGCGGCCTGGTGGATGCCGGACACGGTACCGAGAGCGAGGCACCTCTGTATCTCGGCCTCATCGGACTGCCGGGCAACAACCTGCTCATGCAGGTCGTGCAATTGCTGATCGGCATCGTCCTGATCATTGCCGGCGCCCGCGGTTTCGTGGACGGCATCACGGGTATTGCCCACGCACTCAATCTAAGCCCCCTGTTCCTGTCGCTCGCCATCGTGCCGTTCGCTACCGAGTTGCCGGAAAAGCTCAACAGCCTGATCTGGATTTCCAAGCGCCAGGACACACTGGCCGTGGGCAACATCACGGGCGCGATGGTGTTCCAGTCGTCGCTGCTGCCCGCCATCGGTATCCTGGCCACGCCCTGGGAGGCAAGCTTCGACGTGCGCCTGGCGATGTCCATCACCCTGGTCACGGGGGGGTGGTTGCTGGTGCTCTCGCGCATCCGGCGCTTCCCTGCGGTGGCGCTGATGATCAATGGCTTTGCCTACGCCGGCTACTTCATCATCCTCTTCCGCCACGGCTGACGCCCGCAGAACTCTCGCAACGGCGCTACGGCACAACGAGGAAAAAAGGGTAAGGAAGATGTTCTCGCAGAGGCGCAAAGGCCGCCAAGAAGAAAGAATTACTCTCCCCCTTGCTCGCGTAGCGAGCAAGGGGGAGCCGGAGGGGGATTAAAAAAGCTCGGGCGAAACTCTCATTACATCGACATTCCGGACTTGATCCGGCGCCAAAGACCAAAGGCCGGAGACAATATGTGCGTGGCACATGCCCCGAAGGGCGAGCGGCATAAGTCGCGAGTAATCCAACCCGATAAATCGCGGCCGGGACGACCGCTCCTACACCTTCGGCTGTGCCGTTGAAGTGGATACCTAATCCCGGTTTTCTATCCTGAGAGGAAAAAGCATATTTATTTGGAAACCTCTGCGATCTCTGCGTCTCAGCTAGATTTATATCCTTTTTCGTTGCGCCGTAGCGCCGTTGCGAGAGGCAAAACCCGTCCACGCCTGGGCTTCGGCTTGTGCCGCTTGTGCCGCCTGTGCTAAAAAACGCGCAGGGGGTTGCCATGCCACTTGCAAAAACCGACCGAAGATTCGCCAAAATACTGATCGCGGTCCTGTTCATCGGCTGTTGTTTGATCAGCCTGATCGTACCGCTTTATAACCACGGCCGGCCGATGCTGTTCGGCATTCCGTTCTTCTATTGGTTCCAGTTTGTCTGGATCATAGTGACGGGCATGGCCACCGCGCTCGCCTACTGGCTGAAAGTCTGATGCAGTCCACCGCCGTCGCCGTTTTCCTCGGCCTGTTCGTGCTCGTTACCGTCATCGGTTTCATTGCCGCCCGCTGGCGCCACGCCGCCCTGAACCGCCTCGAGGAATGGGGGCTCGCCGGACGCCGCTTCGGCACCGTCGTCACCTGGTTCCTGCTCGGCGGCGATCTCTACACCGCCTA
>CAZPJI010000050.1:0-15820 GCA_964586925.1 uncultured Gammaproteobacteria bacterium
GGGATCGGCTTGTTCATCAGCGCCTCGGCGATCCACTTGCCGTTTTCCTTTGCGACGATCGGGCCGTGCTGCGTGAAGTACGCCGTGAAGGTGCGCGACTTCGTCGTACCGTCCGTGGCGAGGTAGGGGATGGTGATTGTGCGCGTCTTCACCGGCAATTCCTTGTCGCCGAAGCGGTAGAAGTATTTCCCGTCCTTCTCGACAATGGTTTCGGCGAACTGGTCCACCGCGTCCACGCCGGTCGAAGTGTGCATCCAGCCGATGTGCTTGTTGAAGCCCTGGTAGATGAAGAACTGGCCCCAGGTCGAGGCGCCGTAGGCGTCGAGCCCCTGGTCGCTGGTCATTTGCGTTTCGTCGCGGAAATTGAAGGTGACGTGCGGGTTGATCAGCAAGAGCGCATGACCGTCGGCGGAAAGCTTCGGCGCGATCGCGATGCCGTTGGAGCCGAGCACGTCGTGCCAAGCGGGCGGCGTGCCGTCGACGAGTGCCACGGCGGTGTCGTGGCCGGCGCCGTAGAACTCGGCAAGCTTGTCCAGTTTCACGCGGGTGATGTCGCCGCCGATGCTGCCCTCGGTGAAGGACAGCGCCATCCACGGCAGGTAGCGCTTGATGACCGGCGTATGAAGGTCGGGATGCGTGGCGAGGTACCAGTTCATGCCGTCGGCCCAGGCGACCATGAGTTTCTTCAGCCAGCCGGGGCTCTTGGCATAGTCCTTCTTCAGCACGGCAGGATCGATGAAAAGCCTTTCGCGCAGATCCTGCCAGATCCGCGAGTTGCCCTTCAGCTGTGCGTTCCAGCCAAGCGCCAGCATGTAGTTGCGCCGCACCCGATGAAAGTCGTCCTCGCATTGCGCGTAGATGTCCCCGAAGACCGCGTCGGCGTCGGTCTTGCCGTAGACGTGCGCGATGCCCCAGTTGTCGCGGGTGATCGTGACCCGCTTTGCTTCGCGTTCAAGGCGGGTGTATTCGGTACTGTTTCTGGTGATCGGGACTTTCCATGCCGGCGTGTGCGAAGCGACCGTGGCGGATGCGCCCGGCGCCACCAGGACGGCGCCTCCGAGTACACATATAAACGCAAGCAGCCTGAGGCGGATATGGGACGGCATGGTCTTCTCCCGGATCATATGGCAACCGATCTTACCGCAGGCGACCGATTAACGGGGAGAGGCCATGGAGTTACATCGGCAGCATCCCGATCGTGTGCAGCCAGGTATCCACAAGCTTGGGCCAGTGGGTGATGGGGAATCCCTTGCGCTGCCGTAGTCCGAAGGCATGCCCGCCTTTCGCGTAGATGTGCAGCTCGGCCGGCACGCCCGCTTTTTCCAGCGCGGTGTAGTAAGCAAGTGATTGCCGAACGCTGTCCATTTTTGCGTCTTCCGCTTGCAGTACGAAGGTAGGCGGTGTTTGCTTGGTGAAGTGCAGATTCGGATTCAGGCCGTGGCCTACCGTGATGTGTCCCGGATAAATCGCAATGGCAAAATCGGGCCGATCGCTTTCCTTATCCGCCGGATCCACGGGTTTGTACATTTGGCGGTCGAAATCCGTACTGGTCTCGGCCACCAGGAATCCACCCGCCGAGAATCCGATGACGCCGATCTTGTGCGGGTTGATGTGCCATTTGGCGGCATGGTATCGGACCAGTCTTATAGTTCGCTGGGCGTCCTGCAAGGAAGGCAGCGACGTTGCAAGGACTCCGTGGTTGTAGCACTTGCACTTCCAACTGAACGGCGCACTTGGAACCCGGTATTTCAGCAGCACGCACGTGGCGCCGATGGATGTCAGCCAGTGACAGATCTCGGTGCCTTCGAGATCGATGGCCAGCACCTGGAAGCCGCCGCCCGGGAATACGACGACAGCAGTGCCCATGTTCTTCCCCTTGGGCGCATAGACGGTCATCGTGGGTCGCGACACGTCGAATACGCCGGTCACGGGCTTGCCGGCAAATTGCGGCCTGTTGCTGGTCTTCGTTACCGCGTGTTCCGGCCCCGGTAATCGCTGAGCATCCGGCGGCGTTCCCGGCCAGATCGGGATTTGTGTGTGTCCGGGCGATGGGTGCCATACGGCGGCCTGCGCTTGTAGGCCAATTATTATTGGTGCTGAGCAAAGTATCAGCATCAGTAATTTCTTCACGATTCTTCCAAGGCCGGCAAATAGTGCGGGGATAGTAACAAAACAACCTTTTGTGCGTAGCGTTTTCTGCTTTCCTCAGGACGGCGGCGTATACTCCGGCTCATAGGATGTGCTTTACCTTTAAGAACAAGGAGTAAAGATATGCGTGCTTCCCGTCTGTATATCGGTTTGGTGTTCGCCACGATGGGCGCGGCTGCCACGGCGCTGGCTTTGCCGCCGCCGTCCGCAGCACCGGTTCACCCGGTAGTGACCGATTACTATGGCACCAAAGTGACCGATCCCTATCGCTGGATGGAAGGGATCAAGAACCCGCGACGCGATGCCTGGATGAGGGCGCAAAGCAATTACACGAACAAGGTATTGGATTCGATCCCGGGGCGTGCCGGGTTGCTCAAGCAGATCGAAAAATCAGCTGGTGCGGTTACCAACGTGTTCTGGCTGCAGACCGCTGCGGGCAAGTTCTTTTATATGAAACAGTTGCCGGGGCAGAATATCCCGACGCTCGATGTGCGTGATGGCCTGAATGGAACCGAAAGAGTGCTCGTCGATCCGAACAAGCTCACGCATGACGGCAAGCACTATTCGATCAACTATTTCCGCCCTTCATTCGACGGACGCTACGTGGCCTATGGACTGTCCGAGGGCGGCTCCGAGAAGAGCGTGCTGCACGTGGTGGATGTAAAGGCCGGGAAGTTGCTGGGGGAAGCGATTGATCGCGTCGAAGGCGATGGCGGGTTCGTGCCGGTGACCTGGCGGCCGGATGGCCGTTCGTTCTTCTATTACCGCCAGCAGGCGCTGGGTCCGAAGGCTCCACCCAGCGACAAGTTCCTCAAAAGCCGGGATTATCTGCATGTGCTTGGCACGCACCCTGATGGCGATGGTGACAAGGCGGTATTCGGTTATGCGGTAAATCACGCAATCAAGATCAAGCCGGATCAGGATGCGCTGATCATCACCTATCCGGGCTCGGCTTACGCGTTTGGCATGCTGACGCGCAACGAGGAGATCAACCACATTGAAGCGCTGTATGTGGCTCCCCTGAAGGATGTAGGTGTCAAGGCGGATCCTTGGCGTCGTATTGCCGACAAACCTGACCATGCCCGTGGTTTCGCCGTGCACGGGGACAGGCTTTATCTGGTCACCTACAACAATGCACCCAATTACAAGGTCGTGGAAACATCCATCCATCACCCGGATTTCGCCAGGGCGAAGACGATCGTGCCCAACAGCGATGCGGTGATTACCCGTATTGCAGCAGGCCGGGACGGGCTTTACGTTCAATCCATGGTCAATGGCTTGGGACAGGTAGAACGTATTGCCTACCGCGGCGGCAGTAAGAAATCCCTCGCGTTGCCGTTTAAGGGCACGGTTTCCAGCCTGGTGACTGCAGGCGGTTCGGCAGGGACCTATCTGGAATTGACGTCCTGGACCCATTCACCGCTGTGGTATCGCTATGATCCAACCCGGAACCAATTGACGGAAACGAAGCTGTTGCTGCCTTCAAAGCTCGATTTCTCAGGGGTCGAGTCGCGCGAGGTGGAAGCGGTGAGTTATGACGGGACGCGGGTGCCTCTATCGATCATCATGCCGAAGGGCACCAAGCTCGACGGCAAGAACCCGACATTGCTGATCGGCTATGGTTCCTATGGCCTCAGCATTAACCCCGGGTTTCTTCCGGCTTATCTTCCGTGGTTTCGCCACGGCGGCATTTTTGCGGTCGCGCATGTGCGCGGCGGTGGCGTGAAAGGCGAGAGCTGGCACAAGGCAGGCATGAAGAGCACCAAGATCAACACTTTCCTCGATTACATCGCCTGCGCCCATTATCTGATCGATCATCATTACACTTCGACGCCGTATTTGGGTGGACGTGGCACCAGCGCCGGCGGCATCACCATTGGCGGGGCGATTACCTGGGCGCCGGAGTTGTTCGCCGCCGCGATCGACAACGTCGGCCTGACGGATGCGCTGAGGATGGAAACCACGCCTAACGGTCCGCCGAATGTCGTCGAATTCGGTTCCGTGAAGACGCGACAGGGTTTTCATGACCTGTATGCGATGAGTGCGTATGCGCACGTGCACAAAGGTACGAAATATCCGGCGGTATTGCTCATGACCGGAGCCAATGACCCGCGTGTGGCGCCATGGATCGTAGCCAAGATGGCAGCACGGCTGCAGGCCGCGAGCGCCAGCGGCAAGCCTGTGTTGCTGCGGGTCGATTACGATGCGGGCCACGGGATCGGTTCGACACGCTCGCAGGAGGACAGGAAGTTGGCGGACGAATTGTCGTTCCTGCTATGGCAGTTCGGCGAGCGGGGCTTCCAACCCGGGCATTAGAGGGTTCTATAGAGAGTCGTGCCGCGGTGAGTAAAAGTCGCGGCCTTCTCCCGTGTCTTATGTTTGGGTATGCGTTGGATGGGTGCCGTTATCGACCGGAACGATACACGCCTACCGAGTGGAGTTTAATCTGGTCGGGACAGCGGCAGACGGCGCGAAGATTCCCTGTCGCCTAATGGAGACCAGGCTCAAGCGGGTTACCGTTCGTGATCGTCTTTTTTCCGAACTTCAACCTTGACAACTTGGCCGCCGTCGATCACCCACCTGGCGACTACCTTTCCATGAGATTCGACTTGAAAGGTGTAGCTGCTGCCAGGCGGTGGCAGCTGTTTGAGAAGTGCCGCAAGTTGGCTGCGGTTGAAGTGATGATTGTTTATGTAAGCTGCGAGCCGTTCGTTGACGTCGGCACTGTGGCCGATATCGCAACTCATAAAAGTGCCACGGCGTGCCTCGTCACTCATCAGGAGATCGCAATTGGTTTCGCAATGCAATGATTGGTGTATGGCAACTCGCGGGTCTTGATTGAAACGACAGACGAGTTTGGAGAGATTTTCTTGGCGAAAACTGGCCGGGCGCTTCAGGGCAGCCTTGAGTATCTGCAACTGTACGGGTAACGGCAAGACGCGAAGTCTTTGGCCCTTTACAACCATCGGTCCCAATTTGATGGTCTGCGGACTCGTCGTGGTTCTTGCAGGCGTGGCGTGTGCGTCATGTTGGGCGAGCGCGTGTGCGGGAAACGCAATTAGCGTCACCGTGCATACGCTCACAAGTGTAAGAAAAAACGATATTCTTTTCATTGCACCCCTCCTTTTCCTTTTCTGCCTGGACCCTATCATGCTTTTCTTGCAGGACGCAATTTGAGGCATGAGGTAGGGTGGCCGTAGTTGTCAAAGGTTGCGGATGATTGGAGAGGATGATTGGTACGGGGGATTTCCCTTAAGTCGGGCAGAACTTCATGGTGGCCAGCGGCATATCCGGTTAGCGGTCCTGGTCGAACATTATCTCGAAACTGTCCGGTTATGCCGCTACTTGGAATAAGCAGGAGGTGGATGGATGAATAAAAGCGAGTTGCAGGGGGACCAGTCTTTCCCGGAGTTGATAGATGCGAGGATCGAGGTCTTAGGTGATTGGCGGGGTGACATGCTTGCTCGACTGCGTGGTCTGATCAAGGAAGCCGACCCCGAGGTCGTGGAGACGGTGAAGTGGCGCAAGCCGTCCAACCCCCGAGGTGTTCCAGTATGGGAACATAACGGCATCATCTGCACCGGCGAGACCTACAAGGGCAAGGTGAAGCTGACCTTCGCCAAAGGCGCCTCACTGGAAGACCCCTCGGGTTTCTTTAACGCCGGCCTCGAAGGCAATACACGGCGCGCAATCGATTTTTACGAAGGGGACAAGGTCGACGAAGAGACCTTCAAGGACCTGATACGAGCCGCCGTGGCTTTGAATCAGTCCAGGGTCAAAAGCTGATCCACGAGATCAGGCACCGCGCATCAGTAACTCGGCGCCCAGCGCGAGCAGGGCATGGCCGGTGGCGAAAAGCGCGATGGTCAGCATTGAATAACAGGACAACGTCTGCGGTTTTCGAAGAAGGCACATGGGCACTGACATGGGTCGCCGCCCCGAAAGCAGACCGGTCTGAAAGGTGGCATGCCTTGCTATGCTGATGGCCATGAGTCCTTTATCCCTTGATCAAGACATGATCTGCCCGCTGTGCGAGCAAGGCGCAGCATGGTACTGCGAGGATAGCTTGCGGCACTACTTCAGGTGCATGCATTGCGAATTGGTCTTCGCCGATCCTGGATCACATTTATCCTTCGAGCAGGAGCGGGCCGAGTACGACTTGCATGAGAACGACCCGAGTGACATGCGTTATCGGGCTTTCCTGGCCAGGCTCGCGGAGCCGTTGCTCCTGCGCCTGGCGCCGGACATGCAGGGCCTGGATTTTGGGTGCGGCCCCGGACCGACGCTGAGCAGGATGCTGGCCGAGCGCGGCATGGCCGTGGACGACTACGATCCGATTTACGCAGCGGATCCCTATTTGTTGGAACGCCAATATGACTTCGTGACCTGTACCGAAGTGGTGGAGCACTTCTGCCAACCGGGCGAAGCCTGGCGGCAGTTGGTCGCGTTGGTGCGTCACGGCGGCTGGCTCGGGATCATGACCTTGCTGGCGCCGGACGATGCAGAGACTTTTTCCCAGTGGTGGTACAAGAGTGACCCGACCCATGTGAGCTTTTATACGGCGGCGACCTTCGACTGGCTGGGCGAATCCATGGGGTTCACCGTCGAAATGCTCGATGATCGGGTGCTGCTCATGCGCCGAATTTGATGGCCGCGTGACGTGTTCGTGACACCTGGGGCGCGGTCGAGCCAAGTATGGCGCCTCCATTCGCCACATCTCCAGCTCCTCAAGCGGTGACAGCACCGGTCATTGGCATTGGCCGTTCCGGAGTTGCTGGCCTTGCCGGGCAGTCTTCGCAAGCGCTTCGTCAGGGAGGTGCAGTTGAGCCTCTGAGGCATCGAGTCGTCAGGGAAGCGGGGTCGCCCTCGGGTCCGGGGGGGATTCTGGATGAGTTTCCCGGGATTTTTTGTTCCCGACGGTCCGGTGATGTCCCCAATTGGCGCCAATACTCACGTGCGGTAACGCACAGACCTTTTGTGTCCGTGCCGCTAATGTGAAACTCTTGCCGTGCTGTTGGTGGCGGATTGTAATGTTTGGCAGATGCGAGCATCGGAATCTGGCCTGTGTTCAGGCGGCCAAGCCATGAACGCCAGGGGGCTGCTTCGCTGGATCGAGTTGGTCTTTGGGGTTATTGGAATAGCCCTTGTTGCCTTGTACTTCGGGTTGCGAATTGACGGTGAAATTGAGCGGAGGCAAGCGATCACGTCTTTCATGGTGCTGGCGTCTCCGACAACTACGATGTCTCGTGTCGCGATACTCAACGGAAGTAGCAGGCCCACGCGAAGCCTGGTGTATCGCGAACCCGACATGGCGCATTGGTCGCGTGGCCGTATAGGCTCCTATGAAATTGCTACGCCACCATCGCCCGATCGAGCGGCGGAGTTGCCGGTGGCGGTGCTGCGGATTCCACGCGTGGACCTTGAGGTTCCAGTGTACGCCGCGCTCGACGAGAGAAACCTTAATCGCGGGGCTGCCCTTGTCAAGGGTACTGCGCCTCCCGACAGCAGCGGAAATACGGCAATAGCAGCGCATCGGGATGGCTATTTCCGTGCCCTGAAAAACGTCGCTCTGGGCGACGTATTGACGGTGCAGACGCTGTCCCGGTTGCGGAAGTACCGCGTTACCGCAATCGAAATCGTGAAGCCTGAAAACGTGTCGCCATTGCGCGCGACGGCTTTCCCGACGGTCACCTTGGTGACGTGCTACCCGTTTTACTTTGTGGGTAGCGCCCCGCGGCGCTACATCGTGAGGGCCGTCGCCATGAAATGAAAACGCAGAATTTTCCAGTTGGTTAGCAATGCAGATTTTTTGTATGGAGAATGGAAATGAACATCAACTCGATGAATGCAAATTGTTTCCGGTCTGGGGTGATCTTCCTTGGGCTGGTATTCGCCGGCGTCACCACGGCGCAGGCACAAGGCACGCAAAGCATGCCTACACCGGACGTTCAGGCAGTGAGCTGCGCCAAGGTGAACTGGTCGCCAACCCTCCTGGCGCAGTATCCCCGGATAGCCGATGGTTGCCAGGAGGTAATTACGGTAAATGGTAAAAAATGGGCGCGCTTTGAGGGAACCCTGGTCAGCGTCAAGTCAAACGGCTCCGTGACGTCGACCGTCAAGGATCGTCAGGGGCGGTCGATGGGTATGCTCAATTTGAAGCCGGCTCCAGGCCAGACGGTGCTGATTGACGGGCAGAACTACACCTTTCAGGAGCTGAATCCGGGGCAGAACTTGAACCTCTACATAGCGGAGGGGGACTATGCCGTGGCGACGGAGCCCGGTGCGGCTAAGAATGACGAGGCGCAGATCATTGCCAAACCCGACGATGTGGCGCAGACCGAGCTTCCGAAAACTGCCGGACCACTGCCATGGGTAGCTCTGGGCGGAGCGGTATTTCTGTTCAGCGCTTTCGGATTGGCGTTAGGACGTCGGTTCTGGAGCTGAAATTCGGACTGTCAGTTAAAGCAGAGTATCCAAGGGTAATGGTTGTCACAGAAACAGGCCGCGGGGTATGCGCGCGGGCCTTCCATTCTGCTGGCCGAAGCTGTCGCGGGGAATAACATCGGATTGTCTCGGTTCAAGCCGAGGGGGGTGGTTGATCAATGAAATATGAACGCTCGAATAATCTTCCGGATGGTTCCTCCGAGAAGAGGCACTCATACTCATGTTCCGACCGTCCAGAAAAACAGCGGATGAATCAGACGCCGGATCGTAGAATGGTTGGCAAAGCCCCGGAGGAAAGCAAACAACGCCAGAGCATGGCGAAGCTGCAGATGGCCGAGTTACAGCGGCGCAATGCGGTTTTGGAGCAGCGCATTGAATTCCTGGGCCGAGCACTGAGCAGGGCATACCAGTTTGCCTTTCGGGACCCGCTAACCAACATTCCCAATCGCAGGGTGCTCGCGGATCGGTTCGATCAGGCGATTTCCCGGGCTGCTCGGCAGCAGCACATGGTGGCGTTACTGTTCATTGATCTGGACGGATTCAAGCGCATCAACGATGCTCTTGGTCACGCGGTCGGCGATCAATTGCTATGCGAGGTTGCGAGGCGGCTGGCTTCCTGTACCCGAAAGTCGGATACGGTTTGCCGCTATGGGGGTGACGAGTTTGTGATTCTGATTCCGGACTGTGAGGCGCGGACAAATGTGGAGGCGTCCGCACAAAAAATCCGCGCCTGTTTGGAGTCGGAGTATCGGCTGGACAACACGATAATACGGCTGACGGTCAGTATTGGCATGGCCTTGTACCCGATTGACGGAAAAGATTACAAGGTTCTCATGCATTGTTCCGACCGGACCATGTATATGAACAAGGCGCAGATCCAATAGCCGGGTCTTATTGGCTGAAAGCTGATGGCTTTGGTTGGTACTGGAGTATGCTCGGATTGTGGCGCCAGGGGGCATTTGTCCCGAAATCGGGGGTTGGTACGACAGCTCACAGGCGCAATGGCCGGCACTGGTCATGATTTATTTATGGATAAGCCGTGCGCACAAAAGGCAAAGGCGGATGCGGTATAACACCGAGAAGAAAGCGTTTATGCAGAGCTTTCCAGGCCCGAGGGTGACGATTCGAAACGTAGAGGGAACGGATTCAGGCTGTCCGACCTGCAAAAGAAGCTAATTGGGCATCTGCTAAAAGCAAAATACGTGAGCAATCCATTCACGATATTGCGTCGTTCGCACGATCCCGGGGCGAAATGTTCGTTCAATCAATGCGTGGATTGCCGGGAACCGATATCTAACCCGAAACGTTGTTAGAGTTTTTTGGCGGTAGACAGGTAAGGCAGCAGGCGATCCGTTTCTTTCTTCACCACGCCATAGCATTCGCAAGACAGTTTTTCCAGTTCCGGACGGTTCAACACGGTGATCTTCCCGCGTTCGTATTCTATGATCTTCATGTCGTGAAGCTTTTTGGCCGCAACTGTCACGCTCTCACGGCGCACACCCAGCATATTGGAGATCAACTCCTGGGTCATTTCGAGGCGGTTGCTCGGCAGTCGATCCAGAGAAAGCAACAACCAACGGCACAACTGCTGGTCGATGGAGTGATGCCGATTGCACACCGCAGTCTGCGCCATTTGGGTGATCAGGGCCTGCATGTAGCGCAGGAGAAGTTCATGAAACTCATGGTATTTATTGAATTCCGACTTTATGTTCTGGCTGGAAATCTGGTAGGCGTAGCCGGCGCTTTGCACAATTGCGCGACTGGGTGTGCTGTCACCTCCCATGAATATGGGAGAGCCGACGATGCCCTCGTTCCCCACGACCGAAATTTCCGCCGAGGCACCATCTTCCATGACGTAAAGCAGTGAGATGATGCAATCGATCGGGAAATAGGCGTACTTCATTACGTCCCCGGACTCGTAGATCACCTGGCCTAAAGACAGAGGGACTAGTTTGAGATCGGGGTAAAGACACTCTTTTACGTTGCTGGGCAATGCGTCGAGGAGATAATTTCCGGTCGCTTGATGTGGCTCCACCATGGGTTGTTCCGTTGCCCCGTCGCTGCCTTCCCTGGCGACGGTGGCTAATACTAACAGGCCATCGATACTAGTAAGGCGGCCCCCCCCTGTCAAGCTTCTCGATCATAGGACCGCGTGCCCTGTCCCAAGGGCGTGGGCAGCTGAATACGCGCCTTCCCCAGCGAGATGCCAACCGCTTGCAGGGCTCTGTGCGCTGTCGCACCGAAATACGTCGTGGGCTGTGCCTATACTGGCTCGTATCCAATTCGGCATTAGGTGTAAATCATGCTCAGCTGGGCCATTGTATTTCTGATCATTGCGATCATCGCGGCGATTTTCGGCTTCAGCGGTATTGCAGCTGGCGCGGTCACGATCGCCAAAATTTTGTTTGTCGTCTTCCTTTTGGTTTTCGTCGTTACGTTGATCATGCATTTTGTGCAACGACGCAGAACCGTCTAGGTCATGCTTCCCTCCGGTCGAAGGTGCGAGGCGCGCAGAGCCCAGGAACGGAATGCAATTTCAAAGCGGGTACATCTCCAGGAGAATTCTGATGGTTGAGAGGATCAAGGTTTTGACAGCCGTGGCCTTGGGTTGCGCGGCGATGGGCTTGTCGGCATGCCATCCGGCGGGGAACAGCGCGGGCGACAAGATGACGCGGGGCGCAAACCAGATCGGCCAGGGCATAAAGCAGGCGGGATCCGACGCCGGGCAGACACTGTCCGACACGGCCATTACGACCAAGATCAAGAGCAAGCTGGCGGCTACGCAGGGCCTGACGACGTTTGAGATTCACGTGAAGACGGAGAATGGCGTCGTGACCTTGACGGGATCGGTTGATACCGCCGAGCAAAGGGATCTCGCCGGGAAGACCGCAAGCGGGACTGACGGCGTCAAGGGTGTCGATAACCAACTGGTGGTAGCCAGCGATTAGGACATTCCGGTTGGGAGATGGCGCGTATTGCCGCAATGCGAGACTCATCGCGTCGATCCTGGCTTTGAGGTTCATATGGCACCAGATGAGCCTGGAGGTTGTGATGAACAGGAATTGGCGATGTGCCTTGTCGTGTCTCCTGAAGAGGCGTCACGTTGTCCCCGCGCGATGTGCGCGCTTGTGCATGATATTGGCAAGTGCCGGTCTGCCCATTACCGCGTTTTCTCAGCCCCCCTGCGTGGCGGGGATTCATATCAATATTCTGGGTATAAGAAACAGCAAGGGCACGGTGGATTGCGCTCTTTTCGATTCGCCCGCGGGCTTTCCCAACAAGGCCCTCACTTCCGCGAGAAACATCATGGTCATCAAGGTCCAGGCGACAAGGGCGCGGTGCGATTTCGAAAGCATACCATTCGGCACCTATGCCATCGTGGTCTTCCATGACGAAAACATGAACGGCAAGCTGGACACCAACTGGATTGGCCTTCCCAAGGAAGGCTACGGGTTTTCCAGCAATCAGAAGGGCAGTGGCGGTGCGCGTACGTTTTCGGATGCCAGCTTCAAATACGATGGCAAGAGCCTGGATTTCACGATCAAACTGAATTACTGATATCGACATTCCAGCCGCAGCCGAGCCGGCCTTGGCTATGCAGTGGCTTTGGTATTTCCTACCCGCCGTTGGCCCGGGTCCACTGAACGATATTCGCGCTGGTCATAGCGCCAGGCTGGCGTGCGATTTCGCGCCCGCCGCGAAACAGGGCCAGGGTCGGGATGCTGCGGATGCCGAATTGGGCGCTCAGCGCCTGCTCGGCCTCGGTATCGACCTTGGCCAGGCGCACGCGAGGTTCCAGCTGTCCCGTAGCCTGGACGAATTGCGGCGCCATCATCCGGCAAGGACCGCACCAGGGCGCCCAGAAGTCGACCAGCACGGGGATGTCGTTGCGCGTAATGTGCTTTCGGAAGCCGGCTGCGTTGAGCTCGACGGGCTGGCCGGTGAACAGCGGGTGGTGGCATTTCCCGCACTTGGGCGCCTCGCCCAACCGGACGGCCGGGATACGGTTGACGGCCTCGCAGTGCGGGCAGACGATATGCAATGCATCGCTCATGGGATTCCTCGGGCCAAACGGCCGCGCCGCGGTATTCGTTCTTCTATATAGAGCCCCCGTGTCGGGAATAAAAGTGCCCGGGCCAGTGGTGCAGCTGTTTGAGCGGCTTATGACTTTTGGGCCGCTTCGACCTCCGCGATCATCTGGAGGGTTTTCCTGCGGAAGCTGTGAATCACGATTGTGTTGACCCGCAGTGTCGCCATCCAGCTGCGCAGATTGTCGAGCAAGCCAGGCGATTTGCGATAGGTGGCAAGGATGGCCGCAGCTCGGCTTTCGCTGACCGGCGGCGGGTAAGCGATCAGCTTCAGATCGTAGTAACCGGATTCCTGGAAGCAGTGGTTCCAGATGTATTGCTGAACGGGCCAGGGCGTGATCTGGCTGGCCTGGTAGTAGCCAACACCGTCTCCCATTTAGATCCATCCACCAATGAGCCGCTCTCGCCATACGATAAGGATGCCGACAACCAAGATCAGCAGCTCTATGAAGGCCGCCGCCCAGTCGTATCCGCGCAGCCGATGGGCCAGTCTTACAGTCCTCGTGCCGAACCCCATGAGCAGAGCCTTTGCAATATAGACGAATAAATACCTGACGGGCCATTTTTGCTACAGTGCCCGTAGATTGCGTACACAAGAACGCGAGGGACAATGGCGACTTCTGAGCGCTATCCGATAGGTACGCCCGGCCAGCCCTGGGGCGAGGCGGAAGTTGCCGAATGGCGGTCCCGCCAGCAACGCAAACGCAGCTACAGGGAAGACGTGCTCGAGCGCGTCGAAGACCTCCGTGAGCGCTTCGACGTGGAGCAGTACGGACAGCTCGACTACGGACCCGACACCTATCCGCTGTTCGTGCTCAAGGGCCGGGGCTGGAACGAGGAGCTGCCCTGCGTGCTAGTGACCGGCGGGGTGCACGGCTACGAGACTAGCGGCGTGCACGGGACCCTGCTGTTCGCCGAACGGCACGCGGCGGATTACGTGGGTAAGGTCAACGTGATGATCGTGCCGTGCGTGAGTCCCTGGGGCTACGAGCGGATCCACCGCTGGAATCCACTGGCGCTCGATCCGAACCGTTCGTTCCGTGCGGACAGTCCGGCGCCTGAATCGGCTGCCTTGATGGGCCTGGTCGAGCCGCTCCGTGACCGGTTCGCCGTCCATATCGACCTGCACGAGACCACCGATACCGACGAGAGTGAGTTCCGCCCGGCCTTGGCCGCCCGCGACGGCGTCGAATTCGTGCCCGGGGAGATCCCCGATGGGTTTTACGTGGTCGGCGACACCGCGGACCCACAGCCCGAGTTCCAGCAGGCCATCATACGGGCCGTGTCGAAGGTCACGCACATTGCCCCGGCCGACGAAAAGGGCGAAATCATTGGCTCGCCCATGGTGGCGCCGGGTGTTATCAATTACGCGCTTCGGGAGCTGGGTCTTTGTGCGGGGATTACCGGCGCGCGATACCGCTCGACCACCGAGGTCTATCCCGACAGTCCACGGGCCACGCCCGAGCAATGCAACGAAGCCCAGGTGGTCGCCGCACGCGCAGCCATTGACTACGCGCTCCGATACCAAGCGGGTACTTGAACCCGACCCAAGCGCATTCGCTCAGTCATCCCTGAATATGCTCTCTGGTGGGCGGGCTTGCATACCTCGTGCCTCGGACAAGAATCACCCCTTGTGGATGTCACCGTGGGTTATCCACAAGATTTCTTAACACAATGTAAAATTTTTGCAAGTCATTTAATGACTGCTGAAAATTCATTAACACTCTGAATATAAGGCAATTATTTTATATTTCCAGCTAATTGTTTGCTGGGCAAGCATGCTTTCTTTGTAAAAAAATGTTGCAAACTTCTGGGAGTCTGCTATTAATTCAAGTAACGCGTTGATACCGGACTGAGATCCGGTCCAGGGAACAAAAATCAACGCGGATCCGGTGGTCTCGCGCCGGGTTTGTTGGTTTACAGGAGGTTATATAGCGAAACAGGAGGTTCGATAAATACCGTCCGGCTCGTTCCCTGGCTGAGTACCGTGGACGTTCAGCCGGTCAAGGATTGCGCAGAGTGGTGAGATATACGCGGATCGTTCGTGCATCTGCGGGATGGAAAGCAATCCCTTTCAGCCCCTTCCCGATGTTCGCAATCAATCAATGAGGAGACGTTAATGAAGCGTTTTAGACAAATCTTGACGGGAATTTCTCTGACCTTGCTGGCAGGCGCGGCATTTGCCGGCCAGCCGACTACCGTGACGGTAGGCTCGGCGGGCGTCGTGCGCTACCTGGAACAGGGCCAACCGCCTGTTGTGATCTTGCCGACAGTCGCGGCGGCGCAGAGCATGCGTGAAGCTCATGCAAAGCAATGCCGCCATAATTGTGGTGGTGGTGGCAGCACTAACAACCTGCTCTATGGCGGTGGCGTCGGTGGTATCGGTGTGGAAACCGCGCCCAAGCTCTATATCGTTTTCTGGGGGTCCCAGTGGAGCAGCGATCCTAGCGGTGAAGCCGCGCTTTTACAGTCCTTCGTGTCGGATCTGGGCGGCAGTTCCTGGTTCAACTCCGTCACCCAGTACTGCCAGGGCGTAGCCACCGGCACCGAATTCTGCAATGGCGCCGGTACTCCGGCCGGCAACCAGTCAGGTATGTTGCAGGGTGTCTATTATGACACCGGCTCGGCGGTCAAGAGCCGCCCACGGCAGTCCGATATCGCCAATGAAGCCGTGCGTGCGGCTGCCTACTTCGGCAACACCAGTTCCACCCCCAATAACAATGCCAACTACATTATTGCGTTGCCCACGGGTGTTTCCCCGCAAGGCTTCGGCACGCAGTACTGTGCGTATCACAGCTACACCAGCTCTTCGTATGGCAATGTGGCTTATACCAACCTACCGTACATCACCGACGCGGGTGCGAGCTGTGGTGCGAACTTCAATGGTCTGGGTCCGGATGCGGGCATCACCATTGTGGGGGGGCACGAAATTGCCGAAGCGGCCACAGACCAGTTCCCGAGCGGTGGTTGGACCGATTCCGGTGGCGCGGAAAATGGCGACAAGTGTGCCTGGATCTCCTCGGGCCAGGGGGCCTCGGCGGATGTGTCCATGGGCGGCAATACCTATGCCGTGCAGTCGCTGTGGAGCAACGCCTTCAACAATGGTAGCGGTGGTTGTGTGCTCTCCTACTGATAAGTCG
>CAZPJI010000051.1:0-9577 GCA_964586925.1 uncultured Gammaproteobacteria bacterium
GAAAGCCGTCAGAAACTCTACTTTAGAACTGTCCGCTTGACGGGGAAGCTTACGGACCTTCGCTTCGCTCCGGCCGGTGATTTGCAGCGTTAGGGCGCGGTAGCCGGAAAAGGGGGCAGAGTGAGGCAGACCCGTTTCCACGGACACCCAGATAGACACATTTGACTAACCTTTATTGTCCTCTGGAATTCAGCTGAGCGTTGGGATTGAGCCATTGCCGTTGGGTGTGTCTGTTTTGCCGCGGCCTTTGGTTTCACCGCGCATAGGGCTTTCGATACGGCGGATGAATTCTTCGAGAAGCATTTCGTAGAGTTTGTCGCCGAGTACGGCGTCTTCGACGCGGGCGTCTATGTTGGGGTTGTCGTTGACTTCGATGACCACGGCCCGGTCCGGCAGTTCCTTGAGATCGACGCCGTAGAGCCCGTCGCCGATCAGGCGCGCCGCCTTGGTGGCCGTTGCGACGACGTTCTCCGGCGCCTGTTCGATGGCGATCGTTTCCCAGCCGCCTTCGCGTGCTCTCTTGCCCGAGCCGGAATGGTCGTAGATCTGCCAGTGTTTGCGGGCCATGAAGTATTTGCAGGCAAACAGCGGCTTGCCGTTGAGCACGCCGATGCGCCAGTCGAAGGGGGTGTATATGAATTCCTGGGCCAGCACCAATTCGGAATCGGCCAACAGGCGGTGCGCGATACGGGCGAACTCGGCGGTGTCGTCGGCCTTGAATACTCCGCGGGAAAAGGAGCCGTCCGGAACCTTGAGCACGATCGGCAGCTCGAACTGCCGCAAGGCGTCATTCAGGTTGTCGCGGTTCAGGATGAACGTGCGCGGTTGGGCGATGCGGTGCCGGTTCAGCAGCTCATTCAAATAAACTTTATTAGTGCAGCGCAGGATGGAGTCGGGGTCGTCGATGACCGGGATTTCTTCTTCCTGAGCGCGGGTCGCGAAATCGAAGGTGTGATGGTTGATGGCGGTCGTTTCGCGGATGAACAAGGCGTCGTATTCCGCGATGCGCGGGTAGTCGCGGCGCGTGACAAGCTCGACGTTGATCTTCATCCGCCGGCCCACCCGGGTGAGGCGGGCGAGGGCGCCCCGGTCGGACGGCGGCATGGATTCTCCGGGATCGTGCAGCACGGCCAAGTCGTAGCGGTAGCGGTTGCGGGCGCGGCTGCTGCGGCGCCAGCGCTTGCCCAGGAAACGCCGGAAACCCTCGATGAAGTTGTCCTGTTCGGAAGCAGGCAGACGGCGCAAGGGAACCAGCGTCAGGCGTGATACTTCCCATTCCTTGCGCAAAGCCAGTTCGATTTTCAGGATGGGCGCGGGGAAATGCTCGAACAATTGCCGGCACAGTTCGCCGCCGCCTTTGCGCGGACTGAATCCGAAGTAACTGTAGAAGGTGAGATGGCGCGTGGACTCGTCATCCGGCGACAAATGCCGGGCCAGCCGCGAGAGGTTGCGCGTCGTCAAACCGTAAATGGTCTTGCGTGACAAATCCTCGATCGTGCGCACGCTGGGGATGATGCGCTGTGAACGTGCCTCGGCCAGCAACGAACAGTAGTAGCCGGTCGAAAGGTATCGGTAGTCGGATGCCAGGTTGACGATCAGTTTGCCGCCGCCGTCGCTGCCTTCGCGCCCGGCGAGATAGTCGGAAGGGGCAAGTCCCGACAAGTCGGTCCAGTCGCCGCCGGGTTTCTGGTTGGCTTCCATGACAATCAGTGTTTCAGCCATCGGTCCGGGTATCCTTGCATTCGCGTTCGATGAATAAAACGGCCTTGAGGCCCGCGCGCCCATAACGCGTCATGTGGGAAAACTCCTTGTGCAGGATCGGCATGTTGAGTGAATCGACGAGCGTTTCGCCGGCTTCGGAATCGACGTAAGGGTCGTGCACGCGCACGAAGCGGTCGTCATAACCGGTCACGACGACCCAGTGCGGCGCCTTGTCGCCATATATGCGGTAGGAGCTGATCAGCACGATCGGAATGGCACCGTCCGCCATGCGGCGCTGCAGCATGGCAAGGCTGACCGGTTTGCGTGAAATGGGCACGTGGTGCCCCTTCAGTTCGCGAATGAATCCCTTCTGTACCAGTTCGATCACTTCCTTCTTGACGGGACTGCGGACCGAATCCTGGAAGAAGTCGGCGCCCGAGCTGGTATGCAGTGATGCCCGGAATCCTCGGTGAACGGCGGCGAGTGCCAGGCCGAAAGGCGTGCAGCCGCCGATGCCCGAGGTCATGTATACGGTGGTCGATTCGCGCCACAGGGTGATTTCCAGTTCGCGGTTGACCTTCAGGCCCGGATCGAGTGCCTTCATGGCCATGATCAATGCCGCGGGGCCGCAGGTGAACTCCAGCGTTTGCCGGTAGTAGGGGACCTTGATGAGATGGCTGGGCCGTTTCTGACCCAGGGCTTTTTCGAAGCGCAGGGCCTGCTCATGGTCGTCGTAGTAGTCGCTGATGCTGTCGAATTGCCGATAGCCGCAGGCCTTGTACAGGGCGATCGCGGCAGCGTTGTCGCGGCGCACTTCCAGGCGAATGCTGACGCAGGAGGCCCGTTCGCTTTCAGCTTCGGCCGCGGTCAGCAACTTGCGGCCCAGTCCGCGCCCCCTTGCCGTGGCGGCAACCGCAATCGAATAGACCCGGGCATGGGCACTGGCGCGGCTGAACAGCACGAGGACATAACCCAGAAGTTCGCCGCCGCCGGTTTCAGCCAAGAGCGTCACGGCCCGGGCCCGCGTAATGAGGTAACGGAATTGGCGCCGGTTCAGCCGATCTCCGCTGAAGCTCTCGTGCTCCAGTTTCAGCAAGGCATCCAGGTCGCCAGGCACGGCCTTGCGTAAGCGGACGTTAGGGAGGACGGATTGGGACACGACCTGGAATCGGAGGACGCCTGAGCGCATTTTAGGACGTCTTGTTAGCCATGAAGGGGTGTCAGATCAGAAATTATTTCGAAATATCCGGCTTGCAATAACCTTGCGGGAGTCGTGGGAAACCGGGTGAATCAGGACGTCTGGCGTGTTTTTCATTACAATGGAATGATACGCGTTCCGGAATGGATATGCTGAACACAGAAAAACTGCTGGCGGATCTGGTCCGCATTCCCTCGGTAAGCAGTGTTTCGCCCGCATTCGACAGCCCCAATCTCCCGATAATCGAGCGTTTGGCCAACTATCTCGAAGATTTGGGGTGTGCGACCGAAATCATGGCTTTGCCTGAGGATCCGGGTAAGGCCAACCTGATCGCGACACTGGGAAGCGGCGAGGGTGGCCTGGTATTGGCGGGTCACAGCGACACCGTTCCCTACGACGACACGGGCTGGGAGAGCGATCCTTTCCAGCTGACTTCCAACAACGATCGTCTGCACGGCCTGGGCTCGGCCGACATGAAGGGTTTTCTGGCCGTCGCCACCTCCATTGCTTCGCGCCTGGATGCCAAGCGTCTGAAGCGTCCGCTCCATATCGTGGTTACGGCGGACGAGGAAAGCCAGATGAACGGTGCCCGCGTGCTGGCCGCCAGCGGCCGGCCCAAAGCGGATTACTGCATTATCGGCGAGCCCACCGATCTGAAGCCCGTGCGCATGCACAAGGGCGTATTGATGGAAGCGATTGCGATACATGGCGGCAGCGGACACTCGAGCGAACCGGATACCGCACCGAACGCGCTCGATGGCTTGAGCCATGTGCTGCATGCGCTGGACGTGTGGCGCGAGCAGTTGCGCAAGCGTTTCCGGGCGCCGGAATTTGCGGTGCCGTACCCGACGTTGAATTTCGGGCATGTGCATGGCGGGGACAACCCCAACCGTATCTGTGCCGATGTCGAATTGCACATCGACATGCGCCTGGTTCCGGGTATGGATCCGGTGGCCATGCGCGAGGAACTGGATATTTGTCTCAACCAGGCCTTGGCCGGGACCGGATGCACCTACAAGCGCCGGATCTTGTTCGAGGGCTTCGGCGCTTTCGAGACCTCGGCCGACAGCGAGTTCGTCCGCGTCGTCGAACGCCTGGCAGGCGCGCCGGCACAGACGGTGTCGTTCGGCACCGAGGCGAGCTTTTTCTCCAGCATGGGCATGGAGACCATAGTCATCGGGCCTGGACGCATCAGCCAGGCACACCAACCCAATGAATATGTGGAACAGGCGTCGCTGGCTGCGGGCGAAACCTT
Source organism: uncultured Gammaproteobacteria bacterium (assembly GCA_964586925.1). GTDB lineage: Bacteria > Pseudomonadota > Gammaproteobacteria > JAKDMP01 > JAKDMP01 > JBAUSV01. The sequence goes on from CAZPJI010000051.1 coordinate 4,155, forward strand.
GCTTGAGGAACTGGTCACCGAATTGACATCGTGAGTGTCCCGTCAATATCGATGGGATCGCCGATTGCTTTCGGTAAATCGGAATCAATCCTGTCTGTAAGGATGTAACAGCATGAAAGAAACCACCTTGACCCGCACGGAACGGCGGGCGGCGGGCTCGCTTGCCGGTATTTTCGGCTTGCGCATGTTCGGCCTGTTCCTGCTGTATCCCATCTTTGCCATCTACGCCAGGAAACTGCCGGGCGCGACGGAGACCTCCATCGGGATTGCGCTCGGGATTTACGGGCTGACCCAGGCGCTGCTGCAGTTGCCCCTGGGAATGCTTTCGGACCGCTGGGGCCGCAAGCCGATCATAGCCGGCGGGCTGTTGATCTTTATCGTCGGCAGCGTGGTCGCGGCCTTGTCTCACGGGATAACCGGCATCATCATCGGCCGCGCCATCCAGGGCGCCGGGGCCGTGGGTGCGGCAACGCTGGCCCTGGCCGCGGATCTGACCCGCCCCGAGCAGCGCACCAAGGCCATCGGCATGATCGGAGGCGGTATAGGCCTCGCTTTCGGCGTTGCCGTAGTGGCGGGGCCTGCGGTTAACGCGTTTACCGGACTGAGCGGTATCTTCTGGTTGACCGCCGCGCTCGGCGGCCTCGGGCTGGTCGTGCTGCGTTGGGCCGTTCCCACCCCGCATAGCAAGCTTCGTCATCGCTCCACCGAAGCGGTACCCGCGCAACTCGGACGGGTGCTCAAGGATTCGGCCCTGCAGCGCATGTATGTATCGATTTTCATGCTTCATCTCATGCTGGCGGCCCTGTTCCTGGTGCTGCCCGGACTACTGGGGGAGGTGGCCGGCCTGACGCGGCGCAGCGAATGGTTGTTCTATCTTCCGGTGCTGGTCATCGGACTGGTGCTGATGGTGCCTGCCGTGATCTATGCCGAACGCCATGCGCGCCTCAAGCCGGTCAGCCTGGGAGCCATTCTGGCGTTGACACTGACGCCGGTCTGGCTGCGCCTGGGGGGCGAGCACCTGGTTGCCCTGGCCGCGGTCCTAGCCGTCTTTTTCGGGGCCTTTACCCTTATGGAGGCGCTCTTGCCGTCCCTGATTTCGCGCCTGACCCACCCCGCGAGCAAAGGCAGTGCGCTGGGGGTTTATTCGACCTCGCAATTTCTGGGCATATTCGTCGGCGGTGCGCTGGGCGGCTTGCTGCTCCAGCACGGCGGGCGCGAAGGCGTGTACCTGCTGGTTCTGGTTGCCGGGGTGCTGTGGCTGGGCTTTTTCTTCGGCCTCAAGCCGCCCCGGATGCTGGCCAGCCGCATGGTCTCGGTTACGGTGCCGGATGCGGCTGCTGCGCAGCGCCTGGGGACTGCTCTGGAGCAGGTCAAAGGTGTCGAGGAGGCCGTGGTCATGGCCGATGAGGGGCTGGCCGTTCTGCGGGTCCGTTCCGATCGGCTTGATGAGGCGGGTCTGGAAAAACTGCTGGCGGGGATCGGCGGGGCGGCAGTGTAAAATGCTCTGCTTGTGCTCGCAAGCTACGAAAAGGGGAAAAGATTATGGCCAGCCGTGGTGTCAACAAGGTCATTTTGGTAGGCAATCTGGGGGTTGATCCTGAAGTCCGCTACACCCAGAGCGGTTCGCCCGTTGCCAATCTGCGCATAGCCACCAGCGAGCGCTGGAAAGACAAACAGAGCGGGGAACCGCAGGAGCGCACCGAGTGGCACCGGGTGGTGCTTTTCGGCCGCCTGGGCGAGATTGCGGAACAATACCTCAAGAAGGGTTCGCAGGTTTACATCGAGGGCCGGCTTCAGACACGCAAGTGGCAGGGCCAGGACGGCCAGGACCGTTACACCACGGAGATTGTGGGCAACGACATGCAGATGCTGGGCGGCCGCGGTGGAGACAGCGGCGGCAGCTCCCGTGGACCGGAGCACTACGACGCGCCGCCGGCATCCAGCCAGCCGTCCGGCGGATCGATCGAGGATGACGACATCCCGTTCTGATCCCCCTCGGCTTAGTAGTTTGACGATGCATCGCACCAGCAGGAAATCCCGTTATGTCCGATGACGCCCAGTCGTTAGCCGAACTGCGCGCCGAACGCGTTCCCGAACTCTATGTACCGCCAGCTGCGGCGGACGCCTTGAAGCACGAAGCCGCCGACATGGCGGAGTGGGTGCTGACCCACCGCCAGATGTGTGACCTGGAATTGCTGATGAACGGCGGTTTTGCGCCGCTCGACGGCTTTATGCGCCGTGCCGACTACGAGGGCGTCGTAGGCAATATGCGCCTCGCGTCCGGGGCCTTGTGGCCCATGCCGATTACCCTCGATGTCCCGCGCGAGTATGCCGAGGCCCGTTCCCCGGGAGATCGCATCGTCTTGCGTGATGCGGAAGGCGTTGCCCTGGCGGTCATGACCATCGAGGACATTTGGGAACCGGACAAGCAGGCCGAGGCCGAGGGCGTGTTCGGCAGTGCCGATCCCGCGCATCCCGCGGTGCACTACCTGTTCAACCAGGCGGGCCCGGTTTACCTGGGCGGGCCGGTGCAGGGGCTGGTGCCGCCATCGCACTATGACTTTCGCCACCTGCGTATGACCCCGAACGAGTTGCGCGAACGCTTCGAGCGTCTCGGCTGGGGGAAGGTCGTGGCCTTCCAGACCCGCAACCCGATGCATCGCGCACACATGGAATTGACCTTCCGCGCCGCGCGCGAGATCGAGGCCAACCTGCTGATCCAGCCCAGTGTGGGGATGACCAAGCCGGGCGACATCGATCATTTCACCCGGGTGCGCTGCTACGAGCATCTGGTCAAGCGCTATCCCGAGCAGACCACGATGCTGTCGCTGCTGCCGCTGGCCATGCGCATGGGCGGGCCGCGCGAAGCCTTGTGGCACACCATGATCCGCCGCAACTACGGCGCGACGCACTTCATCGTCGGCCGCGACCACGCCGGTCCCGGCAAGCGCTCCGACGGCGAGGACTTTTACGGCCCCTACGACGCCCAGGAAATCGTCGCGAAGCATGCCGAGGAGGCGGGTATCGAGATGGTACCGTTCCGCATGATGCTCTACGTCAAGGAACGCGCCCAGTACGCGCCCGAGAACGAGATCAAGGAAGGCGAGAACGTCCTTAGCATTTCCGGCACGGAATTTCGCCGCCGCCTTGCCGAAGGGCTCGACATTCCCGAGTGGTTCTCCTTCCCCGAGGTCGTGGCGGAATTGCGCCGTACCCACCCGCCGCTTGACCAGCGCGGATTCACCGTGTTCTTCACCGGCCTGTCGGGTTCCGGCAAGTCGACCATCGCCAACGCGCTGATGGTCAAGCTGCTCGAGATGGGCGGTCGCCGCGTCACGCTGCTGGACGGGGATCTGGTGCGCAGGAACCTGTCGAGTGAGCTCGGCTTCTCCAAGAAGGACCGCGACCTGAACATCCAGCGCATCGGCTATGTCGCGAGCGAAATCACCAAACACGGCGGCATCGCCCTTTGCGCACCGATCGCGCCCTATGCGGAGACCCGCCGACAGGTTCGCGGCGTAGTGGAGGAGACCGGCGGTGGGTTCATCGAGGTTCACGTCGCCACGTCGCTGGAAACCTGCGAGGCGCGTGACCGCAAGGGACTCTACGCCCGGGCCCGGGCAGGGGAGATCAAGGAATTCACCGGGATCAGCGATCCCTACGAGGTTCCGGAAAACGCCGAGATCGTGCTCAAGACCGAAAACAAGACGCCGGACCAGAACGCGCAGGAAATCATGCTCAAGCTCGAACACCTGGGGTACATCCGCTGATGAAACTCCTGGTTACTGGTGGCGCGGGCTATATCGGCTCACATGTCGTCCGGCAACTGGGCGAGGCAGGCCACGACGTAGTCGTGTTCGACAATCTCTCCACCGGCACGGAGCGGGCGGTGCTCGGGGCCGAACTGGTGGTCGGGGATCTGGCCGACGGTGACATGCTGGATGCGCTGTTCCAACGCCATGAATTCGATGGTGTGCTGCACTTCGCGGCCAGCATCGTCGTGCCGGAATCGGTTACCGATCCGCTCGGCTACTATTACAACAACACGGCCAACATGCTGAACCTGCTCAAGCGCGTGGCCCGCCACAAGGTGCGCCATTTCGTGTTTTCGTCCACCGCCGCCGTTTACGGTATGCCGGACGTCGCGCGGGTGGACGAGCAGACGCCACTGGCGCCGATCAATCCCTACGGCGCTTCGAAGATGATGAGCGAGCGCATCCTCGCGGATCTGGCTATCGCCCAGCCTTCGCTGAGCTATGTCGCGTTGCGCTACTTCAACGTGGCCGGCGCCGACCCTGAGGGACGCATCGGCCAGGAGAGCCCCAAGGCCACACACCTGATCAAGGTGGCCTGCCAGGCGGCGCTGGGCCAGCGCGACGGCGTGGATATCTACGGCACCGACTATCCCACGCCGGACGGGACCTGCATCCGGGACTACATTCATGTGGAAGATCTCGCCCGAGCCCACGTCGATGCTCTGGCCTACCTGGGCAAGGGCGGTCAAAGCACGGTACTCAACTGCGGCTATGGGCACGGGGCGAGCGTGCGCGAAGTGCTGGCCACGGTCCGCAAGGTGACCGGGGTGGAGTTCCCGATCCGCGAGGCCGCGCGGCGGCCGGGCGATCCGGCGCAACTGGTGTCCGCCAATGACCGCATCCTCGAGGTGCTCGGCTGGAAACCCCGCCTGCAGGACCTGGAAACCATCATCGGCCATGCCTGGGCCTGGGAGCAGGCACTCGCCGCCAGGAAACCTGACGAAAGGGCTTGAAATTCTTTCCGCGACTGCGTCAAGCTGAAAATTCAATACAGCGCGGAGCAGGACATGGCCAAGATCTGGGTACTGGTGGGCGACGGCAGCCGGGCACGATTTTTCAAGACCGACCGGGCGGCGCCCCTGGAAGAAATCGAGGATAGCCTCAATCCCGTGGCGCGGGAGCCGGAGCGGGCGCTGCAAAGCGACCGCAAGGGCCAGAGCGTACGACGGTCGGGCCCCGTGCAATATGCCCAAGTCGGCGAGAACGACCCCAAAAGCGAAGACGAGCGCCGCTTCGTGCGCTCGCTGGCTGAGCGCCTGCGCCTGGCACGCCTGGCGGGCGAATACGAACGCCTGTTTATCGCCGCGCCACCGGCTTTCCTCGGTGAATTGCGTCAGGCGCTGGATACCGGGACCCGGGACTCGGTCGTCGGTGAATTGCCCAAGGATTTGTCGCGCATGAAGCCGGAGGATATCCGCAAGCACTTGCCCGAGCTGATTTAAAGTCCCATTAGGGGTCTGTAAATTACCCGTCTTCAGGCGCCGATTTATTCCTGGCTCCTTCTCCCCTCATTGAGGGGAGAAGGTCGGGATGAGGGGTGCGCCGCCTAGCGGCGCTCAGGGGTTTTGCCCCACACCCCAAACCACAACCCCCACCCGGGGCGGGGGG
>CAZPJI010000051.1:9587-15429 GCA_964586925.1 uncultured Gammaproteobacteria bacterium
CGTTTTTTTGTTTCGTTTCTCTTTGCTCGATGTGGGGGTTTTTTTGGTGGTTTGGGGGGGCCCGCCGCGTAGCGGCGCCCTGTGTTTTTGCCCCTCACCCCAACCCTCTCCCCGCACGCGGGGCGAGGGGATAACTTTCAGTCGGCCGGATGGCCGAGCGGTCCGGCTTCGAGCCGTCATCGGAAGCCACCGGCTTTGACCGGTGGAGTATTCACAATCCGATTGGGTGGTCGTAAATACCCGGTCTTCGGGCGCCCACTATGTGCTTCCCCCTGCCCCCCACTTTGTGGGGAGATGGTCGGGATGTGGGGTGCGCCGCGTAGCGGCGCTATCGGGCTTTGCCCCTCACCCGGACTCTCTCCCCATACGCGGGGCGAGGGGGTGGTTTTGTGCTTGCCGAACGGCCGACCGGTCCGGCTTTGAGCCGTAACGGGACGCCTCCGGCTTAAGCCGGTGGAGTATTCACACCAGGCCAGGGGCGCGAAAAACCCTGAAAGTCCTTAAAATAGGCACCTGTACTGCAATTCAGCGACATTATGGAAAAAAGGGTCTACATCCAGACCTGGGGCTGCCAGATGAACGAGTACGACTCGGACAAGATGTTCGACGTGCTCGCGAATGGCGCCGGTTACGCACGCGCTGCCAAGCCCGAAGAGGCGGACCTCATCCTGCTCAATACTTGCTCGATCCGCGAAAAGGCGCAGGAGAAGGTGTTTTCCCAGCTGGGGCAATGGCGCGAACTCAAGGCGGAAAAGCCGGACCTGGTCATCGGGGTCGGCGGTTGCGTCGCCAGCCAGGAAGGCGCGGCACTGGTCGAGCGTCAACCGCTGGTGGACCTGGTGTTCGGCCCCCAGACCCTGCACCGGCTCCCGGCGATGCTCGACGAGCAGCGCAAGAATCGGCGTCCGGTGGTGGATATTTCCTTCCCCGAAATCGAGAAATTCGACAACCTGCCGGCGCCCCGCGCCGAAGGCCCGACGGCCTTCGTGTCCATCATGGAAGGCTGCAGCAAGTACTGTAGTTACTGCGTCGTGCCCTATACCCGCGGCGAAGAGATCAGCCGGCCGTTCGACGACGTGATCGCCGAGGTCTACGAACTGGCCGAGCAGGGCGTTGGTGAAATCACCTTCCTGGGCCAGAACGTGAACGCCTACCGGGGCACCCGGCATGACGGGGAGGTGGCGGACCTGGCGAGCCTCATCCATTACGCGGCAGCGATCGACGGCGTCGAGCGCATCCGCTTCACGACATCCCATCCGCTCGAGTTCTCCGAGCGCCTCGTACGCGCCTATGCCGAGGAAGAAAAACTCGCCGCCCACCTGCATCTGCCGGTGCAGAGCGGCTCGGACCGGATACTCACCGCCATGAAGCGCAACCATACGGCTCTCGAATACAAGTCCAAGATCCGCCGCCTACGCGCGGCGCGTCCGGGCATTGCCATCAGCTCCGATTTCATCGTCGGCTTCCCCGGCGAATCCGAACGGGATTTCGAGCAGACGCTGCGCCTGGTCGAGGAATGCGAACTCGATCAGTCGTTCAGCTTTATCTACAGCCCGCGCCCCGGCACCCCGGCGGCCGCGATCGACGACGACACGCCGGCCGAGGTCAAGCGCGAGCGCCTGCACCGCTTGCAGGAAAAGCTCACCGCGCAGGGGCGGGCGATCAGCGAAGCCATGCTGGGCACGACCCAGCGCGTGCTGGTGGAAAAGCGCAGCGTCAAGAACGCGGCGGAAGTGGCCGGGCGCACGGAAAACAACCGCTGGGTCAACTTCGCGGGCCCCGAGGCCCTGATCGGGCGGTTCGTCGACGTCGCCGTTACCGACGTCATGTCCAACTCGCTGCGAGGTCGATTCGTCGGTGCCTGACCCTGCCGCGCCCGAAGCCGTCGAGCTGGTCCTGGAACCCGATGACGCCAAGCGCTTGGCCTCGCTGTGCGGGCCTTTCGACGAAAACCTGCGCCTGGTCGAAGAGACCTTCGGCGTGCATCTGTCGAACCGGGGCGGGCACTTCCGCATTCGCGGCAACGCGAGCCAGGCCGCTGCAGCGGCAGCCGGCTTGCGCGACCTGTATGCGGCGACCGCCAAAGGCGCACTGACGCCGGATCTCATCCGCAGCAAGCTTACTTCCGTGAAACCTCGCCCTGAGGCGGAGGGGCACGCGCGCGTCGACATCCATACGCCGTTGCGCAGCATTCAGCCCCGCAGCGGCCACCAACGCAGCTATGTCACCAATATCCGCCGCCGCGACCTGACCTTCGGCATCGGCCCGGCGGGCACGGGCAAGACCTATCTTGCGGTCGCCTGTGCCGTCGAAGCGCTGGATCGCGAACAGGTGCGCCGTTTGGTGCTGGTGCGGCCCGCCGTGGAAGCGGGCGAACGCCTGGGATTCCTGCCGGGCGATTTCGCCCAAAAGGTCGATCCGTACCTGCGCCCCATTTACGACGCCCTTTACGAAACGCTCGGGTTCGACCGCGTGGCGCGGCTGATCGAGCGCAGCACGATCGAGATCGCTCCTCTGGCCTATATGCGGGGACGCACGCTCAACGAAGCGTTCGTGATCCTCGACGAGGCGCAGAACACGACCGTTGAGCAGATGCGCATGTTCCTCACGCGTATCGGCTTCGGCTCCAAGGCGGTCGTGACCGGTGACATCACCCAGACGGATCTCCCCGTGCGCACCCGTTCCGGCCTGCGCCATGCCATGCAGGTGCTTGCCGGCATCGAGGAAGTGGCCATCAACCATTTTGATGCAGGCGATATCGTGCGTCACCCCCTGGTGGCGAAGATCGTGACTGCCTACGAAGAAGCCGAGCGCAAAGATGCCGGAGAGTGAGCCTCCCATAACTATCCAGTATGCGATGCCGCGCCGCGGGTTGCCGTCCGCCGCGCGCTTGCGCCGTTGGGCCTCGGCCGCACTCGGCTCGGCACCCGGAGAAGTCACGCTGCGCATCGTGGATGCCGAGGAAGGCCTCGCGCTCAACCGGCAGTACCGCGGCCGCGATTACGCCACCAATGTATTATCCTTTCCAGTGCCTGAATTACCGGACGGCACGCGCCCGATCCGCGGCGATATCGTGCTGTGCGCGCCCGTAATCTCGCGCGAAGCGGGAGAGCAGGGCAAGGCCCCGGACGCGCACTGGGCACACATGGTGGTTCACGGTTGCCTGCACCTGTGCGGGCATGATCACGAAAAACGAGAGGAAGCCGAACGAATGGAGACCCTGGAGCGCCGACTGTTGGCTGGATTGGGCTACCCCGATCCCTATCAGGCAGCCAATGACGTGGAGCACTCATGAGCGAAGAAGACAGCCGAAGTAACGGGCCGGGCTGGCTGGAACGCCTGGCCCTGGCCCTCACGGGAGAACCCCGTGATCGTGAGGAGTTGATCGATATCCTGCGCGACGCGGCCGAGCGCGACATCATCGACGACCAGACCTTGCGCATGCTCTCGGGCGTGTTCGCTGTGGGGCATATGCGGGTGCGCGACGTGATGGTCGCCCGGGCCCAGATGGTCGCCGTCGAGCAGGACGCGCAACTCGCCGAATTGTTGCCGGTCGTGGTGGAGTCGGGGCACTCGCGTTTCCCGGTTATCGGCAACGACCGCGACGAAGTGGTGGGGCTGCTCCTGGCCAAGGACCTGCTACGTCACATTGCGCAGCATGGCATGACGGGTTTTCGCATGGCCGATTACCTGCGGCCCGTCGCGCGCATCCCCGAATCCAAACGGCTGGATGTGCTGCTGGCGGAATTTCGCGAGAGCCGCAACCACCTGGCCATCGTGATCGACGAGTACGGCGGCATCGCGGGCCTGGTGACGATCGAGGACGTGCTCGAACAGATCGTGGGCGATATCGACGACGAATTCGATATCGATGACGTCTCTTCGATCGTCAAGGTCACCGACCAGCGCTTTTCCATGAGCGCCCAGTTGCCGATCGAAGACTTCAACGAATACTTCGAAGCCGATTTCAGCGATGAGGAATTCGATACGGTCGGCGGCCTTGTCGTGCACCAGCTCGGCCATGTGCCGCGCGCAGGCGAACAGGCACGGATCCAGGATTTCCTGTTCCGGGTCACGCGCGCCGACCGGCGGCGGGTCATCGCACTCGAGGTAACTCGGGGTGCCGGCTCCGCAACCAATTAAACCCGGCTCAGAGTGAAGCTTTCTCTTCCCAAGCGTGCACCCGGCCGCTATGGCGGTGATGCGATCGCCGTCCTGGCCGGCGCGACGAGCGTGCTGGCCTTCGCACCGTTTCACGCCTGGCTGCTGGCCATTGTTTGTCCCGCCTTGCTGATCGCCTTGTGGTCCGGCGGGGACGTGCGGGTCGCCGCGTGGCGGGGCTTTCTCTATGGCGTCGCCGAATTCCTGGCCGGCATCTACTGGATTTACATCGCGGTATCCGGCCTGGGGCCGGCGCCGTGGTGGCTGGGCGTGCTCTTCTATATCGCGCTCTCGTGCTTCTGCGCCTTGTTCCCCGCGCTGACCGGCTACGTCGTCAAACGTTTAGCACCGAATCCAGGTTACCTGTGGCTCCTTATGATTCCAGCGCTGTGGACACTGTTCGAATGGATTCGGAGCTTCATCTTCACCGGTTTCCCCTGGTTGGCCCTCGGCTTCAGCCAGGGCACGCACATGCTGGGCGGCTTCGCGCCCGTCTTCGGACTTTACGGGGTCAGCTTCGCCTGCGTTCTGGTGGCCGTATTGCTCGTGATGGCTTTACGGGCTGCCGTGTCGCTCGGTTCGCGATTGTTTGCCCTGTCCGGAATTGCGATCGTCTTCGTCATCGGTGCCGTGCTCGGCACCATAGCCTGGACGCAGCCCTCCGGCGCACCGTTCACCCTGGCTTTGGCGCAGGCCAATATTTCCCAGCAGGAAAAGTGGACCGATCCTGCGGTCAAAATAAGCCTCCAACGTTATAGCCAACTGACGCGTGCACACCCATCGGCGCAACTGGTGGTGTGGCCGGAAGCCGCAGTCCCCGCCTGGTACATGGAAGTGGCGCCGCAACTGCAAAAGTTTGCCAAGGAAGAACGTAATAGTGACCAGTCCGTCATCTATGGCGTGCTCGCCTATGACTGGCAGACCGGTAAGGGCTACAACGCAGTGGCTGCCATGGGGGCGGGCGTCGGGCACAAAAACAACATCTACTTCAAGCGCCACCTAGTGCCGTTTGGCGAGTACTTTCCCGTCCCCGATTGGATCAAGCGCTGGCTGTCGAAGCACGCGTTGCCGCATTCGAGCTTCACCCCGGGGCCGCTCAATCAGCCACCCCTCGCCGTGCGTGGCTGGCGCATCGCGGTGGCCAACTGCTACGAAATCGCTTTTGGTCGACTGCTGCAGCGGCAATTGCCGCTAGCCAATTTCATCATCAACGTCTCCGACGACGGCTGGTTCGGCCACAGCATCGCCTCGGCGCAACAATTCGAAATGGCCCAGACCGCCGCGCGCGAAACGGGACGCTACGTCCTGGCCGTCACCAACAGCGGCATCACCGGAATCATCGACCAGGAGGGCAGGGTGGTCAGCCGTCTGCCGAAATACAAGGAAGCCGTGCTCACCGGAAAGATTCGCAGCTATATCGGCGCCACGCCCTATGTCAGTGTCGGCAACTGGCTCATCGTGTGCCTGTCGCTGGGGCTTCTGGTTGCGGGAGGGCTGGTGCGGCTGTTGCTTGGGAGGCGAGCCTGAATCAGTCCCAATCGCCGAGTTGCTGCGATACCCATCCGGAAAATTTTAGGCTGCCTAAAAATACAAATCAGCCGGGAAATGGCGGTATTTTAGGGTTCTTCATTGATTTAGGCGACTCTCATTGCTATATTCAAAGTAGCCTATTTATAGTTAG
>CAZPJI010000052.1:0-14861 GCA_964586925.1 uncultured Gammaproteobacteria bacterium
CGGGCGTCATGGCCAGGCCGCCGCGTTCGGTAGAGAAGCGGGTGAGCATGGCATCGGCAAGACGGCGGGCTAGTTCTACCGCGTGCCCACCGTCGGTGACGGCGGCTACGGCGAGGGCGGCCTGGGCGAGGTTGGCATAGTCCTCCAGGAAGCCGGGCTGATAGGCATCGCCATCGAAGGCGCAGGCGTAGACCGTGTCGTCGCGGACGACGGTGCGTTCCAATACATTCAATAATTCAGCGGCGCGCCCGGCGAGCGTGTCGTCGCCGAGCAACAGGGCGGCGCGGGCGAGACCGGTGATGGCCAGGGCGTTCCAGTTGGTGAGCAGTTTGTCGTCGCGGTCGGGACGCACGCGCTTGTCGCGCTCTTTGGCGAGCAAGGCAAGCTCTTCCTCGAAGCCGCCGTGACCGCCGTCCACGCGGGCTAGGTGCCAGCGCCCTTCCACCTGCGCGTCTTCTTCCAGGCCGAAAGCCTTGGCGAAGGCCGAGTAGCGGTCGGCGCCGATAATGTTTTTGACGTCCTCACGGTCCCAGAGGTAGAAGGCGCCTTCCTCGCCGCCGGACTCGGCATTGAGGCTCGCGGCGTAGCCACCCGCGGGCAGCTTCATCTCTTTGTCGAGGAAGGCCGCGATGGCGTGAGCGGTCTCGGCGAATTCCTTGCTGTCGTAGCGCACCGCCGCCTCAGCGTATACGCTTATGAGTTGCGCGTTGTCGTAGAGCATTTTCTCGAAGTGCGGCACACGCCAGGCCTCGTCCACGGTGTAGCGGAACAGTCCTCCGCCGACGTGATCGTTCAGCCCGCGCCGGGCCATGGCCTCGAGCACGCGGGGCACTTCGTCCGCCGTGCCGCTCGCGACCAGAAAGCCGAGCACCGGGCTCTGTGGAAACTTGGGACCGGCGAGGCCGTAGCCGCAGTTGACCGCGTCGTAGGCGGAGGACAGATTGGCACGCGCGGTCTTGAGCGGCGCCAGCGACAGTTCGCCTTGCGCCGTGACGTCGCTGCCCAGGTGGCGCTGCAACAAGGACTGTAATTCCTTGCCCTGCGTGAGCACCTGGTCGCGCTGCTCGGTCCACGCCTTGACGATCAGCCCCAGCAATTCGGCGAAGCCGGGCAGGCCGTGGCGCGGCGTGAGCGGAAAGTAGGTGCCGGCGAAAAAGGGCGTGAGCCCCTCCGGCTCCAGGAACACGGACAGCGGCCAGCCGCCGCCGCGCCGGTTGATCGCCTGGTGCGCGGTCTGCAGCACCTGGTCGAGGTCGGGGCGTTCCTCGCGGTCGACCTTGATGCTGACGAAGTGCTCGTTCAACAGCCCGGCGACTTCCGGGTCGCTGAAGGCCTCGCGCGCCATGACGTGGCACCAGTGGCAAGCGGAGTAGCCGACCGAGACGAACAGGGGCTTGTCCTCGCGCTTCGCCCGCTCCAGAGCGGCTTCATTCCAGGGCTGCCAGTCGACGGGGTTGTCGGCGTGGGCGCGGAGGTAGGGGCTTTTTTCGGTGGCGAGGGCGTTAGTCATATATACATGGTACGCGCTGCTACCTCGGACACGCATGCGGGGGAAAACTCTCGCCAAGGCGCGAAGACGCAAAGAATTCTCCAGCAATCAGAAAATTCTTGGCGTTCTCTGCGTCTTTGCGAGAAATATTCCGAATGGATCCCGGCCTCCGCCGGGACAATGGAGATGCCGTGATAAACTCGCGGTCGCTCCGATCCACACGTTGGAAGCGTAATTGGTTTACCCGCATATCGACCCCGTAGCCCTGAAAATCGGCCCCCTGGCGATCCACTGGTACGGCCTGATGTACCTGATCGGCATCTTCGGCGGCTGGTTTTTGCTGGTGCGCCGCTGCCGCAAACCCTGGGTCGACTGGAAGCCCAACCAGGTCGGAGACATCATCTTTTATACGGCGTTGGGCGTCGTGCTCGGCGGGCGCATCGGCTACGTGCTGTTCTACAACTTGCCTTATTACGCCGCACACCCCGTGCGTGTCTTTTATGTGTGGGACGGCGGGATGTCTTTCCACGGCGGATTGCTCGGCGTGCTGATCGCCTGCGGGCTGTATGCCTGGCGGCACAAGCGCCATTTCTTCGACATCATGGATTTCATTGCGCCGGTGGTGCCCATCGGGCTGTTTGCCGGGCGGATCGGCAATTTCATCAACGGCGAGCTGTGGGGCAAGGTGGCGTATCTGCCGTGGTCCATGCGCCTGCCATGCTCACAGCCACGCTTCGCGAGCGACCGTTTCGACTGCCCACCGGGCTTTCATGGGCTTTCGGCACCCCACCAGCCTTCGCAGCTCTATGAGGCGCTGCTCGAAGGCGTGCTGCTGTTCATTATTCTCTGGTGGTTCTCGGCCAAGCCGCGCCCGCGCATGGCGGTGGCCGGCCTGTTCTCGCTCGGCTACGGCGTGTTTCGCTTCGGTGTGGAATTCGTACGCCTGCCGGACCCCCAGCTTGGCTACCTGGCCTTCGGCTGGCTGACCATGGGGCAGGTGCTGTCGATCCCGCTGATCATCGTGGGGGTGGTGCTGCTCTGGCTGGCTTACCGCAAGCCCAAATACGCTGCCGCATGAGGCCCTATCTCGACCTGATGCAGCGCATCCTCGATACGGGAGTCGAACGTCCGGATCGCACCGACACCGGCACGCTCTCGGTGTTCGGGCACCAGATGCGCTTCGATTTGTCTGCGGGCTTCCCGCTGGTGACCACCAAGCGGCTGCATATAAAAAGTATCGTCTACGAGCTGCTCTGGTTCCTGCAAGGCAACACCAACAAGAACTGGCTGAACGAACGCGGCGTCACGATCTGGGACGAGTGGGCCGCCGAGGACGGCGACCTCGGCCCAGTGTACGGGCGCCAGTGGCGTTCCTGGCCGACGCCCGACGGCCGCCATATCGACCAGCTCTCCGCGCTGCTCGAGCAGATCCGCGAGTATCCGAATTCGCGCCGCCACATCGTGAGCGCCTGGAACGTGGGCGAGCTGGACAAGATGGCGCTCGCGCCGTGCCATATCCTGTTCCAGTTCTATGTCGCGAACGGCACACTCTCCTGTCAGCTCTACCAACGCAGCGCCGACGTGTTCCTGGGCGTGCCGTTCAATATTGCCTCCTATGCGCTGCTCACACACATGGTTGCACAGCAGACGGGGCTCGAACCCGGCGAGTTCATCTGGACCGGCGGCGACTGCCACCTCTATTTGAACCACCTCGAACAGGCACGTACGCAGCTTGCGCGCGACCCCTATCCGCCGCCGCAGCTGACGATCACGCGCAAGCCAGACTCATTATTCGATTACGCCTACGAGGATTTCCAGATCAGCGGCTACCAGCACCATCCCGCCATCAAGGCGCCGGTGGCCGTATAGCCCGGACAATTCACGAGGGCGGACGGCGCTCGCGGGTAAGTTGTTAAGACTTTGAGAAAATATGGTTATATCACTACATTCCCCCACGCCACAGTCTGTTTTCCGCGCCGTCCTACCGCGGTGCTTGCGGTTTCTCGCGGCGCCCCGCTTGCGCTTCACTCAACCCGTAGCTACGGCTATGGGTTTCGCTCCAGCGCGGCGCCTGGCTTGCTGCGAATTCCGCAATCACTCGCGATCCCTCGTGATTTATCCGGGCTAGGAACAGACCACATGCATTCGCTGGTTCTCGTGTCCACTTTCCACCAGCAAGTCCTGTTCGCCGCGATCGCAGTCTGGATCATTCCGGAGTGGATCGGTTCGTTCCGGCAACGTCCGGAGAAAGGCGCCAGGCTCCGGGATCGCGGCTCGTATGCCGTGATCGGGCTCAGCCTGGGGATCGGCATCGTCGCTGCCTTGGCCTGCGCCGATAGCGTCCGCATTGCAACGATAGGCTGGCACCAGCCCATCCTGTTCTGGATCGGCATCGTGTTGATGCTCGCAGGGACCGCCTTCCGCTGGTATGCCATCCGTACGTTGGGCCGTTACTTCACCCGCGAAGTCGCAACGCGTGCGGGCCAGATTGTCATCGACCATGGCCCTTACCGCCTGGTGCGCCATCCTTCCTACAGCGGCGTATTGATAACCGTCTCCGGTTTCGGACTGGCGCTGACCAACTGGCTTTCGCTGTTGGCAATCGTCGCCTGCGTTTTTGTGAGTTTCAGTTATCGCGTTCACGTGGAAGAACACGCCCTCTGTGAGGCCATTGGCCAGCCCTACCGCGATTACATGAAACGCACCTGGCGCTTCATTCCTTATATCTGGTGATCATGAACGCAAATAGAGCAATGGATCCGATACTGTCACTGGTCGTCGCCGCGGGAGAGTGCAACGAAATCGGCAAGGACGGGCTGATGCCCTGGCATCTGCCTGCGGACCTGAAACACTTCAAGGAAGTCACTCTCGGCAAACCGGTCATCATGGGCCGGCGCACGCATGAATCGATCGGAAAAGCGCTGCCCGGGCGGCGCAATATTGTGGTGACCCGTAATATCGACTACACCGCCGAAGGATGCGAGGTTGCGCATTCGCTCCGCGAAGCGCTGCATCTCGCAAGCGGCGTTGCAGAAGTCATGATCATCGGAGGGGCGGCCCTTTACCGCGAAGCCCTGCAACAGGCGAATCGCATTTATTTAACGCGCGTGGCGGGACAGTTCGATGCCGACACATTTTTTCCCGACTTCGACGCAAAGGGATGGCTGGAAAAACAACGTATCCACCGGCCCGCGGATGCGCGCAATAAATATGCCTGCGACTTCATCGTTCTCGAGCGCGCCGGCCAGACTATGCCTCTGTTTTCATGACCTTTCCGGATGCAAATTCACTTATGCGAACTTTCAACCACATAGCAAGCTGGATTTCACGTCAATTATCAGGTTAAGCTTGGCTGGCCCACTATACACAGGGGAAATAACAGAGTGAGGCATTCTATCCCTTACCGCTCTATAGCGGGAAGCCTCGCAATTCTGGTCTTCGGGACCACATTGGCACTGATTGGCGCGTGGCTGCTTTCACGCGTGCTTATCCATACGGCCGAAAACCGCTTCAAGCAACAAGCGCAATCCAGCTATGCAACGCTGAGCAGCCGGCTTGAACAGGAACATGCCCGCCTCCTGGCTGCACGTGGGTTTTACCTGGGCAGTAGCAATGTCACGACCCAGGACTGGGATCATTTCACCGCCGCGCTCTACGCGGGACATAGTGACGGGCGTGCGCTGTTGCACCTGATCTATGCACCGCCTGCGAGCCGTAGCGATTTGACCAAACGCTTCAGCGAAGATGGGCTGCAGATTAAACGTGTTCACCCCTTGCCCACCAAAACCGGTGACTTTTATTGCCCGGTCGACCGCATCTGGCCCAAATCGCTCGCGATCAAGGTCGTAGGCCTCAACCCCTGCGCCGGCTCAGACCGGAAACTGTTCGACCAGGCTGCCGCTGGGGCCGGTCTGGTCGCAACACGCGATGTCCCCATTTATTCTCCGAACGGCGCGGAGCGCGGCATCGTTTTTATCGCCACAGCAGGCACACCGGCAACCGCCGGCAACCATGCGGGGTGGGTGGCCGAAACTGTCCCCTCGCGTTCGCTGTTCCCTGACCTGCTGCCAGGCTCGACCGATATACGTCTCCGCATCATCGACCTGAGCAGCCCGGATGCCCCTATGCTCTATCAGAATGCCGGCGAACCGATAAAATCGCCGAACATCTGGCAGCGGTGGTTTGCCGGCGCATACATCGGCCATTACTCAATGGATATTCTCGCCAGCAATCGCCACTGGCGCATGGAGCTCAGCGGGCCTATTTCCACGGACTGGATTCCGGTCGCCGTAGCGAGTTCGGGCTTCATAATCAGTCTGCTGCTGGCGGCTCTGTTCTATGCACTCGCCCGCACCGGTCGGCACGCACGCAGCCTGGCCAACAGCATGACCCGCGAACTGTCGGCCAACCGCGAACTGCTGACCTCCGTGTCCAACAATGTGCGCGACGGGATTTACCGCGGCACACCCGAAGCGGGGCTCGTTTACGTTAACCGCACCCTCGCACGCATGTTCGGCTACAGGGATGAGTCGGGCGTGGCTGCCAATTCGCTCAGCCTGCGTTACGCCAACCCCGTCCGGCGCGACGAGTTGCGCGACAAACTTTTTCGCGAGCATCACTACGAGGACGAGGAAGTCGAGTACATCCGCAATGACGGATCCCGCTTCGCAGGTCTCAACTCGGCCTGGACCACCTGCGACCCCGACGGTAATATCCTTTACTACGATGGTGTAGTCACCGACATTACCGAGCGCAAGGCGGCCGCGCGGCGTATCCGTCAGATGACGTATTACGATCGCCTCACCGGGCTGCCGAATCATGCCTTGCTCGAGGAGCGCTTCCAGAAGATCGCGGAGGAAGCCGATCTTCAACAGCACCGCCTGGCTTTCATGTTGATCGATTTGGATAACTTCAAGGACATCAATACGCTGCACGGGCACGAAGTCGGCGACAACGTCATCAAAGAGGCCGCGCAACGCCTGCAGTCCTGCCTGCGACTTTATTCGGACAGCATTGCCGCAAGAATGGGTGGCGACGAGTTCGTAATCCTGATGCGGGAAATCAGTAACGTGGCGATTGTCACGCGCGAGGCTAACCGCATCCGCGAAGCCCTGAGCATACCCTATGAAGTCGGTGAGCATGAGCTGCACTCCACCCCGTCCATCGGCATTGCGCTGTATCCACAGGATGGCTCCGACCTCGCCACACTGCGCCAGCACGCGGATGCGGCAATGTATCAAGCGAAGCACAGCGGGCGTGCAGGTATCGCCTATTTCGCCCAGCATCTCAATGAGCAGGCACGTCGGCAGGTACAGATGGAAACGGCCTTGCGCCTGGCCGTCGAACGGGGCGAGATGAGCGTCCACTACCAACCGCGCGCCAATGTCGATGACGGCAGCCTGTGCGGGGTTGAAGCACTGGTGCGCTGGAAGCACCCCGAGTGGGGCGAAATCGAGCCAGACGAATTCATTCCGGTGGCCGAGCGCACCGGACAAATCGTGAACATCGGCGCCTGGGTTCTGGAGCGGGCGTTGCTCGAATGGAAACAATGGGCACTGGAGACGCCGCAACCTCCGCGCGTGGGTGTCAATGTGTCCGCACGCCAGCTGCATGAAGACAGCCACCTGACCGAAACAATTGCCGCATTGTTGAGCAAACACGACATCCCCGGCGAGGCCCTGGAGATCGAGATCACCGAGACCATGCTCGTGGATCATCTCAACAAGCGCGCCGAAACGCTGGCCAACATCAAGGCCCTGGGCGTGAAAATTGCTCTGGACGATTTCGGAACGGGCTACTCCAGCCTCAGTTATCTCTCGCGCTTCAGCATCGATGTGATCAAGGTCGATCAGTCATTCATACGTGGCCTGACACACGATCCCAAGGATGCGACGATCGTGCGTGCGGTCTCGCTCATCAGCCGGGCGGTGGGCATCCAACTGGTAGCCGAAGGCGTGGAAACCGAAGACCAGCTCAACGAGCTGCGCCGCATGCGTTACCAGGCGGTGCAAGGCTATTTGGTTGCGCGCCCGATGCCGGCCGGCAATTTCATTGAATTCATCCGGCAGATGAAGCAAAACGGCCCATCGCCGGTCTTCGCCGCCGTCTAGAATCCTGCCTTATTGCGGCAACGCACTGGGGTCGAACGGCTGCAGCCGTTCGCGCACGGCCTTCACCGCAGCCGCAACATCGACCGTGTCGAGCAAGTCATGCCCGCGCGTGAACTCTTCCAGGAGCGACGCCTGGATTTCTCCGCGGCGCTTCACCTCCGCGTACGGCAAGTGATGGAACATCACCAGCGAATAGCGGGGCACGAAGCAGTTGGGGCAACGCCGCTCCAACTCGAAGCCCAACGCTTTGCGCAGGGCAAAGCCCGGGTCGCGCACCGTGTCGCGCATCTCGACGTAGTTTTCCAGCGCCATGTGTGCAATGGCATCGGCATCGGGCTTGCGTTCGCGCGAGAATTCGGCAAACACGGTCGCGACGTCGGCACCGGGAGCCAGACGTCCGGCCAACAGGCGCGTGTCTTCGAAGGCCGCATTCATCCCCTGGCCGTGAAAAGGCACGATGGCATGTGCCGCATCCCCGATTAGAAGGGCCTTGTCCGAATGATGCCAGGGCTCGGCGTACACCGTGCCCAACATGCCGGTGGGGTTGGCCTCGAAGGACCCCGTCAGATCGTCCAACAGCGGCACCGTATCGGGGAATTCGCGCTTGAAGAACGCCTCCACGGCAGCCGGATCCTGCAGCGTGTCGAAACCCGGACTGCCCTCGCGGGGCAGGAACAACGTCACGGTGAAACTGCCATCCAGGTTGGGCAGGGCAATGAGCATGAAACCGCCCCGTGGCCAGATGTGCAGCGCCTCGCGCTCGATCTTGTGACGGCCACCGGCATCCGGTGCAATATTGAGTTCCTTGTAGGCATGGGCGAGCATGTCCTCGCGCGCCTCGATCAGGCCACGTTCGACCAGCGTCCGGCGAATCACCGACCCGGCTCCATCGGCCGCTATCACCGGCGCTGCCATGCACTCGACGGTCTCCCCGGCCGTGTCACGCCAAACAAGACGACCGGTGTCCGGATCAAAGCGCTCGACGTCGCAGTCGAATCGGCAATCGACGCGGCCCGTGGCGGCTGCGGCTTCCACCAGCAGGCGATTGAGTCCCGCACGCGATACCGAGTAAATGACCTCTTCCGGCCGCTGGCCGTAGGGCAGGAAACCGAGGCTGCCGTCGGCTTCGTGGATGCGCCGCCCGCGCATGGGGATGAGCAGTTCCCGAACCTCGTCGGCCAATCCCGCGGCATCGAGTGCGGCCAGCCCACGCGCGGCGAGCGCGAGGTTGATCGAGCGCCCACCTGCAGCCTCGTGGCTGCGCGGATCTTCGCGCCGCTCCAACAAGGTCACTGACCAGCCGCGCCGGGCCAACAGCAGGGCCAACAGGGGGCCGCACAGCCCCGCACCGACGATCGTCATTTCGGGATCAGCGTTTGACATCGTAGAGCGCCTCCCGCAAACCTTCGACTGCACGCGCGCAGTCGGCATGCGTGTTGTAGAGCGGCACCGGCGCCAGACGGATGATGCCGGGTTCGCGCCAGTCGACGATGATGCCGCTCGCCATCAGTTCGTCGAACACCGCCCGGGCCTGGTCGCGCGGCCGCTTGACCCGGATGGATAACTGGCAGCCGCGGGCGGCCGGCTCTTCCGGTGTCAGGATGTCGATCATCTCGCAACATTCGACCGCCAATGCATCGTAGAGCGTTCCGGTCAGCCGCTCGGAGCGTTCGCGCAATGCCGGCATGCCGACGTCGTCGAACACGCGCAGCGAGGCGAGCAGCGGCGCAAGCGCAAAGATCGGCGGATTGGACAACTGCCAGGCCTCAGCGGTCGGGATCGGCACGAAATCCGGCTCCATGGCGAAGCGTGCCGCCTTGTCGTGCCCCCACCAGCCGGTGAAACGCGGCCCCTGGAAATAGTGCGCATGGCGTTCGTGCACAAAGCAGCCGCCGGGTGCGCCGGGACCGCCGTTGAGGTATTTGTAACTGCACCACACGGCAAAGTCGGCACCGCTGCCATGCAGATCGAGGGCAATGTTGCCCACCGCGTGCGCCAGGTCGAACCCGACCATCGCACCGGCGGCGTGACCGGCACGCGCAATGCGGGCAAGGTCGAAGGCCTTGCCGCTGAGGTATTGCACGCCGGGCCACAACACCAGCGCCACGCGTTCGCCCTCGCACGCAATTACGGTTTCCACGTCTTCCTCGCGCACGCAGCTTTCGCCTTCGCGCGGCTCGATTTCGATCAGCGCGTCGGCGGCGTCGTAGCCGTGGTATTCGAGCTGGGAGACCACGGCATAGCGGTCCGAAGGGAAGGCGCCCTTCTCAATCACGATGGCATGCCGCCTTGCCGTGGGGCGGTAGAACGACACCATCATCAGGTGCAGGTTGGCGGTCAACGAATTCATCACCACCACCTCGTCCTCGTGCGCCCCGACCACGCGCGCGATCAACGGCGTCAACTGCTCGTGGTAGCTCACCCACGGACGCCGCGCGCGTGTATGCCCCTCGACGGCATACTGCGCCCAGTCCTCGAATTCTTCCGCCACCAACTCCCGTGCCGTGCTCGGCAACAGGCCCAGGGAATGCCCGGTCAGGTAGGCGGCGCGGCGGCCGTCGGGCCCCGGGGGATGCTCGAAGTGTTCGCCCAGTCCGGTCAGGGGATCATTGGTGTCCCGCTCCTGCGCCAAATGCATCCAGTCTTCTTTCATCGTCGACCTTCTCTCATGTCTTATTCCTCGTTGAATTCCGCAGTCATCAGCAACGGACGGCTGGGCACGGCCTCCAGGCTCCAGCGCGGCACCTGCAAATCGAGCAGGTAAAGCCCGTCGCCCAATTCATCCGCCACGTAAATCATTTCGGTCACCGTGCAGAACCGGCGCTGCGCCTCCCGTGCATTGCGCGAACCCGAAGGCAAACCGAAGAACGCCCGATGCGCGGGTAATGCCGGATCATCCATGCGGTCCAGCGACGGAAGATCTACCAACCAGTGCTCGATGCCCGCGTCCGCCACGGCCTGCGCCGCTGCTTCGGCGAACCAGGTCGGCGGCACTTCACCGGGATACTCGCGCACCAGCTTGTCCGTCGTATTGGGGCGGGTGCGCACCAGCAGGGCCACGGCGCCCGCGGCCTGCGCCTGCTCCAATGCCCGGGCCAGATCGGCTGTCTCGATCGGACCATCCGTAACTTCTACGCTGGTGAGCCACGCCGGCATCCAACCGCCGTTCAGCAGGGCAGGAACGGCGGGGCCGTCCTCGGCGAGGTGAGCGACGGTTTCGGTATGCGTGCCGTTGCCGTGCGGCGTCAAATGCAGCACGGACGCGTTGCAACTCGCCCCGGTCTCTACGCGGCCGGTAAAATCACCCACCGCTAGCGGCGCGGCTACGGCCGCCTGTGCGCCGAACGCGCGCGGCCCGCTACCGTCGAACGATTGCGGGATCGCCACATCGCTCGCCACCGCGGCGGTGGCCCGGTAACGCCTCCCGCCAAAACTCAACTCAAGCGCCACGGCGGTAGCGCTCCGGATCGAGACCCATCCATTCGAAGGCGGTGCCGGCACGCAGGCGCGCCTCGATCGCGGGATCCAGTTCCAATGACGAAATCAGCGCGCCCGGCTCCAGCTCGCCCAGGGGAAACGGATAATCGGTGCCCAGGCACACCCGCTCCGGGCCCGCCAGCTCGAGCAGGTAGCGCAAGGCCGCCGGGTCGTGCAGCAGCGAATCGTAGTAAATCTTGCGCACGTAGTCGCGCGGGTTCACATCGTTGTCCACAGCACACAGGTCGGGACGCACGTTGAAACCATGCTCGATGCGTCCGATGGTGTGCGGAAAGGCGCCGCCGCCGTGGGCGAAGGCGAAGCGGATTTTCGGATGGCGTTCGAGCACGCCGCCGAAGATCAGCGAGCAAATCGAGCGACTCGTTTCCGCCGGCATGCCCACCAGCCACGGCAGCCAGTACTTGTTCATCTCGCGCCGGCCCATCATGTCCCAGGGATGCACGAACACCGCGGCGTCGAGACGCTCGCAAGCTTCCCAGAACGGTTCGAAGCGCGGGTTGTCCAGGTTCCACTGCTCGACGTGCGTGCCGATCTCGACACCCACTAAACTCAGCTCTTTCACGGCCCGCTCGAGTTCTTTCACCGCAAGATCCGGTGCCTGCATCGGCACGGTCGCCAAACCAATGAAACGCTTGGGGTACTGCTCCACGATCCCGGCAATGTGATCGTTGAGCCGCCGCGCCAGGTCCAGCGCATGCCCGGCCTGCGCCCAGTAGGAGAACATCACCGGCACGGTCGAGAGCACCTGCACATCGACACCGGCCGCATCGCACTCGGCGATGCGCACCTCCGGCTCCCAGCAGTTGGCCTCGATGTCGCGAAAGTGTTTGCCGTCACGCATCATGCGACCACAGCCGGTGCCGTGCTGCTCGATGGAAATGAACCCACCGTAGCCGTATCGGCTGGCGAGGTCGGGCAATTCCGCGGGCAGTATGTGAGTATGAATATCGACCGTCAGCATGCAAACATCCCGGTTACGCAAGAAACGTCATAAGCCGCACGCGTATCATTCACTTCCCCCTCGCCGCTGAAGCGAGGAGGCGCACCTCCGTTTTCTCCCTCTCCCCCGAGGGGAGAGGGCCGGGGTGAGGGGCTTCCGCCGATCTCGCTCGCAATGCATTCAAGCACCGCTTCGGTTTGCTGGAGTACTTCGTCATTCCAGAAGCGCAGGACTTTTACTCCACAGCTTTCCAGATACGCCGTTCTTTTGCGATCGGCTTCCATCTGCTCCAGGTGACCGCCGCCATCGACCTCGACGACCAGCGCCGCTTCCGGACAATAGAAGTCGACCACGTAGGGGCCTACCGCCCGCTGGCGTCGAAATTTGACGCCTTGCAAGCGGCGGTCGCGCAGGTGGAACCAGAGGACATTTTCAGCGTCCGTGGCTCGTTGACGTAATTGCCGGGCTTGCTTTGTTGTCGCTTCGCGACAGCTTTTTTCACCCCTCACCCTCGCCCTCTCCCCTCTGCGAGGGGCGAGGGGATGGCTTTGTTTTCGGTTGGCGGGTAGCTTTGGACTCATTGCTTACTTGGGCGCCTCCATGACGGCACCGCATTGCTTGCAGGTGCGCTTTTCGAGGTCGCCGAAGAAGCTGTCGAAGACGGGCGGGAAGTCCTTCTCGATGTTTTTCAGGACGAAGTATTCCTCGTAGAGCTTGTTGTGGCACTGCTCGCAGAACCACATCAGCCCATCCTCCTCGCCTTTCTGGCGACGGCGCTCGACCACCAGGCCCACCGAGTTTGCAAAACGCTGCGGCGAATGCGGCACACCGCCGGGCAACAAGAGCATCTCGCCAGCGCGGATGGGAATGTCCACCGGCTTGCCGTCCTGCATGGTCTTCAGCAGCATCTCGCCCTCGAGCTGGTAGAACAACTCAGGGCCCGCATCGTAGTGATAATCCTTGCGGCTGTTGGGGCCACCCACGGCCATCACGATAAACTCGTCGTTCTCGAAGATCTGCTTGTTGCCCACCGGCGGCTTGAGCAGGTGGCGGTGCTCCTCGATCCAGGGCATCAGGGCAAAGGGCGTCAATACATCCATGGAATCACCTCCTCACGCTTCGGGGTAGGCCGCGATACATTTGAGTTCGACGGCAATCGGCGTCGGCAGCGCGCCGACTTCCACCGTGGTCCGGCAGGGCGGGTTCTCCGGAAACCGCGCGGCCCATTCGGCGTTGAACGTCTTGAAGTCGCGGGCCATGTCGGTCAGAAAGACCGTGACGTCCACCAGATCGCCCATCCCCAGGCCGGCGGCCTCCAGGACGGCTTCCACATTCTCAAACACCGACCGCGCCTGGACGGCGACATCGTAGCCTTGGACTCCGCCGGATTCATCGAACGTGACGCCGGGGATATCCTGGGTGCCCGGCTTGCGCGGGCCCACGCCGGAGAGAAACAACAAGCGCCCGAGGCGCCTGGCGTGCGGGTAATGGCCTACGGGCGGCGGCGCGGCCGCGCTGTCGATGGCTCCGTCCACGGTCTCGTCTCGTTCGGGCTTGCACTAATGATACTAGCCCGTGCCGCCACAGCGCCTTATTCCGGCTGTGACGTGCTCGCCTAGGTCTGGTGCAGGGCGATCACATCGAGAAATGCATCCGCGTAGCTCGCGAGTTTCTTCTCGCCGACGCCGTTAAGCATCAGAAACTCGTCTTTGGACACGGGACGATGCGCGACCATTTCCTGCAACGTCGCATCCGAGAAGATCACGAAGGCGGGCACGTCCTGTTCGTCCGCGAGACGCTTGCGCTCGGCGCGCAGGGCCTCCCAGAGCTCGCCGTCCGCCGGCGTCATATCGGCCACTGCGGCGCGCGCTTTCCCGCGCCGGGACTTGCGGTCCTTGCGCAGGCGCACGCTCTGCTCGCCGCGCAGCAACGCATGGGCGCTGCCGTTCAGGCACAAGCCGCCGCCTTCGGGTTCCGTTTCCAGGTAACCATGTGCGACGAGTTGGCGTATGACCGAACGCCATTGCTTTTCTTCCAGTTCTTCGCCGACGCCGAAGGTGGACAGGCGCGTATGGCCGAGGCGCTCAGCCCGCGAACTCGCATCCCCCCGCAGGTGATCGATGAGGTAGTTGGCGCCGAAACGCTGGCCGGTGCGGTACACGGCGGAGAGCAACTTGCGGGCGGGTTCAGTGGCGTCCCAGGTCTCGGGCGGCTCCAGGCAGGTATCGCAATGACCGCACGGCGACTCCAGTGTTTCCCCGAAGTAACTCAAGAGATTGATCCGCCGGCAGGTCGCCAGTTCGCAGTAGGCCAGCATGGCATCGAGCTTGCGCCGCTCCACGCGCTTGCGTTCGTCACCGGCCTCGGACTGCTCGATCATGCGTCGCCGCTGCATGGCGTCGTTCAAGCCATAGAGCATCCAGGCGTCGGCGGGCAATCCGTCGCGCCCGGCGCGGCCGGTCTCCTGATAGTAGCTCTCGATGCTTGCAGGCATGTCCAAGTGCGCAACAAAGCGCACATCCGGCTTGTCGATGCCCATGCCGAAAGCCACCGTCGCCACGATCACGACGCCCTCTTCGGTAAGGAAGCGGCGTTGGTTGCGCTCGCGCTCGGCGTGCGTCAGCCCCGCGTGGTACGGCAAGGCATCGACGCCTTCCGCCGCCAACCGCCCGGCGACGCGCTCGGTCTTGGCGCGCGACAGGCAGTAAACGATGCCTGCATCGCCGCGGTGCTCATCACGCAGGAATTGCAGGAGCTGACGGGTGCCGTCGTGGCGCTCGGCCACGCGGTAACGGATGTTGGGCCGGTCGAAACTGTGCACGAA
>CAZPJI010000053.1:0-14812 GCA_964586925.1 uncultured Gammaproteobacteria bacterium
GCCCCCTCAAGACAGCGTGTCTACCAATTCCACCACATCCGCAAGGCAGGCCAGAAAAAGGCCAACTGCATTGACGAATCGCCACTCGGGCCGATTCGCCGGGCCGCGTGAGCCGATAAAAAGCCCCGGCGGCGGCGCTATTTTAACTTAGTCGTGCCGCGGCGTCCCGTGCGTATTCGAGGCCGGAGCCGCAGACGTCTTGCCGGCGGCCGGCAACGCATGGGTTGCAGCCTTGCCAGCCGGTGTCGTGGCGGGCGTTGAAGCGGTCGCGGGCGCAGAGCCGGACGCTGCCATCACGCTGCTCTCCGGCACGGCACCATGACGCGAAATCCACACCATCACCAGGGCCAGTACGACAAAGAGGGTCATCAGCACACTGATGGTTCGCGTCAGGAAAGACGAAGAACCACGGGCACCGAATACGGTCCCGGACGCGCCGCTGCCGAACTGGGCACCCGCGTCGGCACCCTTGCCCTGATGCAGGAGAATGAGCACGATCAGGACGATCCCGAGTAAGACCATCAGCGCGATAAGAATTGAAAAGAGCATTGAGTTCCCCGATTGGATTCAGGCGGCCGCTGCCGCCGCAATGGCACAAAAACTGGCCGGATCGAGTGACGCGCCGCCCACTAGGGCGCCGTCGATATCCGGTTGAGCAAAAAAGTCGCCGGCATTGTCCGGCTTGACGCTACCGCCATAAAGGACACGTACGGCATCCGCCGCCGCTGCCGATCGCTCCGCGATGCAACGCCGCATCATGTCGTGCATGTCCTGCGCCGACTGCGGTGTCGCCGGTTGACCCGAGCCTATCGCCCAGATCGGTTCATAGGCTACCGCGCCCTGCGCCAAACGCTCGGCACCCACACGATCCATCACCGCCACCAACTGCCCGCGCACGACCTCTTCGGCATTGCCGGACTGGCGTTGTGCTGCACTTTCCCCGACACACAAGATCGGCGAAAGACCGGCTGCAAGAGCGGCCTCGAACTTTCGCGCCACCTGCGCGTCATCCTCACTCTGGCGGGCACGTCTTTCAGAATGGCCAACGATGACCCAATTACAACCAACGTCGGCCAACATGGCCGCTCCGACCTCTCCCGTGTAAGCCCCGTCATCCAGCTCGGGCGAACAATCCTGTGCACCCAGGCCCAGCACCGGCTCTTCGGCCCGATTCTGCCGGAGAGAGGCAGCGAAAGCCGCAAGGTAGGGTGTCGGCGGACAGACAACACAAGCCACGCCGTTGACCCGCTCGAGCCCTGAAGTCACGCCGGCCACATAGGCGCCAAGCAGTGCTTGACGTCCATGCATCTTCCAGTTGGCGACAATCAGCGGGGTCCGCATCAGCGATGCCGTGTCCACGAAACGCGCCATTTTATCGGCGTAACGCCGTCAAATCAACGTTGTGCCGCTTTCGTGACCGCTTCGGCTATCCGGCCCGCATAGTCCTCTATGACGTCGCGATCCGGTCCCTCTACCATCACGCGGATCAGCGCCTCGGTGCCCGAGGGGCGCAATAGCACCCGGCCGGAACCGCCCAGCTTATCCTCGATGTCCTCCACGAGCTTGCGCAATTCGGTGTCCGCCAGCACGACCTCGCGCGCGACGCCGTTGATTGCCACGTTTTTAAGGACTTGCGGATGCTTTACGAACGGTTCGCATATTTCGGCCAGGCTTTTCTGACGTGTGACTACGGCGGCTAGCGCCGCCAGGCCTGCAATGATGCCGTCACCCGTCGTCGAGGCATCCAGGCACACGATATGCCCGGAGCTTTCGCCGCCGACCAGGCCGCCGATTTCCTGGAGTCGCGCCAAAACATGACGATCGCCGACATGCGTCCGGTCGAAATTGATGTCGTGGGCATTGAAGGCCATTTCCAGGCCGATGTTGCTCATGACGGTACCCACGACCGCACCCGACAAAGCCCCGCGCGACGCCCGGTCGGTAGCGATGACATACAAAAGATCGTCGCCGTCGAAAACCCGTCCTGACGCATCGACCATGGCGACCCGGTCGCCATCGCCGTCAAACGCGAGTCCGTAATCGGCTTCATGGGCCTTGACAGCCTGAGCGACATGTCCGGGATATGTCGATCCGCAGCCCACGTTGATATTGAAACCGTTCGGCTCGGCGCCGATAAGGATCACGTCTGCACCCAGGTCTGAAAACACATGCTCGGCTACTGCGTAGGTGGCACCGTGGGCACAATCGATAACCAGCTTCATCCCGGCCAGCGAAAGCCCATGCGGGACCGAGGCCTTGCAGAATTCGATATAGCGCCCGCGCGCATCTTCCACACGCTTAGCGCGGCCGATGCGTTCCGGATCGGCCACCAGGTACTCGCTTTCGAGTGTCTGCTCGATGGCTAATTCCGTCTCATCGTCAAGCTTGCGGCCATCCGGGCCGAAAAACTTGATGCCGTTGTCCTGGTAAGGATTGTGGGAGGCGCTGATCACCACCCCCAGGCTTGCCCGAAAGGTTCGGGTGATATAAGCCACCGCCGGCGTAGGAATAGGCCCCAGCAGGCGGATATCCATCCCGGCTGCGGAGAAACCGGCTTCCAGGGCGGATTCGTACATGTAGCCGGAGCGCCGGGTGTCCTTGCCCACCACGGCCATGCCGCCGCCTTCGCCGTGATTGAGCACGCGCGCAGCACTCCAGGCCAGGCGCAGCACGAACTCAGGTGTCAGAGGCGGCTCACCGACCCGGGCACGGATACCATCGGTGCCGAACCAGCGTTTTTTTCTGGGTGCGCTCATGCTTGCCTCCTTGCTGCATGAATGACCGCCAATGCCTGTACCGTTGCCGCGACATCATGGGCACGCACCAGGCTGGCACCCAACCAGGCCGCCAGAGAGGCCGCAGCCAACGAGCCGGCCAGGCGGTCTTCGGGAGTCTCCACCCCCGTCAGGCGGCCGATCGAGGATTTACGCGAAAGTCCCACCATGATCGGATAACCCAGATCCAGCAACTCCGGCAGGTGCCGCAGCAAGGCGAGGTTGTGCGCCAACGACTTGCCGAAACCGAAACCCGGATCGAGCACGATACGATCGGGCGGAATGCCGGCATCGACACAGGCATCGGCACGGCCCTCCAGAAATTCGCAAACTTCTTCCACGACGTTGTCGTAACGGGGATCGGACTGCATCGTACGAGGCTCGCCCTGCATGTGCATCAGGCAGATGGCGCAGTCGGCCGCGGCTACCGCATCCAGGGCGCCCGGCATCCGCAAGGCATACACGTCATTGATGAGGCTTGCGCCCGCGTCCGTGACCGCCTTGATCACCTCGGCTTTGCCGGTATCCACCGAGACGGGCACCTTCAATTCCTTGACCAGCCGCTTCACGACAGGCAAAACCCGGTCGATTTCTTCATCGGCAGCCACCGCCTTCGCACCGGGGCGCGTGGATTCTCCCCCAACATCGATAATCGCCGCACCTTCCTCGACCATGGCATGCGCATGCTCCACTGCATACCCGGGATCGAGATAACGGCCGCCGTCGGAAAAAGAATCGGGTGTTACGTTCAAAACCCCCATGACACGCGGAGCATCCAGCTCCAGCAAGCCCCGGCTCCACTCCAGACGCGGCGTCCAAGCTGCGGCAGCTCCTGATGCCGTCATGACTCGATTCCCTCGGCCAACTCTGTCCCACCTGAGGGCATTCGTACCCCCATCAAGTCAGCCGGCAGCCGTACATTAGTGCTGGTTGGCCGGATCACCGATAGGCCCACCGGGTTCCTGCTTGCCGGCACTCGTCTTACTCGCATCGGACACTTCATCGCCCGGTCCACCAGGGTCGGTCCAGTCATGCGGTGGGCGTGGAGTGCGGCCTGCCATGATGTCGGCAATTTGCCCCGAGTCGATGGTCTCGTACTTGATCAGGGCTTCGGCCATGGCATCGAGCTTGGGACGCTCGCGTGTCAGGATGTCGCGCGCACCCGTGTAGGCTGCATCGATGATGGCCCGGACTTCCTCGTCGATGGTATGCGCGGTCTCGTCCGATACCTGCTTGTGACGCGTCACGGCGCGCCCGAGGAACACCTCATCGTCTTCCTCGGTGTAAGACAGCGGACCGAGCTTATCCGACAGGCCCCAGCGGGTCACCATGTTGCGCGCAATCTCGGTCGCGCGCTCGATATCGTTCGAGGCTCCCGTGGTGACATGGTCCTTGCCGAACACGATTTCTTCCGCCAGACGCCCGCCGAACAGGCTGGCCAACTGGCTGTTCAGCCGCTGCTTGCTCGCGCTATAGCGATCTTCTTCGGGCAAGAACATGGTGACGCCCAAAGCCCGTCCGCGCGGAATAATGGTGACCTTGTAAACCGGGTCATGCTCGGGTACGGACAGGCCGACTATCGCATGCCCCGCCTCGTGGTAAGCCGTGCGGCGCTTTTCCTCCTCGCTCATGGCCATGGAGCGCCGCTCGGCACCCATCATGATCTTGTCCTTGGCACGTTCGAATTCTTCCATCCCCACCGCTCGACGGTTACCACGCGCCGCAATCAGCGCCGCCTCGTTGGTGAGGTTCGCCAGGTCCGCGCCGGAGAATCCGGGCGTACCACGGGCGATTATCATCGGCTGCACGTCATCGGAGAGCGGCAGCTTGCGCATATGCACCTTGAGGATCTGTTCGCGTCCACGCACGTCGGGCAGTGGCACGACCACCTGACGATCGAACCGGCCGGGCCGCAGAAGCGCCGGATCGAGCACGTCGGGACGGTTGGTCGCGGCAATCACGATAACGCCTTCGGTACCCTCGAAGCCGTCCATCTCGACCAGCAGCTGATTAAGGGTCTGTTCGCGCTCGTCGTGACCGCCGCCCAGCCCCGCACCGCGGTGCCGGCCAACGGCATCGATCTCGTCGATAAAGATGATGCACGGCGCGTGCTTCTTGGCCTGTTCGAACATATCGCGCACGCGGCTGGCGCCGACGCCCACGAACATTTCCACGAAATCGGAACCCGAGATCGAGAAAAACGGCACCTTGGCCTCGCCGGCAATGGCGCGTGCCAGCAAGGTCTTGCCGGTACCCGGCGCGCCGACCATCAGAACGCCCTTGGGAATACGTCCGCCCAGACGCTGGAACTTGCCCGGATCGCGCAGGAATTCGACCAGCTCGGACACTTCGTCCTTGGCCTCATCCACGCCGGCCACGTCTGAGAAAGTCACCTTGATCTGGTCCTCGGACATCATCCGCGCCTTGCTCTTGCCGAACGACATCGCCCCACGGCCACCGCTAGCGCCCTGCATCAGCTGTTTCATGAGGAACAGCCAGATGAGAATGAACAGGATCCACGGTCCCCAGCTGATCAATATCTGCATGAACAGGGACGGCTTTGCCGGCGGCTTGGCGTCGACCTTGACATTGTTCTTGATCAGGGTCTTGACCAGGTCGGTGTGATCGGCATCAGGCGTATAGGTCTCGAACTTCTGCCCGGAGGTAAGCACGCCGCTGATATTGTTCTGCTCGAAAGTGACAGAACCGACGTTGCCGCTGGTAGCGTCGGTAACAAACTCCGAGTAGGACAGCTTCTTCGCTTCGGGCGTATTGGGCCTGAAACTGTTGAATATGAATAAGGCGACGACGATAAGGACGCCCCACAGGAGAAGCTGTTTCCAGATTTCGTTGAATTTCACGCTATCTTTTACCCCTGCCTCAAACGCGGCCTGTCACAAAAGCACGCCGGGCTCAAAACTATCTTAACTATACCGCGCTGCGCCGCGTGAAGCGAACTGCCAACGCACGTTTCCAACCCGTTTTTCATGTCAATCCTGGGCAGTGTCCGGGTTGGAAAGACCCTGTGCCAGGAGATAAAACTCGCTGCTGCGATCCCGTGACGCCGCCGGTTTCAGGCGCTTGACCGTGGCATATTCATGCTCCAGGCGCTGACGCAAGGCCCGGCTGCCTTCACCCTCGAACGCCTTGATGAAAAAGGCGCCCCCCGGCTTCAGGAGCGTCGCGGCACAACTGCACGCCATTTCGGCCAATTCTGCCTGATTTGCGGCATCCACGTCCCTGATACCTGTTAAGTTGGGGGCAATATCGCAAAGTACAACATCTGCGGGGCCCGCCAGGGCCTCACGCAACTCCTCGACGACACCGGGCTCGGTCAAGTCGGCGGTCAGGATCCGGGCCCCGCGCACCGGCTTCATCTCCAGCCGGTCAATGCCGACAACCCATCCCGAAGGACCGACCGCCTGCACGGCGAGTCGCGTCCACCCCCCGGGCGCAGCGCCGAGCTCGAGCACCGTTTGCCCGGGACGCAGCAATCGATGACGTTCGATCACTTCCTCGAGCTTGAACGCCGACCGGGCCGGCAACCCACGCGCACGCGCTTTGCGAACCCACGGATCGCGGGCCTGCGATTGCGCCCAACGCTTGCTTTTGCCCCGCCGCGCACTCACTGGCCTGCGACTCCGTGAAGTTCGAATTTACTCGTAGCGGACCTCGACGATTTCCAGATCACGCTCGCCACCGGGCGTCGCCACATGCACTTCGTCGCCTTCCGTATGGCCGATCAACGCACGGGCCAACGGAGAGGATACGGACAGGCGTCCTTCCTTGATGTTCGCCTCGTCCTCGCCGACGACCTGGTAAGTCTGCTCATCGCCGGACTCCACGTCAGCCACGACGACAGTTACGCCAAATACGACCCGACCGTTGCGGTTGAGTTTCGCAACGTCAATGACTTCGGCCTGAGACAGCTTGGCCTCGATCTCGCGAATACGCGCCTCGATAAAGCCCTGCTGCTCCTTGGCGGCATGGTATTCGGCGTTTTCCTTCAGGTCGCCGTGAGCACGAGCCTCGGCAATCGCCGCCACCACTTGGGGGCGATCCTGGCTCTTGAGCCGCTTGAGCTCTGCCCGCAGCAGTTCCGCGCCGCGAACGGTCAGGGGCACTCGGTTCATGTGCATCTCCCGTGGAGCGTCTTCAACTCGTTTACGTCTGTCATGTCGATGTAATCCAAAGCCTGGACGGTCGCCTTGGCTGCGGCGATCGTCGTGTAATAAGTCACCTTGTGCGCCACGGCTTCGCGGCGTATGGAACGCGATTCCTCGATCGCGCGCTTGCCTTCCGTGGTATTGACAATGAGATTGACCTCATCGTTCTTGATAAGGTCAACAACGTGGGGACGGCCTTCGCGCACCTTGTTGATGCCGGCGCATTCTATGCCCGCCTCGTTGAGGACCGCCGCCGTGCCGTGGGTCGCGACCAGTTCGAAGCCTCGCTCGATCAGCTCCCGGCCCAGCTCGACGCAGGCCGGCTTGTCGGCGTCGCGCACCGACAGCAGCGCCCTGCCGCCTGCAGGCAGTATAACGCCGGAGGCAAACTGCGCCTTGGCATAGGCCTCGCCGAAACTCGCTCCGGTACCCATGACTTCGCCCGTGGATTTCATTTCCGGCCCCAGGATGGGGTCGGCACCGCGGAACTTGATGAACGGGAACACCGATTCCTTCACGCTGAAATACTGGGGCTGCGGGAAACGTTTCAGTCCCTGCTCTTCGAGACTCTTGCCGACCATGGTCAGTGCCGCCACCTGGGGCAACGGCACGCCGCAGGTCTTAGCCACGAAGGGCACCGAGCGGGACGCCCGGGGATTGACCTCGAGAATGTATATCGTGCCGTTCTGGATAGCGAACTGCACGTTCATCAGGCCGACGACGCCCAATTCCTTGGCCAGTGCCACGACCTGGCGCGTGATCTCGTCCTGGACGTCCTTGCTGAGCGTATGCGGCGGCAACGCGCAACCGGAATCGCCGGAGTGCACCCCGGCCTGCTCGACGTGCTCCATGATGCCGGCGATGAGCACGCGCTCGCCGTCGGAAACGGCGTCGACGTCCACTTCGATGGCGGCATCGAGGAAGTGATCCAGCAACACCGGCGCGTCACCGGACACGGCCATGGCAAATCGCACGTACTGCAGGAGATCTTCTTCGTTAAAAACGGTTTCCATCGCCCGTCCACCGAGCACGTAGGAGGGGCGCACGATGAGCGGGAAGCCGACCTCGCGCGCCAGTGCCAATGCTTCGGCCTCAGTACGCGCCGTGCGGTTGGCGGGCTGGAGCAGGCCCAGCTTGTCGATCAGGCGCTGGAAGCGTTCGCGATCCTCGGCCCGATCGATCGCATCGGGCGAGGTGCCGATGATCGGAACGCCTGCGGCCTCGAGCGAACGCGCCAGTTTGAGCGGCGTCTGTCCGCCGAACTGCACGATGATGCCGTAGGGTTTTTCCAGTTCGACGATCTCGATCACGTCCTCGAAAGTCAGCGGCTCGAAGTACAACCGATCGGAGGTATCGAAATCAGTAGACACGGTCTCGGGATTGCAGTTGACCATGATCGACTCGAAGCCGGCCTTCTTCAGCGCGAGCGAAGCATGCACGCAGCAGTAATCGAATTCGATGCCCTGACCGATCCGGTTGGGACCGCCGCCCAGCACGATCACCTTGCGCCGGTCGCTGGGCTCGGCCTCGTTCTCTTCCTCATAGGTCGAGTACAGGTACGCCGTCGAAGACGGAAACTCGGCTGCGCAGGAGTCCACCCTTTTGTATACCGGTCGCACGCCGTGGCGCCAACGAAGCGCCCGCACCTCGTCTTCGCGGCAATCGAGCAGCTTGGCGAGCCGGCGGTCCGACATGCCCAGCCGCTTGAGTCCGAACAGGCGTTCACGGTCCAGCACACCCAGCCCACCCTCTGCCACGGCTGTCTCTTCCTGTACCAGCCGTTCCACCACTTGCAGGAACCAACGGTCAATATGAGTCAGTTCGTAAAGTTCTTCGCGCGTGAAGCCGTGCCGGAAGGCGTCGGCGAGATACCAGAAACGCAAGGGCCCCGGCATGCGAAGTTCGTGCAACAGGTGGTCGCGCGCCTCGGGCTCGGCTTCGTCCCAGACGGGATCGAGGCCGTCCATGTCGGTTTCCAGGCTGCGCAACGCCTTGTTCAGAGATTCGGCGAAGGTGCGCCCGATGCCCATCGCCTCGCCCACCGAATGCATCTGCGTGGTCAGGCGGTCGTTGGAGCCGGGGAATTTTTCGAAGGCAAACCGCGGAATCTTGGTCACCACGTAGTCGATGCTCGGCTCGAACGAGGACGGGATCAACCCGCCCGTGATCTCGTTGCGCAATTCATCCAACGTGTATCCGACAGCGAGTTTGGCCGCCACGCGCGCAATGGGGAAGCCCGTCGCCTTGGACGCGAGTGCCGAGGAACGCGATACGCGCGGATTCATCTCGATGACGATCAATTTGCCGGTGTCGGGATCGACGGCAAACTGCACGTTCGAGCCGCCCGTTTCCACGCCCACCTTGCGCAGCACGGCGAGCGAAGCATCGCGCATGACCTGGTATTCCTTATCGGTCAAGGTCTGGGCGGGCGCGACCGTGATCGAGTCGCCGGTATGCACGCCCATCGGATCGACATTCTCGATCGCGCACACGATGATGCAGTTGTCCGCCTTGTCGCGGACGACCTCCATCTCGAACTCCTTCCAGCCGAGCACAGACTCCTCGATCAGCAGTTCGTTGGTGGGCGAAAGGTCGAGGCCCAGTTCGCAAATCTCGATGAACTCGTCGCGGTTGTAGGCAATGCCGCCGCCCGAGCCGCCCAAGGTGAATGAAGGCCGGATGATGGTCGGGAAACCGATCTCGGCCTGCACGGCAAGCGCCTCCTCCATGCTGTGCGCCAGTCCCGAGCGCGGAGTCGCCAGGCCGATTTCGTGC
Organism: uncultured Gammaproteobacteria bacterium; assembly: GCA_964586925.1. GTDB lineage: Bacteria > Pseudomonadota > Gammaproteobacteria > JAKDMP01 > JAKDMP01 > JBAUSV01. The sequence continues at coordinate 9,716 of CAZPJI010000053.1, forward strand.
ATGGCCTCGCGGAAGCGTTCGCGATCCTCGGCAATGTCGATTGCGTCGCGTGAGGCACCAATCAGTTCGGCCCCGTATTTTTCGAGCACGCCTTCGCGCACCAGATCCAGCGCACAATTAAGTGCCGTCTGTCCGCCCATGGTGGGCAGGACCGCATCCGGACGCTCTTTTTCTATAACCCCGGCAATAGCCTTCCAGTGCACCGGCTCGATATAGATCGCGTCGGCCGTTTCCGGGTCGGTCATGATCGTGGCGGGGTTCGAATTCACCAGGATCACGCGGTAGCCGTCCTCGCGCAGCGCGCGGATCGCCTGAGTGCCCGAGTAATCGAATTCACAGGCCTGACCGATGACGATCGGGCCGGCGCCGATGACCAGGATGCTCTTGATGTCATTGCGGCGCGGCATCAGCGGGACTCCATGAGGGTAATGAAACGTTCGAACATGGGCACCACGTCGTGCGGCCCGGGACTGGCCTCGGGGTGGCCCTGGAAGCCGATGGCCGGCGTATCGGTCCGGATCATGCCCTGCAGCGTGCCGTCGAACAGGGATACATGCGTGGCTCGCATGTTGTCGGGGAGAGTGTCGGCATCGACGGCGAAGCCATGGTTCTGGCTCGAAATCCAGACCTGCTTGGTATCCAGATCGAGCACGGGATGGTTGGCCCCGTGGTGGCCGAACTTGGTCTTGACGGTCTTCGCTCCGCTGGCCAGCGCCATAACCTGGTGTCCCAGGCAGATCCCCAGCAGCGGAATTCCGGCGGCAAGCAGTTCCCGCGCGGCTTCGACCGCGTAGTCGGCCGCATCGGGATCTCCGGGACCGTTGGACAGTACGACACCAGCGGGCTTTTTCGCCAACACATCGGCCGCCGGGGTTTTCGCCGGCACGACCTCGATCTTGCAACCATGCGACACGAGCAGGCGCAGGATGTTGCGCTTGACGCCGAAGTCGTAGACCACGACATGGAAACGGGTCTTGGGCGCCACGGTACCCCACGCCGGTTCCTCCCAGGCATAGGGTTTATCGCAACTGATTGCAGCAGCGAGATCCATGCCGAGAAGTCCCGGAAATTCGCGGGCTTTCTCCAGCGCCTCGGCTTCGTCCATGTCCACCGCGAGGCAGCCGTTCAAGGCACCCTGCGTACGCAAATGACGGGTCAGGCGCCGGGTATCGATGCCGGAAATCGCCGGGCGTTGCGACCGTGAGAGAAAATCGGGCAGCGATTCGGTGGAGCGCCAGTTCGAAGGTTCGGAGGTCGACTCGCGCACGATGAGCGCCTCGGTATGAATCCGATCGGATTCCATATCGTCGGGGTTGATTCCCACGTTGCCGATGTGTGAGGACGTCAGGCAGACGAGTTGGCGGGCATAGGAAGGGTCGGTCAGGATTTCCTGGTAACCGCTCATGGCGGTATTGAAAACGACCTCTCCGACCGCACAGCCGGGCGCACCGAAGGAGATGCCCCGGAAGCTGGTACCGTCTTCCAGGACAAGTATGGCGGGCTTGGACACTAAGGAACCTCTGATCTATTTAGGTCAGGACGCGTCACGGGGCGTGCCCCGCTCTTCGGATGCCCCTATTTTAGAGGGCACCCCCGATACGATCAATCATTACGGCGCCTGCAGATAGTTCTCGATGCAATATTGGCCTGGCCTCTGCAACACCAGCCAGCCTGTCACGGCCAAGGCACCCGCCGCGAACAGCGATCTATCGCCTGCACGATGCGTCAGTTCGAGCCTTTCGTGCGGCCCAAGGAAATACACGGTATGTTCGCCTATCACCTGTCCGCCCCGGCGCACCGAATATCCGATCTCACCGGAAGTTTCCCTCGGCGCTGCCCGTATCTCCCCCGCCGGATCTCCCAGCGCGCGCCCCAGCATGCGTGCCGTGCCCGAGGGGGCATCGCGCTTGCCGCGGTGATGAACCTCGTCGATTTCCACGTCGAAGCCATCTCCCAGGCGCTGGCGGGCAATGACGGCCAACTCTTTCAGGACGGTCACGCCGAGGCTGAAATTGTCCGCGTGCAGTACCGGGACCCGCTCTGCTGACCGGGATAGAGCGTCGCGGGCGGTTTCGTCCAATCCGGTAACACCGCTCACCAGGGCCGCCTTGGCGGCTACCGCCGTACGCGCCACGTCGGGAACGGCCGCGACGGTCGTGAAATCGAGCACGACATCCAAATTCAGAGCTTGCATCGGACCGCAGGACACGCCGATGGGTACAGGCAATCCGGCCAATTCCCCGGCGTCACGGCCCAACGCCTCACTGTCCGGAGACACCCACGCGGCCGCGAGGGCATAGCGCTCCGGCTCGGCTGCGACAAGTCTTACCAATTCCCTGCCCATGCGGCCGGCAGCACCGGCCACTGCAACCCGCAGAGGAGGTTCCGAAATCATCCGGCCAACTGCTCGAAGAAGTTTTTCACCTTGCTCGCCCAGCCCTCGTGCTCAGCCGGATTGTGCCGTTTGCCGTCGGCACGCAATTTGGCGTCAAGCTCGATGATCATCTCTTTCTGCTCGTCGGTCAAATTGACCGGCGTCTGCACGCGCACCAGGCAAAACAGATCGCCGCTGGCGCCACCGGGCAACGGCAGACCCTTGCCGCGTACCCGCACCCGTTTGCCGCTCTGCGTGCCGGCCGGGATTTTCAGACGTCCTTCACCCTCGAGGGTGGGAATTTCGACGTCACCGCCCAAAGCCGCCGTGGCGAATGAAATCGGCAGCTCGCAGACCAGGTTCGCGCCTTCACGCTGGAAAATGGAATGCCGCTTGATGCGGATCTCCACGTAAAGATCGCCCGGAACACCGCCGGCACCGGCCGTTTCTCCTTGCCCCGACAGGCGAATCGCGGTCCCATCATCGACGCCCGGGGGGATCTTGATCTTGAGCTTGCTCACGGTGCGCTCGACGCCGGAGCCCCGGCATTCGGGGCAATGCTCGGAAATCACCTGCCCGCGGCCGCGGCAATCCGGGCAGGTTTGCTGCAGGGTGAAAAATCCCTGCTGGATGCGCACTTGGCCTTGCCCACCGCAAGTACCGCAAGTTTGCGGCGTGCTGCCGGGCTTGGCGCCACTGCCGTCACAATGCGAACAGGGGGTATGCCGCGGCACCTCGATGGTGATCTCGTCGCCGCGGGAGATCTGCTCCAGCGTAACCGCCAGCGTGTACTTCAGATCGGCGCCACGCCGCGCCCGCCGGCCGCCGCCCATGCCGAAGATGTCGCCGAAAATATCACCGAAGATGTCGCCGGGATCGACGCCGCCGAACCCACCGAAGCCGCCCGCGCCTGGGCCACCGGGGCCGCCGCGTACCCCGGCGTGGCCAAAGCGGTCGTAGGCCGCGCGTTTCTGTTCGTCGCCCAGTACATCGTAAGCCTCGTTGATGGACTTGAACCGCTCGCTTGCCGCCTCATCGCCCTGATTGCGGTCGGGGTGATACTTCATGGCCAGGCGCCGATACGCCTTCTTGATGTCTGCCTGGGAGGCGTCTCGACCTACACCCAGCGTTTTGTAATAGTCCTGTTCACTCATTCGGTCAAAATCCTTTCAATGCGCCGGTCGGGCACGATCCACAGCAAAGCCACGACAGCATAAAGAATGTCGGAAACCCACGGGGTCACAAAAGCCAGGCCGATCGCGGCCAGGTACAGCACCACGGACACCCAGCCCTTGGTTTCCCGCCCGACCGCCCGGGCCAGCACCGAGTCGGTCCCGTGGTGTTTCTTGATCAATTGTTCCAGTAGATTGTAGGCGATCGCGGCCATCAACAAGACGAATCCGTAACAAGCCGCCGGCCAGGCCGCGGCGTGGTACCCGCCAATCCAGCGCGTTGCGAAGGGAATCAACGACAGCCAGAACAACAAATGAAGGTTGGCCCACAGAATCTTGCCGTTGACTCGCTCGGCGGCCTGGAAAAGGTGGTGATGGTTGTTCCAGTAGATGCCAACGTAAATAAAACTCAAGACGTAACCCAGAAACATCGGCAAGAGCGGACCCAACGCATGGAAATCCGTGCCCTCGGGCAAACGGATTTCCAACACCATGATGGTGATGATGATGGCGATGACGCCGTCGCTGAAAGCCTCGAGTCGACTGGTTTTCACATCGGTTTCTCGGTTGCACGAAGGCGGATGCCCCCTCGCGGTGACATCCGCCTTCGCTGGCTACCGTGCTGGCTTCACTGCTTGCCGTTTTCGTCCTTGACTTCCTCGAACTCGGCGTCGACCACATCCTCGGCCGCTTCACCGTCGGGCTTGCCACCGGCCGCGGCGCCCGCCTGGGCACCGGCCTCGCCAGCGGCTTGTCCTTCGGCCTGGTACACGCGCTGCATGACCTTCGCGGAAAGTTCTGCCAGCGCCTCGGCCTTGGTGTCGATGCGCGCCTTGTCGTCACTCTTAAGGGCATCCTTGAGTTCAGAGACAGCCGCCTCGATATCGGCACGCTCGTTGCCCTCGAGCTTGTCGCCGAGATCCTTGAGCGATTTCTCGGTGGCATGCACCAGGGCGTCGGCCTGGTTGCGAGACTCGACCAACTCGCGGGCCTTCTTGTCTTCCTCGGCATGGGCTTCCGCGTCCTTGACCATGCGCTCGACCTCTTCCTCGCTGAGGCCGGACGAAGCCTTGATCTCGATACGATTTTCCTTGCCCGTGGCCTTGTCCTTCGCCGAAACGTGCAGGATGCCGTTGGCGTCGATGTCGAAGGTCACCTCGATCTGCGGCGTGCCGCGCGGGGCCGGCGGAATGTCGCTCAGGTCGAAGCGGCCCAGCGACTTGTTGGCGTTCGCCATCTCGCGTTCGCCCTGCAGCACGTGCACGGTGACCGCGGTCTGGTTGTCCTCGGCGGTGGAAAACACCTGGTTGGCCTTGGTCGGCACCGTGGTGTTCTTCTCGATCAGCTTGGTCATCACGCCGCCGAGCGTCTCGATACCGAGCGACAACGGCGTCACGTCGAGCAACAGCACGTCCTTGACGTCGCCGCCCAGCACACCGCCCTGGATCGCGGCGCCGATGGCCACCGCTTCGTCGGGATTGACGTCCTTGCGCGGGTCCTTGCCGAAGAAGTCCTTGACCGCTTCCTGCACCTTGGGCATGCGGGTCTGGC
>CAZPJI010000054.1:0-13504 GCA_964586925.1 uncultured Gammaproteobacteria bacterium
TACAGGTTCTGGTAGTTGGGGCCGGAGCCGCCTTCGGGCGTGGTCCAGGTGATGATCTCGTAGGGGTCCTTGATGTCGCAGGCCTTGCAGTGCACGCAGTTGGCGGCGTTGATCTGCAGGCGCTGCTTGCCGTCTTCCTCGACCATCTCGTAGACGCCGGCGGGGCAGAAGCGGGTGCAGGGATTGCCGTACTCCTGTGCGCAGCGGTCCGTGCAGATGCTGGTGTCGCTGACCTTGAGGTGCACGGGCTGGCTCTCGTCGTGGGCCGTCTGGGCGAAGAACACGGAAGCCAGCCGGTCGCGCGGCGGCAGGTCGCGCTCTACCCAATGCCGGTCGGGGGACTTGTGGTTTTCCTGCTTCTCCAGGCTGGCCCAGTCGGCCTGGTTGGCCAGGGTCCAGGGCGTGCGTCCGCCGAGCACCGTCTCCAGGGCGGCATTGGCGAGCCCCGCCCAGAGTCCGCGGTGGAAACCCGGATGGATGTTGCGCACCCGCTTGAGTTCCAGTCCGGCCGGCGAGGCACGGAAGCGCGCGTCGTAACCGGCGGGTTCGTCCTGTTCCGCAAAGTGCTCAGCCGCCGTCATGGCCGACTGCAGGGCCATGTGGATGCCTTTGATCTTGGGCACGTTGAGCGTGCCGGCCGAGTCGCCGATGAGCAGCGCGCCGGGCATGTCCATTTGCGGCAGCGCCTGCCAGCCGCCCTCGATGATGGTGCGGGCGCCACCGGAGAGGATCTCGCCGCCCTCGAGCAGGGCGTGCATGTCCGGATGGTGCTTGAACTGCTGGAAGGCCTCGAAGGGCTTGAAGTCCGGGTCGCGGTAGTCGAGTCCGACGACGAAGCCGATGTAGACGCGGTCTTCGTCGAGGTGATAGACGAAGCTGCCGCCGTAGGTGCCGCTGTCGAGCGGCCAGCCGATGGTGTGCTGCACTAGGCCGGGTTTCACGCGTCCTTCTGGTACACGCCACAACTCCTTGAAGCCCAGCCCGTAAGTCTGGGGCTCGCGGTCGGCATCGAGCCGGAACCGCCGGATCAGCGTCTTGCTCACGCTGCCGCGGCAGCCCTCGGCAAGCACCGTGAGGCCGGCGCGGATATCGACTCCGGCGGCAAAGTTGGGGCCAGGCGTGCCGTCCTTTTCCAGGCCCATGTCGCCGCACCGTACACCGGTGACGCGATCGTTTTCGATCAACGCTTCGGCCGCGGGGAATCCGGGGAAGAGGTCTACGCCGAGTGCTTCGGCCTGTTCGCCCAGCCAGCGGCAGAGACTGCCCAGAGAAATGATGAAATTGCCCTCGTTTTTCATGTGCGGCGGCGTAGGCAGGCGCACGCCGCCCTTGCGCGTCAGCAGACGGAATTCGTCGTGCGTGGCGGGTACGCAGATCGCGGGCGGATGCTCGCGCCACTCGGGCAGCAGGCTGTCCAGCGGGCCGGGTTCCATCACCGCGCCCGAGAGGGTGTGCGCGCCGATTTCCGAGGCTTTTTCCAGTACGCAGATGGAGATCTCCGGCTTGAGTTGCTTGAGGCGGATCGCGAAGCCGAGCCCGGCGGGTCCGCCGCCGACCACGACTACTTCGTATTCCATCACGTCGCGCTGGATATCCACGTTTTCCCCCGATTGCGGATGGGTGGTGTAACCAGTCCATTCTAACGAACGAAGCGCAAAAACCCGGACCCCATATCCCCATCGGTAGTTCTCGCTATGGCGCAACGGCGCAACGAGGAAAGAAATTTCGCAGAGGCGCAGAGGGCGCCAAGGAAAATATTTGGAGACCACAGGCGCATCACTTGCGTTTCGCCTGACTATGTGCATCCTTGTGGGAGCGGCGGTCCCCGCCGCGATGAGCGTTTATTGGCCCTCCCGGCGGGGCTACTTTTGTTTCGCCCGGACTCACCCGAGCACCCCTAAAGCCACTCTCAGCGGGATCTGTGCCGTACCGAATGCAAGGCGCACGGGCGCCGGAGGGTGATTCCCTTTCAAGGGCGTGCAACGCAGCAGGCGGTGCGGCACAGACCCGCCCGAAGGGAGTCCTGGAGCCGCCCGCCGGCGGTGTTGCGTCCGCTTGCCGTAGAGTCCTACGCCGGCGCGAACGCGCCGGGCCGACGAACGCCTCCAGGGCTCTGAGAGCGGCTTTAGGGGTGCTCGGGTGAGTGGCCCAAAAGCATTGCGCCGGAAGTCGCTGCCCCAAGGCGTAGCCTTGGGGCTCCCCTGCGATGCTTGCCCGCAACGGGCCGGTCGGAACTCGGCCTGCGCGATACATCGCTCCGGCCCGGGAACCTCTCTCCCACCAGCGCGTGGACCGCGTTGCTGGCCCGCCTGCGTGCCATCAAGGCGCGCCGGGCAGCGCGTTAGCACGGCTAAGGGCAAGCGGCGCAACGCCGAGGGCGCGCAGGCGGGCCGCAACCCGAAGGGACGGGCCGGATGGCCCCCGCGGCTTTGTCGCTCCTCGCTTATTGGGAGTGACCCAACCGCACTCGTCGCTTCGCGCCCCGGAGGCCATCCGGCGCCGTCGCGGCCACGCGCCGGTGGGAGAGAGGTTCCTGACATGCCTCCCTGTTCCCCCGTTGCGGGCTGCGCTTCTCGGCGCGACTAACGGCGCCCGTAAGAATCCCCCTCCAACTCCCCGTTCCTCGCTAGGCGTGCGAAGGGGAGAGAGAACCTGTGGGAGCGATTTCCCTGTCTTTCTCTTCCTCGTTGCGCCGTTGCGAGAATTTCTTCCTTGGCGCTCTCTGCGTCTCTGCGAGAGTTATTTTTTTTCCGGCACCGTGACGCCGCTATTTACTGGAATTATTTGATGCCGGATACAGCACCACCGGCGCAAGGCCGGCGGTACATGTGACGGCAAAAGGCTGTAATCAGGCCATTTCCTTCAGCTTTTTCAGTGCGGTAACGCGCACAGTCTTGCGTGCAGGTTTGGCCTTGATCGTCATCGGCTCCCCGGTGAACGGGTTCACGCCCTTGCGGGCCTTGGTCGCCGGTTTCGTAGCCACGCGAATCTTGAGCAGTCCGGCCAGGTTGAAAATACCGGGACCACGACGTCCTAGTTCACGCTTGATCAACTTTTCAATCGTGTCCAGGGTGCCCATAGCCTGGGCGCGAGTCAGGTCGTTTTCTTCGGCGATGACGCGCACGATTTCGTTTTTGGTCATGGGTTTTGCCGCGGCACCTGCCGTGGCCGATTTTGCTTTTGCCATAAGAGCTCCTTTGGATGAATTTGGATGAATCGGGGGTAAAAGCGTGGATGAAGATAGCACAACCACCGCATTACCGATAGGTTTTTAACGCATTGGTGATTGTAGTCGCCTATTAGCGGATCGAATTGACTCGGGTCAAAGATACATCGGCAGGCCGAGAAATATCGACAGCGCTTCGAGTAGTACGATCACCACGAGCGGAGACAGGTCGAAGGTGCCGCCCAAGGGGGGCAGGATGCGCCGGACCGGCCGCAGCAGGGGTTCATTGATACGCCAGAGTATGACGGCGAGAGGGCTGTATTGCCGTGGTCCCAGCCAGCTCATCAGCGCCTGGATCAAAATGGAAAAAATGTAGAGATTGACGAGCACGGCGAGCAGCTTGCGCCCGGTATAGGTGGTAATGAGCAGCCAGGGAGTGCCCAGTCCCGCGAGATGCAATACCAGGAAGCCGCTTACGAATGCGCATACGATGGCCAGCACCATCGCGGCGATGTCCCAGCCGCCGAAGGCCGGAATGATCTTGCGGAAAGGACGCAGTGGCGGGTCCGTGATGCGCGCAATGAAATGCACGAGCGGGTTGTAGTAATCGGCACGCAGCCGCAGCAGGATGATGCGCAGGAACAATGCTGCGATGTAGAGCGTGAAAGCGATATTGACCAGAAAGATGAGTGCGTGTGCACCATTGGCTTGCATGAAGGGCTCCTCAGCCTTGGGCGAGTTCCCGGGCGCGCGCCTGGGCGCGCAGCACGGCCTGTTTGATGATTCCGGGCAATCCGTCCCGCTGCATGATCTCCAGGGCCGCGGCGGTCGTACCTCCCGGAGATGTTACCTGTTCGCGTAGTCTGGCTGGTTCCTCGCCGCTGTAATCGAGCAACGCCATGGCGCCGGCGCCGGTCTTGCAGGCCAGGCGTGCCGCGGTTTCCGGCGGCAAACCGGCTTCGATTCCGGCGGCGGCCAGGGCTTCCACCAGCAGGAAAAAGTAAGCTGGGCCGCTTCCCGATACGGCGGTTACTGCATCCAGCAGGTCTTCGCTGTCGACCTCCAGCGCTTCCCCGGCCGCTTCCAGCACGGCTATGGCGAGGGCGCGGGCATCGGCATCGACGCGTTTGTTGGCAAACCAGCCGCTGATGCCTTGGCGGATCAGGGCGGGCGTGTTGGGCATGGCGCGCACGACCGGCAGTTCACAGCCGGCGGCGGCTTCGATGCTGGCAATCCGCAGGCCGGCCGCGATCGAGAGTATCGCGGGGCGTTCCGACTTCAGCACCGGCGCGGCCTCACTGAGGGCGGCATTGGCGACTTGCGGTTTTACGGCCAGCACGACCAGGTCTGCCCCGGTGACTGCCCGGGCGTTGTCGGCCAGGGTTTCGGCCCCCAGTTCCGCGGCCTTTTCGCGCTGTTGCGGGTCGGGATCCGAGGCCACGATGGTGAAGCGGTCGGATTCGGTTGCGACGAGGCCGCCGAGCAGGCTGCGCGCCATGTTGCCAGCGCCGATGAAGGTGATGCGTTGCAGGGAGTTCACAGTCGTTCCGGAGCTAAAACGGTGTTTATTATAGGGATTAGGCGGGTTTTGGGGCTGTTCGATGCCGGTAAGCGGTTCAGAGGCGTGGTATGGGCATGCCCTGAAAGTGACATTTCTGTCCCAGCCGCGGCGCAAGGCGATATAGTGTTAAGTCCGTAGTCCGATAGAGTGTGCCATGGCCCTAGACGTTTCCCAGCTGCTGGCTTTTACCAAGAAGCAGAATGCCTCCGACTTGCACCTGTCTTCGGGGGTGCCTCCCATGATTCGTGTCGACGGCGATATCCGCCGTATCAACATGCCCGTGCTCGAACACAAGGAAGTGCACGACATGCTCTACGACATCATGAACGACAAGCAGCGCAAGGACTACGAAGAGTTCCTCGAGACCGACTTTTCGTTCGAGATTCCGGGCGTGGCCCGTTTCCGTGTCAACGCCTTCAACCAGAAAAACGGAGCGGCGGCGGTATTCCGGACTATTCCCGAAGGTGTGGTACGCCTCGAAGATATCGGCGCGCCCGATGCCTTTAAGGACATCGCCAGCCAGCCACGCGGCATCGTGCTGGTGACCGGACCCACGGGTTCGGGCAAATCGACCACGCTGGCGGCGATGGTCAATCATGTCAACGAAAACGAGATGGGACACATCCTTACCATCGAGGATCCGATCGAGTTTGTCCATGAGTCCAAGAAGTGTTTAATCAACCAGCGCGAGATTCATCGTGATACTCACGGTTTCGCCGAGGCTCTGCGCAGTGCGTTGCGCGAGGACCCCGACGTGATTCTGGTGGGCGAGTTGCGCGACCTGGAAACCATCCGCCTCGCGTTGACCGCGGCCGAGACGGGCCACTTGGTCTTCGCCACCTTGCACACCAGCTCCGCTGCCAAAACCATCGACCGTGTCGTGGACGTGTTCCCGGCAGGCGAGAAGGAGATGGTGCGCGGTATGCTCTCGGAGTCCCTGCGTGCCGTGATTTCCCAGACCTTGCTCAAGAAGGTCGGTGGTGGCCGCATCGCAGCGCATGAAATTATGATCGGCACGCCAGCGATCCGCAACCTGATCCGCGAAGGCAAGGTGGCGCAGATGTATTCCGCAATTCAGACGGGACAACAACACGGTATGCAGACGCTTGACCAGTGTCTGCAGGAACTGCTGCGCGCGGGCCTGATCACGCGTGGAGAGGCACGAGTGCGCGCGCAGAACAAGGAAGCATTTAACTGAGGAGAGTGCCATGGCGATGGATCGTGAACAAGCGGCCAAGCTCATGCAGGACTTACTGCGTGCGATGGTGCAGCGCGAGGCCTCCGACCTGATCATTACCGCCGGTTTTCCGCCGGCGATCAAGGTGGACGGCGAGTTTCGTCCGGTGACTGACCGGCCACTGACCGGTGAGCAGAGCGCGGTGCTCGTGCGAGCCATCATGAACGACAAGCAGAACCGCGATTTTGACGCTACCAAGGAATGCAATTTCGCGATTTCGCCGCAGGGCATAGGGCGATTCCGCGTGAGCGCTTTCATGCAGCGTGGCCAACAGGGCATGGTGCTGCGTACGATTAATCCGGATATTCCCACGATCGAAGACCTTGGCTTGCCGCCGCAATTGAAAGACGTGGCCATGACCAAGCGCGGACTGGTGATCGTCGCGGGCGCGACCGGCGCGGGCAAATCAACCAGTCTCGCGGCGATGGTCGGCTACCGCAACGCCAATTCGCGGGGGCATATCGTCACCATCGAGGATCCGATCGAGTACGTGCACGCGCACAATGGTTGCGTCGTGACCCAGCGCGAGGTCGGCGTCGATACGACGGAATGGGAGGCTGCGCTCAAGAATGCATTGCGACAGGCGCCCGATGTCATCCAGATCGGGGAAATCCGCGATCGCCGGACCATGGAGCACGCGGTGCAGTTTGCCGAGACCGGCCACTTGTGCCTGTCCACCATTCACGCGAACAACGCCAACCAGACGCTAGACCGCATCATCAACCTGTATTCCGAAGACCGCCGCCAGCAGCTCCTTATGGACTTGTCATTCAACCTCAAGGCGGTCATTTCCCAGCGCCTTTTGCGCAAAGTGTCGGGCGAAGGCCGGGTGCCCGCCGTTGAAATCCTGCTCAACACGCCGCTGGTCGCCGACATGATCTTCAAGGGCGAAGTTGCGGAGTTGAAGGAACTGATGGCCAAGTCGAATGAATTGGGCATGCAGACATTCGACCAGTCGATCTTCAATCTGTACGAAGCCGGTGAAGTGAGCTACGAGGAAGCCCTGCGCAATGCCGATTCGCAGAACGAACTGCGTCTCAGGATCAAGCTCGAGAGCAAGCGGGAGGAGCGCAACTTTGACGAAGGACTCGATAAGATGCAGCTCGAGGAAGACCAGGGCGGACGCCGCGTCGGCGGTTGAGGGAGAACGATAGATGCGCTTGCGATCCTATTTCCGGCTTATGCGGGAACAGAACGCTTCAGATCTTTACATTACGGCCAATGCCCAGATCAAGTTGCGCGTGGATGGGCGCCTTCGCTCCGTTGGCCATGACGTGGTTGATGGAAAGGACATCGAAGTTGCCGCGACAAGCCTGATGAATGAGTTTCAGCTGGCGCGTTTCCGTGACGAGCAGCAACTTGACTTCGCGATTGAAGATCCCGAGAGCGGTCGCTTTCGTTTCAACGTTTTTCGCCAACGCGGCATGACTGCAGTGGTTATTCGCTATATTCCTGCAGAAATTCCGGCACTGGAAGGTCTGCACCTGCCGCCGTATCTGCAGGAACTGGCCTTGACGCAACGCGGGCTGGTCCTGGTGGTCGGTGCTACGGGTGCGGGCAAGTCCACGACGTTGGCGGCAATGATCGATTATCGCAACAAGCAGCGGGCCGATCACATCATTACCGTGGAAGACCCGATCGAGTACACCTATAGCCACAGGCGCTCGATCATCAACCAGCGAGAATTGATAACTGACACCCCCTCCTATTCGATGGCGTTGCGCAGCGCTCTGCGGGGAGCGCCCGATGTGGTTCTGGTCGGTGAGATTCGTGACCGTGAAACCATGGACGCAGCGATGGAGCTGGCCAACTCCGGCCATCTCTGTCTTTCGACCCTGCATACGACCAATGCACCCCAGACCCTGGACCGAATCCTCAACATGTACCCGGAACTGATGCACAACCAGGTGTTGCTCGACATGGGGGCCAGTCTGAGAGCGGTGATTTCCCAGCGCCTGGTGCGCGGCAAGGACGAGAAGCGATTGCCCGCAGTAGAGTTGATGGTCAACACGCCGCGTATCGCTGAACTGATTCAGCAGGGCGACTTGGGCTCGATCGCCGAAGCCATGGAAGAGTCCCGGGAAGCGGGCATGCAGACGTTCGACACGGCGCTGATCAAGCTTTACAAGGCTGGCTTGATCAGCCTCGACGAAGCGCTTGCCAATGCTGATTCGCGTGCCAACCTCGAGGCACGTATCCACTTCGGATAATTATTTTCCGCTCCGAAGCTTGAATGCAGGAGCGGCGGTTCCCGCCGCGAGGAATTGTTTATTTGCCCTCCCGGCGGGGTGACTTTTGTTTTGCCAAAAGTCACCACCATTTCGCAGGACAGCGAAATAGGACGTGCGCAGCACGCCCGCAGGGTGCGCGCCGTGGATGGCGTGCATCAAAAGCATTGCGCCGGAAGTCGCGGCCCCAAGGCCTGTGGCCTTGGGGCTCCCCTGCGATGCTCGCCCGCAACGGGCCGGTCGGAACTCGGCCTGCGCGATATATCGCTCCGGCCTCAGACATGCCTCCCTGTTCCCCCGTTGCGGGCTGCGCTTCTCGGCGCGACTAACGGCGCAGGAAGGAGCCAGCGTTGAGACCGGAAATTATCGTCATTCCTGCGAAAGCAGGAATCCAGTCAAATAAATGTGCGGCGGGGACCGCCGTTCTTTTTAATCGAAGGGTGTTTCGGCCGGTTCGGGCAGGGGTGGCGAGGTAAACACGTGCGCGGCGTCAAAGATGGGACCGTCGACGCACACACGCTTCATGGCCAACCCCTGGTCCGTCTCTACTTCAACCGTGCAACCCGCGCATCCGCCAACGCCGCAGGCCATGTATTCCTCCAGCGAAACCTGGCAGGGAAGATCGAGGCGCCGTGCAAGCGCGGCGACGGCAACCAGCATCGGCGTGGGCCCGCAGGCGTAAAGTGCGACCTGACCACGTTGGTTTTCGGGCAGGGCCTTGACCAGGGCTTCGGCCAATTCGGTCACGTAGCCATGGAAACAGCCATCCAGGCCGGCGAGACTGGCGAGGCGATTGGGGATGCCGTTGGCTTCCAGGCGGGTCAACGCGTGGGTGGCCGCTTCGGGCGCGCCGGGCAGTGCCAGCTGCGCCGGGTTGGTTGCAAACGGGAAGGGGAGCTCCGAGCCAGTAATGACCCACGGTGCCTTGGCGCCGCCGGCTACCTCAGTTTCCGCGTAAAAGATCATGGGCGGAATGCCCACGCCGCCGCCCAGCAGGATTTTCAGTGGGTGCCCGGGGATATCCGTGAAGGCATTGCCGATGGGTCCTAACAGGTCGAGTTCGTCCCCGGGTTCGAGTGTTGCCAGCGTGCGGGTGCCGTGTCCCACGGTCTTGAACAGCAACTCGATCGTTCCCGTTCGTGGATTGGAACTCATGATCGACATGGGTCGGCGCAGCAACCATTCGGGGCCGCAGTCGACGTGAACGAAGCTGCCGGGCAAGGCACGCGCCGCGATGCGTGGAGCATGGAGTGTCAGCACATGCTGCTCGCCGGGATGACGCTCATGGGCGACAACCTGCGCCATTTCCTTGTCGATACTGCTGCGCTCAGGCAATGCCATGACCGCTTCCTCCTGGTGTAGTGTTTAGCAATTCCTGGTACTTTCAGCGACTCGCCCGAAGGGAGTCCCCCACAAGCGCCAGCTCTGCGTTGCAGCGCTTGGCAAGGGCGCCGGCCATTCCCTGCGCGCTGCGCCTTGGTCTGGCGCTTGTGGGGGGCTCTGAAAGTGCCAGGAATTGCTAAACACTACACTAACCAGTCGAGCACCGCCATACGCATGGCGACGCCATTGTGCACTTGTTCATTGATGAGGTTGTTCGGCCAGCCATGAAGATCAGGATCGAGTTCGACCCCCCAGTTGACCGGTCCCGGGTGCATGAGCAGGGTCTCTTTACCTGCCAGGGTTTCGAGGCGCGATGCGTTCAGTCCGAATTCGTGCCGGTAGGTTTCCAAGTCGGGGCATTCATTCCCGTTCATGCGCTCATGCTGTATCCGCAGGGCTATGACCACGTCGGCGTTGCGTATCCCGTTCTCGAAGTTGTTGATCGGTCGGCCGGGCATTTCGTTGTCCCGGGGCAGGAAGGCGGGTGGTCCTACCAGCCGGAGTTCGCCGACGCCCAGCGTGTCCAGAGCGCGGGCCGTAGATCGGGCAACGCGCGAGTGGGCGATATCCCCGATGATGGCTACGCTCAGATTGGAGAGGTTCGGCCGGTGGCGCCGTATGGTCATGACGTCCAGCAATCCCTGAGTCGGGTGATTGCGGGTGCCCTCGCCGGCACAAACCAGGGCCATGCCGGGCGCAAGTTTTGCGGCGAGCCTTGTCATGATGCCGTCCTCTGCGTGGCGGACTATGACCACGCGCACATCCATGGCAGCCAGCGTTGCCAGTGTGTCGCTGAGGGTTTCGCCCTTGGTCCGTGACGAGATGTTTTCATTCAGTGCCGCTACGTCCGCTCCCAGGCGGCGAGCCGCCAGTTCGAAGGAAACGCGTGTCCGGGTACTGGGTTCGCAGAAAAGCAGAGCCACTGCCTCGCCGGCAAGGCGGTTGCGGTGCTCCGTGGTGGTACCGGGAGCCAGAAAGCGTACCGCTGAGTCGATCAACGTCTCCAGAGCGTCGCGGCGCATGCCGTCGAGTGTAATCAGTTTTTGTGTCGACTTAGTCATTTTCGTTGTCCGTGTATGCCCTGAGGGCCTGTTCCAGCCAACCCTCGAGTATGGTTCGTGCCGCTTCCGCATTTAACCGTGACCGTCCACCGCGCCGCGCATTGCCCCGGCGACGTTCTTCGGCCAGCGCTTCGCGAGCCGCCTCCGTGCTCAAGGCTTCGTTCCAGAGCGTCACAGGACAATGTGTGCGATGGCCCAGTTGGTCGGCGAAACTGCGGGCCGCTTTTGCGAGCTCGCCTTCGCTCCCGTCGAGGTGGCAAGGCAGGCCCACGATAACGCGGGCGGGTTGCCATTCGGCGCATAGCGCCTCGATTTCTTTCCAGGGCAATTCGCCCCCAGTCGGAACAATGATGCTTTTCAAGGCGCGGCATGAACCGGTCAATGTCTGCCCCACGGCAATGCCGATAAAGCGTTGCCCATAGTCGAAGCCCAGCACGGTGGCGGTCATCGGGTTCCTGTGTTCCTGCCCCGGCGCGCAGTTTACCAAGTGTAGTGATTTGATGAGAGCCGTAAGGACTCAGGCTTGTCCCGATTCGGAGCTGAGCTGCAGCGGGTCTATGCCGATCTGAATAGCCGCCTTGCGCCAACGCTCGTTGACCGGAACTTCAAAAATCAGCTGGGGACTGGCTGGCACCGAGAGCCAGGCATTTTCGCGCAGTTCATGTTCCAGCTGCCCAGGTCCCCATCCGGCATAGCCCAATACGACCATGAAATGATCCGGCCCCCGCCTTTCGCTGATGGCGCTGAGTATCTCGCTCGAGCTGCTGACGGCAAGTGTGTCCCCGATGTTTAACGAATCGGCGACAATTTCAACATCGTCGTGGATGACGAATCCCCGCTGGGCTTCGACCGGGCCGCCGGAAAAGACCGGCAAGCGGTTGATGTCTTCGTTTGCGGAGGGCAGGTCGAGTTGGGCGAGTACCTCACCCAGTTCCAGTTGCATGGGCCGATTGATGATAAGGCCGAGGGCGCCCTCGTCGCCGTGCTCGCATACGAGCACGACACTGCGGTAGAAATTGGGATCGGCAAGTGCGGGCATGGCCAGCAGTAGCTGGCCGCCCAAGTGCATGCCGTCGTCGCTCATTGCGTGTGCCCGCTGCCGGTATGGACGCGTGCCTGCATCTGCTTGATCTTGGCACCCTTGGCTTTCAGCAGGGCGATCAGGCCGTGAGGACCAATCATGTGTTCGACGCCGACGGCGACGAAGCAGGTTTGCTTGCTGTGCAGACATGTGAGCAGGTGCGGCAACCAACGCTCGTTGCGCTCCTTGAGCAGCCGGTCGCGCAGGTGAGGGAAGTTCTTGAAGTCTTTCTTTTGCAGCGCTTCCAGCCGTTTGACGTCACCGTGGGCCCATGCATCGTGCATTCGAGTGAGGTCTTGCTTGGCAGAGTCGGCTTTACGCAAGGACTGGATCAGGAAGCGGCGCTGGGCTTCCAGCTTTATGTCATTGAAGAAGGAAAACTGCTCGTGGACAGTTTCCAGACCATTGCTGGGCATCTTCCGTTCGTGAGCTAGCTCCGCAAAGTGCATGTCGAGGCCGAGTTGGGGCTGGTAGCCGTACTGTCGCATTAGCGTTCTGCCGATACTGACGGCCGCAAGCCAGGGCTTGAACCGTTCATAGCGGTAGAGTTTAACGTCGGCTTTCTGCGCCAGCTTTTGCACCTCGGCCCAATCCTTTTTACCCATGACGCTCGCCAGGTTGGATTTTTTCAGTAGTCCCATGGCCAGGGCCTCTTCCGTCACCTTCCTGGGGTTCAGGGCTTTGAAATCCAATTCCTCGACCAAGCGGTCGGAGGCGTCGAATGCGCGTGTATAGGCTGCCGGCAGCGGCATGTCGGCCTTGGTCAAGGCATGCATCGACCCGGCGAGATACATCGTGTGCCCGGGACCATCCGTGACTTTCCACAGTGAAATCGGGGTAGACGCCCCGGTTGGCTTGGCGTTTGCTGCCGTGAACCCGATGGCGAAGGCCAGACTGAATATGGCAGTGAGCCAGCGGCGTGTGGCGGATGTAGTGGTCATGCGGGGATCCTTCGCTGCATGAATAGCTATATCGGCATTGTACTCGTACGCCATGGCCCGCGCGCCAGGGTCTGCTCGCTAAAATAGGGTTATTTGCGGGGATTTCCATGTCGGCTCGTACTCTGAACCTGACCGATGCGGTGTATGACTACCTTCTGACGCATTCCTTGCGTGAACCGCCCGAGCTGGAAGCTTTGCGCATGCAGACCCGGCAACTGCCGCAAGGCGGCATGCAGATTTCCCCCGAGCAGGGCCAGTTCATGGCGCTTCTGGTGCGGCTCATGGGAGCCCGGCGGTGCTTGGAAGTGGGCACTTTCACCGGGTACTCTTCCACAGCGGTAGCGCTGGCGCTGCCCGATTCCGGTCACGTTACTTGCCTGGATGTAAGCGAGGAATACACACGCCATGCCCGGGAGGTCTGGAGCAAGGTCGGCGTGGAAGACAAGATCACGCTGCATCTTGCGCCTGCCCGCGAGACGCTCGGCAAGCTGCTGGCGGACGGTGAAGGCGGCCGGTTCGATTTCGCCTTCATTGATGCAGACAAAGCGAACTATATCCATTACTACGAGGCCGTTCTGGAATTGCTGCGCCCGGGCGGACTGGTTGCGGTGGACAACACGCTGTGGAACGGTGCCGTGGCCGACGCCACTAATAATGAAGCCGATACCGTAGCCATTCGCGCCTTCAACGAGCGGGTGCACCGGGACGAGCGTGTAGACCTGTCATTGCTTCCGATCGGCGATGGATTGACCTTGGCCAGAAAGCGTTGACAGGCTAGTGCCTGTTAACATTAATTCGGCGGCTCCTGCTGGAGTTCATTTTTTTCTCCCGCAAGGCAGAACGAGC
>CAZPJI010000055.1:0-13335 GCA_964586925.1 uncultured Gammaproteobacteria bacterium
CGGCGGGCGCGCCGTGGCTGCGTGCGAAGCTCCGCGAGCGCCGAGGCCGCCGCGAGAAATAATCCGCATTTCCTGTAGGAGCGGTCGTCCCGACCGCGAAGGCCGCGCCCGCGGAACCCATTCGCGGCCGTGGCGACCGCTTCTACAGGGGGTGCAAGCAGGGGCGTGTCGATTCTTCTCAGTCGAGGACGTCGAGGCGGGCGACGGAGGCGAGGAGCCATTTGGTGCCGCCGTTCTCGAAGGCGACCTTGAGGCGCAGGCGGGCGCCGTCGCCTTCGCTGTCGAGGATCACGCCTTCGCCGAAGCTCGGGTGGCGCACGTGGCGGCCGAGTTCGATGCTCGATTCCGTGTCATCCTCGTGGCCGCCGTGCGTCATGCGTCGCGGTCCGATTTCCTCGTAAGTCTCTTCGGGCAGTTCGGTGAGGAAACGCGACGGCCGCGAATAGATCGTCTGGCCGTGCAGGCGGCGCAGTTCCGCCCAGGACAGCACCAGTTGCTTGCGTGCCCGGGTCATGCCGACATAGAACAGGCGGCGTTCCTCTTCCAGCCGCCCGGGGGCGTCGACGCTTTTCTGGTGCGGGAACAGGCCTTCCTCCATCCCGGCGATGATTACCAGCGGGAATTCCAGCCCCTTGGCCGAGTGCAGCGTCATCAGGCGCACGAAGGATTTCCATTCGTCGGCCTGGGCTTCGCCGGCTTCCAGCGCGGCCTGGGCGAGAAAGGATTCGACCGGTGAGAGATCGGGCTCGGGGGTGAATTCGCTGGCCGCATTGACCAGCTCTTCCAGGTTTTCCACCCGCGCCGTGCCCAGTTCGCCGCCTTCGCTGCCGTGATGATCGACCAGGCCGCTTTGGGTAATGAGCGTTTCGATCGCCTCGCTCAAGGGGTGCTCGCGGGTGGCGTCGTCCAGCGATTCGATCAGGCGCATGAAGTTGGCTAGCGCGTTGCGCGCGCGCCCGTTCAGATCGCCCTCGTCGCGGGCCATGTCGGAGCAGGATTGCCACAGCGACTGGCGGTGTGCGCGGGCGTGCACGCGCAGCTTTTGCAGCGTCGTCGCGCCGATGCCGCGCGCGGGCGTGTTGACGATGCGGTCGAAGGCGGTGTCGTCCTGGCGGTTGTTGACCAGACGCAGGTAGGCGAGGGCGTCTTTGATCTCGGCGCGGTCGAAGAATCGCTGGCCGCCGTAGACGCGGTAGGGGATCCCGCGGGCAATAAGGATTTCCTCGAAGATGCGCGACTGGGCGTTGGAGCGGTAGAGGATCGCTGCGTCGCTCGCGCTGCCGCCGTCCGCGATCCAGCGTTCGATGCGCGCGATGGCGTGCAGGGCCTCGTCGCGGTCGTCGCCTGCCGCGTAAACTTCGATCGGCATGCCAGTTTCGCCCGCGGTCCAGAGGTTCTTGCCCAGGCGCTCGCTGTTCTTGGCGATGACCGCGTTGGCGGCGTTGAGGATATGCCCCGTGGAGCGGTAGTTCTGTTCCAGGCGCACGATCTGCACGGGCGCGTAATCGTGCTGGAAGCGCTCCATGTTGCCGACCTTGGCGCCGCGCCAGCCGTAGATCGACTGGTCGTCGTCGCCGACGATGAACGGCTTGATGGCGTCCCCGGCAATGGCGCGCACCCACAGGTATTGGGTGGTGTTGGTGTCTTGGAACTCGTCCACCAGGATGTGCTTGAAGCGGCTGCGGTAACGCTCCGCAATATCGGGCCGGTCGGTGAACAGGCGCACTGTGCGCAGAATGAGCTCGGCGAAATCGACCAGTCCGCCGCGCTCGCAGGCCTCCTGGTAAGCGGCGAGGATGTTATCCACGGTTCGGGCGTGCTGGTCGTGGCCGGGTTCGCGCTCGTCCAGGCGCCGGCCCTCGTCCTTGGTCTTGTTGATGATTCCTGCGATCTGGCGCGGGGGGAACAGTTTGTCGTCGAGGCCCTGCGCCTTCATCAGGCGCTTGATCAGGCGCAACTGGTCGTCGCTGTCGAGAATCTGGAAATTGTCGGGCAGGTTCGCGTCTTTCGCGTGGCGGCGCAACAGACGATGCGAGAGTCCGTGAAAAGTGCCGATCCACAGCATATCCGTGGGCTGTTCGAGCAATCGCTCGACGCGTGAGCGCATTTCCGCCGCCGCCTTGTTGGTAAAAGTCACGGCAAGAATGCGGTCGGGCGAGAGATTCTCTGTCGCAATCACCCACGCCAGCCGGCGCGTCAGCACGCGGGTCTTGCCGCTGCCGGCCCCGGCCAGTACGAGTACCGCGCCGGGTGGCGCGGTGACGGCTTCACGCTGGGCATCGTTAAGCCCATCGAGGATCAATTCGCTGTGCATCGCCTTATTTTACGGGTTGGGTGTGGAGATTCGGTTTGGAGTATTCTGCATCTCCAATACCTCAAGGATAAGCCCATGCCAGCTACCGATGCCCGTGGCCTTTCTGTTTCCGGTGCAGATAGCGGTGCCACGGCGGCCGTGGATTACTTCGTATCCGAGTTGCTGGGCAATGGTGCAGAACCCACCGCGGTTTGGGAGGCTGCCGAGGTTCATCCGCGCTGTCCGTTGCTTCAAGCCTATGCCGCGAGCCTGTATGTCTTCGCACAATCGCCGTCTGGAGCGGCGCCTGGCCTGCGCTGGTTGGAACGAGTTCATACGCAGGCGGATCATGCGAGCGACCACGAGCGTGCGTTTATGTCTGCAGTGGAAGCGGGGCTCAGAGGAGATCTGGAGGCAGCCATCGATGGGCATGAGGCCATCGCGAAAAAGTGGCCACGCGAGACGGTATCGGCCAAGCTGGCCGAGTTCCATCTGTTCGAAACCGGTGACTGCCGCCGCCAGAGAAGGATCATGCAGACCTTTGCGGAGGCGAATCCGGACGATAGTGACGTGCTGGCGATGCATGCTTTTTCCCATGAACTCAACGCTGATGCGGACGAGTCGGAACGCGTGGCGATCAAGGCGCTGGAGATCGATCCCGATACGCCCTGGGCCGAGCATTGCCTCGCTCATGTATACGCACGCCGCGGCGAAATCGAGCGGGGCATCGAGGAGCTTTCGACCTGGGCACCGCGTTGGGAGGCAAAGAGCCAGTACATCCGTTCGCACAACAATTTCCATTTGGCTTCGTTGCATCTGTCTCGCCGTGAATTCGAGAAGCCGATTGCATTGCTCGGAGAGCGAATCTGGGGGTTCACGCCTGAGGCCGTGGTGGAACATACCGACGCGATTTTGCTGCTCTGGTACCTGGAATTGGCCGGTGCCGCCGTTCCCGGGGCGCCCTGGGGAGACATAGCCGCACGGATCGAGGCAAACAGCCGCGAATATGTATTTCCGTTCCTGAGTGTGATGTACCTGTTTACGCTTGTCCGCGCCGGTGCGGCGGCAGAAGCGGCAAGGCTCATGGTGGAATTCGAGCGCCATGCAGAGAATCAGTCTGGCCGTGCTCGTGAGGTGTGGCACACGGTTGGGCTGGGGCTTGCCCGCGCGACGCAGGCCTACGCCGAAGGCCGCTGGGATGATGCGGCCGCAGGTTTTGCGCCTTTGCTCGAACGCTCCGGCGATGGCGGCGGCAGCGACGAGCAACGCGGTGTCTTCGACCAGTCGTATCTCATCAGCCTGATTAACGGCGGTGAACGCGAAAAGGCGCGCGCGTGGCTGCACGGAAAGATCGGGGCGGGGGAGCCGACACCGCTGGAACGACACTGGCTAAATCTGGCGGACCAATAAGCCGGCCTCCAGTGCGGTTGCGGGGTGGTCGTACACGGCCGGCGGTTAAACTTGTCCGCTGATATCCGCGGGTGAAGAAAAAGTATGCCGGACAAGGGCGCTCCGAAAACGGTCGTGCAGGTTGCACAGCATCTGGCTTGCTCGGTCGAAAGGCTTGAATTCCAGACGCCGAGCCATGTCTATAATCCGCTGCATTACGCCTGGCCGGCGCAAAGTGAATATCTCCGGCGTTTCGGAACTCGAAAAGGGCGCGTCATACTGCTCGGCATGAATCCAGGGCCCTGGGGCATGGCCCAGACCGGCGTGCCGTTCGGCGATGTGGTCATGGTGCGCGACTGGATGGGCATCGAAGCGCCGCTAGCGCCGCCGTTGCCCGAGCAGCACGCCAAGTACCCGATCATGGGTTTCGATTGCCGCCGCCGCGAGGGGAGCGGCAGCCGGCTGTGGGGTTGGGCGCGCGAGCGGTTCGGGAGCGCGGAGAAATTCTTCGATCGTTTCTTCGTCTGGAATTACTGCCCGTTGCTGTTTCTCAAGGACGGGCGCAACCTTACGCCGGAAAAATTGCGACGCGAGGAAGCCGGTCCCCTGGTCGCCGCCTGCAACGCCGCGCTGAAGGCGCTGGTCGAGACGCTGGGACCGGCCGCCGTGGTCGGCGTCGGCCGTTATGCCCAGCGTCGCGCCGAAGAAGTGGTGGGGGAGTCGGTTCCGGTCGGTTACCTGCCGCATCCGAGCCCGGCCAGTCCCGCCGCCAACCGCGGCTGGGCCAGCTTGGCGGAGGAAGCCCTGGCGCCCTGGCTGCCTTGACGGGAGCACGTGCACTCCGGCTACCGGCTTGCCGTGCGGTCGTTGATCGTTCAGGATGACGGAAACCTGCATTACAGACGCCGCATCAAGCGCCTAAAGGGGAGGAGAGAAAATGGCTGAACAAGACTCGTCGCAGGGTACGACGTCGACCGTGTTGGTCGCCGGAGCCGGGCCCGTTGGCCTGACTATGGCTGCCGAACTGGCGCGTTTGGGCATCGCGGTCCGCATTGTCGACAAGGTGGCGGTCCGTAGCGACAAGTCCAAGGCGCTGGTGTTGTGGACCCGCACGCTCGAACTCATGCGGGTGATGGGCTGCGTGGACGCATTCACGGACTCGGGCCTGCGTGCGACGCATGCCGTGATGCGCAGCGGTAGCCGCCAACTCGCGCGTATCGGCTTCGGTCAGCTCGAATCACCCTATCCCTACGGCATTCTGTTACCGCAGAGTGAGACGGAGCGTCTTCTCGAATCGCATCTGAACGAATTCGGCGTGCGGGTGGAGCGCGAAACTGAACTGGTCGCGTTCGCGGACGATGCGAGCGGTGTGGATGCCGAGCTGCGCCATGTGGATGGACGTGAAGAACGTCTGCGCTGCGACTGGCTGATTGGCTGCGACGGTGCGCACAGCACGGTTCGCCACACGTTGGGCCTGGAATTCGAGGGCGAGGCCGAGCCCAATGACTGGCTCCTGGCGGACGTGCACCTCGACGGATTCAGCGGGGAAGACGAGGTGGCGATTTTCTTGCATCGCCATGGTGTGCTCGCGCTATTCCCGATGGGAGAACACCGCTATCGTGTCATTGCGGATCGGGGCCCGCGCAGCGCTGCCACCGCAGATGCCGAGCCGACCCTGGATGATGTCCAGGCCATGCTCGACGGCCGCGGGCCGGGCGGATTGCATGCTCGCGATCCGGTTTGGCTGACGCATTTCGGCATCAACGAGCGCAAGGTGCGTGATTATCGTGCCGGGCGCGTGTTCCTGGCCGGCGATGCCGCCCACATACACAGCCCGGCCGGGGGGCAAGGCATGAATACCGGCATTCAGGATGCCTGCAACCTGGCCTGGAAGCTTGCTCTGGTATGTCGTGGTGTTGCAGATCCACAGAGCCCGCTACTCGACAGCTACAGTCCCGAGCGCAGTGCCGTTGCCGAGCACGTGTTAAGCGGTGCGGCGGCGCTTACGCGGATGGGAACGTTGCGCAATCCCGTGTTGCAGGCTCTGCGCAATGCCATGCTGCCGCTGTTTACGCGTCTGCCCGCTTTGCGGCGGGCGATCGCCTCGATGCTTGGTGAGCTCGATATCGCTTATCGCGAAAGCGTGCTCAGTCGTAAGGCGGCGAGTGCAACCGCTGGTGATGAGCGGCCCGGTGAGCGGGTGCCTGATCAGACGGTCCGATCACAGGACGGTGAGTCTGTGCCCCTTTACGAGTATTTGCGTAGCGGACGGTTTTGTGTGCTTGCGTCTCGTGAGCAGGCGGAGTCGCAGCAGGCCGCCGATGTACTGAAGCGTTTCGGGGACGTCTGCGAGCTTGCTACCAGCGATCGACCGGTGCGGGAACTGCGGGTCGTAAGACCCGATGGCTATCTCGGACTGGAGGCAGGACCGGACGACTGGAAGGCGGTTACTGACTATCTGATCGAAATACTTTCCCCCGTGGGTGGGGGGAGTGAGCATATGGTGGGCCCGCCAGGACTCGAACCTGGGACCAAGGGATTATGAGTCCCCTGCTCTAACCAACTGAGCTACAGGCCCGGGGAGGGTGTCACCCGAGGGGCCATATCATACGTTGCCCTTCGGCTGGATGCGACCCGCACTATATAATAACGGTTTACTCAACCTGTCCGCGGGCGATGGGGAGCCCCCAGCATGAAATGGCTTTTGAAACTGGACCGTACGCCGAGATTGCTCATTTTGAGCCTGTTCCTCGGTATCGTGGGCGGTTTGGGCGCAGAGCTGTTTCTGTTCATGCTCCATTGGGGCGACGTTTATCTCTTGGGGTTCCTGGGGCACTACAAGCCGATTGACGTCGCTACGGCGCATGCCGCCGTCACTGCTCCCAAGCCTTTCACCCATTGGTATTGGTGGGTGCCGATCGCCACGACCGTCGGCGGACTCGCCACGGGCATCCTGGTCTACAGCCTGGCGCCCGAGGCGGAGGGCCACGGTACCGATGCCGCCGTCAAGGCCTTTCACCAGGGCAATGGACGCATGCGTGCGCGGGTACCGCTGGTCAAGGGCATTGCCAGTGCGATCACTATCGGGTCGGGCGGCTCGGCGGGCCGTGAGGGTCCGACGGCGCAAATCGCCGCCGGCGTCGGCGCGATCGTCGGTTCCATCTTCAAGCTGCCCGATGACGAGCGTCGCTATATCGTGCTCATGGGCATGGCTGCCGGCCTGTCGGCGATCTTCAAAAGCCCGCTGGGCACGGCCATCTTCGCGGTGGAAATCCTGTATTCGCGCATGGCCTTCGAGGGTGGTGCGCTGATCTACACGCTGATCTCGGCGGCCGTCGCCTACGCGATCATCGGCGTGTTCCAGGGCTTTACACCCTTGTTTCTGCTTACGCCGCAAACCAGCATCGGACCCTCTTATAACCTGGTGTGGTTCGCGGTGCTGGGCCTTGGCGCCGGACTGCTCGGAGCCGTTTTGCCGACGGTTTTCTACCGTACGCGGGACTGGTTCAGCAGCATCAAGATTCCGAACCATTTCAAGCCCGCGATCGGTGGCCTGGCCGTCGGCGTGATCGGCATTGCTTTGCCGCCGTTGCTGGGCGGTGGCTATGGCTACATTCAGTTCGCACTGTCCGGCGGTGCGGGGCTCGCGGTCTGGTTCCTGCTCTTGCTCTCATTGGGCAAGATCGTGGCGCTGTCGCTGACTATCGGTTCCGGCGGTGCCGGTGGTGTGTTCGCGCCCAGTCTGTATGTCGGCGCCATGCTTGGCGCTTCCTTTGCCGCGCTCCTGGGCCTGTTCCACCTCGATATCAACTCCTCGGCGCTCGCCGTGGTCGGCATGGCGGCGCTGTTTGCGGGCGCGGCTCGTATTCCGATTGCTTCGCTGGTGATGGTGGTCGAGATGACCGGCGGCTACGGTCTGATCATGCCGACCATGATCGCTGTGGCACTGGCCTTCGTGGTGCAGTTCACTCTGACCCGCCGCAGCCGCTATCCCACGCTTTACGAGGCGCAGGTTTCGACGCCTGCCGACAGTCCCGTCTACCGCGACCTGTTCTACGAGACCGCGGCGGACCTGCTGCGCCGCCAGCAGGTAAGGCTCGATCGCGATATTCTGAATAGCGAGCTCCAGTACGCGCTGGATCGCGGCGAAGGCATTGCCCTGCGGCGCCGCAAGGAGCAGCTTTACAGTTTGAATCTGGCCGCCGGGACACCTGTGGCCGGTAAGGAAGTGCGCAGCCTGGGACTGGCGGAGCTGGGTGTGCTGATCGTCGGCCTGATCCGCGGCGAGAGCGAGATTGTCCCCCACGGCGGCACCAAGCTGCAGGTGGGCGATGCCTTGCTGGTGGCTGCCGCTGGCGATTCGATCGAGAAATTCCGTGAACTGATAGCCCCGTCCAAATCAAACGGGGATAAGTCTGCAGAAGACAAAAACGAGAACTCATCCGAAAGCGACGAATCCGAACCTACTACGGCCTGATCTTTTTCTCTCTACGGCGACGTGCGAAGCGTGTAAAAGTCGTTGCTTTTCCAGCCATTCTTTGACTTGGGGCCGCTACGCACGGCATCATAAACAGGATTTGGTGCGATCGAGAGGAAACGAACCAGGCCATGCGAGTATGAGTAGCCAGGCGCGTGGATCGGTGCCGGGGCCGTTGAAACGGCTCTTGACCCTGCGCTCACTCGGCAGGCGCGGCATGTATCAGCAGCGCACCTCGTTCTCCCGGGCCATGGAGCAGGCCTCACTGGGGTTCATCGGTCTGGCCGTGCTGACCGGATTGATTGCCGGTTTCGGTGCCGTCGGCTTCCGCATGCTGATCGGCCTGTTTCACAATTTCGCTTTTCTCGGAACCTTTTCCGCGGATTATGCGGCGCGTGTGCATACGCCGCCGGCTCACTGGGGGTGGTTGAACATTCCCTGGGGCGCCTGGATTATCGTCGTACCGGTCGTCGGCGCAGTGCTGGTGGCCTTCCTCGTCAAGACCTTTGCGCCGGAGGCGAAAGGTCATGGCGTGCCCGAGGTCATGGATGCGATTTATTATAAGCGCGGCATCATTCGGCCCATTGTGGCAGCCATCAAGGCCCTTGCCTCAGCCCTGTCGATAGGCACGGGCGGTTCGGTCGGCCGCGAAGGCCCCATTATCCAGATCGGTTCCGGTTTCGGCTCTACGGTCGGCCAGATATTGCCGGTCACGGAATGGCAGCGCATGACGCTGATCGCCTGTGGATCGGCCGGCGGGATCGCGGCCACTTTCAATACGCCGATCGGCGGCGTGCTGTTCGCCGTTGAGCTGATCATGCCGGAGATCAGCGCACGCACGCTCGTACCCGTTGCGCTTGCGAGCGGTGCTGCGACATTTATTTCACGGATTTTCCTGGGTAACAGTCCCGCTTTCTATATTCCTCCGTTGAGTACTCAATCTGGTGATCTGGGCAACCCGATGAGTTGGATTGCCTATCTGATCTTCGGCGTCGTGCTCGGCCTGTGGTCGGTGCTGTTTATCCGTTCGATCTACAAGACTGAGGACTGGTTCGACAAGATTCCCGGCGGTTATTACGTCCGCCATGTGATCGGCATGGCGCTGGTCGGCGTGATTATCTACCTGCTGATGCGCTATGCCGGTCATTATTACGTTGAGGGCGTCGGTTACGCGACCGTCCAGGACATCCTCTCGAGCCGTTTGCTGGCTCCGGGGTTACTGGTACTGATACTGGTTCTCAAACTAGTTGCGACATCGCTCACGTTGGGTTCCGGCGGCTCCGGCGGCATCTTCTCGCCCGCGTTGTTCATGGGCGCCACGCTCGGAGCTGCTTTCGCCTGGGCGGTGAATGTGTTCTTCCCCAGTCTAGGTATCGATCCAGTCAGCGCCAGCGTGATCGGCATGGCGGGTATCGTTGGCGGCGCTACCGGTGCGGTGGTGACCGCAATCGTGATGATTTTCGAAATGACGCGTGACTATGGAGTCATCATCCCGTTGATGATCGCCGTTTCGGTTGCCTACGGCATACGCCGGGCCTGGATGGAGGCGAGCATCTACGACATGAAACTGCGCCGGCGTGGGCATTTCATTCCCAATGTGCTGCAGACCAACCTCTATCTGCTCGGGCGGGCGAAGGACCGTATCCGCGCGCCGGTACTGAGGGTCGGGCCGGATCCCAATCCCGAACGCCTGCGCCGGCTGCTGCGCCGCGTGCGGCGGATTCCCCACATCGTGGTGGTTGACAGGGGACGCGTGCAGGCGGTCATCCCGGCCAACATAGTGCGCGGCTTCGGTGGGCCCGAGGCGCTGGCGAGCGCCATCGTGCACCACGAGCGTCAGCCGTATGTCGTGGTCGCGGCCGAGGACATGCTGTTCGATGTCATCGCTCATCTGCGCAACGCGTCGTGCGAAGTGGCCCTGGTGACGGATTCGGGGGAGATGCACAGCGCGGATGAGATCCGCGGGGTGCTCACCCTCTCGGATGTAATGCAGGGCACGCAATTGCCCCGGCTTCTGATGGGCGGAAGAAACAAAACGGCTTACCGCGAAGGCGCGGAAGCAACAGGTTCGACGTCTTCCTGAATTTTTACAGGCGCGCCGCCATATTTCTGAAGGCAAAGCCCGAGGGTTGACGACAATCACGGGTAAGCGCAATAGCCTTGAAGGCTTCGCCCATTTCCGAAGGCAGGGTGAGACGCTTGATCTCACCGGCCAGGCGCAACCGCTCGTGCTCGTCGCGGGCGTTCTCCAGCACATCCCCAATACCTCCGCCGAGCAGGAAATGCGCCTGAGTCGTGTAGCCGGCCACCTGCAGGCCCGCGGCGCGGCCCGCGTTGGCCAGCGCCGTGAAATCCACCCACGCCGTGATGTCGGTCAGCCCCGGCCACAGGAAGGGATCGTCATGGGCGCGATGCCGGTAGTGGCACAAGAGCGTCCCCATGGTCCGGTCGGGATGGTAATACTCGCGTTCGGGCAATCCGTAATCGAATAGCAGCACGATGCCGCGTCCTAAAGAGCTTGCCAGGGCCTCGATCCAGCCTTCCAGCGTAGGACAGTATTCGGAAAGGTAAGGAGCGCGCCAGCCATAGCGTTCAGCCAGCGTGGTGACGAATGAGTTTAAAGCCTTCGGTGCGGGCAGATCGCACCATGCAAAGCCATCGTCTCGTACCTCGACCCCACGGCGGACAGCGCCGCTCCCGGTGTAGGCAAAACACTCCACGGCGAGGGCGTCGGCGACCTCGTTTCCGAGAATGATGCCGTTGATCGGTTCTGCGGGCAATTCCGCTATCCACTCGACCCTGGCCGTCAGTTCCGGTTCCTGTGCCAGCAGTTCACGCTGGCGGGCCGCCAGTTCGCCGCTGACTTCAAGTATCAGGTAACGCTCGGGCAATTGTCCGAGTTGTTCCAGACGGCGCAGCAGCCCAAGTGCTAACCGGCCGCTCCCCGCACCGAGTTCGAGTACGGTGTCTCCGTTGCAGGCCGCCAATGTTTCCGCTATCTGCCCGGCCAGCACGTGACTGAACAGGGGCGAGACCTCGGGTGCCGTCACGAAGTCGCCGGCCGCTCCGAATTTGGCGTTGCCTGCCCGGTAATAGCCCAGACCGGGCGCATACAGGGCTTGCTGCATGTATTCGGAAAAAGGGATCGCACCGCCGGCTTCTGCGATGAGACCTCGAATATGGGCGCGAACCTGGTCGCTGTGTGCCTGACCGTCGGAATTCGGCGGCGGCAGATCATCTCTATGTTCGGGCATACTGGGACGGATGCTTGCAGTGCATGAATAATGGACGGAGATAATTTTACGGGACAAGTGGCTCTGGTCACCGGCGGGGCGCGCCGTCTGGGGGCGGCGATCGTGCGGCATCTGCATGCACGGGGCACGCGGGTTGTCGTGCACTACGGCAGGTCAAGCACGGAAGCCGATGCCCTCGTGGGCGAAATCGATGCGCGGCGTGATGGCCATGCCGTAGCCGTGCAGGCCGATCTGTCCAGCCCGGAAGCGCCAGGCCGACTGCTGGATTTCGTACAGGAGCGATTTGGGCGCCTGGATATTCTGGTCAACAATGCGGCGGTGTTCAATCCAACACCGCTTGGCAAATTGACGCCCGGCGACTGGGATCGAACTTTAGCGGTGAACCTGACTACACCTGTGTTCCTCACTCAGGCGCTGGCACCCTTGTTGGCCGCAAATCGGGGCGTGGTCATCAACGTGACCGATGCGTATCTCGTGCGCCCGCGGGTGAAGTTTGCCGCTTACGTGGCTGCCAAGGCGGGGCTGGCGGCACTGACCCAGGCATTGGCAAGCGAGCTGGCCCCGGAGGTGCGGGTGAATGCGGTGGCGCCGGGAGCCTTGTTGTGGCCCGATCCCGAGCCGCCGCAAGCCGTGAAAGACGAAGTGCTCGCGCGCATACCCCTGGGGCGGCTGGGAACGCCCGCCGACCTGGCGCGGGCCGTGGCCTACCTGGCGGAAGAAGACTACCTCACCGGCGTGACGATTCCGGTGGACGGTGGTTTCAGTTTCGGTTGAGAGGCGGGGCGCCCGCAGGCGCGTTCTCGAACCACTGAAAATAATCCTCGGTGCACTTGCTGCCGCTGTCGATCAGCGCCAGCTGGTGTTCTTCGTCAATTCCGAAATCGGTTGTGCTTACGCCCAGTGAATCGATGAACACGGTGCGATGCCAGTCCGCTTTATTGAGGTGGGCATGGTTCGCCATGTCGATGGCAAAACCAACCAGTGCCTTGAGATAGTCCACCAGGTTATCGACTTTGGCTCGCGGCAAGTTGAATCTTGGCCGTTCAGCCTGGATTTCGGAGCGGCTGTCTACGCGAAAGCCCAGCGTTGCGGCATTGTAATTGTCGTCATGATTCTCTCCTGCCGTGTTTGCCATGTAACTCGGATGATCGAAGAGATCGATGGGATAGTTCCAGCTCAAGCCGCCGTCGATCCGGACATCGTGGTCTTCGGTGACGGAAGCAAAGATCAGCGGCAGGCTCATTGAAATCCGCAGCGCTTGCCAGACCGGCATGTCCGGCGTATGTTCGAAGGAGTACACCGTAGCGCGCTGCGCGCTGAGGTCGGTGCCTATCATGTACAGGTCACGGTATTTAGCCGGCTGTTCTTTTGCACGTGCGGAAAGCGCGGAGAAAGTAATGTTCGCGTCGCCGCCCAGGGCGGCAATCTGTTTTTTTGCCCAGGCGGAAAACGCATCGCCCTTGTACCAGCCATACCGGTGCAGCAGGCGCCACGTGTTGCGCACCAGGCCGAGGCTGGCGTCCTCGAATGTGCTGAATTGTGTGTCGTGCAGGATCTGTTCGATTTGTGCACCGCTTGCACCGAGCGCCAGAAAAGTGGCCGTTATGGCACCGGCCGAAGTGCCCGCCACACGGCGTATGTCCGGCATGATGCCTTTCTCTTCCAGCACGCTGACGGCGCCCGCATAGGCGATGCCCTTGATGCCGCCGCCCTCGAAAACCAGGTTTTTGAATTGTGCCATGGTGTCCTCCACTGATGTTTTATTTTGCGTAAATGATTTTAGAGCATACTGATTATGCGACAAGGCCGTCGCAATATTGAATTACCGGCTGTCTGCTTTTGCTTATCCTGGCCGGCGGGAATCGACCGAGGCTGTGTGAAAACGTAAACCTTTGGGGTGATGCACGGTCTATGTAGGGAGT
>CAZPJI010000056.1:0-12292 GCA_964586925.1 uncultured Gammaproteobacteria bacterium
CCCGATTTCCAGGAATACATGATCGCCCCAGTCGGCGCGGGCTCGTTTGCCGAGGCACTGCGCTGCGGCGCCGAGGTCTATCACGCCCTCAAGAGCGTATTGAAATCACAATCGCTGGCGACGGCGATCGGTGACGAGGGCGGCTTCGCCCCGCGTGTGGCTTCCAACGAGCAGCCGCTGGAACTGATCGTCAAGGCCATCGAGCAAGCCGGTTACAAGCCCGGAAGCGACGTCGCGATCGCCTGCGACGCGGCGGCCAGCGAATTCCTCGAAGACGGCACTTACCGCCTGCGTACGGAAAAACGCATCCTCGACGCCACTGAAATGAGCGCCTACTACGCCCAACTGATCGACGCTTTCCCCATCGTCAGCCTCGAGGACGGACTGGCCGAATCCGACTGGGACGGTTGGCAGGAACTGACCGCCAAACTGGGCTCGCGCGTGCAACTCGTCGGCGACGACATCTTCTGCACCAACCCGAAGCTCATCCGTGAAGCCATCGACAAGCATACGGCCAACGCGGTGCTGATCAAGCTCAACCAGATCGGCACCTTGAGCGAAACCGTCGAGGCCACCCGCCTCGCCCAGGACAACGGCTGGGGCACGATGATCTCGCACCGCTCCGGAGAGACCGTGGACAGCTTCATTGCCGATCTCGCCGTCGCGCTCGGCAGCGGCCAGATCAAGACCGGTGCACCGGCCCGCGGCGAGCGCGTGGAGAAATACAACCAGCTCATGCGTATCGAGAGTTGGTTGGGCGATGCTGCACGTTATGCCGGCCACGGAGCATTCCGCCACGGCGGCAAATAAGCCATGATCGTA
The DNA here is from genome assembly GCA_964586925.1 of uncultured Gammaproteobacteria bacterium. GTDB lineage: Bacteria > Pseudomonadota > Gammaproteobacteria > JAKDMP01 > JAKDMP01 > JBAUSV01. The sequence continues at coordinate 823 of CAZPJI010000056.1, forward strand.
TCGCGTGCCGGACTGGATGATCTCGACGAGCTGGTACCCCTGTTCGCAGCCTACCGGGTCTTCTACAAGCAGCCGGACGACGCGCACAAGGCCCGTGCGTTCCTCCATGATCGCCTGCACAACGATGAATCCGTGGTCTTTATGGCACGCGTAGACGGCAAAGCAGTCGGTTTTACCCTGCTCTACCCGTGTTTCTCATCGGTCAGGGCCAGCCGGACCTGGTTGCTCAACGACCTGTACGTCGACGCCGGCGCCCGCCGTAAAGGCGTGGCCGCCGCCCTGCTCGATGCCGCACGTCAACACGGCCTGTCGACCGGAGCGACCAGCCTGACCTTGCAAACCGGCAAGGACAACACGGCAGCACAAGCTCTCTACGAACGCGAAGGCTGGATCCGACAGGACGACTATTACTGGTACGACCTGGATTTCTAGCCTCTCCTGCACCCGGCTGACCCTTGCCCATGGCTTGCCTCATTTTTGTAATCCGCCTTTCGAGGTGGTATTTTCGACTTCGCACGTAAAAGATTGGTGCTGCGCAAGAATTCCGGCGAATAACGGTTACCGCACCATGACGCGCCTATATCTAGCCCCGGCATCACTAGGGAGCAATCAATGTCTTTTCCCGCAAGCAGATTTTTAATTTCGAGCGCACGTATCGAACGCCTCACACTGATTGCCGTCTTGCTTGTTCAAGCCGTGCTGTGCGCAATGTGTCCGGCAAGGGCGGCAAAAGCGGATTCGCCCGGCTCTTGTCCTTCGCCGTTCTCGAAGAATTTCCCCGGGGTACTCGAATTCGGGATGCCGTCACACGAAGGCGTCCCTGGGGGCTGGACCGGCATGCCCCAGGGAACCGTGTCCCTGATGCCCAAGGCCGCCTTGCATGGACACCGAATCGTACAAATTGACAGAACCAAAGACAGCCCTTCGAAGTTCTCCTATATCTCCCTCTGCATCCCCGTTGATTTCACCGGAAAGACCATCACTTTTCACGGCTTTTTGAGCACGGGGAACGTCAACGGCTTTGCCGGGCTCTGGCTGCGTGAAGACGCAGGAGGCAGTGCAATCGCCTTCGACAACATGCAAGGAAAGAACCTGAATGGAACGACAAAATGGAAAGATTACGCGGTCACGCTACCCATAAAACCACAAGCTGAAAAGGTCGTATTCGGGGTCCTGCTTTCCGGCACTGGCAAGGTCCAGTCCTCGAACCTGCGGCTTCTCGTGGACGGCAAGCCGATATGGAAGGCGCATGAAACCGTACCGAAAAAAACCGTGCTCGATACCGACCATCAGTTCGACCTTGGCTCCCGCATCGATATCAAGACACTCGGGCCGACGCAAATCGAAAACCTGGCCAGGCTTGGAAAGGTATGGGGCTTTCTGAAGTATTACGACCCGGTCGTGACGACCGGCCGCGTACAGTGGGATTACGAACTGTTCCGGATCCTTCCGAAGATACTGGCCGCAAAGGACAAGGCAGCAGCGGATGACGTACTTGCCAAATGGATCGCGAAACTCGGGCCGGTCCCCCACTGCCACCCCTGTGCCCACCTGGAAACAAAGGATATCCAGCTTCGCCCCGATCTGGCCTGGATCGATGAGGCGCAAGATATCGGTAAAGCGCTCAGCGACCGGTTACGGTGGATCCGCAGGAACCGGAATAAATCCGGGCAATTTTACGTGGCGTTATCGTTCCCCGGCGGAAACCCGGTTTTCAAGCACGAACTCCCGTACACGTCAATAAAGTTTCCGGATTCCGGCTTCCAGCTCCTGGCTCTCTACCGGTTCTGGAACATGATCGAATACTGGTATCCATACCGGAATGTCGTGGGGGAAAACTGGGACAAGGTGCTGACAGACTTTATTCCCAGGCTGGCGCTGGCAAAATCCCGCAAGCAATACATACTGCAGATGATGGCACTAATTGCGAAGATCCATGACACCCATGCCAACCTCTGGAGTGCACTGAACGAACGCCCACCCGTTGGCAAATGCCACTTGCCGGTTCGTATCCGATTCGTCGGCTACCAGCCGGTCGTAACGGGTTATCTCGGGAAAAGCGGGCCCGGCAGCTCGCCACTGCGGATCGGCGATGTCGTCACAGAACTCGACGGCAAGGCCGTGTCTCTGCTCATCGGGAAATGGACGCCCTACTACGGCGCATCTAACCAAGCCGCCTTGCGGCGCGAGATCGCCACATTCATGACCCGTGGGTCCTGCGGCGAGATGACCGTTGCAATACGCCGTAACGGCCAGGCCATGGAACTGAAGACCAGGAGAGTACCTATCCCCAACGACTACTGGTTTGGGACGAACGACCTTCCGGGCCCCGCCTTCCGGATGTTGTCGCCGCAAGTGGCCTATCTGAAGATCTCTGCGGCCAAAAAGAGCCGGATGGCAGATTACATCAAGCGGGCAGCCAGCTCGCGGGGATTGATTATCGACATGCGTGGTTATCCCTCTTCCAATGACTTGATGCCGGGACAGCATATGATCGAACGAACAACACCGTTTTCCCGGTTCACCGTGGGCGACCTGGCCACGCCGGGTGCGTTCCATTGGCAGCCGCCGCAGTCTCTACAGCCGGATCAGCCACACTATTCGGGGAAAGTGGTCATTATCGTCGACAGCCTCACGCAGAGCTACTCCGAATACACGAGCATGGATTTACGTGCTGCTGGCGCGATCGTCGTAGGAAGCACGACTGCCGGTGCGGACGGCGACCTCTCTCATATACCGCTTCCAGGCGGTCTGAGCACGGCAATCAGTGGGCTGGGCGTGTTCTACCCCGACAAGCAGCCGACGCAACGCATCGGCATCATCCCTGACTTCGTGGTACGGCCTACTGTCGCCAGCATCCGCACAGGCGACGATCCGGTGCTCGACAAGGCCATACGCCTGATCGTTGGCCCCAAGGTGCCGTTGAAGAAGATCGAAGCGATGTACCACGATAATGGGAGAACCGCCCCAAATAAAGGGCACGGCACACGATAGACCAGCGGCCTATCGCGCCGATCAAGACCAGAATTGGACGCGACTGCCGCAGCTTATTTCTTTTCCGGCAGGTAGAGTGACATCGACTGGATGCCCAACCTGCCCGGGCCGGTGAAACGATTGACCACCAACTGTCCGTTGGCGCCAAGCAGGCCCGCGGTGAAGCGCTGCATTTTGGTCTCCATGGTGACCCCGGGGTCTTTGTAGATCCATGCCGAGGGCTCAACGTCGATGGACTCGCCCGCTTCGAGATTGATCTCGAATACATTGCCGTAGCCGTGCAGCCATACGATGCCCGGTGCGCTGCGGGCGCGAAACTTGTCCATGAAGAAACCACTGCCCCCGAAGAGCAGGTTCGCCACGCCCTTCACCCGGGAAAACCCGTATTCTAGATTATCGGTTGCGGCGAGGAATTGATGCTCGCGCACATCGAGTTCGTCGCCCGATTCGAGATGTACCCCAAATACTTGCCCTGCCCCGTCACGGCTGAATGCGATGGTGCCGGGTCCCGTGGCGACCGTCATGAAAACGGGCATGCCGGCCACCATCCTCTTCAGACTGCCCGACACGGATTTCATGCCAATCTCGACTTGTGGATTCTTCCACAGGAGCACATGGTGCTCGAAAAATATCGGCATCTGGCTGAGCTCGATTTGAAGCACGGGAACCAGTTCGCCCTGGATGTGATAGGTCACACCCGCGAAAGACTCATTGCGCACGTTGGTATTCTTAAGAACGGGTACGGACATGTTTTTCTCCCTATCAACCAGGCTAGATTCGAAGCTCTAGTTTAGACGAAGCTGCATCAAACCGGTCCTTCTCCGGGCCGCCTGTTGCGCACCCAGAGAGCTGCGTTGAGACAGCCTGCGAAACCGACCCACGCGAGGTACGGCACCATGAGCCAGCCCGCCACCGCGCTGAGGCGGAAAAAGACCAGCAACGTGGCCAGGATCAGGACGAACATCACGCTGATGTCGAGGAAGGCCCAACCTGGGCGATGCCGGCCGAAGAAGATCCAGGGCCAGGCGGCATTGGCGATGAGTTGGGCCAACCACAGGCTCAATCCAACGACACGCAAGGTGCCCGTTCCGTTCCTCCAGGCGAACCAGACGGCGACAGCCATCGCCGCATAAAGCATCATCCACACTGGTGCGAAAACCCAGTTCGGCGGATTCCAGGCCGGCTTGTCCAACCCCTGATACCACGCGTCGGGACGAAAACGCCCTCCAAAAGCGGCGGCCGTCACCACCAGCACCAGGGCCACGGCCAGCATCATTGCCGATGGCTCAATTAGGTTCCAGGGTCAACGATTTGTCGGCCAGGCACTGAATCAGCTCGGCCGCAGATTCGGCGGACAGCGAATACGGGTTGAAATCGGACGTCTTCGAATACTTGAAAAGCAGCTCCCGGTTCATGGCTCCCTCGCCCGCATAGCCCATAGACCAGCCGTCAAAAGTGCGATGGCTGATGGCCACGTAATCGAGGATTTCCGCTTCGTAATGGCGCTTGTCCATGCTGATGATTTGAAAGCGTTCATTGACGGCGCTGCGACCGCCTTCCAGCCATTGCAGAAAATACTTCGAGTTAAACAGCAAGGCTCCGGTCAGCCCACGCTCGTCGTTATTGCGTTGCGAAACAGCAAGAATGTCACGTACGGCTCGGCTGTCGGTGCCGGGAGAAACACGGGACGTGTAAATCAGTCGAGTCAACATAGATTATTCCCCCTCGGTGTAAGCACTGCAGTTCAGCGTATCAGCACTTAAACCTGTGGTTGCTTGATACGGTCAAATCGTTCCAACGCGCGCCGGCGCGTCACCAGGAGATCGACGATCGGCTCCGGGTAATCGCGGCCCAGCTCAATGCCGGCCTCTTCCAACACCTTGGGCGGCGCCTTCCAGGGCTGCTGCAGGTGATTATCGGGCAATCGGGCCAATTCGGGTACCCAGCGGCGCACGTAATCCCCGTCCGGATCAGCCTTCTCGGCCTGCCTGACCGGGTTGAAGATACGGAAATACGGGGCGGCATCGGCGCCGCAACCCGCGGTCCACTGCCAGCCCTGGGTATTGTTGGCAAGATCGGCATCCACCAACGTATCCCAGAACCAGCGGGAACCATCTTGCCAGGGAATCAGGAGATTCTTGGTCAGAAAGGAGGCAACTACCATGCGCAAGCGGTTGTGCATCCAGCCGGTATGCCACAGTTCGCGCATGCCCGCGTCCACCATCGGGATGCCGGTCATCCCCTGCTGCCAAGCTTCCAGCGATGCCGGATCGTCGCGCCATTCGAAGTTGTTGAAGCGCTCGTTGAGCGGCCGGGTCGTGGTATCCGGGAAATGCCACAGGAGATGGTAGGAAAATTCGCGCCACCCGACTTCGCGCAGATACGATTCACCGCCCGCGCCGGCCTGGGCTTGCTTGATCAGCCACCATATCTGGCGGGGCGATATCTCTCCCCAGGCGAGATGCGGTGAGATGCGTGAAGAGCCCGGCAGGTCGGCGCGATCACGCTTGTGGGCATAAGCTTGTGCACCCCCACCGAGAAAAGCCTTGATGCGATCCTGGGCACCGGTTTCTCCGGGTGTCCAGTTGTCTTGCAGCCCGCCGTCCCAAGGAACGGTCGGCAGCAATTGCAAGGCGGCGATATCCTCGCTGGCAATCCCTGCATCGATTCCAGGCAAATCATCGGGTGCCGGGAGCGGCTCGGCAATGGTTCCGGACTGCGCCAAAAGCGCTTTCCAGAACGGTGTGAACACGCGGTACGGCTCGCCGGACTGATTGCTGACCGCATCGGGTTCGAACAACAAGCCCCCGCCGGTGACATGGACCTCGAGCCCCTCGTTTTTCAGCGCATCCGATATGACCTGGTCGCGTGCACGGATATCGGGCTCGTAACGGCGGCACCAATACACCGCCTCGGCACCGGCTTCCCGGACCAGTGACTTCAGGACGTCCAACGGATTTCCCTGGCGAACGGTCAGGCGGCTACCGCGCTGTCGCAGAGACTCATCCAACTGCTTCAGGCTGTGATGCAACCACCAACGCGAAGCAGCCCCGATCGACCAATGGTTCTTGGTTTCCTTGTCGAGGATGAATACCGGAATGATGTGCTCGTGTCGAGCGCTGGCCGCGCTCAAGGCCGGATGATCACCTAGGCGCAAATCCCGGTAAAACCAGACGATGGCACTCATAGTCAGAATTCTAGCAGTCGCTGCGGACCCTGGTGTGACAGTGCCGTTACAACTTGGCTAAGCTGCCATTGGCTGGGATAATTCGGACATGGCGGACACAACCGAGAAACCAGGTGAACACGGCCGGAAGAAATGGAACGTTCCGACCATCGGGGTCAGCAGTTGCCTGATGGGCGAAAACGTGCGTTTCGACACCGGACACAAGCGCGATCGTTTTCTCACCGATCACCTCGCCCGTTTCGTCGAATGTGTGCCGCGTTGTCCCGAAATGGCGATCGGACTGGGCACCCCACGCGAGCCGATTCATCTTGTCGATGCCAAGGGGAAGACCGATGCCCGTGGAGTACGCAGCGGGAACGCTGTCGGTGACCGGTTAAGCGCCTACGGAGAAGCACAAGCGAAGGAACTGCACGGCCTGAGCGGATACCTGTTCAAGGCCAAGTCACCCAGCTGCGGCCTGCACCGTGTTCCGGTCTATACCGTGGACGGTAATCGCACCAATCGTCGCGGCCATGGCTTGTACGCGGACCGCATCATCACAGCCATGCCATGGCTGCCCGTCGAAGATGAAGGGCGCCTGAACGATCCCGGCCTGCGGGACAATTTCCTGGTACGCATCTTCACCCTAGACCGGCTGCAACGCGCCCTGATCAACGAGCGTCCCAATCCACGCGCACTGATCGACTTTCATACCGATCACAAATACCTTTTGCTGGCTCACAATGCCGCGGCTTACAAACGACTCGGCCAACTCGTGGCACGGGCCGGCACGGAGCCGCTCGACGAACTGGTGCCCCTGTACCGGGACGAATTGATGCACGCTCTGTCTCGCCCGGCTCGTACCCCACGGCACGTCAACGTGATGCAGCATCTGCTGGGCTATCTGCGCGACCAATTGGATCGCGACGATCGGGCCGAGATCGCAGACACCATCGAAAAATTCCGTGAAGGACTCCTACCCTGGATCGCGGTACGCATGTTGCTGCGCCATCATTTCCGCCGCCATCCGGACGCCTGGGTTAACCGGCAGGTTTATCTCGAGCCCTACCCCGACGAGCTGGCCGCACCCGACCCGCTTTAATCGGCTAGAGATTGAAGGTGCGCCAAGGTAGCACCGCGCAGGGCATCGAGATTGTAGCCGCCTTCCAGCGTCGAGATTACGCGCCCATCCGCGCTTGCCTCGGCTACGGACACGATGCGCTCCGTGAGCCAGGCATAATCCTCGTCCTTGAGCATCAAGCCGGCGAGCGGATCCCCAGCGTGCGCATCGAAGCCGGCGGATATGAGCACCAGCTCCGGTTTGAACTGCTTAAGCCGCGGCTCCACTTGCGCATAGAACGCCTCGCGGTACACCCGGCCATCGGTTCCCGCTTCCAACGGCACAGAGAGGCAATTATCCGGTGGGTCGATGCCACTGTCAGGATACAGGGGGTACTGGAACAGAGAGCAAAACAGCACCCGCTCGTCACCTCCGAAACGGGCTTCGGTCCCATTGCCGTGGTGGACGTCGAAATCGACGATGGCAATGCGTTTGATGCCGAACTCGAGTGCGGCGGCCGCGCCAATGGCAACGTTGTTGAACAGGCAGAAGCCCATGGAAAGCTCCGGCTCGGCATGGTGCCCGGGCGGGCGGACGGCGCAAAACACACGCTTGGAGCGGCCCGCAAGAACTTCTTCTACCGCCAGTTCCATGGCGCCGGCGCCCCGGTACACCGCCTCGCGCGTGCCGGGGGAAATGATCGTGTCGGGATCGAGTTGCACCCGTCCCTCGCGCGGAAACAGCCGCTCAAGCCGATCGATATAGGCCGCGGAATGAACCCGCAGCAAGGCCTCGCGCGTTACTTGCGGAGCCTCGCGTATATCGACGGGATGCCGGGCGGAAAAGTCTTCGACGCCGGCCATGACGGCGCGCAAACGATCCGGGCATTCCGGGTGCAACTTACCCGGATCGTGGCCCAGGCATGCCTCATGCGTAACAATCAACATAAAGGAACCTCTGATCTATTCATACGTGGATCGCGTTTGAGCCCCAAAGGCCCGGATGCAAGGCGCGCGGCGCAGCGCCGTAGCATGGACTACGGTCAAGCCGGGCAACGCAGCAGCCGGACCTTTGGGGCCAAAACCGTTCGGGACGGGCCTTTGCGCACGCCTGGACGGGGTCATTCGTCGTTCATTTGCAACACTAACCCGACCGGCAGTAAAGCCCCACTCAGCGGGACTGTGCCGGTGTGCATGCAAGGCACGCGGGCGCAGGAAGGGTGATTCTCTTTCAAGCCCGCGTAACGCCGCAGGCGCCCGGCACAGCTCCGCCCGCAGGGAGCCCCTGAGCCGCCCACCGCCGGCGTTGCGCCCGCTTGGCGTAGAACGACTACGCCGGCGCGAACGCGCCTTGTCGGCGAACGGCGCAGGAGCTCTGAGTAAGGCTTTACTGCCGGTCGGGTTAGTTAACAAACTTCTCTCCTCATTCCTTGCCAGCCGCGCGCAAAGGCTCCGGCGCGACCGCGTATGAATAGATCAGAGGTTCCTAGACCGCCGTTGGATTCAGCCGTACAGACTAACGGAAAGTACGTGGACGTTCAGCGTTTTTTTTTCTTCCCCGCTGGTGCAGATAAGTCGCTACGGCGAATGCGTCATAGCGGTTGAAACGAAACTCCGGCATGGGCGGGCCGGCAAGTCCCCCGCCCGGCTTGATGCCTGTCTGGAGAAAATGTACGGTCTGCTCGAAGGTCCAGCCCTGCGGCAATCCGGCAATCACGGGCCCGGCGATTACTCAGCCGCGCATGGGATGCAGTGGCTTGAAGCCGATAGGCCCCCCTTGCAATTCCCGTCTCGCAATCAGTTGCCCTTTTGGGTCGCGGGTCGAATGGCAATCCCCGGCCGATCCGGTGCTTGTAATGCATTGAAGTTTAGGCCGGGTTTTGGATACCGGCAAGCCTGTTATTTGAGATCAGTTGCCCGCCTCTACATGCACCAATTCGGCAATCAGAGTCGTGGCAAAAGCCCCCGACGGCAACTCGAACTCCAGCAACAGGTCGCCTTCTTCCCGGTGCCACTCGAGATCCTTGGGAATCAATCGCAGGGAACGCCGTGCCGCCAGCACACCGGCGTCTATCAGGCCGTGCACCAGTTCCGACTCGTCGGTGAGTGCGGCTTGCTCTACCGCCAGAGCCTCGCCCGTGGGTGCATCCTTCTTGATCAGTCCAGGCAAGGGACCCGAGGGCGAGATGTCGTGCTCCGACAAGCGGCCCTGAAGTTCCGGGGTCGGCGCATAGGCCAGGAAAAAGCTGCGGCTGCCCTCGAGCATGACCAGTTCTCCCGGCAGCAGGCGGTTCCAGTGACCGGCCCTGACCCGTTCGGCCAGAACCCGGTTGAACAGATAGCTGCGTGCCGCCGACAGCAGCATCGATCGGCGGTTATGAGGCTCACGCCTCATAGTGCCCCGGGTAAGCATCTCCCGCGCAGCCTCAACGTTCCGGGCTTCGCGACCGAAGCGCTGTTGCCCGAAATAGTTGGGAACCCCCTGCTCCGTGATCAACTTCAAACGCTCGTCGAGCACCTTGTCATCGCCTTGCACGTTGCGAAGCCTGAGCCGGAAGCGGTTCCCGCGGTTATAGCCGGGCCGCAACTTGCGCTTGTGCCGCGCCACATCCAGCAGTTGCAGCTCCTCGCTCTCAAGCGCGGCGATTTCGGGCAGCTCTTCCTGCGGCCAGTGAATGCTGAAAGACTGGTAAGCCACGGCGTGCTTGTCCTTGCGGCCCGCCCAGGACACGTCGCGCGGATGCAGCTCCAGGTGTTCGGCCAGCCTTTTCGCCACATCGCTGGTATTCAAGCCGCATTTGCGCACGCGAATAAGTAAATGCTCGCCGACACCGTCGGGATCGAAGCCGAGAACCTCCTCGACTTCAAAATCCTCAGGGCTCGCCTTGAGCGAAGCGCTGGCGCCTGTCGCCGGGTACGCCGACGGCCAAAGTCCCCCGGTATCGCTCATGTCTTACCCAGCAAGGCAACCGCCATGGCGGCGAGGCCCTCTCCTTGCCCGATGAAACCCATCCGCTCCATCGTCGTGGCCTTGATGCTGACGGCACTGACGCTGACATCCAACACGTCGGAGATATGCTCGCGGATTGCCGGAACGTGCATTGCAATACGCGGCTGTTCGGCCAGTATCGTGCAGTCCACGTTGATGGGCTGCCAGCCGGCGGCCTGGATATCCTTGAGCACCCGGCGCAATAAATCGCTACTGTCCGCGCCCGCCCATTGGGGATCCTTGTCCGGGAAATGGTGGCCGATATCGCCCAGAGCGGCTGCCCCCAGCAAGGCATCGATCAAGGCGTGCAACACCACGTCGCCGTCGGAATGGGCCTCGACGCCGTGGGTATGGGCGATACGCACGCCACCCAGCATCACATGGTCGCCGGAACCGAAACGGTGCACATCGAAGCCCTGTCCGATACGGATGCCTGGAGCGCTCACAGCACCACCGCCAGCCAATGAAGTACTTTGGTGATGGGCTCGAACTGGAAAATACCGGCCAGGATGAAGAGGATGGTAGCGGCTGCCAGGACGATGAAAAACCACGGCGAGGTCCGCGTCGCCGGATAGCGTCGGTTGTGCCGATGGAGGGTTTCGCTGCGTTGCGCCATGGGCTCTGATAAATAGCGGGACAGTGGCTCCAATTGTAACGTCCGGCATGGCCTGAGAGCAGTCATGGCTAGCCTTGAAGCCCCCCAAAATGGCACAATATACGGATTATTCATGAATTTTGGCGCGTCGCCGCACGCTACGGCGGCCTTTTCGCGCGCCCCACTCGCAGAACGGAGACCATCATGCCCGCCAATGTTGAGCAGATTCTCAAAGCCCTGGATCTCGAATCCGTCAATCCCGGTGCCTGGAGCCCTTCCCTGGGCTGGGCCGGCAAGGGTGAGAAGTTCGCTTCCTACAACCCCGCCACCGGTGAAGTCATCGCCGAGATCCGCGGCGCGTCCGCCGAGGAATACGACCAGATCATGAAGGACGCGGAAGCCGCCAGCCTCGCCTGGCGCGAGATCCCTGCTCCCGAGCGCGGCCAGGCCGTGCGCCTGATCGGCGACGCCCTGCGTGCGAGCAAGGATGCATTAGGCAGCCTGGTGGCGCTGGAAATGGGCAAGATCAAGCCCGAAGGCGACGGCGAAGTCCAGGAAATGATCGATATCGCCGACTTCGCCCTGGGCCAGTCCCGGATGCTTTACGGCAACACCATGCATTCCGAGCGCCCCGGCCACCGCATGTACGAGCAGTGGCATCCCTATG
>CAZPJI010000057.1:0-11986 GCA_964586925.1 uncultured Gammaproteobacteria bacterium
GAGAACACGCGTCTGACCGACAAGCTCGGAAAACTCACCGCAGCGCTTTAATATTTTTCCGAGGCATAAAAAAGCCCCGCTTTGCAGCGGGGCTTTTCGTAGCCGATTCGGTTTAAAACCGGTCCGGTATTACCACCGGGAGCGGTTTTGCCCGCCGCCGTTGCTACGCGGCTTGTCGATGGCTATGTTGACCCTGAGTGGGCGGCCATCCAGATCCTGGCCGTTTTGCTCCAAGGCCTTTTCAGCCGCTTCCTGCGTCGCGAAGGTGATGAATCCAAAACCCTTCGGGCGACCGCTGTCCCGATCCATGATCATGGCGAGATCGGAGATTTCGCCGTATTGGGAGAAAATTCCGCGCAGCTGGTCTTCGCTCACGGAAAATGGGAAGTTTCCGACATATAACTTATTCTGTGACATTACAATCTCTTTAAAAACAATAAACAATTCCAAACGATGTTATTGCGCGATGGGTGCATTGAGCCTCCCGACCGCAAAATAACTCACCACTTGTATCACGTGGCGGCGGGAATAGATAGTGAAATATTTCAGTGAGCGGCAGAAAGGGCCGTAGATTAACGTTTTGGCTTCGGAAAAACGGATAAAAACTGGTCGAAAAAAACCTCAACTAGGTGTCCCAGCGCAAGTTTTCGGCCAGGGGCGAGTCTATTTGCGTGGTTTTCGGGCGAGGATTTGCACGACGGCACCGGGTCCCGAGTGATACGTGCCTTCGTTGATCTCGCGTTCCGTTTCCCGGGCGACCTCGAAATCGAGTCCTTCCAGCTCTTCGTGCAAGTCGGCAAGCGTCATGAACAATTCGCGTTGCTCCACGCCCGGTCCGCCCTTGCCGGCGGTTTTCAATTGCCGGGGGGTGTAGGCTTCAAGCAGAAAGATGCCTCCGGGTTTGAGTCCTTTCACGATGCGTCTATGCAGTGGCACCCGTATAGCCTTGGGCACATGCGCGAAAATGGAAACGATACCGTCCCAAGTGTCGGACTCGATATCGAATTCAGCCAAATCGGCGACGATTGTCTCAAGCGTTACGCTTTTTTGTTCCGCGAGCTTGCGCGCTTTTGCCATGCCTTCGGCGGATTGGTCTACCGCTGTGACTTCGTAACCTCGCGAGGCCAGAAATACCGCATTGCGGCCTTCGCCTTCCGCGAGGCACAGAACCCGGCCTGCCGGGATGTGGTGTGCGTGCGCGGCCAGAAAATCGTTGGGTTCGGTCCCGTAGGCAAAGTCTTCGGCACTGTAGCGTTCGTCCCAACGATTCATGATGCTTGCTCCACGCGAAGCTCCAGATGCCGTGCCCGTTCATCCCATCGGGACAATAGTGCCCGGCCCTTCTCCGGGATGTAAGCGCGCTCTGTGTCTTCCCCGGTGAGTTGCTTGATGGAGTCGATCGTATCGAAGGACAGGATGGTCATGAATTCCACTTCAGCATTGCCGGGCAGACGGAGGAGTTCAGCTCCCTTAAAGCCCTCTCCAGCCTTGGTGGCGATGCCCGGAAAGACTGCCTGCCGGATGAGGGTTTCATAGGCGGCGGCGTTCTCAGGGCTGGTCCAGCCGTGCCAGATTCTCTGGATCATTATTCCTCGGGCGTGTTGATGGGTTGCCTACATTTCATCATCCCATCGCTGCGCATGTCGAGGAAAGCCCTTTGATTCCGGCCGAATGACGCAGAATGCGTTGCCGGTGGGATCTTCCATGACCCACCAGCGCCGGATGTAATATTTTCGCCTGGCCCCCGATGCTTCGAGTCGTGCCACTTCGGATTTCATGGCATCCGTTTCGATGTCCAGGTGATAGCCGGGATCCTGCTCGACTTTTTGCAGGCGGATATTAAGTGGCCCTTCTACCTGACCGATAGTTACGTAGCGCTGATTCGCAGCCGGTTTACGAGAGGGTTTAATTCCTAACGCCTGCGACCAGAAATCGAATGCCGCGTCGAAATCCTCTGCCATGCAATCGATCATGAGGGTACTGATACGGCTGTGATGCACGGGTGTTTCCTTTAGTGGCAGCAATCGGGCGGGCAGGCGGGATGCCGAGGCGAGTCGCGCCGGGAAGCGCGGCGCTGCCGCAGGCAATCGAGTATTACATGCAGCCAGGAACGGGTGAGGGTGAAGGGGTCAAGGTCGCCGGGTGCCATGAGACTCTCCTTGTAACCAGTAAAATAATTTAAGACAGTTACAAGTCTAGGCCGGTGTGTGTAACTTGTCAAGAGAGCTATACTGGTTACTGCTGTAAGCCTGATGGATAGGGCGTGATGGCTAACCCAATCAACGACATCGAAATCGTAGGCGGTCACCCGGCCGTGGATTTCGTCAATACGGTGCATAACTGGCGAGCGCCGGACGCGCCTGATTATCTGCAGGAATATGCAGATTTTCTGACTTGGAGCCAAAAGGTGGGACTGCTCTGGAAGGGTGCGGAGAAGCATTTTCTGTCCCGCCCGGATTGGGAGCAACGGGCGGCGTTGGACGAAGTGCGTCTATTGCGGACGGATTTGCATGACTTGTTTGCGGCCCTGTCAGCGGGCAAGCCCTTGCCGCAAAAGGCGCTTGAGCATCTCAACGGGGTAATCCGCAGCACCGTAGCCTGGCGCTGTCTGGCAGCGGATCCGAAAGATGCTTGCCGAAGTTTGTGCTGCCTGTGGGAATTCCGGGACGCGCCGGCCCAGGCTGCATTGGGGCCTGTCGCCTGGAAAGCGGCGGAATGGCTGGAGCTCGGCGATGCTAATCGACTCAAGACCTGCCCCGCAGACAATTGTGGCTGGCTCTTTGTCGACACCTCGAAAAACCGTTCGCGCACCTGGTGTTCAATGAAAACGTGCGGCAATGCGGCGAAGGTAAGGCGCTTCAGGGCACGCCAAAAGTCGAACTGAGTGAAGCGTAGAATGGCGGCTTCCAGAAACAATCCCGACAAGGTGATGACGATGCAAATGTCCATGTACCAGGCTTCGTTGCCGGTTTTCATCCATATGCTGCAAAATCTTCGTGAGATTCTCGGCAAGGCAGCCGCCTATGCCGAAGAAAAGGGCATCGATCCCGCCGTGCTGGTCAATTCTCGGCTTTATCCGGACATGTTTCCTCTCTCACGCCAAGTGCAGATCGCGACCGATGTCGTTAAAGGTTTTGCAGCCCGGCTTGCCGATCAGACGCCACCCAAGTACGAAGATACCGAAGCGACCTTCGACGAGCTTGTCGCACGCGTGAACAAAACCATCGCCTTCCTCGAATCGTTCAAGCCCGAGCAGATTGATGGAACGGAAAGCAAGGAAGTCACCCTGCATTTACGCAGTCGCGACCTCACGCTCAAGGGACTGGATTATTTGAACGGATTCGTGATGCCCAATTTCTATTTCCACGTCACCACGACATATGCCCTGCTGCGCCACAATGGCGTGGAACTCGGGAAAATGGACTTCATCGGGCACTGACGGCGTCAGGCAGGGTAGATCCTGAAGACGCTACGGGTTTTGGCTGCTATAGTCTTACTAACCCATACGAGGGATTCGCATGATCTCCTGGGTTTCCAAGCGGGCTTTCCCGTGGGCGGTTCTGCTGGTCGGGTTAGGCGTAACATTCGCGGCGCCTGCCGCTCCTGCAGGTCTCTCGGATGAGTTTCATGTCGGGCAACCCGATACCGGTATCCAGCCGGATGGCTCGCAAGTGACACGTAAGAAAGCCGCGGCCGGTGATGTGCAATCACAAATGGCGCTTGCTGCTTATTACCATGCCAATTCCCTGGATACAAAAAGCGTTCATTGGCTGGAAGCCGCGGCAGGGCAAGGCTATGCGCCGGCCGAAAACGCACTGGGGCTGGCGTACTATCGGGGAACAGGCGTGCCCGTTAATGTCGACTTGGCCGAGTTCTGGTTTTATAAGGCAGCGAAGCAGGGCGACAGCGGGGGTACAAACAATCTGGGCGTGTTGAACGACAAGCTGGGCGACGGCAGCAAACAGGGTACCTACCAAGTGGCTTTATGGTTCCTGCGTGCTGCATCCCAGGGGTTCGCTGTCGCGCAAAATAATCTCGGCCTGGCTTATCAGAAAGGCTACGGTGTCAGTTGGGACTCTGAAAAGGCTGCGACCTGGTTTCGCAGGGCGGCATCGCAGGGTAACGTGGATGCCGAAAACAACCTGGGCTATGAATACATGAATGGCCTTGGCGTAAAGACCGATTACGCCAAGGCGGCACATTGGTTAAAGAAAGCTGCGGCGAGACAGAATGTAGCGGCCCAATACAATTTGGGTATGCTTTATAAGAACGGACAGGGCGTAAAAAAGAACGACGTTAGAGCCGTGTTTTACTTCCGCCAGGCCGCCAACGCGGGTTATGCGGCAGCACAAAATGAGCTGGGGTTGGCCTACTATTACGGCCGCGGTGTTTACAAGGATTATCAAATGGCGGCGCACTGGTTCTTGTTGGCCGCGGGACAACAATATGCGCCGGCGATAAAAAATCTTCACACCCTGGCCAATGTGCAGCCTTGAGCCGGCTTGACACATATCAGCCACAGACCTGCTGCTCACAGTAAGCTGGTGTCGTAGCCACACGAGATTCTTGATGTTCGACTGGAAAGCCCGTTTTCAGCAGGGTTTGTTCGTCGTGAATGCTGCCGGCCTCGTATTGGGAGGCTACGGGTGGTTCACGGGACAGCCCGTGCTTAGGGACGGGGCGTGGATTGCAGTTGCCGGTATTACGTTGTTCGCGGTGGCGATCGACATCGTGCGGCAATTGCGCCGTGGCGAGGCGGGGGTCGATGTGTTGGCTCTCCTCACCATGGCGGGCGCATTGGCGCTCGAGCAATATCTCGTGGGCGCGGTTATCGCGTTGATGCTGGCCACCGGACGTGCTCTGGAAGAATACGCTGGGCGGCGTGCCAAGCGGGAGCTGTCGGCGCTTCTATCCCGGCAGCCTCGAACGGCGCATAGGTACAACGATGGCAATCTGGAAGAAGTGGAGATCGAGCAAATCGGCGTCGGCGATCGCCTACTCGTACGTGCCGGGGACATAGTGCCGGTCGATGGCTTGCTGCGCTCTTCCGCAGCCGTCCTCGATGAGTCCGCGCTCAGCGGCGAGCCGCTTCCCATTACCCGCGAGCCGGGAGCGACCGTGCGCAGTGGCGGCGTCAATGCCGGCGACGCCTTTGACCTGGAAGCCGTGGCATCTGCCGCCGAGTCGACCTACGCGGGAATAGTCCGGCTGGTGTCGGAAGCCCAGCAGGGCAAGGCACCGTTTACCCGACTCGCCGACCGTTACGCGCTCTGGTTCATACCGCTTGCCCTGGTGCTCGCGGGCTTGGCCTGGATTTTGTCAGGCAGCCCGTTACGCGCTCTCGCAGTACTCGTGGTCGCAACACCATGTCCCCTGATCCTTGCCGCGCCGATTGCCATCGTCGCCGGCATATCGCGGGCGGCACGGCGTGGATTGCTGATCAAAAACGGCGGTGCACTCGAAGCGCTCGCCCATGCCGAAACCGTGATGTTCGACAAGACGGGCACCTTGACGGTAGGCAGTCCGCGGTTGGTCGGAATTGAAACGACTGGAGAGGTGCAACCCGACGAAGCGCTTCGCCTGGCAGCGTCGCTGGATCAGGCGTCCCTGCATGTATCGGCACAAGCACTGGTCGCCGAGGCCAGGCAGCGTGGACTACACCTCGCCGTCCCCGAGAACCTGCAGGAGACGCCCGGCGCGGGCCTGAGCGGGCGTGTGGACGGACTGTCCGTGCGTATTGGCCGGCTCGAATGGCTGGGTGGCGGCGGGCCTCACTCGCCATGGGTGAAGGGCGTGCTGCGGCATATGGCGGTCCAGGGGCATTCGGGCGCCTTCATGGAGGTGGATGGGAAAATCTGTGCCGCCTTGATGTTGGCCGACGATATTCGCCTCGATACCGGCCGTGCCTTGCGTGAACTGCGCAAAGCGGGGATTCGCAGGACGGTCATGGTGAGTGGAGACCGTCAGGACGTGGCGGAGACCATTGCCTTCGCGCTCGGTGTCGACAATGTGCTCGCCGAATGCACGCCCGCGGAAAAGGTGCGCGCGGTTGAAGCGGAAAAGCTTCGGGCCAAAACCATCATGGTCGGTGATGGGATCAACGATGCACCTGCACTTGCTGCCGCAGACGTCGGAGTCGCCATGGGTGCGCGTGGTGCGGCGGCTTCATCGGAAGCGGCGGATGCGGTGCTATTGGTCGACCGTCTCGATCGTCTTGCCGAAGGGCTGGTTATCGCCAAGCGCAGCCGGGCGATCGCCATGCAAAGCGTGTTGGCCGGCATGGGCTTGTCCCTGGGAGCCATGGGCTTTGCGGCGGCGGGCTTCATCACGCCCGTCCTTGGTGCGGTGCTGCAGGAGGTGATCGATGTCGCGGTGATTCTCAATGCGTTGCGGGTGCTTGCGCCCCGACGCTTGATTAAGCGCCGGCGCATGATGCCGCCCGAGGTCGCAGAGACCTTGCGCGCTGAGCATAAGCATATGCTGCCGTTGATTGATCGCATAGAAACGGCGGCCCGCTTGATCAGTGGCCCCGATCCGGACGGTGCCAGGGCGGAGTTGGAAGCGGTTGCCGAGCTGTTGCGCAAAGAGTTGTTGCCGCACGAGCGCGATGACGAGTCCCGGCTTTATCCGCAATTGGCCGGTGTGCTCAGCGGGCCCGACCCATTGGCTGCAATGAGTCGCACGCACCGCGAGATATTCCATCTCGCCCGCCTATACAGCCGTGTCCTGGAAGATTTGCCCAACGGACGCCTGCCCGAGTTCGAGCTGACCCAGTTACGCCGCCTTCTTTATGGACTGGTCGCGATACTGCGATTGCATTTCGCCCAGGAAGAAGAAATTTTCCAGTCGATCACGAACGAATAGTCTCATAAATTTTATAAAAAATGGGCCGGTCGAGCCGGCCCGGAGTACTTGAAGGGAAAGCAGTTCAGGGTTTGGGCCGCGGTGTGCTCGACACGCTGGGCGGGAGTATGGGATAGGTGATCCGCGGCTGCTGGCCGGTTAGCGAGTGTAGGAATGCGGTGATGTCGTCTACTTCCTGAGGGGTAAGTCTGGCCCCCAGTTGACTGCTGCCCATCACGGCTACGGCCTGGCGCAGACTCCAGGACTTGCCGGAATGGAAGTAAGGCATGGTCAGCGCAATGTTGCGCAAGGACGGCACCTTGAACACGTATTCGTCGCTGGGAGTCTTGGTAACCTCGAAGCGGCCGTGGTCATTGGGGGGTAAGAATTCCGCACCGGGTTTTTCCACGACGCCGAACGGCGCATACATGCCGCCGCCGACGTTTATTCCATTGTGGCAGGAGGCGCAGCCTTTGCTGATGAACAGCTCCAAGCCCTTCTTTTGCTGGGCATTCAGTGCGGTCGCGTTGCCTTTGAGGTAACGGTCAAACGGCGCGTTCGGGGTGATTAGCGTGGCCTCGAAGAGCGCAATCGCATCACGCACGTTTTCAAAGGTGATCGGATCCTTCTGGCCGGGAAATGCCTGGTGAAACTCGGTGACGTATCCGGGGATGCCTTCGAGTTGTTCAACCACGTGTGCCTGCGTGGTCCCCATCTCGATGGGGTTGACCAGGGGGCCGCCGGCCTGTTCCTTGAGATCCTTGGCACGACCGTCCCAGAACTGGGCCGTGTTGAACACCGCGTTGAGCACCGTGGGAGCATTGCGTGGCCCACGTTGCCAGCGATGACCGATAGAAGTTTCCTGTATGTCCACGCCGCCCAGGCCAATACGGTGGCAGGCGTTGCAACTGATGGCATGGCTTTCCGACAGGCGCGGATCAAAATAAAGTTGTTTGCCGAGTTCTACGCGAATCGGCGTGCTTGCGATGCCTTTGATAGCCGGCGGTTTTGTTGGAATTGGCTTAAATAATTTTTGCGCCGACTGCATGAGCCCCGTCTGGGCCGATGCGGTAAGCGAGAAGCCTAATGTAAGCAATGAAATAACAAGAAAGAAACGGGTTTTCATCGTTCCAGCCCTCCCATGAAAGTATGGTTTGCTCATGACAAACTAGCAAGAAAAGGTATATCTGCACATTGATCTGCGTCAGCGTTTGTAGTGCTTGTTGAGCGTAAAAGGCCTTAATCGAAGGCGTTTTTTGCCATTGCTCGGCTATGCAGTAAACGGATATATGTGGCCCGTATGATCTCAATCAATCACAAGGGGATTGTTGAGCTGTCTTGCCAGCACATAAGCTTTTCGCGGCTCTATACTTTGTCCGTGCAATAGGCACCTAAGTGCCATCGGTCAATCACACAGTCATTTATTGCGCTAAAGATCTCCTGGTTTTGTGGGGTTTAAAACGCAGTAAGGTTGCATAGGCAAGCGGGAGTACAGCTGTCATGGATACGCAAGAGGTGTTTGTAATCGGCCTTTTATTGGCATTTTACATGGGGACATCCTACTGGGTGTTTACTGACGTTTTGAGACTCCCCAGCATGCTGCAGATGCACAAGGCAGAAGTGCATCGGGATCTTGCCGGTACCGGGGCGCTGGGTTGGTTGATCGGTTGCATGGTGATGTGGCCGCTGGCATTACCCGCCTACCTGATCTATCGCGGAGGGCTCATCCGGCAGAACCGCTTGCGCTACGACGCCTTTCACAGGGCCGTTACCGAGACGGGTTTGCCGATCTATATGCGGCGTCAGGCATTGATTAACGGATTGTACTTGGTGACCGTGATCTTTTTGCCGCAGGTCGTCTGGGTTAACGCCGCAGGCGCCAAGATGACTTTCCTTTATGCTGAAGGCAGTTGGACCGGATGGATACTTTTCATTGCAGGCCTGCTGGTACTGGGTGTCCTCGCCATTGAGCGGGGCATAACGGGTTCTCTTCGCAAACGCATGGCCGAAGCGTTGATGCCGGGGTTTCCGCTGTTGGTGTTTTCGGTGCTGAGCGCCATTTTCGTCAGCATGCATTTGCATCATATTCTGGCTTACGTCAATCATGAGGCTGCTGCTGCTGGTGGTTTTGGCAGCGTAGGGCAGAGACTTGAGACTTATGGTTGGACGTTGCTGTTTTGGATGGTGCCGGCCGTAGCGGTAGTCAACATGGTTACGGAGGCTTTCGCGCCTGGATTGGCGGATATTGTTAATGCCATACGCGCCATCTGGAAGGACGACAAATCCCATTCGGCCAACGTCTCTTAGGGGGCTCTTCACCCTGTCTTGGTCTTGATGGCCGAGACAGGGTGAAGTTTTTTAAACGCCCGGTTATCTGGCACGGAAGGCGTCGGCCAGATATTCCTCTTGGAAGCCGGGCGGCGGTTTGCCATCAGCTGCGTAACGATAGACTGCCGCCTGGTATATGGAAAACAGGGTGGTCTGGATCAGCATAAGAGCAATAAAGTAAATTACGCCCAGACTGATGATAAACAGCTGGGCATGCGGGAAAGCCACAAGCAGCAGGCCGCCGATGAGTGCCGCGGGCAGTATGCCGACCAGGCCGACGACCAGCCCGAAGCCGACATTGCCGATGATCTGTTCGCCCCAGCTTTCCTTGAGCAAGTTGACCGATTCTTTATAGGCCTGTATCGGGCCGCGTTTTTCGGCGATCAGTACGGGCACCACGAGAAAGGCGGTGACGGACCAGGCCATCCCCAGCAGGCTGACGATGATGCGGCCGATAAAGCCGACGCGCTCCTCGATCATGCGTAGCGCAAAGCCAACCGTGCTGGCCACGAACGCCCAGCCGAAAATCTGGGGAAAGCGCTCCCATGCCGCTTGCAGACCATAGCCCAGGGTTGGATCGTTGCCGTCCATGCGGTCCAGCGCACAGGCGATCAGTGCGCTGTTGAAAAAGATCGTGATCAGATAGCAACAGAAATAGAAGAGGAACAGCAGGGTGTACGCGGCAGTCGTTTCGTGACCGTCATGGTGCTGCAGTGAATTGAGCGTCTGGGTATTAAATAATGGTACCCAGAAAGAGGCGATGACAAGAGCGACTCCAATGCTGGATAGTATCGGAAAGACCACTAATGAGCGTTCTTGCTTCAATACATTCCAGGAAGCGATCATCAGGCGCCAGCTGCGCGTAAACTTATTCATGGTTCTTCGCAGTTGTTGGTCGTGTGGCCACTATAGCCGATTGACTGGGCTGCCGTCACCCGCCGGTCGGGGGGCGCTCCCGTCTATACCGGTCCATGGCGTTGGAGGCATGATCGGTCTGTATATGGCCACTATCCATGTGCCGGTACGTATATCATTCATCCGAACCATTCAGGTTTTTGATGCGCTCTCAAACCTCCGGGAGCCTTCGTGCTTTCTCGCGCTTTCCGTCCTTTCGAGTCAAGGCGAGGAAGATACCCAGACCGGTTAGCAGGATTGCTGCAGCCACCAGAATTTCCACCGGATAGTTCAGGTTCCCCGCCATGTTGGTCTGACTGTATTTGATGACCATGACCAATCCCTCGAGCACGAGTGCAATGCTGGTTACGCTGCCAAAACGCATCACCATGCGGCGAACCACGAGGAATATGTCTTCTTCGTCACGCCGCGGATTGTATTCCTTGAGCACGCCAGTGCCCAGCTCGAACGTGGCAAGTGAAATGAACGCGACGTTGATGGACTTGATCAGTCCGGTGATGATATCTGCCTCTCTGAATGCGTCAATCAAGTAAATGACGGCGAGAACCATGAGGCTCACGGAAAACAGAAAAAACAGAATGGAGAACAGGACGGCCATGATCCACTTGGAACCGAGAAGCAGTCTCTTCTTTTGTGCACGCAATTTTACCCGTACCTCCTTGCCGTATATCAAGGAGACAGGACGAGATGGTAAAGGTTCACGGGTTACAGGCAGGAAAAATCCGACATATTGAACGATGGGCAAACCATGGTGCGCCCGGTAAATGTCCAAACTGCCACCGAAAACGGTGGGACGAGGAGCGGCATGGCCGCTCCTCGTGAAGAACGAGTCGGGGGGTCAGAAAGCGGTTCCTATCCCGATCGTATAAACCCACGGGTTTACGTCGACATCGAGCTTATAGCCGTTGCTGTAAGTTGCCGTGGTTTTAATCCGGATATAGCGAACGCTGGCATTGACATACCAGTTCGAACTGACGTCGACATCCAAACCAGCCTGCGCTGCAGCACCCCATGAATTGTCGAGCGAAAGCGTGGTTCCGGCAAGAGGGCCTGTGGCGTTTTCACTAAAGAAATAGGTGTAGTTGATGCCGAGTCCGACATAAGGGCGAATTCGTGAATTGGGCATGAAGTGCCAGTCCACACTGAGCGTGGGCGGCAATTGCTTGACATCGCCAATCTTCCCCGTGCCGGACAATGCCCCGGAGCCACTGATATCGTGTTTGAAAGGCCATGCTGCCAACAGCTCTACATCCAGGTTGTCGGTAAGCATATACGCAACGTTGACCGAGGGGCGCGTACTGGAACTGATGTTGACATCGCTGCCGGCCGGCAGACCGCCGCTGGGGTTGCTCGAGCTTTCATTCGGGCTGACATTGCTGACGCCGATGCGCACCAGCCAATTGCCTGCATGCAGCGGTGCGGCTGCCGCCGTTTTGGGTGCAAGGCCTATGCTGACCGCTACGGCAAGGCCCATGATGGCAGGAATCATCCATTTGGAAACGTGATTGCTCATTGAAGTGCTCCAAGGTGGTTGTTGCGGCTATCGGCCACAGGTCGATGACAAACGAAGAGTTCGAAAAAATTGTAATTAACCGTGACGCCGCGGTTATTGACTTGAGTCAACGCGGTAAGTGGAATTGAAGACTCTACTGGAATTGGTGCCTTAAGAGCGGCAATATGAGACCGGTAATTTGAATGAGACTCGTTTGCAAAACGTTGTCTGGTTCTCTCTCGTGGAAAAGGGTATGTGTTTTAGTCCGAGTCTAAAAGCCCAGGCTGTATTTGAGTCTTTGTATTGGTTATTTGGAAAGATGGCTTAGATCATCCGCATGAATATCCCAGTTTTGGCCGTCAAAGGGGACGATGACCAACGATTTGATGGTAATTGGGTCCAGGCAGC
>CAZPJI010000058.1:0-11028 GCA_964586925.1 uncultured Gammaproteobacteria bacterium
AGGCGGATCGCATCCCCGCCCCGGCGAGATCTCGCTCGCCCACCATGGCGTGCTGTTCCTGGACGAACTGCCCGAATTCGAGCGCCGCGTGCTGGAAGTGCTGCGCGAACCGCTCGAATCCGGCCGCATCGTGATTTCGCGCGCGGCACGCCAGGCGGAATTTCCCGCGTGTTTCCAGCTCGTGGCAGCAATGAACCCGTGTCCCTGCGGTTACCTGGGCGAGCCCGAGGGCCGTTGCCGCTGCAGCGGCGAGCAGGTCGCCCGTTACCGCAGCCGGGTCTCCGGACCGCTGCTGGACCGCATCGATCTGCACGTGGAGGTTCCACGGCCGGAGGCCAAAACGCTCAACCCGGACCTGCCCGCGGACGGTGAATCCACCCGCACCGTCGCCGCAAGAACACGGGAGGCACGCGACCGTATGCTGAAACGCGCCGGCAAGACCAACGCTGCACTCACGGTAGCCGACGTGAACCGCGATTGCCGGCCCGATGAGGCCGGGCGCACCCTGCTCGAACAGGCCAGCAACCGCCTCGGGCTATCCGCCCGGGCCTACCATCGAATCCTCAAACTGGCGCGCACCATCGCCGACCTGGAAGCCTCCCCCGGCATCGTCGCCGGGCATGTGGCCGAGGCCATCGGCTTCCGCGTCCTCGACCGGCGGACCGGCTGATTACTTCAACATGGGCGCACTGGCGCGATTTTTTAGCTATAGTTGAAACAAAGGGCTTTTTCGGAACGGTACGGAAACCGCTCCGAAAGCCTCATAACCGGCCCCGATCCATCCGGGGCGATCGCGGTCGGCTTACCTGTCCCCGGACGGAGGTAGCGATATGCGATGGATCGAACAGGACCTGCGCCACCTGATGGCGCTCGCCGCGGGTGGGGCCGTGGCTTTTGCCTTATTCCTGCTGATGCACACCTTGATTGCGACGCATCAGCATGGGGTGTCCGCAGCACCGCCCGCAACGCCGATCGGGTGGGTCACCGTGCACCATCAAACGCCCGTTCACCGCAAGGAGCACCACCTGACCAAGCCCAAGCTCGTCAAACAACCGCCTGCTACAGGAGGTGTACCCAGATCCCCACATCATCCAATCAACCGCCCCTCCATCCACTTCAACCCCTGGAGCACGGATTGGGGACACAAGGGCCCGGTGATCATCACAGGGCCGCAATCTGGACAGGGGCAGCCCGGTAACAAGGGGATGGGTATCGTGTCCCGCATTCCGCCGCTGTATCCCCCGCAAGCCGTCTACCAGAATGTCACGGGCACCGTGACGACCTGCTTCACGGTCCGCAGCGACGGCAGTGTGGCGAATGCCCGTGTCGTGAGCGCCAGCTCGGCGCAGGCAAGAAGACTATTGGGCCAGGCAGCACTCGTTTCCATCATGCAGTGGAAATTCATGCCCCGGGCGGTAAACGGCCACCCGGTCGCAACCCACAATGTCTGCCAGGACATCAACTTCAATCTGAATCATTGATTCGAAACCGGTTGCCGGAGCCTGCGACGCGGGCTCCGGCAACCTATCCGTTCCCGGGCGCAGCCCACTACCCCGGTTCCCCGTACCCGCCGGCTGTGGCAGGATAACGGGGCTTATACAAGAGGGTCCCTCATGAGTGAATCGTTGCCGCGCCGCGTGGCCATCGTCGGCGGACTGCGTACACCCTTCTGCCGTGCCGGCACGAAGTTCGCTGATGCCAGCAATAAGGACATGCTTGGTTTTGTCCTGCGGGCGATGGTCGACCGTTACGGCCTGAAAGATGAACGCCTGGGTGACGTAGCCGCCGGAGCGACCTTCAAGCATCCGCGCGACTGGAACCTGGCCCGCGAGGCGACACTGGACTCCGGTCTTTCGCGTGAGACCCCCGCCTACGACTTGCAGCGCGCCTGCGGCACCAGCCTCTCGGCCTGCGCGCAAATCGCAAACAAGATCGCACTCGGACAGATCGATGCCGGCATCGGCGCCGGTGTCGACTCGATCAGCGACCTTCCTCTGGAATACCCGGACCGCTTCCGCCATGCCGTGCTCGCGGCGGGCCGGGCCCGGACGCTCGGTCAGCGCCTGAAAGCCCTGTCGCGCATTCGCCCCAGCGATTTCAAACCCCGCGTGCCGGGCGTGGTGGAACCCCACACGCACCTGTCCATGGGGCAGAGCTGCGAGAACATGGCGCGCGACTGGCACGTGAGCCGCGAGTCGCAGGACAAGCTCGCGCTCGCCAGCCATCGCAACGCCACCAGCGCATGGAAGACCGGTTTTTACGACGATCTGGTCGCCCCCTTCGTAGGCGTGGAACGTGACAACAACGTTCGCGAGGACACCTCGCTGGAAAAACTCGCCAAACTGCCCACCGCCTTCGCCCGCGATTCGCAGGCAACGCTGACGGCGGGCAATTCCAGCCCGCTCACCGACGGTGCCGCCGGGGTTCTGCTGGCCAGCGAAGGCTGGGCGGCCGCCCATGGATTACCGGTACTCGCCTATCTCACCGACGTCGAGGTGGCCGCCGTGAACTTCGTCAACGGCGACGACGGCCTGTTGATGGCACCGACCTATGCGGTCTCACGCATGCTCGAGCGCAACAACCTGGGATTTTCCGATTTCGACTACTTCGAGATCCACGAGGCTTTTGCGGCGCAAGTGCTGTGCACGCTCAAGGCCTGGTGCGACGAGGATTTCACTCACAAGCGCCTGCAACGCGCACAGCCGCTGGGCGAGATCGACCGCACGAAGTTGAACGTGCGCGGCGGCAGCGTCGCCCTCGGCCATCCGTTCGGCGCCACCGGCGCCCGCATCGTCGCCACGCTGGCCAAACTGCTGGCCGATAAAGGCAGCGGCCGCGGCCTGATCTCGATCTGCACCGGCGGCGGCATGGGCGTGACGGCCATCCTCGAGCGTCCCTGAACAAAGAGCGAAGTGTCAACACGGATGTTGCATCGCGCCGCCGGCCTGTTGCTGCTGGGCACCTTGCTCGTCCTGGGCGGCTGCATCAGTGCGGGTACCGTTTCGCACATGATCACCTCCGCCCCGAACGGCGGACACCCCGAACCCTTCCCGGGTCGCCTGGGAAAAATCGCCCGCGAATTCTATAGCGCGCGTTTCAAGATTACGGTCGGACCACCGCCGGCCACGCTGTCGGCCGCCGTCATCGCCCCACGTGACTATCACTTCCAGATCTCGGACAAGCCCGGGGACGTGCCCGGTATGCGCGTCACCCGCTGGAAAGTCGGCACGGCCCCGAAAGGGAAAACCGATATCAGCCGCCTGTCCGGCTCGGACATGCATCGCAGACTGATGCAGATACGGCGTGCACTGGCGAAATTGCCCTATTGCACGCCGGCGGGCACCGTGATCGTCCTGCCGGGATGGGGCACGCCCAAGGAACTGCGGCTGGGCAGCGCGCTCGATTTCGCCAACCATGGCTACCGGGTAGTGCTGGTGGATCTGCGCGGACAGGGCGACTCCAGCGGCCGATACATCACCTATGGCCTGATCGAGCACGAGGACGTCACGCAACTCATTACGGCACTGGAAGCACGCGGACTCATTACCGGGAAGCTCGCCCTGTTCGGCATTTCCGAGGGCGCCGTGACGGCCCTGGACACCGCGGCGGAGGACCCGCGCGTGGACGCGGTCGTCGCCGTCGAGCCGTTCACGTCGTTCAAGACGGCGGTGCGCGGTGTAGGTACCGATTTCGCGCCGCTGATCTCCGCTTTCATCAGCAACCGTAAACTCGATCACGCCATCGAGCTGGCTGACAAGCACACTCACCTGACTCTGGCCGATGCCGATCCGCAGCCGCGGGCCCACGCCATCCGCGCGCCGGTGCTCTATATCTCCGGCAGTGCCGACGACATCGCCCCGCCCGGTGGCGTGAAGGCGCTGGCCGAGGCCACGCCACACGCCCATCTCATCGAACTGCCGCGTTATACCCACATGGACTCGGCACTGGCCGTCGGCCGGATAGCGCCGCTCGCGGTCAAGGCATTACAAAACACGCTCGGCAAAAGTACGGACGAAAAATGTCTGAACAACCCGGCAAAAGTGCCTGAGCAGGAGGCTTACGAATTCACCGTGACCATCAAGTATCGCCTTGGCGGCAAGACACACTGATTCCAAAATCATCGCCATTCCGGCGACGGGCGTGTAAATGCTGGCGGGATA
Organism: uncultured Gammaproteobacteria bacterium; assembly: GCA_964586925.1. Classification (GTDB taxonomy): domain Bacteria; phylum Pseudomonadota; class Gammaproteobacteria; order JAKDMP01; family JAKDMP01; genus JBAUSV01. Next base: position 4,161 of record CAZPJI010000058.1, read on the forward strand.
CTGGTGTCCGAGAGTGAGGCCTGCATGAAGAATCCCCCTCCAACTCCCCCTTCCTCGCGTCGCGAGCAAGGGGGAGGGTCATTTACTCCTTGTAAAGGCGATGAAGCACCGTGGTTTTGTTTCTCTGCGTCTTTGCGTCTTTGCGAGATTTACATCTTTCTTCGTTGCGCCGTAGCGGCGTTGCGAGAATAATCCGTCTAGTCGCCGACGACGGTAACGACCAACTCGCGCCGGTGACCGTCCGCGCGATGCTCCCACAGGAAGACGCCCTGCCAGGTCCCGAGCGCAAGACGGCCGTCTTTCACCGGCACCGTTATGCTCTCGCCGGCGAGCAGCGTACGCACATGTGCGGGCATGTCGTCGTCACCTTCCGCGCGGTGACGGAATTCGACCCAGCCGTCGGGCACCGTGTGCGCGAACCACCGCTCGAGATCGTCGCGTACGGTCGGGTCGGCGTTCTCCATGATGATCACGCCCGCGCTGGTGTGGCGCGCAAAGACCTGGCATAACCCTGTCCTGATACCCGACTGGGTAACGACCCGCGCCACCTCGCGCGTGACTTCCTGCGTGCCGCGGCCTCGCGTCTGCATCGCCAATGTGTCCGAATGCGCTGTCAAAATTTCTCCCGCATGCCGAATTCCAACGCCGTCCTCATGTTCTCACAACTGAAAAAGTCATAGCGTCATCAATGGCTTGCGCCGGACAAAAGGCGGCCCTGTGGCAAAATGGCGCTTTTCCCCGACACCTGCATATGTCCGGCCGCCGCATCCTGGTCACCAACGCGCTGTTCTACGCCAACGGCGCCCTGCACCTCGGCCACATGATCGAGGCGATCCAGACCGACATCTGGGTTCGCTTCCAGCGTCTGCGCGGCAACGAATGCCTCTACGTCGGCGGAGACGATGCCCACGGCACGCCGGTCATGCTCAAGGCCCGCCAGTTGAATGCCGATCCGGAAAAACTGGTCGCCGACATGCAGGCCGAACACGAACGCGACCTGCGCGACTTCCACATCAGCCTCGATAACTATTACACGACGCATTCGCCGGAAAACCGCGCCGAGGCCGAAGCGATCTACAAGGCGCTTGAGAAGGCCGGGCACATCGAAAAGCGCACGATCGAACAGGCCTATGACGAAAAGGCCGGCATGTTCCTGCCCGATCGTTTCATCAAGGGCACCTGTCCCAACTGCGGCACGCCCGACCAGTACGGCGACTCCTGCGAAAACTGCGGCGCGACCTATTCACCGACCGAGCTCAAGGACCCGGTCTCGGTGGTCACGGGCACGCGCCCCGTGTCGCGCGACAGCGAGCATTACTTCTTCAAACTCGGCCATTTCGAGAAGCAGCTGCGGGACTGGACGCAAAGCCATCATCACTTGCAGCCCGCCATCGCCAACAAGCTCAAGGAGTGGTTCGACGCCGGCCTCAAAGACTGGGACATCTCCCGCGACGCGCCCTACTTCGGCTTCGAGATCCCGGGCGCGCCGGGCAAGTTCTTCTATGTGTGGCTGGATGCGCCGATCGGTTACATGGCGAGTCTGCGCAATTACTGCGCGCGCCATCCGGAGATCGATTTCGACGCCTTCTGGGATGCGGACAAGGCCGCCGCCGAAAAGACCGAGCTGTACCACTTCATCGGCAAGGACATTGCCTACTTCCACACCCTGTTCTGGCCGGCCATGCTGATGGGCTCGGGTCACCGCACGCCCGACGGCGTCTACGCGCATGGCTTCCTGACGGTAGACGGGCAGAAGATGTCGAAGTCGCGCGGCACCTTCATCATGGCGCGCACCTGGCTCGAGCATCTGAACGCGGAATACCTGCGCTACTACTTCGCGGCCAAACTCGGCAGCGGCGTGGACGACATCGACCTCAGCCTGGACGATTTCATCGCGCGGGTGAACTCGGACCTCGTCGGCAAATTCGTCAACATCGCCAGCCGGACAGCCGGGCTTTTGAACAAACATTGCGACGGCATCATCGGCGAGTTTTCCACTGGCTCCGACGAAGACTCCATCCAGCCGTGGTTCAAGTGCGCCAGCCTGGCCAACACCATCGCCGATCATTACGAAGCACGAGACTACGGCATGGCCATGCGCGCGATCATGGACCTGGCCGACTCGGTCAATCATTACATCCATGAACATGAGCCCTGGAAACTGGCCAAGAAGGGCAAGGAGAAAAAGGTCCGGCACATTTGCAGTGCCGCGCTGGAAGCCTTCCGCGTGCTGGCCATCTATCTCAAGCCCGTGCTGCCCGAAACCACAAAGCAGATCGAACGGTTCCTCAACACCGAGGCACTCGATCTGGACGAACCGGACAAGGGACTGACCTGGGCGGATCTCGACAACCCGCTGCCCGCCGGGCATCGCATCAACCCTTACGCCCATTTGATGAACCGGGTGGAACGCCCACAGGTCGACGCTCTGCTGGAAGCCTCGCGCGACACGCTGGCGGCCCAGAGCCCGACTCCCCAACCGAGCAAGGAAAAGACCATGGACCCGATCGCCCCTGAAATCACCATTGACGACTTCGCCAAGATCGACCTGCGCGTCGCCCGCGTGCTCGTGGCCGAGCACGTCGAAGGCGCCGACAAGCTGTTGCGTCTGGAAGTGGACCTCGGCGATGAAAAGCGCCAGGTCTTCGCCGGCATCAAGGCCGCCTACGAGCCCGAGCAACTGACCGGCAAGCTGGTCGTGGTCGTCGCCAATCTCAAGCCTCGCAAGATGCGCTTCGGCCTGTCGGAAGGCATGGTGCTCGCGGCCGGCCCCGGCGGTAGCGACATCTTCGTCGTCTCGCCCGACAGCGGTGCCGAGCCCGGCATGAAGGTGAAGTAAGGACCGGATTTTCTATGGGCGCGACCGCCGACGCCATTGATGCCTTGCTGCCGCAGCACCAGTGCCAGCGCTGCGGTTACGCGGGCTGCCGCCCGTATGCCGAAGCCATCGCAAGCGGCGAGGCCGAGATCAACCGTTGCCCGCCCGGCGGCGAGCCCGTCCTGCAGAATCTTGCGAAACTGACCGGTTACCCGCCCTTGCCGCCCGCGGCCGATGTCGAACCGCGCCAGCCGGCGCAGGTCGCGCGTATCGACGCCGAGCGCTGCATCGGCTGCACCAAGTGCCTGCCGGCCTGCCCGGTCGATGCCATCGTCGGCTCCGGCAAATTGCTGCACGAAGTCATCGACGCCGCGTGCACCGGCTGCGGCCTGTGCATCCCGCCCTGCCCGGTCGACTGCATCACGCTCGAACCGATCGAAAGCGAAGGCGAGGCGCAACGGCATCTCGCCCCTTCGCCCGAAGAGGCAGAGGACGTAAACCGGCGCTTGCGGATGCGCGCAGATGAACTGCGGATGCGTTACGCGCGGCACGTAACACGGCTGGCCGATACGCAACGCAAACGCCAACGGCGCCTGGATTCCGCCGACGCCGAAGACGTCGCCCGGCGCAAACGGGAAATCGCCGAAGCCGTTGCGCGCGTGAAAGCGCGCCGCGGGCAATCGGGATGAATACGCGCAAGCGCCAGGCGATCTTCGAGACACTGGCCGCGGAGAATCCGCATCCGACGACCGAACTCGTCTACCGCTCGCCGTTCGAATTACTGGTAGCCGTGATCCTCTCCGCACAGTCCACCGACAAGGGCGTGAATGCCGCGACGGCAAAACTGTTCCCGAAGGCCAATACGCCCGCCGCGATCGCCAAACTCGGCGTCACGGGACTCAAGCCTTACGTGCGCACCATCGGCCTGTACAACAACAAGGCGAAGAACATCGTCGCAACCGCAAAGATTTTGCTCGAAGAGCACAATGGCAAAGTACCGCATGATCGCGCCGCGCTGGAGGCACTGCCGGGCGTAGGCCGCAAGACCGCCAACGTGGTACTCAACACGGCGTTCGGCGAACCGACCATGGCCGTGGATACGCATATTTTCCGCGTCGCCAATCGCATCGGCCTGGCGCACGGGAAAACGCCGCGCGCCGTCGAAGATCAACTGGTGCGAACGATACCGAAGAAATATCTGCTCGATGCGCACCACTGGCTGATTCTGCTGGGACGTTATACCTGCAAGGCACGCAAGCCCGAGTGCTGGCGCTGTCCGGTCGCAAAGTGGTGCGAGTTTCCCGACAAGACCCCGGCCCCCGATCAAGAAGCAGCCACGCGCCGTACGGCGCGCCAGCGCAAGCCGAGATAAAGCCCCACGAGCGCCAGCGCGGCACCCAGCAGTTCGATTACCGTGAAACGGCGTCCGAAAATCAGGTGATCCCAGGTAAAGGTCAGCGTCGGCTGCAACAATAGCAATAGCCCGCCGAGCGCGGCGGGCACGCGCGGCAGACCGGTCGAGATCAAAAACCAGCCGAGCGCCTGGCAGCCGATGCCGTAGCAGGCCAGCCAGAACCAGGCCATGCCGAACGGCACCGCGAGGCTATCGCCCCGCATCAGAATCCAGCACAAGGCGCCGATCGCCGCAACCAGGGTGACGAACCCGATGAAAAACGCGGGCGCCTCGCGGCTTGCCGCACCACCGGCCAAACGCAGGAACAGCAGATAAGCCGTGTAGGCTACTGCGGCGCCCACTCCATAGCCGATACCGGCTTTGAAGCGCATGTGCCCCGCTTGTGGCGCCGCCATCAGCAAAACGACCAGACCGACCACGGCGACCCCGATCGCGATGGCGATGCGAAGCGTCAGCTTTTCGCGCCAGACCAGCCAACCGGCGAGCGTCATGAGCACCACCTGGAAGTTGGGCAACAATGTGGCGATACCCGGCCCGACCCGGTAGATACTCAGATGCCACGTTATGAGGTCTGCCGTAAAAGACACCCCGGCCAACAACACGTAGACCACGAATCGTGGTTCGAGGCGCAATTTCTCCCGGCGCAGAAAAGCCAGCCCCAGGAGCACCGCCGAACCGATGATCAGACGGTAGAACGCTGCGGGGGCCGAAGCCACCCCGGATAACGCCACGAACACCGCAGCAAAACTGATCAGTACCGCGCCGGTCAGTACCCGAGGCACAGTCCTCTCCCGGATTTGTCAAAGGACTGCATTGTAGTGCGCCAACACGAAACCAACCGCTGGTGCTAGCATGCCGCTCCTGATCGGATGAAAGCCGCCATGCCCGGACTGCCCGCCACCCGCGAAGAAATCCGCCGCGCTTACAGCGATGCCTGGGTCAAGGCCCAACGCGGCGAATCGCTTTCCGTGGGGGAACAGCGTATCGCCGAAGTCATCGCCGATCACCCCGAATACCAGGCCGTGATTGAAAGCGGCGAGGCCGCACTGGAAGCCGAGTACGCGCCGGAAGCCGGGCACACCAACCCCTATCTGCACATGGGCCTGCATATCGCGATTCGCGAACAGGTCGCCATCGACCGCCCGCCCGGGGTGCGCAGCATTTTCGAACGGCTCGCGGCCGCGCAAGACGTCCATGAGGCGGAACATGCCATGATCGAGTGCCTCGCCGAGACGCTGTGGGAAGCGCAGCGGGGCAACCGCCAGCCCGACGATGCCGCCTACCTCGGCCGCTTGCGCCGGCTGGTAGGCGAAAACGCCGACGATCTGGGATAATGTAGGGCCGTTTCGAAGTTCCACACGCCGACAGGGACCCGCAAACATGCTCGAAATGAATTTTGAAGAAGCCCGCAAGCAGATGGTCGGGCAACAGATCCGCGGCTGGGACGTGCTCGATCCCGATGTCGTTGGCGTCATGTCACACCTGCCGCGGGAGCACTTCGTTCCCGAACAGTACCGCAACCTCGCCTACGCCGACTCCGAGATTCCGATCGGCCACGGACAAATCATGCTGCGCCCCAGCGTCCAGGGGCGTATCCTGCAAGCGGCGCAAGTACAGCGCGGCGAGCGCGTGCTGGAAATCGGCACCGGCACCGGGTATCTGACCGCCTGCCTGGCGGCGCTGGGCGGCGAGGTCCGCAGCCTGGAATACCACGAGGATCTCGTGAAGGCTGCGGAAAAATCCTTGAGCGCAAGCGGCACCGAACATGTCGTCGTGGTTCGCGAAGACGCGCACACACTGGACGCCGATGGCACCACCTACGACGTCATTATCGTGACCGGCTCGCTGCCCGCGGCTGACCGCTCGTTCATGCAGCGCCTGGCCCACGGCGGCCGATTGGTCTGGTTCCTGGGCCAGGCTCCCGTCATGCGCGCGGAACTGGTAACGCGTGTCGAAGACGATGAATGGCGCCGGGAAGGCTTGTTTGAAACCGTGGTTCCGCCCTTGATCGGCGCGGCGTCCATCCAGCGGTTCGAATTCTGACATCTTGCTGGAGATCATTCACACGGGCTGGGAAAGCCGAATCCAGGCGGTTGCCAGCCCCGAAACATAGTGTTATAGTACCGTAAAACACCGAGGGTTGACTCCCAATGCTGCGTCGAATTCTTCCCCTGTCGCTGCTGCTCGCAGCGAGCGCGCCACTGGCACACGCTACGGACCTGTGGCAGGTCTGGCAGTTGGCACAGGCCAACGATCCCGCCTTCCAGCAGGCAAAGGCCAATCGCAATGCCTCGATGGAAGCCAAGCCCCAGGCCTGGGCCCAGTTGATGCCGTCCGTGGACGTGACCGCCAATCGCACCTGGAACAACAACAGCGGCAGTTCGATCTATCCCTACAGCACGCCGCCGACGACCCTGGGCAGCACATCCAACACGCGCAACACCCAGTGGGGGGCCACTCTGACGCAGACGCTGTTCAACTGGAAGCAGTTCAAGTCCCTCCAGGGCGCCGACTACACTGTGGCCGAGGCAGAAGCGAATTATGAGTCGACGTTGCAGGGCCTGATTGTGTCGGTATCCCAGGCCTACTTCAACGTCCTCAATCTCGCGCTGATCTCCTCGAGCTTCAATATCGGC
>CAZPJI010000059.1:0-3652 GCA_964586925.1 uncultured Gammaproteobacteria bacterium
CTCGGCGAAGTCGATCATGTCGATCTTCTCGAGCTGGCTGGCCGCGCCGTAGTCGCTGGTCATCACGTAGATGGGGAAGTCCACCAGGTCCACGATCTCGGAGTCGGACTGGCCGATGCCGGCCGTCTCCACGATCACCAGGTCGTAGGGCTGGCTCTTGAGGAAGTCGATGCTGTCGTGGAGCACGCGGCTGGTGGCGGCGTGGGCGCGGCGCGTGGCCATGGAGCGCATGTAGACGCGGTCCGAGCGCAGGCTGTTCATGCGGATGCGATCACCCAGGAGCGCCCCGCCGGAGCGCCGGCGCGTGGGGTCAACGGCAAGCACCGCGATGCGCATCTCGGGGAAGGCGTGGAGGAAGCGCAGCAGCAGCTCGTCCACCACCGAGGACTTGCCCGCCCCGCCGGTGCCGGTGAAGCCGATGACCGGGGTTTGGCCGGCCGCGAGCTGCCATTCCTTGCGGAGCTTCTCCAGCGCGGCCTTGTCGATGGCGTCCTCTTCCAGCGCCGAGAGCATCTCCCCTACGCTAATCTCGTCGGTGGGGTCGATCCTGGCGGGGCGCTCGGTCGGGCGGCGCGCCTCGGCGGCGCGGTTCACCACGTCCTCGATCATGGCCACCAGGCCCATGTGCATGCCGTCGTTGGGGTGGTAGATGCGCTCCACCCCGTAGTCCTGCAGCTCCTTGATCTCCTCGGGCGTGATCGTGCCCCCGCCCCCGCCGAAGACCCGGATATGCCCGGCGCCGCGCTCCTTGAGCATGTCCACCATGTACTTGAAGTACTCGACGTGGCCACCCTGGTAGGAGCTGATGGCGATGGCGTCGGCGTCCTCCTGGAGAGCCGCACGCACGACGTCCTCCACGGAGCGGTTGTGGCCGAGGTGGATGACCTCCGCGCCCTGGGCCTGGATGATGCGCCGCATGACGTTGATGGCGGCGTCGTGGCCGTCGAACAGGCTCGCCGCCGTCACGAACCGCAAAGGCGGCTCTTTCCCCGTGGTTGCGCGGGTTTTGACTGCTTCTTCGGGCCTGGCCATGCGTTCTACATCCTGTTTACAACCCCCTAATTATAGGGGGCCTGCCCCCCGAGGAGGGTCCAGCCGGTATAATGCCCCGTTGTCTGCGGCGGTTCCCTACCGCCGCCCATTCCTCACCTGGAGGCAAAACACGCATGGAAATCATGTCTTCCATCACCGAGATGGGCCACGAAGAAGTGGTGTTCTTTCACGCGCGCGACTTCGGCCTGAAGGCCATCGTCGCCATCCACGACACCACGCTCGGCCCGGCGCTCGGCGGCTGCCGGATGCTGCCGTACAAGACCGATGATGAAGCCCTTTACGACGTTCTGCGCCTGTCGCGCGGCATGACCTACAAGAACGCCGTGGCCGGGTTGAACCTGGGCGGCGGCAAGTCGGTCATCATCGGCGATCCCAAGAAGGACAAGAGCGAGGCGTTCTTCCGTGCCTTCGGCCGGTTCCTGGAGTCGCTGGGCGGACGCTACATCACGGCCGAGGACGTCAACACGGCCGTCGAGGACATGGAAAACATCTTTCAGGAGACCAGCCACGTGGTCGGCATCCCGGCCGCGCACGGCGGCAGCGGCGACCCCTCGCCGTTCACCGCGCTGGGCACCTTCCGCGGCATCGAGGCCGCGGCCGAGTACAAGTACGGCAAGCGCGACCTGAAGGGCCTGTCCTTCGCCGTGCAGGGCGTGGGCCACGTGGGCATGCACCTGGTGCGGATGCTGGGCGAGGCCGGCGCCAAGGTCTATGCCACCGACACCGATCAGGCCCGCCTGCAGCATGCCGTGGAGAAGCACGGCGCCGAGGCCGTGGGCCTGGACGAGATTTACGAGACCGACGCCAAGGTGTTCTCGCCCTGCGCGCTCGGCGGCTCGGTGAACCCGGAGACGCTCGAGAAGCTCAAGTGCGAGATTATCGCGGGCGCGGCGAACAACCAGCTCGATACCAACGCCACGGGCGACGAGCTGTCCAAGCGCGACATCCTCTACGTGCCCGACTACGTGATCAACGCCGGCGGCGTGATCAACGTGGCCATCGAGCGCCAGGGTTACAACCGCGAGCGCGCGACCCACCAGGTCAACCGCATCTTCGACATCTGCATGCACGTGTTCGGCATCTCGCACCACGAGAACATGCCGACGTACCTCGCGGCCGACCACCTGGCCGAAAAGCGCATCGCGGAAATGGCCAAGGTGCGCCGTCCGTACCTGCCGGCGCGACGCCGCCCGATCAACGGCCGCCACACGCTGTCCTGAGGATGGGCATCGAAGCGCCCAGCCTCGGAGAAGATCTCGACCTGCTGCGCGAGACGGTGCGACGTTTCGCCGAGGCGGAAATCGCACCGCGCGCGGCAGAGATCGACGAGACCAACACCTTCCCCCGCGACCTGTGGCCGAAGATCGGCGAGCTGGGCCTGCACGGGCTGACGGTCTCCGAGGAATTCGGAGGCTCCGGGATGGGCTACCTCGCCCACCTGGTGGCGATGGAGGAGATCTCGCGCGCCTCGGGCGCCGTGGGCCTGTCCTACGGCGCGCACTCCAACCTGTGCGTGAATAATCTCTTTCTGAACGGCAACGACGTCCAGCGTGCGAAATACCTGCCCAAGCTGATTTCCGGCGAGTGGGTGGGCGCGCTGGCGATGTCCGAGCCGGGCGCCGGCTCCGACGTGGTGGGCTCGATGAGCTGCCACGCCGAGCGCAAGGGCGACGTGTGGATCGCCAACGGCACCAAGATGTGGATCACGAACGGCCCGGACGCGGACGTCGCGATCGTGTACATGCGCACCTCGCCTTTTAAAGACGCAGGCACGCAGTCGATCACGGCCTTCCTGGTCGAAAAGGGGATAAAGGGGTTCAAGGCGGCGCAGAAGCTCGACAAGCTCGGGATGCGCGGCTCCAACACCTCGGAGCTGGTCTTCGAGGACTGCGAGATTCCGCATGAAAACGTCCTTGGCGAGGTCGACCAGGGCGTTTACGTGCTGATGCGCGGGCTGGATTCCGAGCGCCTGATCCTGAGCGGCGGGCCGATCGGCCTGATGGCCGCGGCGCTCGATACGGTGCTGCCGTACGTGCGGGAACGCAAGCAGTTCGGGCGCGCGATCGGCGAGTTCGAGCTGATGCAGGGCAAGGTGGCGGACATGTTCATCGCCCTGGAGACGGCGCGCGCCTACTCCTACTCTATCGGGCAGCGCTTCGACAGCGGCAGCAAGCAGCGCAACCAGGCCGCGGCCGCCCTGCTCTATGCCTCCGAGCAGGCCGTGAAGGTCGCCCTGGAAGCGATCCAGGCGCTCGGCGGCAACGGCTACATCAACGAGTACCCGACGGGGCGCCTGCTGCGCGATGCCAAGCTCTACGACATCGGCGCGGGCACCAACGAGATCCGGCGCATGCTGATCGGGCGCGAGCTGTTCAACGACGGCTAGGCGCCCTGCGCCTTCGCGGCCGGGACGTCCGCTCCTACAGACGCCACGGTTGAACGAAGAATGTAGGAGCGACGGTCCCCGTCGCGAAGCGCCGGACCACCGGAGCCGCATCGCGGCCGCGACGTCCGCTCCTACAGGCGCCACGGCTGAACGAAGGATGTAGGAGCGACGGTCCCCGTCGCGAAGAGTTGGACCACCGGAGCCGGATCGCGG
>CAZPJI010000059.1:3752-5309 GCA_964586925.1 uncultured Gammaproteobacteria bacterium
CTACAAGCGCCACGGCTGAACGAAGATTGTAGGAGCGACGGTCCCCGTCGCGAAGCGCCGAACCACCGGAGCCGGATCGCGGCCGGGACGTCCGTTCCTACAAGCGCCACGGCTGAACGAAGATTGTAGGAGCGACGGTCCCCGTCGCGAAGAATTTGGACTGGATTCCCGCTTTCGCGGGAATGACGAGATTTATATACCGTTTACCTGAATTTGAAATGAATACGGAGTTGTCATGAGCGCAGATCCCATCGTCATCGTCTCGGCCCGCCGGACCGCCATCGGTTCGATGCTGGGCCAATTCGCCTCGGTGAAATCCCAGGAACTGGGCGCCGAGGCCATCAAGGCGGCGCTGGCCGACGCCGGCATCGACGGCGGCGACGTCAGCGAAGTCATCATGGGCTGCGTGCTGCCCGCCAACCTGGGTCAGGCGCCCGCCCGCCAAGCCGCGCTCGGCGCCGGGCTGCCAAAGTCGGTGGGCTGCACCACAATCAACAAGGTGTGCGGCTCGGGCATGAAGGCAGTCATGCTGGCGCACGACCTGATCACCGCCGGCTCAGCCGACATCGTGGTCGCCGGCGGCATGGAATCGATGACCAACGCCCCGCACATGGTCAATGCGCGCGCCGGCATCCGCTACGGCGACGCGAAGATGGTCGATCACATGGCCTGGGACGGGCTGACCAACCCCTACGACGGCCAGTCGATGGGCGTGTTCGGCGAGTTGTGCGCCGAGAAGTACGGTTTCACCCGCGAGATGCAGGACGAATTCGCGGTCGAATCCGTGAAGCGTTCGCAGAAGGCGACCGAGGACGGCACCTTCAAGAACGAGATCACGCCGGTGACCGTGAAGACCCGCAAGGGCGAGGTCGTGGTGGACACCGACGAGGAGCCGGGCCGCTCCAAGATCGAGAAGATCCCGAACCTGCGCCCCGCCTTCAAGAAGGACGGCACGGTGACGGCAGCCAGCTCCGCCTCGATCTCCGACGGCGCCGCTGCGCTGGTACTGATGCGCGAGTCCGAGGCGAAGAAGCGCGGCCTCAAGCCGCTCGCCCGCATCACCGGGCATTCGAGCTTCGCGCAGGAGCCGGCCTGGTTCACCACCGCCCCGGTGGGCGCCATCGACAGCCTGCAGAAGAAGCTCGGCTGGGAAGAGAAGGACGTGGACCTCTACGAGATCAACGAGGCCTTCGCCGTCGTGACCATGGCCGCGATGAAGGACCTGGGCCTGCCGCACGAGAAGGTGAACGTGAACGGCGGCGCCTGCGCCCTGGGCCATCCGATCGGCTGCACCGGCGCACGCATCACCACCACCCTGCTGCATGCCCTGAAGGCGCGCGGCGGCAAGCGCGGCATCGCCTCGCTGTGCATCGGCGGCGGAGAAGCCACGGCCATCGCCGTGGAAATGCTCTAAACCCACCTCGTCATACCGGCGCAGGCCGGTATCCAGTCGAAACCATGAATCTCGGCCCCGCGCCGGGATTCTTTTTCTGACCCTCTCATTCGGCTTCATCGGTGCCGGATCGCGGCCGGGACGTCCGCTCCTACAGGCGCCGC
>CAZPJI010000059.1:5409-10732 GCA_964586925.1 uncultured Gammaproteobacteria bacterium
GCCGGATCGCGGCCGGGACGTCCGCTCCTACAGGCGCCGCGGTTGAACGAAGGATTGACGGTGCCTATTCGTCGTGATGCCGGGGCTGGCGGTATCATGGGTGACTGTTTCGAGGCAGCAGAACAAGGCAGGACGGCATGCCGGTCATCAAATCGACCATCGACACCAATAGCGAGGAATTCACCGCCAATTTCGACCACATGCGGGCATTGGTCGCCGATCTGCGAAACAACCTCGCGAAAACGGCTCTGGGCGGCAGCGAAAAGGCCCGCAAGAAGCACACCGACCGCGGCAAGCTGCTCGTGCGCGACCGCATCGAGGCCCTGCTCGACCCCGGCTCGCCCTTCCTGGAACTCTCCGCCCTGGCGGCCCACGGCCTGTACAAGGACGCCGCCCCGGCCGCCGGCATCGTGACCGGCATCGGCCGCATCCACGGACGCGAGGTGATGGTGGTCGCCAACGACGCCACCGTGAAGGGCGGCACCTACTACCCGATGACGGTGAAAAAACACCTGCGGGCGCAGGAAGTGGCGCTGGAGAACCGCCTGCCCTGCCTCTACCTGGTCGATTCCGGCGGCGCCTTTCTGCCGCTGCAGGACGAGGTATTCCCGGACAAGGAACACTTCGGCCGCATCTTCTACAACCAGGCGCGCCTGTCGCGCGAGCGCATCCCCCAGATCGCGGTGGTGATGGGTTCCTGCACGGCCGGCGGCGCCTATGTGCCCGCGATGTGCGACGAGGCGATCATCGTGCGCAACCAGGGCACCATCTTCCTCGGCGGCCCGCCGCTGGTGAAAGCGGCGACCGGCGAAGTCGTCGATGCCGAGACGCTCGGCGGCGGCGAGGTCCACAGCAAGGTCTCGGGCGTGACCGACCACCTGGCCGACAACGATCAACACGCGCTGCAGATGGCGCGCGACGTGGTGGCGCACCTCAACCGGGAAGCGCCCACGGCCACCGCCGACAGCGAGCCGCTGGAACCCCGCTACGCAGCCGACGAACTCTACGGCGTGGTGCCCACCGAGACGCGCTACCCCTACGACGTGCACGAGGTCATCGCGCGCGTGGTGGACGGCTCCGACTTCCAGGAGTTCAAGACCAATTACGGCAAGACGCTGGTGACCGGCTTCGCCCGCATCTACGGCCGCCCCGTTGGCATCATCGCCAACAATGGCATCCTGTTTTCCGAGTCCGCGCTCAAGGGTGCGCACTTCATCGAGCTCTGCGAGCAGCGCCGCATCCCGCTGGTGTTTTTGCAAAACATCACCGGCTTCATGGTCGGCAAGAAATACGAGCAGGGCGGCATTGCCAAGGACGGCGCCAAGATGGTGATGGCCGTCGCCTGCGCCACCGTGCCCAAGTTCACCGTGATCATCGGCGGCAGCTTCGGCGCGGGCAACTACGCGATGTGCGGCCGCGCCTACGGCGCGCGCTTTTTGTGGATGTGGCCCAACGCGCGCATCTCGGTGATGGGCGGCGAACAGGCCGCAAGCGTGCTCGCGACCGTCAAGCGCGACGGCATCGAAGCGCGCGGCGACACCTGGAGCGAGAAAGAGGAAGAAGAATTCAAGGCGCCGCTTCGCGAGCAGTACGAGACGCAGGGCCATCCCTATTACGCCACGGCGCGGCTGTGGGACGACGGCATCATCGATCCCGCCGACACCCGCCGCGTGCTCGGCCTGGCGCTCGCGACCGCCGCCAACGCGCCGCTCGAGGACGGCGGCCGCTACGGCGTCTTCCGGATGTGATGTTGCAATGCGATGCATTGCAACGCCCTCCCGGCGGGGTGACTTTTGTTTCGCCAAAAGTCACCAAAAGCACCGTGCCGAGCGTTCGCGGCTGCAAGGCCTACGGCCTTGCACCTCCCCTGCGATGCTCGCCCGCAACGGGCCGGTCGGAACTCGGCCGGCGCGATATATCGCTCCGGCCTCAAACATGCCTCCCTGTTCCCCCGTTGCGGACTGCGCTTCTCGGCGCGCCCGACGGCACAACCGGAGAGTGTAGGAGCGGCGGTCCCCGCCGCGATAGGGCGTGCCACCGGAAGCCGTTCGCGGCCGGGACGTCGCTCCTACAACAAAGGGAAGTAACTTCTTCTTGGCGGGCTTGGCGCCTTTGTGAGAGCCCCTCTTCTCTTCTTCGTTGCGCCGTAGCGAGATATCTTCCTTCCAGGCGACAGCCCGCTCCAATCCCTCCGGCCTGGAAGGCGGTTATCCTAGAGTCCGAACGAAACTAAACCCGACTCATGACTGATTACGTGGAACTGAATACCGACGAGCGGGGCGTGGCGACACTGACGCTGAACCGCCCCGAAAAGCACAACGCCTTCGACGACGAGCTGATTGCGGAGCTGACCGGCAAGCTGCGGCAGCTCGACAGCGACGACAGCGTGCGGATCGTGATCCTGACCGGCGCGGGCAAGTCCTTCTCGGCCGGGGCGGATCTGAACTGGATGCGCTCCATGGCGGATTTCAGTGAAGAGCAGAACCGCGACGACTCACTCGAACTGGCCGAGCTGATGGCGGTGCTCGACGGCCTCTCCAAGCCCACCATCGCGCGCGTGAACGGCGCCGTGTTCGGCGGCGGCGTGGGCCTGATCGCCTGCTGCGACATCGCCGTGGGCACGCCCTACGCGAAGATGGCGCTGACCGAAGTGAAGCTCGGCCTGGTGCCCGCCGTGATTGCCCCCTACGTGGTGCGCGCGATCGGCCCGCGCCAGGCGCGGCGCTATTTCCAGACCGCCGAGGTGATGCCCGCCGACACCGCACAGGCCATCGGCCTGCTGCACGAGGTCGCGTCTCCCGAGGACTTGGACGAACGGGTCGAGGGGTTCATTGCTGCCCTGCTGCAAGCCGGCCCCGAGGCCCTGGCCGCCGCGAAGAAACTGGTCGTCATGACCGATGCCGCGAGCGCCGACGAGCGGGAAACGTTGAAACGGGAAACCGCCGCCCTGATCGCCCGCCTGCGTGTTTCGGAAGAAGGCCAGGAGGGCCTCTCGGCATTCCTGGAAAAGCGCAAGCCCAAATGGAGTACGAAGAAATGAAACTACTGAGAGGGGGCTTGGTTATATGTCTGTTGTTTCTTACGGTCGCAGCATCATCCAACGCTAATGCAGCGGGACGAAGGAAAGCGAAAGACTGCTATGACACAGCGATGACCCAATCGGCACTGGACGCGTGCGCCGGACAACATAATCAAGACGCCAAGGACAAACTCGCGAAGGTGTACGACGAAGTATTGAAGGAATACGCGGGTGACACCGTCTTTATCAAGGCGCTGAAGGCATCGCAGAAAGCCTGGGTCGCCTACAAGAAAGCCCAGATGAAAATGATGTTCCCGCACTCGGATGAACCCATGTATTACGGCACCGTGTTCCCCATGTGCGAGGCCCAATACGACGAGTCACTTACGAAAGCACGCACTGCCCAGTTGATGCGCTGGCTCAAAGGCTCTGAGGAAGGGGACGTGTGCGCGGGCTCGATAAAATACAAACCTAACGCCAAATTTGTCCCGACGCCACCCCTCGAAGTCCACTCGCCTAATGCGACTACCGCCTGCCATGCGAGCAAGGAAAGTTCCGGGGGACATAACTGATGAACACCCCAATCCTCAACATCGCCGACGTGGAGCTGCGCGGCGCCCCACCGGAAAGAACGCCCAAGGGCGAGACGGCGGACAAGTACGACATCCGCCGGGGCGAAATCGCGAGCCGCATTGGCGCCCGCAAGCTCGGCTACAACCTCACCGTAGTCGCGCCGGGCAAGACCAATTGCCCCTTCCACTGCCACCACGTCGAAGAGGAAATGTTTTTCATCCTCGAGGGCACGGGCGAGCTGCGCTACGGAGAGGCGACCTATCCGCTCAAGCCCGGCGACATCGTCGCCTGCCCCACCGGCGGCCCGGAGACCGCGCATCAGATCCTCAATACCGGAGAGACGGAGATGCGCTACCTCGCGCTCAGCACGCTGGCGGACGTGGAGATTTGCGATTACCCGGACTCGGGCAAGTTCGGCGTGTACGAGGAACTGCCGGCGGACGCATCCGGCAAGCCACAACGCTTCCGCCATCTCGCGCGCCGCGAGGATGCTCGTGACTACTGGGAAGGCGAATAGGACATGGCAAAGACCCGTAACGAAATTACGCTCCGCTTCCTGGCCGAACCCAGTGAAGTGAACTTCGGCGGCAACGTGCACGGCGGCACGGTGATGAAATGGATCGACCAGGCCGCCTACACCTGTGCCGCAAGCTGGAGCGGTCACTACTGTGTGACGGTCTATGTCGGCGATATCCGCTTCCTGTCACCGATTTCGATCGGCGACGTGGTCGATGTAAAGGCCCGGCTGCTGTACACGGGCCATTCGAGCATGCATATCAGCGTGGAGGTGCGGGCCCGTAACCCGCGCGAGAAGGCGACCCGTCTGACCACCAGTTGCATCGTGGTGTTCGTGGCGCTGGACGAGGAAGGGCGCAAGGTGAGCGTGCCCAAATGGACGCCTCGCAGCGAGCGTGACCGCAAAATGGAGCAGTACGCCATGCGTATCGCAGAACTGCGCCAGAAGATCAAAGACGACATGGCAGGCTTCCTCGATCCCGACCGCTGATCCGAAAACGGGCTTTCGATGGCGCCCGAGGGGCCCAGCCTGTAAAATTTCCCGGATGTTTAAGAAAATCCTCATCGCCAATCGTGGCGAAATCGCCTGCCGAGTGATCCAGACCTGTCAGCGGATGGGTGTGTCCACAGTCGCCGTGTACTCGACCGCGGACCGTCACGCCATGCACGTGCAGGCAGCCGACGAGGCCGTGTTCATCGGCCCGGCGCAGGCCGCAAAATCCTACCTCGACATGGACCGCATCCTCGAGGCGGCGAAGCAAACGGGCGCCGACGCGATCCATCCCGGCTACGGGTTCCTGTCCGAGAACAGCGAATTCGCGCGGCGCTGCAAGAAGGCGAAGATTGTCTTCATAGGACCCTCGCCGGAGAGCATGGACGCAATGGCCTCCAAGAGCGCGGCCAAGGCGTTGATGGAAAAAGCGGGCGTGCCGGTGGTGCCCGGCTATCACGGCGACGACCAGGCGAAGAAGACACTCGAGGCGGAGGCCAAGCGCATCGGTTTTCCGCTGATGATCAAGGCTACCGCCGGCGGCGGCGGCAAGGGCATGCGCATCGTCCACAAGGCCGGGGACTTCGGCGACGCGCTCGACGGCGCCAAACGCGAAGCGAAGAACGCTTTCGGTGACGACGAGGTGCTGCTGGAGAAATACATCGAGCATCCGCGCCACATCGAGTTCCAGGTGTTCGGCGACACGCACGGCAACGCGGTGCACG
>CAZPJI010000060.1:0-10533 GCA_964586925.1 uncultured Gammaproteobacteria bacterium
CTCTGACCTCAGCCTCCGGAGGGCTGCGCTCTATCCAGCTGAGCTAAGGGCGCGTCGGTGGATATTGTAGCGTGTCGGCGGGCCTGCCTTTATAATTGTGAGCACTTCCGGGCCGGGCAAACGGCCCAATCCCGGATTTGGCGGGTCAAATCAAGCCAAGAGACCCGCGTCGCGCCGCCAAGTGCACAAGGAGTATGCGATGACATTGCACGACGATCGAGTTTTTATACGCCACTTCTCGTGGGTCCTGGTGGCGTTGGTCGTGATCACGATTTTCTTTATCTTCATTTCCTTCCTGATCGTGGGCGAGACCGGTGTGGACAGTCATAGCGGCTACAGCTATGTCGAGTACATGCAATTGCATCAGATCAAGGCATCCAAGCGCGCCGCTGCGCAGTCCGGTAAATCCGGTAACGGCCAGGGTTCGGCCATGGCTGCGGGGACCAAGAGCGTCGCGGCGAACAGCAGCGGCAGCAAACCGGACGGCGAAGCCATCTGGAAAGCGCATTGCTCCGCGTGCCATGCCACGGGCGTGGCCGGTGCGCCGAAGATCGGCGACACCAAGGTGTGGGGGGCGATCCTGGCCAAGACCAGCAAGGCCAAGCTCTACGACCATGCCATTAACGGCTTCAAGGGCGAGCGGGGTTATATGCCTCCCAAGGGCGGGGCTTCGAGCCTCAGCGATGCCGACGTGAAGGCGGCCGTGGACTACATGGTGGGCAAGAGCGGCGGCTGATCGCCTGCAAGATCGATCAAAAAGGCAGCCATCGGGCTGCCTTTTTTGTATCCGGTATTTACAATGGCTAGCGGAGGAAACGTATCGTGATCGGATAGCGGTAGGCTTCGCCTTCGCCGGCCTTGATGGTAGCGATAATGACGAATACAAACCATGCTACACCCAGGACGACCATCAGGATATAGCCGATAAAGATCAGAAGCAGGATCATGGAGACGATCCAGGCTATGGCGATTGTGATATTGAAATTCAACGCCTCCTTGCCCTGATCATCGACAAAAGGCATGGTGTCTTTCTTGATCAGCCACAGCACCAACGGGCCGATGATGTTGCCGAACGGGAAAACGAGTCCGAACAGCGCGGCCATGTGCGTGAACATGGCCATCTGGCGTTCCTCGGGCTTGATCTCTGAGTTCATGGTGTCCCTCCCCGGTGTTAATCAGTGTCGGTTGCCACTAAAATGGCACTGGCTTGCAGTATAAGAGATTTACAACGCCGGCCATAGCGCGTTAGTCTTTGTTCGCCCTCGGAGAAAAAGGAATTCACATGAATCATGCGGCGGGTGGTCGTAAGCGCCCCTTTGCGGAATATTTGACTGCTGAGCGCTGTTACATCAGCGAATGGCTGAACCAGGAAGACGACGAAGCCGTATCCGTCGCCCGGGTACGCGTCGCCCCTGGCGTGCAAACGACCTTGCACCGATTGCGCGGCACGACCGAGCGTTACCTGATATTGAGCGGCCGGGGCCGCGTCGAGGTGGACGGCTACGAACGCGATGTAGGCCCGGGAGACGTGGTGCACATCAAAGCCGGTGCGCCGCAGAGAATCACCAATACCGGAGAGCACAAGTTGACGTTTCTTGCCGTGTGCACGCCACGTTTCCAGCCATCCTGCTACGAAGCCGTCACCGAAGAATAAGACTCTCGCAGAGACGCAGAGATCGCCAAGGGAAAATCTCTCGCAACGGCGCTACGGCGCAACGGAGAAAGAAATCTCGCAAAGACGCCAAGACCTCTGCGTCTTGGCGTCTTTGCGAGAGTTTCTATAAGGGCGCGGCAGTATGCCGTCGCGAATTTTCAGCGGCGGCTGGGCCAGAGGAGCAACACGAGTCCGGCGCCGCTGATCGCCCAGGCGGCCCACTGCGGGTGCCAGGACAGGCCGACGAGCACCGCGCCGGAAATCAGGAAGGCCGCCCCGGCCATGCTGCGGCGCCGGGCACGGCGCTCCGTGACCAGCTCATGGGCGATGCCGCGCAGGGCATTGTCGCCGAGTTTGACTTCGAGTTCGCCTTCCATGGCCTTGTTCAGGACGGCGAAGGCGAGCTTGGGGGTTTGCGCGATCATCGGGCCCAGCTCGGGCAGGTCGCGCTGGATATTGCGCCAGGTGCCGCGTGGGCCGACCCGCTCGCGCATCCACTCTTCCAAGAACGGCCGTGCCGATGCCCACAGATCCAGGTCCGGGTACACCATGCGCCCGAGGCCCTCGATGTGCAGGAGGGTCTTTTGCAGCAGCGTGAGCTGGGGCTGGATCTCCATGTGGAAGCGGCGCTCGGTCTGGAACAGGCGCAGCAGCAACTGGGCGAAGGAAATGTCCTTGAGCGGACGGTTGAAGATCGGCTCGCACACGGCGCGCACGCCGGCTGCGAATTCGTTCACGCGGGTGCCTTTCGGGACCCAGCCCGATTCCACGTGCAGGCGCGCAACCTTGTCGTAGTCGCGGTTGAAGAAGGCGAGGAAGATTTCCGCGAGATATCGCTGGTCCTCGTCGGTGAGCGTGCCGCAAATGCCGCAGTCCACAGCGATGTAGCGTGGCGCCTGCGGGTCGGTTACATCGACGAAGAGGTTGCCGGGATGCATATCGGCATGGAAGAAGTTGTGCTGGAACACCTGGCTGAAGAAAATCTCCACACCGCTCTCGGCGAGCTCCTCCATGTTCACGCCGGATTTCTTGAGCGCGTCGATGTCGTCGATGGGGATGCCCTTGATGCGCTCGAGCACCAGCACCCCCGCGCGCGTGTAGTCCCAGTACACCTTGGGCACATAAAGGAGTGGCGAGCCTTCGAAATTACGCCGCAGCTGGGCGGCGTTCGAGCCTTCCTGCACCAGATCCAGCTCGGCGTGGATCGTGTTGTCGTATTCCGCCACAGTGTCAGTAATGTGCAGGCGCTTGGCTTCACCGAGGTAACGTTCCGCCAGCCTGGCGAACAGGTACATCAGCGACAGGTCGTCCTCGATGATCCGCTGGATGTGCGGGCGCAGCACCTTTACGACCACGCTCTCGCCGGTGACGAGTCGTGCGGCATGCACCTGGGCGATCGAGGCGGAAGCGAGCGGCGTCTCGTCGAATTCGGCAAACAGGGTTTCGAGCTTGCGCCCGTAAAGCGTCTCGAGCCGGCGCCGCGCGATCTTGCCGGGGAATGGCGGCACCTGGTCCTGCAGGCGGGAGAGTTCCTCGGCATAGGCAGGGGGCAGCAGGTCGGCGCGCGTCGAAAGCATCTGGCCGAGTTTGACGAAGATCGGACCGAGGTCTTCCAGCGCCTTGCGAACCCGCACGGGAGCAGGGTCGCGGCGTGTCTGGAGCAAAGCCCACGGGCGCAGATAGCGCAGGAAACGGAATGGGCGCAGCCACGGCGCGCCTAGGATCAGCTCGTCCAGCCCGTAGCGCAACAGCACCCAGTTGATCCGGGCGAAGCGCAGGATCTGGCGCAGGCCGATCATGACTTGCGTTCCAGGCGGTCGAAACGTTTGGCCAAGCGTTCGGTATCGTCACGAATGCGGTCGACCGCACTCATGAATTCCTCCACCTCGTTACGCGTCGCGACGGCACGGAGTTCGTATTGCAGATATTCGGACAGGGTGTCGGACACCCGCTCGCGGGTATCGGTGAAGACGCTGCGCAGGAACCCGGCCATGCGTTCCAGTCCGCGTGCCGGCACGTCGCCGATGGTTTGCGCCATCTTCTCCCAGGCGGCCGCGGGCATGCGGGCCATCGACCGTGCTAGTCCGTGCACCAGCTCGGCATCACCTGTGACTGATAACCCCTTGGGCGAGCCACTGCGGCCGGCTGCGACCAGTTGCTGCAGGCTGCCGGATACCTCCGCATCCGGGGCATCGCTTCCCGGCGGCGCCAGCTCGAGCCGCCCTTCGCCGATATCGGCCTCGACGGTCAGGTTCCAATCTTCGATCAGGATCGCGATTCTGCGCCCGGCCAGCTCGGCCAGGTCCTTGCGGATCTTGGGGTCGGCGCCGAGCGCCGCGTTGAGCACACGGCTGGTGGCATCGAGCACCGGGGCGGGCAGGCTGCGGGGGGGCTGGTCGTTCATAAGGCGTACCCCACATGCAGGGCCACGATGCCGCCGGTCAGGTTGTAATAGCGGACGTGGTCGAAACCGGCGGTTTCCATCATGGCGGCCAGCGTGTCCTGGTCCGGATGCTTGCGGATCGACTCGGCGAGATACCGGTAACTGTCCGCGTCCTTGGCGACCCAGCGCCCGAGTTGCGGGAGCACCTTGAAGGAGTAGAGGTCGTAGGCGGGCGCAAGCAACGGATTGGGGCGCGAGAATTCCAGCACCAATGCCCGGCCGCCCGGGGCGAGCACGCGGCGCATCTCCTTCAATGCCTGGTCCTTATGGGTCACGTTACGCAGGCCGAAGCCGATCGTGACGCAATCGAAGTGCGCATCCGGAAACGGCAGGCACTCGGCATTGGCCGTCGTGATGCGAATGCGCCCGCCCAGTCCCGCATCGATCGCCCGGTCGCGTCCGACACCGAGCATGGCGGGATTGATGTCGGCGAGCACGACCTCGCCTTCCGGCCCGACCTGGCGGGCCAGCCCCTGGGCGATGTCGCCGGTCCCGCCGGCCAGGTCCAGCACCTTGCCGCCGGGCCGCAGGCCGGTGTGCATCAGCGCGAAACGTTTCCACAGCCGGTGCAGCCCGCCGGACATCAAATCGTTCATCACGTCGTAGCTCGGCGCCACGGATTCGAACACGGCACGCACCCGCCGCGTCTTCTCGGCGGGCGAGACCTGTTCGAAACCGAAATCGGTGGTGTCTTCCGTCACGCTGGATTCGCCGGTGTAAGGCCTCTCATTCTAAGGGACGGGGGCTGCGGCGCATTCCAGCTTTCTCGAGTTTTGCTGTGTATTCGCTCCAGTTCTTCTCGAAATTCGTGCCCAGGTCGTGCAGGATGCGCCACGAATACAGCCCCGAATCGTGGCCGTCATCAAAGACAATACGGATCGCGTACTGCCCGACCGGCTCGATCGCCTTGACCCCGACGTCCTCCTTGCCCGCGATCAGCAGGCGCGGCCCGCCGTGGCCGGTGACCTCGGCGGAGGGCGAATAGACCCGCAGGTACTCGAAGGGCAAGGCGAATTCCTCGCCGTTGTCGAAGCGCACGAACAGCTCTTTGGCCGCGCTGCGCGCGCGGATCTCGGTCGGCGTCGGGGTGGTTTCGTTCATAGGCACTATTTTAGTGCCCGGGTCCCGGTTTGATAATTCTCGCAGAGGCGCCAAGACGCAGAGGTCTTGTAGGAGCGGCGGTCCCCGCCGCGAAGAATTGTTTATTGGCCCTCCCGGCGGGGTAACTTTTGTTTCGCCAAAAGTTACCAAAAGCATCGTGCCGGAAGTCGCGGCCCCAAGGCACAGCCTTGGGGCTCCCCTGCGATGCTCGCCCGCAACGGGCCGGTCGGAACTCGCCCTCCGCGATATATCGCTCCGGGCCGGGAACCTCTCTCCCACCACCGCGTGGCCGCGACGGAGCCGGATGGCCTCCGGGGCGCGAAGCGACGAGTGCGGTTGGGTGACTCCCAATAAGCGAGGAGCGACAAAGCCGCGGGGGCCATCCGGCCCGTCCCTTCGGGTTGCGGCCCGCCTGCGCGCCCTCGGCGTTGCGCCGCTTGCCCGTAGCCGTGCTACGCGCTGCACGGCGCGCCTTGATGGCACGCAGGCAGGCCAGCAACGTGGCTCACGCGCTGGTGGGAGAGAGGTTCCTGACATGCCTCCCTGTTCCCCCGTTGCGGGCTGCGCTTCTCGGCGCGACTAACGGCACACGGAGGAGTCAGCGTTGAAGCACGGGTCATCGTCGTTCCGGCGCAGGCCGGTATCCAGTTCAACGCATCGCGGCGGGGACCGCCGCTCCTGAGACCCTCCCCTTTGCTCGCGCAGCGAGGAAGGGGGAGTCGGAGGGGGATTCGACGGATCAATCGCCGCTGCGCGGCGCACCCCTCATCCCAACCTTCTCCCCTCGGCGAGGGGAGAAGGGGCAAGTATTTATCTTTGCGTCTTGGCGCCTTGGCGAGAAGTCCTTCCCTCGTCGTGTCGTGGCACCGTGGCGAGAGTCCCTCTTACAGAATGAAGCGGGAGAGGTCCTCGTCCTGCACCAGCTCGCCGAGGTGCGAATCGACGTATTCGGCATCCACCACCACGGTGTGTCCGGCCCGGTCCGGCGCCTCGTAGGAGACGGTTTCCAGCAGCCGCTGCATGATGGTGTGCAGGCGCCGTGCACCGATGTTCTCGGTCTGCTCGTTGACCTGGAAGGCCACCTCGGCGATGCGGCGCACGCCGTCGTCGGTGAAACGAAGCTGCAGGCCTTCGGTCGCCATCAGGGCTTCGTACTGGATCGTCAGCGCGGCCCTGGGTTCGGTGAGGATGCGTACGAAGTCGTCACTCGTGAGCGCCTTGAGCTCGACGCGGATCGGCAACCGGCCCTGCAGCTCCGGAATCAGATCCGAAGGCTTGGACAGGTGGAACGCGCCGGAGGCGATGAACAGGATGTGGTCGGTACGCACCATGCCGTAGCGCGTGTTCACGGTGGAGCCTTCCACCAGCGGCAGCAGGTCGCGCTGCACGCCTTCGCGCGAAACGTCGGCACCACCAACGCCTTCGCCGCTGCGCCGGGCGACCTTGTCGAGCTCGTCGATGAATACGATGCCGTTGTCTTCGATCTCGCGGATCGCGATGCGGCGCACTTCTTCCTCGTTGACGAGCTTGCCGGCCTCGTCCTCGGCCAGGAGCTTCAGCGCCTCGCCGACTTTCACGCGGCGCTTTTCCTGGCGCGAACCCATCGCGCCGCGCAGCATGTTCTCGAGCTGCCCGGTCATCTCTTCCATGCCCGGCGGGGTCATGATTTCCATGTTCGGCTGGGCGGCGCTGATCTCGATGTCGACCTCGCGCTCGTCGAGCGCGCCCGCGCGCAGCTGCTGGCGAATCTTGTCGCGGGTCTCCTCGCTGGTGTTGGGTGCCGGTTCGGGCTGGTTGGCGAAGCCGACGTGGCCGCGGGGGCGCGGCAGCAGCGCGTCGAGCAGGCGCTCCTCGGCCATCTGCTCGGCGCGCACGCGCACTTCCTGCTTGGCCTTGGTGCGGGCGGCCTTGATCGCCACTTCCGCCAGGTCGCGGATAATCGAATCCACTTCGCGGCCGACGTAGCCGACCTCGGTGAACTTGGTCGCCTCTACCTTGATGAACGGCGCGCCGGAGAGGTTCGCCAAGCGGCGGGCGATCTCGGTCTTGCCTACGCCCGTCGGGCCGATCATCAGGATGTTCTTGGGCATCACTTCGGGGCGCAGGTCGTCGTCGAGCTGCATGCGGCGCCAGCGGTCGCGCAGGGCGATGGCGACGGCGCGCTTGGCCTCGTTCTGGCCGATGATGTAGCGGTCGAGCTCGGCCACGATTTCGCGGGGGGTCATCGTCTCGGTCATGATTTCGCGGCCTCCTCGGGCAGGGTCTCCAGGGTGATGTTGCTGTTGGTGTAGACGCAGATCTCGCCGGCGATGCCGAGCGCCGTGCGGGCGATCTCGGGCGCCGGCAGCTCCGAGTGGCGGAGCAGCGCACGGGCCGCGGCCATGGCGTACTGGCCGCCGGAGCCGATCGCCATGATGCCGTCCTCGGGCTCGATCACGTCACCGTTGCCGGAAATAATCAGCGAGGCGGAATTGTCGGCCACCGTAAGCAAGGCCTCCAGCCGGCGCAGCACGCGGTCGCTGCGCCATTCGCGGGCGAGCGCCACCGCAGCGCGGGTGAGGTTGTTGTTGTGGCTTTCGAGTTGGGCCTCGAACTTTTCGGTGAGTGTGAAGGCGTCGGCCGTGCCGCCGGCGAAGCCGGCCAGGACCCCGCCCTTGGCCAGGCGGCGCACCTTGCGGGCATTGCCCTTGAAGATGGTGTCGCCCATGGATACCTGCCCGTCGCCAGCCATGGCGACAGTGTCGCCGCGGCGCACGCACAGGATGGTGGTGCCGTGGAATTGTTGCATCGAGAATCAATCCTTCGCGCGCGGGGCGCAGGCTGTCGTATGGCGCGGGCTTTAGCTCTGATCCTCCGGATCGCGGCGTTTGCGCTGTGCCCGCGGGTGTGCCTTGTCATAAGTGCGGGCTAGATGCTGAAAATCAAGGTGGGTGTAGATCTGGGTGGTCGCTAGGCTCGCGTGCCCCAGCAGTTCCTGCACCGCGCGCAGGTCGCCGCTGGACTCCAGCATGTGGGTGGCGAAGGCATGGCGCAGCAGATGGGGATAGACGCGGCGGTCGAAACCGAGCTTCTTCGCCCAGTGGCTGATGCGGGCCTCGATCGAGCGCCGCGCGAGGCGCGTACCCCGGCGGCTGACGAACAGGGCCTGCTCTTCGGGCGGCACGAGCGCCGCGCGGGCCTTCAACCAGATTTTCAGCGCCTCGCGCGCCTTGCGGCCCACCGGCACGATGCGGGTCTTGGAGCCCTTGCCGGTCACCCGCACCAGGCCTTCGGCGAGATCGATATCGGTGAGATCGAGCGAGGCGACTTCGGCGAGGCGCAGGCCCGAGGAATAGAGCAACTCCATCAGCGCGCGGTCGCGGCAGGTTTCCGGGCTGTCGTCGCCCGCCTCGGGAATCATGAGCCGCGCCGCCTCGTCCACGTCGAGCGTGGCGGGCAGGGTGCGGCGTATCTTCGGCGGGCGCACGCTCACGGTCGGGTCTTTTTCGAACACGCCCTGCTTCAGGCCCCAGCGCACGAAGGCGCGGATCGCTGCGAGCGCCCGGGCGAGGCTGCGCGGACTGAGACCGCCGCCGTGGCGCGCGGCGAGATAACGGGTGAGCGGGATGGTGCCGAGCGCGCGCCAGTCGCCGATGGCCTCGTCCTCGCACCAGGTGGCGAGGGATGCGAGGTCGCGCCCATAGGACTCGACGGTGCGCGGGGACAGGCGCCGCTCCAGCGCCAGGTGACGGAGAAAGGCTTCGCGGGCGGCGTTCGCCGCCGGGGTCATGCCGAACGCGCGGCGAGTGCCGCGGTGACCAGCTCGCCCAGCCGTGCGAGATAGGTGGTGTCGAGGCTGGGATGGAAGTGCCGCGGCTCGTTGCTCGCCAGCACCAGGATGCCGTTGGCCGCGCCGATGCCGAGCGGCACGAAGGCGGAGGAGGTCAGGCGCTTGTTGCCGGGGAATAGCCGTTCGCGGCGCTTCTCCGAGAGCGGGCGGCACATCGGGCGCCCGGACTCCAGGGTCTCCAGAATGCCGTCGAGCCCGGCATCGTTCCTTGGGAGATAGCGGATATTGGCGCCGTCATGGCCGTTGCCAACCCGCACCAGCACCGCATCGTCGGCGCCGAAGTCGCTGTTGAGCTGCTGGATCAGGACTTCGAGGCGTTTCTCCAGCCCTTCCTCGGCCAGAATCGCGATGGCCAGCTCGTGCAGGTGCGCCAGCAGGCGGTCGTTGGAACGGGCGATCTCCATCCAGTCCACCAGGCGCTGTTCGAGCTTGCGGTTTTCCTGGCGCAGCACCTCCACCTGGCGCTCCACCAGCGAGACCGCGCCGCCCGCGGGGTGCGGGATGTTCAGTTGCGTCAGCAGCTTGCGCCGCTCCATCAAAAAATCCGGGTGGGCGAGCAGGTAATCGGCCACCGCCTGATCGCTCAGTCCGGCGCCCTTCTTGTCCGTCGATTGCTTGTCAGTGCTCAATGAGTTCTCCCTCGTATACGGTTTCCGCCGGCCCCGACATCCACACCGGGGCGTCGCCGCCCGGCCAGCGGATTTCCAGTTGTCCGCCCGGCAGCTCCACGGTCACCGGGTCGTCTCCGAGCCAGCCCATCAGCCGCCCCCAGACCACCGCCGCGCAGGCGCCGCTGCCGCAGGCAAGCGTCTCGCCGGTGCCGCGCTCCCACACTCTAAGGCGTATGCGGGCCGGATCCACCACTTCCATGAAACCCACGTTGGTGCGGTTCGGGAAGTCGGGGTGCTGCTCGATGGCCGGGCCCAGCTCGGTGACCGGCGCATTATTAATGTCGTCCACCTTCACTACGGCATGCGGGTTGCCCATGGACACGGCGCCGATCGTGAGCTCCAGGCCGTTGACCGTGAGCGTGTAGCTCGGCGCCTGCTTGTCGGCCTGGAACGGGATCTCGGCGGGCTCCAGGCGTGGCGGGCCCATATCCACGGCGATGGCCTCGCCCGCGGCCCGGCGGGCCTCGATGCGGGCGCGGCCCTGGCCGAAGTGGATCGAATCGCTATCCGCGTAGCCCACATCGAAGGCATAGCGGGCCAGGCAGCGCATGCCGTTGCCGCACTGCTCGGCGCTGCTGCCGTCGGCGTTGAAAATCCGGTAATTCAGCCCGCCTTCCGGGGCCGGCTCGATGACGAGGAGCTGGTCGAAGCCGATGCCGCGGTGACGGTCGGCGAGGTCACGGATGCGGTCGGGGCCGAGGCCGAAGGGCTGGCGCGTGGCGTCGACGACCATGAAATCGTTGCCCAGGCCGTGCATTTTGCGGAACCGCAGCCGCTCCGACATAGATGTCCTGCTCCCGTGTTTCCTGCATTATAGGGAACAGAAGGCCTGACC
>CAZPJI010000061.1:0-10433 GCA_964586925.1 uncultured Gammaproteobacteria bacterium
GGTGACTTTTGGCGAAACAAAAGTCACCCCGCCGGGAGGGCCAATAAATAATCCTCGCGGCGGGGACCGCCGCTCCTAACTTCCTACAAGGCAATGGCGCTCAATCAGGCCTTGTCGAGCCAGGCGGGCAACGGCTGGGCGTGGCGTTCGATCCAGTCCTGGTTGTCGAGATACCAGTCGAGCGTCTGGCAAAGACCGTCCTCGAAGCGTCGTTCGATACGAAAGTCCAGCTCGGTTTCCATGCGCGTTGGATCGATCGCGTAACGACGGTCGTGCCCGGGCCGGTCGGTAACGAATTCGATCAGTGTCTCGTGGCCACCTTTGAGCTTGCCAGGGAATTTCTCGTCGAAGAGCCGGCACAGCAGCCGCACGACCTCGATGTTGGCGCGCTCGTTGTGCCCGCCGATGTTGTAGGTGCGCCCCGGCTTGCCGCGTTCGAGTATGGTCTGGATGCCGCGGCAATGATCTTCCACGTGCAGCCAGTCGCGCACGTTGCCGCCGTCACCGTAAACCGGGACGGACTGGCCGGCAAGCAGGCGGCGGATCGCCAGCGGAATGATTTTTTCCGGCAACTGCCACGGGCCGTAGTTGTTGGAGCAGTTGCTGATCGTCACCTGCAGGCCGTAGGTCTCGCCATAGGCGCGCACCAGGTGATCCGAGGCCGCCTTGCTCGCGGCATAGGGCGAGTTGGGCGCATAGGGCGTGGTTTCGCTGAATGCAGGGCCATCAGGGCCAAGCGATCCGTAGACCTCGTCGGTCGATACGTGGTGGAAACGGTGCGGCGTGCCGCCCTCCTCCAGCCATGCCGCACATGCCGCCTTGAGTAGCGCGTGCGTGCCGACGATGTTGGTCTGCACGAAGGCTTCAGGGCCATCGATGGAACGGTCGACGTGCGACTCGGCGGCAAAGTGCACCAACGTCGTGACATTTTCATCGCGCAGTAACGACAAAACCTGTTCCTCGTCGCCGATATCGCCTTCCACGAAACGCAGATTCGGGTTCTCGAGCGACGGCACCAGGTTATCGAGATGGCCCGCGTAGGTCAGCGCATCCAGCACGACGACCCGATCGTCCGGGTACGCGCGCAACCAGTAATGGACGAAGTTCGCTCCAATGAAGCCTGCGCCGCCGGTGACGAGCAGATTCAAGAAGCCGCCTGCTCTGCTAACCGGCCCAGCATCTTGCGCAGCGCGACACGCCAATGTTCCGGTGCGAAGCCGGTATAGTCATGCGTGCTGCGGCAATCGAGCACACTGTAGGCGGGGCGCCGGGCGGGACGGCGGAAAGATTCCGTATCGGTAGGCACGACACGTGCCGGATTCGCGAGCAATCCCAACGCGCTCCCCTCCTCGGCGATTGCCGTGGCAAAGTCGTACCAGCTCGCAACGCCGGCGTCCGTGTAATGGTACGTGCCGGCCTTCGGGTGTAGCGCAAAGTGCCACAAGATGTCAGCAAGGTTCCTGGCCCAGGTCGGCGACCCGATTTGATCGTCGACGACCGACAACTCGTTGCGGTCAGCCAGCAATCCGAGCATCGTCTTGACGAAGTTGCTTCCGTAACGCGAATACAGCCAGGCCGTGCGCACGATCGTCGCTTCGGGCAGGCGCTCGCGTACAAGTACTTCGCCACGTGCCTTGCTCGCCCCGTACACGCCGAGCGGGCGCGGTTCGTCATCGGGTTTCCAGGGGTGTCTGGCGTTGCCGTCGAACACATAATCGGTAGAGACCTGCACAAGGCGCACACCGGCGTCGGCGCACAACTCCGCAAGCGCCGCCACGCCTTCGGCGTTGATCGCGTAGGCTTTGTCGGGATCGGATTCGGCCTGATCGACAGCCGTGTAGGCCGCCGTGTTGATGATGCATGCCGGCTGGTCCTCGCGGATTAGCGCCTGCATTCCGGCCGGATTGGTCAGATCAAAATCGCTTTCCTCGGGTACGAACACACGGACCGTGTCCGGCAGAGTATCCACGAGCGAAGCAGCCAACTGGCCCCGGCCGCCTGTAATCAATACGTTCATTCGAATTTCGGGCATTCGTCGAAAGGCATCCCCGCCCGGTCCTTGTCATTGAGAATGAGATCGCTTTCAGGCAACGGCCATTCGATCGCGAGCTTGGAATCGTTCCACATCAGGGTCCGTTCGGATTCGTGCGACCAGAAAGCATCGACCTTGTAGATGAAATCGGCCTCGCCCGACAACGTCAGGAACCCATGGGCAAACCCGGCCGGTATCCAGAGCATCTCGTGCTTGAAGGCATCGAGCCGGAAACCTTCCCACTGCCCGAAAGTCTCGGAACCCCGCCGCAGATCCACTACCACATCGAAGGCTGTACCGGTATCGAGCCAGGCGATGCCGCGGCCCAGCGGCGCCACGACCAGATCGCCGCGCTCCAAGTAGGCACGGTTGGCGTCGGTAATCTCCAGCTCTCCACGTGCCGAAGGCTTGACTTGGCGGGCGATATCTACAACGTGGTTGTCATAGAAATACAGACCCGTCACCACGTAATGCGTGCGCAGTTTGGCGGGTTTTTCTTCGATCGAGATAGCGCGTCCCTCGGTATCGAAATCGACCACGCCGTAACGTTCCGGGTCGCGCACCCAATAGGAGAACACCGCCGCCCCCCGCTCGCGCCTAACCGCGGCCTTGAGATGGTCATTCAATACCTTCGCCATAGAACAGATTGTCGCCCAACACCAGCGCCACCGGATCGGAGCCGATAAAGTCCTCGCCGATGAGGAATGCCTGGGCCAGCCCGTCCGGGTTGGGCTGTTCCGCATAGGACAAATCGATGCTCTACTGGTTGCCATCGCCCAGCATGCGCCGGAAGGATGGCAGGTCTTCCGAAGTCGAGATAACGGGGATGTCGCGGATGCCCGCTTCCATCAGGATCGCCAGCGGGTAATAAACCAAAGGCTTGCCGTAGATGGGCAGGAGTTGCTTGCTAGCGCCGCGGGTGATCGGATACAGGCGTGTGCCCGAGCCGCCCGCGAAAATAATGCCCTTGCGATTATTTGCCAAGCTGGTGTCTCTGCCCCATTCAGCACCCGTATTCTACATGGCAGCCTCTCGTTCCTTACCTCTCCCCAAAACAAAGAGTGCCAAGAGGAAAGCACCCTCCCTCTTGCTTACGCAGCAAGGAAGAGGGGAGCCGGAGGAGGATCCCAAAGACAATCGCGGCAGGGACCGCCGCTCCCACACTGCTTTGCCTAGCCAGGAACGCCGGCAAAGCACCGACGCCACCGCTATTTATCTCTGCGTTCTCTGCGTCTTGGCGAGAGTTCTTCTCCAGGGAGCGCGTGCGGCCCGGCCTAGACCCTTTCGAAGATACCGGCTGCGCCCATACCGGTGCCGATGCACATCGTCACCATCGCGTGCTTCAAACCATGGCGCTGCATGCCATGCAAGGCCGTAGCGGTTAGCTTGGCGCCGGTGCAGCCAAGCGGATGCCCGAGGGCAATCGCACCGCCGAGCGGGTTGGTTTTCTCGGGATCGAGCCCCAACTCACGCACCACCGCCACCGTCTGGGCTGCGAAGGCTTCGTTGAGTTCGATCCAGCCGATGTCGTCGAGCTTCAATCCGGCCGCGTCGAGCGCCTTAGGAATGGCCACCTTCGGTCCGATGCCCATGATTTCCGGAGGTACGCCGGCGACCTGGAAGCTCACCAAGCGTGCGACGGGCCTCAAACCATAATCCTTCACCGCGCGTTCGCTGGCGACCAGGCACATCGCCGCGCCATCGCTCATCTGCGAGCTGTTGCCGGCAGTCACACTGCCCTTGGCGGCGAAGACCGGACGCAGCTTGCCGAGTACGTCGGTCGTTGAACCGGGCCGCGGTCCCTCGTCGGTATCACAGGTGCGGCGCTTCTTGTCCAGCTTGGCTTCGCTTGGATGCGGCACCGCATGCGTTACTTCGTAGGGCAGAATTTCGTCCTTGAATTCGCCGTCCTTGATCGCCTTGATCGCCCGCTCATGGCTCTGCGCGGCCCAGGCGTCCTGGTCCTCGCGGCCGACCTTGAACTGTTCGGCGACCTTCTCCGCGGTAATGCCCATGCCGTAAGCGATCCCGTAGTCTTCCCGACGCTCGAAGATCGAGGGGTTGTAAGCGGGGTGATGCCCGCCCATCGGCACCAGGCTCATGCTCTCGACACCACCGGCCAGCATCAGATCGGCCGCGCCCAGCCGCACGCGGTCCGCGGCGATCGCGATCGCCTGCAGGCCCGACGAGCAGAAGCGATTGATAGTCATGCCGGGCACGGCATCGGGCAGGCCCGCCAGCAAGGCAGCGTTGCGGGCCACGTTGAGGCCCTGCTCGCCTTCGGGCATGGCGCAACCGACGATCACGTCCTCGATGCGCTTGGTGTCGACACCGGGGTTGGCCTCGATGACCCCACGGATGGCGTGCACCAGAAGATCATCCGGCCGAACGTGGCGAAACATCCCGCGCGGCGCCTTGCCCACCGGCGTGCGCAGCGGAGAAACGATATAGGCGTCCTGAATCTGTTTCATGTCTTGGCTCCTTAATTGCGCAGCGGTTTGCCGGTCTTCAATGTATGTTCGATGCGCGCGCGGGTCTTGTCCTGCTGCAGCAGTTCCAGGAAATGCTTGCGTTCCAGTGCGAGCAAATAATCCTCGGTGACGCGCTCGCCCTCGTCCACGTCGCCGCCGCACAGGATATCGGCGATGCGCGTGCCCAGCTCGAAGTCGTACTCCGAGATGTAGCTGCCCTCGAGCATGTTGACGAGCTGTGCCTTGACGTTGGCGATACCGGTGCGGCCCATCACAGGGATGCCGGCCGGGACGCGCGGCGGGCGGTAGCCCGATTCATGCAGGGCGAGCACCTGCGCCTTGGCCGCGTGCAGCAACTCGTCGCGGTGGAAGACCACCACGTCGCTGTCGCGCAGGAAGCCGAATTCCTGCGCCTCCTGGGCGCTGGTGGCCACCTTGGCCAGACCGATCAACTCGAAGCGTTTGGCCAACCGGTCGAAGGTCCAGCTCGGGCCGGACTCCTGGGCCGCGCGCAGCGCGAATTCCTTGGTGCCGCCGCCCGCGGGCACCAGGCCCACACCGGCTTCCACCAGCCCGATGTAGCTCTCCAAGGCCGCCACCACGCGGTCGCAGTGCAGCACGAATTCGCAGCCGCCTCCGAGCGCCATGCCGCGCACGGCGGCCACGGTCGGCACCGCCGCGTAACGCAAGGCGAGCGAGGTGCGCTGGAAGTCCTCGATCATCTTTGCCGGTTCCAGCGTGCCCTTGGCCACGCCTTCGCCGATTTCCTTGAGGTTGGCCCCGTAGGAGAATGGCTCCGAGTCCTGCCAGATGACCATGCCCTTGCAGTCGCGCTCGGCGACTTTGAGCGCCTCGTTCACGCCCTCGAGCACGGCCGGGCCCACCGTGTGGCCCTTGCTCTTGAACGAAAGCACACCCACCCCGTCGCCGAGGTCCCACAAGCGCACGCCGTCGTTTTCATACAGCGTCTCGAACCGCGGGGCCGGTTCGCCGACGACCCGCTCGCGGAATACCTGGCGGCAATAGACAGGGTGAGACGAAAACGGCGCGTAGTCGCCGGCCGCGGCGTCCCACGAACCCTCGGGCGTGTGCACCGCATCGACCTTCTTCACCCAGTCGGGCAGCGCAACATCCTTCATGGTCTTGCCATCGGCGATGGCCTGTTCGAGGTCCGCTGCCAATTCCTTCCAGCCAATGGCCTGCCAAGTCTCGAACGGACCCAACTGCCAGCCATAACCCCAGCGCATGGCGAAGTCCACGTCGCGCGCACTGTGCGCGATTTCGCCCAGGTAATAGGCGCTGTAATGGAACAGATCGCGGAAGACCGAGCGCAGGAAATCGGCCTGCGGGTGATCGATGTCCTTGAGCATGGCGTATTTCTTCGCCGGGTCCCGCTCCTTGAGAAAAGCGCGCATCTCATCGGTCAGTGCCGACTTGACCGGACGGTACTCGCCCTTGGCAGGGTCGATGACCTCGATCCCGCCCTTGCCCTTGCGGTAGATGCCCGCACCGCTCTTCTGCCCAAGCGCGCCTTTTTCGATCAGCGCATTCAACCAGCCGGGCAGCTTGAAATACTCGTGCCAGGGATCGTCCTTGAGCGTCTCGGCCAGGTTGTTCACGACGTGCTTCATGGTGTCCAGGCCGACGACGTCGGAGGTGCGCATCGTCGCGCTCTTCGGGCGGCCGATGCCGGGACCGGTGAGCCGGTCCACCAAGTCGAGCGGCAACTCGAGGCGCTCGGCATGATGCAGAACGGCGAGAATGGCGAAGACGCCGATCCGGTTGCCGATGAAGTTCGGCGTGTCCTTGGCGCGGATCACACCCTTGCCGAGCACGGTGGTGAGAAAGCCTTCGAGGCGATCGAGCACAGCCGCCTCGGTGCCGCTGTGCGGAACCAGTTCGACCAGGTGCATGTAGCGTGGCGGGTTGAAGAAATGCACCCCGCAGAAGCGTGGGCGCAGCGCGGCGGGCAGCGCCTTGGCCAGCTCGCCGATAGGAATCCCGGAGGTGTTGGTGGCGAACAAGGCATCGTCGCGTACGTGCGGACCCACCTTTTCGTAAAGCGACTGCTTGAGGTCCAGCCGCTCCACCACGGCCTCCACGATCAGGTCGCATCCGCGCAGGCGCTCGAGGTCCTGATCGTAGTTGCACGCCATAATGCCTTCGAGTGTCTTCGATGAGGCCAGCGGACTGGGCTTGAGCTTGCCCAGGCGCTTGAGCGCGCCCTTGACTACTTCGTTGGGATCGTCCTTGCCGGGCAGATCGAACAACAATACCGGCAAGCCGGCACTGGACAGATGGGCCGCAATTTGCGCACCCATCACGCCTGCGCCCAATACGGCTACGCGGCGTATGAAACGGTTGGAATCCTGCATCGAGATCACTCCTGATCGCATCGGTTCAACGGGGCCCTGCCCGCTTGCATGCTAGAACCACCCGGAAATACCGGTGGCCGATCCCCTATATTAAACGTTCGTTTAATTTTTTGCAGGTGGGCGCGGGGAATGGTTCAGTGATGCAAGGCGCAGCATGATCAGCCGGCTGGCCTCGCGCTGCAAGTGCTGGAACAGTTCGCCCTGGCGGCGCCCCGCGCCCAGTTCGTTGGTGATCGCGTACGCCTGCTCGCTTTGCAGCTTGAGGGTCGAATCCTTCAACAAAGTCTTCCCGTGCCCGTCGTCCAGCCTGAAAGTGACCCAATACGTCAACAAGTACTCTTGGGGCTGCCCCTTGGCATTGACCGCCAGTACACGCCGCGTCAACGCATTTTTGACAATGGTCAGCACTGCCGTCTTGTCAGTGCATGTATCTCTGACCTGAGAACCTTGCGAGCGTATGGCGTTGCGTAATTGGTTTTCCAGATAGCCGTAGGGCTCTCCGCTCTGGATACAGGTCTGCGCCATCACCGCAGGAAGATGCTGCGTGGTACTCGCCAGGTGAAACCCGCATCCCCCGAGCAGCAGGGAAAGCGCCAGCCCGGCGGCTACCCGGTGGAGAAAAAATGCGGGGCTCTTACTCATGCTCGAATTCTACCGCGCCGTGTTCAAAACAAGCGCCTCAGCCAACGACGACATTGACCAGCCGGCCCGGGACGACGATGACGCGCCGCACCTGGTGCCCCTCGATGTGGCGGGCTACATTTTCCTCGGCCAGTGCGATCCGCTCGATCTCTTCCCGCGAGATATCCTTGCCCACGCGAATCTGCCCGCGGAGCTTGCCATTGACTTGGACAACGAGTTGCACCTCGTCGGTCTCCAATGCGCTTGGATCGGCTTCGGGCCAGGTGGCATTCATGACCAATCCGTCTTCGCCAAGCGCCTCCCACAAGGCCTGGGCCACATGCGGCACAATCGGAGCGAGCATTCGCACCATGGCGTGCAGGACCTCGCCCTGTAACTCGTAGCCGGCCTGGCTGCCCGCGGTAAAACGTCCCAACTCGTTGGCCAATTCCATGTTGGCGGCAATGGCCGTATTGAAGGCGTAACGGCGCTCCAGATCATCGCTGACCTTGGCGATCGTCTGGTGCAGTTTGCGCCGGAGCGACTGAGCCGCCACGGCGTCATCCGCGCCGTCCGGGGGCGAAAGCGCTTGGTAATCGCGCACCAGGCGCCAGAATCTGCGCAGGAAGCGCACGGCACCCTCGATACCCGCATCCGACCACTCCAGCGACTGGTCCGGCGGTGCGGCGAACATCGCGAACAGGCGCACCGCATCGGCCCCGTGCCGGGCCACCAGACTCTCCGGGTCGACGCCGTTGTTCTTGGACTTGGACATCTTCTCGATGCCGCCGAACTTCACCGGCTCACCGTCGGACTTCAAACGAGCGGCGATCGTCGCCCCCTTGGCATCGCGCTCGACATCCACTTCGGCGGGGTTGAACCACTCGCGCTGCAGGCCATGCTCGCGGTAGAACGTCTCCGCCACCACCATGCCCTGCGTCAGCAGTCGCGTGAAAGGCTCGTCGCCGGGAACCAGATCCGCATCGCGCATGCACTTGTAGAAAAAGCGCGCGTACAGCAGATGCAGCACGGCATGCTCCACGCCGCCGATGTACTGGTCCACCGGCAGCCAGTACTTCGCGCGCCCGTCCACCATGGCGTCAGCGCCGGGCGAGGTGTAGCGAGCGAAATACCAGGACGATTCGAAGAAGGTATCGAAGGTG
Source organism: uncultured Gammaproteobacteria bacterium (assembly GCA_964586925.1). GTDB lineage: Bacteria > Pseudomonadota > Gammaproteobacteria > JAKDMP01 > JAKDMP01 > JBAUSV01. The sequence continues at coordinate 8,663 of CAZPJI010000061.1, forward strand.
TCGGTTTCGCGTTCCGCCTCGCCACCGCATTTAGGGCAGGTCGTCTTGCGCCATTCCGGATCGGTCTTGAGCGGCGAGGCCACCCCCTGGAACTCGACGTTTTCAGGCAAGCGAACGGGCAGGTCCTCGTCCAGCACGCCGACGACGCCACAGCCGGGGCAATGGATGACGGGAATCGGGCAGCCCCAGTAGCGCTGGCGGGATATTCCCCAGTCGTGCAGGCGGAACTGCACGCGGCGCTCCGCGACGCCCTTCTCTTCCAACAGCTGTGCGACACGGTCGAAGGCGTCACTAAAACCGAGCCCGTCGAGATCCTCGCCCGAATTGACGATCCGGACACGCTCGTCCTTGGCGTCGTACCAATTCCGCCATTCCGAGGTGTCATAGGTTTCGCCCTCGAGCGCAACGACCTGGCGAATGGGCAGATCGTAGACGTGGGCGAAATCGAAGTCGCGATGGTCGTGGCCCGGCACGGCCATCACGGCTCCGCTGCCGTAATGCATCAGAACGAAGTTGGCGACCCAGATCGGCAGCTTCTCACCGCTGAGCGGATGCACGGCGCTGAATGGCGTCGGCAAGCCCCGCTTCTCCTGGGTCTCCAGCGCGGCCTCGCTGACCCCGCCCTGGCGGCAGCTGTCGACGAAGGCGGCAATATCGGCATCGCTTTCAGCAGCCTTGCGGGCCAAGGGATGCTCCGGCGCCACGGCAAGGTAAGTCACGCCCATGAGCGTGTCGGGGCGCGTGGTGTAGACCTGCAGGGCTTCACCCGAACCCTCGACGCTGAAGCGGATATCCAGCCCCTCGGAACGGCCGATCCAGTTGCGCTGCATGGTCTTGACCTCGTCGGGCCAGCCCGGCATCCGGTCCAGGCATTCCAGCAACTCGTCGGCGTAGTCGGTGATCTTCAAAAACCATTGCTGGATTTCGCGGCGTTCTACCGGCGCCCCGGAACGCCAGCCGCGGCCATCGACCACCTGCTCGTTGGCGAGCACGGTCTGGTCGACCGGGTCCCAGTTGACCGTGGCACTGGCGCGGTAGACCAAGCCCTTCTCCAGGAGACGCAGGAAAAACCACTGCTCCCAGCGATAGTATTCCGGATCACAAGTCGCGAATTCCCGCGTCCAGTCAAGGGCGAAGCCCATGCGCTTGAGCTGGTCGCGCATGGCAGCGATGTTCTTGCGGGTCCATTCGGCCGGCGGCGTTTTGTTCTGGATCGCAGCATTCTCGGCCGGCAGGCCGAAGGCATCCCAGCCCATCGGCTGCAGCACGTTATCGCCACGCATGCGGCGGTAACGACTGATGACATCGCCGATGGTGTAATTGCGTACATGGCCGACGTGCAAGCGGCCGCTAGGGTAAGGCAACATCGACAGGCAATAGAATTTCCTGGCGTCCTTGCGCTCGGTGACGTTGAAAGCCCCGCTCTGCTCCCACAGGGCCTGTACCGATGTCTCCACGCTGCCCGGCTCGTAATGCTCGGGCAGTGCTTTCGATTTTTTCATGCGTCTCTAACCGGATCCAGCAACAGTGTCAAAAAGTGCGCCAGCAGCCTGTTTTGCTTTGGCCAGGGCAGTGCAGCGGCAGTTTACATGACTGCTTGAAAGTTAGGGCCTGTCAACACTAATTCTGCGGACCTGTTGTGCTTGAAAGGCCGTCCATCAAGGCACGAAGAGCGCGGTTGGGTCACTCCCCATAAGCGGTGAGCAACGCCGAGGGACGGCCTTTGAAGAACAACCCGAAGGGCTGGGCTCCTTTTCCCCACCCGCGGCCT
>CAZPJI010000062.1:0-9881 GCA_964586925.1 uncultured Gammaproteobacteria bacterium
AAGCAGCGTGATTAAGCGATCGAATCCTGTGCTGACAACTTTCCAGTTTGCCGGTATGCGCCGATTGGGGCATACCCGCAACCCGATTGCCTGGTGGCCATGGCGAGTGGGAACCACCCGATCCCATTCCGAACTCGGAAGTGAAACTGCTCTGCGCCGATGATAGTGTGAGGCTCTCCTCATGCGAAAGTAGGACACTGCCAGGCATTTATTCAAAAAGCCCCGACAAGTTCTCCTTGTCGGGGCTTTTCTTTGAGATCAAATAAATACAAGTTCAAAAAACCATAAAGTTCAGGTGCTTGATAGCTTCCCGATCTTGTGATAGTTTGGCGCTCGTTTGCGGCAAAACTGACAAAATTTTGACGTAATGACTGACAAAAATGTCATGAAATGTACAAAAACGTCAAAAAAATCCTTGGAGAATTGATAGTAGCGATGCTTCTACGGGGTCAGCTTGTGGTCTAGCAGGCTGATCATGCTGTTTGATGACGTTTTCGACCAAGGGATCGCAATTAGCTGCAAATGAGTGGCCTGAATAAGGGGGCTGCCAATTATTTGGCACGATTCTTGCTGCAATATGCGCGTAGGAATTGCCTGACGTGGGCGCTACAAGGGGGCCGTCATTAGGTCGGTTCCAAGGAGCCAAAGGCTCAATAGCTGGAAACCAATCTCCGGAACGGAGAATGTTTGAAATTACTTCAGGAGTAGAGAAATGATCAAGTTTAATCGTTCATCCAAAGCGTTCCGTACGCTGTTCATCCCCGGTGTTGCCGCTGGGCTGGCCGGTGCGATGGCGTTGGTACCGCAGGCGGCGAATGCTGCCGGTTCCGGTACGATCACCATCAATGGTTCGGTCCTCAGCACGACCTGTAGTGTAACTGCAGCTACCGGTGGTAACAATGCTTCCGGGTTCTCGGGTGGCAACTTTACCGTGACACTGCCCGGCGTCCAGACCAGCAGCCTGAGCGCCAGCGGCAACACGACGGGGGCTACGAGTTTCTCGATGTCCCTCACGAGCTGCCCGACGACGCCGAGTGGGGAGCAGGTGGCCTCGTTCTTCAGTGGTACCAACATCAACGCGACGGATGGCAACCTCACCAACACCGCGGCCGGCGGCGCTTCCAACGTGGAAATTCAGCTCCTCAACGGAGACTCCAGCGTTATCAATCTGAGTGGTGCGACGGCCTATGACCAGGGTTCGGCGTACACGACGATCGACGGCGCCGGCAATGCCACGCTGAGCTATCAGGCACAGTACTACGCCACAGGTGCTTCAACCGCAGGTGACGTGACGACGACCGTCGACTACACGGTCGTTTATAGATAAGCCGCTTTGGAAGCGGCCTGCTGCGGGCCTCATTGCCACAGCAGTAGGCCGCTTCCGGTTTTTTTGTGAGAACTCCAATGAACGTTGTTATCCGAGCATTCGTTTCACTCATGATCGCCTTGTGCATGATGACGCCGGCCTTTGCCAGTGTCGTGATCTCGGGTACGCGCATCGTATTCGATGCGCAGCAGGGTGCGACGACCGTGCAGCTGACGAACAAGAACACCCGTCCGGCGTTGGTGGAAGCTTGGATTGACGACGGCAATATTCATTCCACGCCGGATAGCACTGACGCGCCTTTTCTGGTGTCTCCGCCGCTGTTCCGGATGGAGGCCCACGCGGGGCAAAGCTTGCGAATCCTTTACGTGGGCCACAAACAGGGTTTGCCTCACGACCGGGAGAGCCTGTTCTGGTTGAACGTGCTGGAAGTTCCGCCCAAGCCGACAGGCGTGGCGGCCCAGCAGCCTCACCTTCAGTTCGCCATCCGTACCCGGATCAAACTTTTCTACCGGCCAGGTGGCCTCTCGCTCAAACGCTCCAACGCAGCTGAAAAGCTCGTCTGGGCGGCAGTCAAGAGCGGTGACGGCGCGGCTCTCGAAGTCAAGAATCCCACGCCCTATTACCTTACCCTGGCGAAGGTGGTACTGGCCTCAGATGGCCACTCCTACGACGCAAAGCCCGGTATGGTCGCGCCGTTTTCCAGTCTGACGCTCAAGGTTTCCGGACTCGGCAAGATGCCCGCGGCCGGCTCCAAGGTGTCGTACTCGACCATCAATGATTTCGGCGTGGAAATACAGCATGCCGGCGTCACGAAACGGTGAAGCCGATGACCGCCGCGCCCACAGTTTGTCCTATCAGACAGCGGGTTGCCGGTGGTTTGCTTGTCTGCTTCGCGTTTTTCAGCGTTTGGGTGGGCGTCCTTCCCGTGGCATACGCAGCCCGGGCCGGTGTCAAGAGCGATAGCCGGGGCCATTCAGGTACCGATGCAGTCGCGGTGGTCGATTTCGATCGTAACATGCTCTCAGGCGGTTCCGCACGGAACCTGGAGCTTTCCCGCTTCGAGAAAGGCGCCGCGATAATGCCGGGTACCTATAACGTGGACGTCTACATCAACCAGCGGTGGATCGGACGCATGGACGTCCGCTTCGCTGCACCGCATCCGAATGCCAACGCGGTGCCTTGCGTGACGCGCTCACTGATCAGCCGCATGCAGGTTAAGATTTCCCAGACCGATGCTCAGACCAGGCTTAGCCAGCCCGGTGCTTGTGTCCAATTGAGCGACGTGATTCCACAGGCTACCGAGCACTTCGACATGGGTGCGCTACGACTCGACTTCAGCGTTCCGCAGGTCGCGCTCAAGGAGACACCGCGCGACTATGTAAGTCCCGCATCCTGGAGCACCGGAGTGCCGGCATTTCTGCTGAACTACCAATTCAACGCATTTCACAACGACAATCATGGACTCAAAAGCAACAGCGCGTTCCTGGGGCTCGATTCCGGACTGAACTTCGGTGCCTGGCGTATCCGCCAGCGCAGCACGCTTGACTGGGCCACTGGCTATGCGGGTAGCCCGTCGCAGCATCACTGGCACGATATCGAACTTTACGCACGACGGGCCCTGCCGGGTCTGGCATCGGAGTTGACGTTCGGGGACAGCTATACCGACGGATCCGTGTTCGACAGCTACGCATTGGTCGGTGTGCAGTTGGCCACGGATGATCGTATGCGCGCGCCCTCGCGGCGCGGCTATGCTCCGGTGGTGCGTGGTGTCGCCCAGACCAACGCCAAGGTCACGGTCCGGCAAAATGGTGTGGTGCTTTACCAGACCGTTGTGCCACCGGGGCCGTTCGTGATCAACGATCTCTATCCCACCGGCTACGGTGGTGCGCTTCAGGTGACCGTGACCGAGGCCGATGGGCAACAGCGCACCTACGAGGTGCCCTATGCCTCGGTGTCTCAGCTGCAGCGCCCCGGGGTGACACGCTATAGTGTGGATGCCGGGCAGCTGCGCGATCAGGGGCAGGGTGTCCATCCCAACGTGTTCCAGGCGGCATTCCAGCACGGCTTTAATAACTTGCTTACCGGATATGCCGGTGTGCAGGCCTCCGGCGGCTATGGTGCGGTGCTAGTCGGCGGGGCGTTGAATACACGGATTGGCGCCTTCGCTATCGATCTGACCCAATCACGTACCGAGATTCCGGGTCACGGTACATATTTGGGCAAGAGTCTGCGTCTGACTTGGAGCAAGATGATTACCGAGACGCGCACGCGGTTCAGCGTGGCGGCGTATCGCTACTCCACCAGCGGATTCCTCTCCCTGAGGGAGGCGGCCATGGCGCGCGAATACGCCAACGAGGGGCTGAACCCGTTCCCAGCCGGCGGCGCGCCTTTGATTTCGGCAGGGGATTTGCGACGTCGTAACCGCTTTACCCTGAGCCTGAGCCAGCCGCTCGGAGCGGCGGCCGGTTCGCTGTATGGTAACGTCACGTACAGCGACTACTGGGGACAGCAGGGCAGCAGTTCCACGTTCCAGGTCGGTTACCAGAATCATCTAGGCAGTCTGAACTACGGTATCTCGTTGGCACGCACCCAGACTCCGACCGGCGGCTACGATAACACGGCCAACCTGACGCTCAGCGTGCCCCTGGGCGGCTCTCAGGCACCCACGTTTACCGCTAACCTGAACCACGATTCGCAAGGCAGCGACCAACAGCAGGCCACCGTGGCCGGCAGCTTCGGCCGATACAATCAGTTCGGCTACAGCGCCAGCCTGGCGCACGATGGCGGCGGCACATCGGCTTCCGTGGGAGGCGGCTATAGCGGTTCTCATGGTGTCTACAGTGCCAGCTACGACAAGGGCGACGGTTATTCGCAGGCGTCGGTCGGCACGAGCGGCTCGCTGGTGGCGCATCAGGGCGGGGTCACGTTCGGCCAGCCGCTCAGCGATACCATCGCCATCGTCCATGCGCCGGGTGCCGCGGGCGCGCAGGTTCAAGGCGCATCCAACGTCCGGCTGGACAACGAGGGCTACGCCATCGTTCCGAATCTGACGCCCTTCCAGCGTAATACCATCAGCCTGAATCCCCAGGGGGCGGGGCTGGGCGTGCAGCTCGATGCCACCAGCACCAGCGTCGCCCCGTATGCGGGTGCTGTTGTGATGGTGAACTTTAAGACCCATTATGGACGGGCGCTTATCGTACGGCTGCATCGTGCCGACGGCATCGCCGTGCCATTCGGGGCCGATGTGGCTGATTCTCAGGGCAACTCGGTCGGGACGGTGGGCCAGGCCGGGCGGGCGCTGTTGACGGTCCACCGGCTCAGCGGTGATTTGACAGTGCATTGGTCGGCGGGCGATTCCGGGGGGGGCTCCTGCCGGTTCCACTACGCATTGCCCGCCAAGGCCCCCAAGGGCGGCGATGATTCCTATCAAGAGGTGGATGCGATATGCACGCAGAGTTCCAAGCAGTAAGTCATACGCGATCCGCCGGACCGTTCCGCTCGGCGCGCAGGGCCAAATGGTTTCTCGGGCTGCTGCTGATGCTAGGCCTGGCGGGACTACCACGTGCTGTTTGGGCCGATTGTCAGTACTACAACAGCAATCACCAGGCGGGCGTGGTGACCTTCAATGCCGGCACCATTACCGTAACGATCAGCCAGAATCCATCGACTACGAATCCCATCTACACATCGAATACCAACGCTGTGCCCCCGGGGACACCGTTGTATCTGTACTGCTTGGGTAGTGCGTCATCAGGTATCGTCAACCAAGTGGGCAGCCCGCCGACCGGGAGCGACAATACCCTGTTCCCGACCGGGATTCCGGGGATTTCCTACCGGATCCTCCACCCGGATAACACCAACTACCTGTCCTCGTATCCGAACTACCCCATTACTGGGTATGGCCCCATCTCTTTCAGCGTCGCTTCGAACCTGGCGTTGTATTACGTGGGCCCTTATCTGCCATCCAACGACAGCACCATCAATGGGGAAATCGCCATTTGGAACGTGGATGTCTGCAGTGGGAATCTAAATAACCGTAACGGGCGTTGCGGGAGGGGTAACACCAACTCACCACAACCCGTGGAAATTTTCAATCTGAACGCCACGATCCATATCCTGGTGCCCACCTGTAACATTGCCACCGGTTCGGTGAACAAGGGTGTCGCCTTGCCGGCAGTCAACACGACGGCTTTTACGGGGCAGAGTTCCACGACGGGCCTGACCCCGTTCAGCCTGCAACTGACCAACTGCGCCGACAACCTGGGCGTATTCATTACACTTAATTCCAACAATGCCCAGGCGGGTGCGACGGGCGTGATTGCCCCGACCTCGGGTACCGGTTACGCCTCGGGCATAGGGGTGCAGATCCTCGAGTCGGACGGCACCACGCCCGTTACTTTTGGCAACGTAATAAACACCGGGACTACTTCCGGTGCCAACTCCAACTACACCATCAACCTTTACGCGCGCTATTACCAGACGGGAGCGACCATCGCCGGCGGCAATGTCCAGGGCATAGCCACTTATACCGTTGAGTACCAGTAGGAGTTTCAGGGAACACGTTCAAGACCTGCCGCAAATAGTGTCTACAGCCCCTTAAGCTTGGTCGTCGCCTCCCGGAGGGAATTCCAGCCATGTCCGTCAAAATCCATGCGCTCCTGCTCCTGCCGGTTCTTGCCTGTGTGCTCCTGGCGCCGTGCAGTGCATTGGGTCATGGCTCGCTGGCTCCCGACAACCGTGTTAACGCCTCGGCGATGATGAGCACTGCCCTCAAAGGGAACCAGTCCAGCGGGGACAGCGCCGGTTTTTTCCTCGGCTTCGGAAAGCCGGTTACAGACCGATTTGGAGTTGAACTCAACTTCCAGAGCTACAAGATACAGATGGATGCGAACCATGGCGGGTTCGGCGTGGACCAGAAGACCTATGGGGTCAATGGATTGTTTTATCTTCATCGAGGAACGCGCTGGACCCCTTACCTGGAACTTGGCGCCGGGCGGGTGGATTCTGCCTACGCTGCGAGCAGTAGCAATGGCAATTACCTCACTGTCGGGGCGGGTTTTTTCTGGCGTATAGATGATCATCTGAGCATCCGTGGCGACTTGCGCATCAATCGTTTGCCGAATGGCGTGGGCATTTCCGGCAATTCCTCGGCCATGGAGTATCCGGTTGCCAACTTCGGTATAGCGACGCAGTTCGGTGAACCCCCGGCCGCGAGATCTGCGCCAACCTCATCGCCTCTACCGCCACCACCGCCGTCCGCGCCCAAGGACAGCGATCACGATGGCGTGCCCGATGCGATGGATCAGTGCCCCGGAACCCAGGAAGGTGTTCGTGTCGATACACACGGTTGCCCGATAGACGCCGATCGGGACGGGGTTATCAATCGTCTTGATCAGTGTCCGAACACACCGCTCGGAGTGCAGGTGGATGCCCGGGGCTGCCCGGTGATGCCCCCGATCAAGTTGCCGACACTGCATTTCGCTTTCGATTCGAGCCGGCTTTCCGCCGTCGACCGGAAAACGCTGAACAATGTCGTCGAGAAACTGGACCAGGTATCGAGTGTTGATGTGCTGCTGGTCGGCTATGCCGACAGCACCGGCCCGGCGGCGTATAACCTCAAGTTGTCAAAGGAGCGGGCAGCCAACGTCAAGCAATATTTGATCGCTCACGGAGTGACGGGAAGCCGCCTGCATACGCGCGGTGACGGGGAAAACCATCCGGTTGCCTCGAACAAGACAGCAGCGGGGCGTGCAAAGAACCGGCGCGTCGAATTGCATGTCATGAAGGACCATGCAACGGGAAACAAATCGCAGCCTCGGGATTGAGTTTGCCATGGTGCCAAGGGTCCTGTCTATTAACGCAGGTGGGGTAGGGGCCTGGAAGAGGACATCATCCGAATAGGAAAGCGTGCAGAACTCGAACGCGACGATAAGATCAGCAGCGCTGGACACGCTTGGCTAGATTGTGTCGGTCCGTTCCGCTGTCATAAACCGTCCGAGGGATTGTAGAAAAAGCAGAGCACCGCATAGCGGGTTCCGCGGGTGACATCCGTGGCTTCATGCAGCAGGGAGCAGGAGAAAACGATGGCACCTCCGCGCGACGGCCGATACGTTTTAGCGCCGAATTCCGGAAATTCCACGGCACCGCCATCGTAATCACCGGTGTTCAAGTTAATCGTCATCGCGAAACGGCGGTAGTCGGTATCGGGTGTTTCATTGTCCCTGTGCGGCCGGAAATAGCCGCTGCCGGTATCGTAACGAACGAGTTTGAACGGTTCGTGATGTGTCACCACATAGTGAAAACACTTGCGAATCTGGGGCAGCACGCGTGCCGCTATCGTGCTTTCCAGTTCCCGAATCAGACCGGGATCTTCCAGTCTCAGGTCCTGGCGTTGTTTTACCGCGGGGTCCGGGCTCCATTTGGGTGTTTTGCCCGAAAGGTCGAGTACGCCCGAGGGATGGAAATCCGCTGCCTCGAAATGATCCATCAGGCGTTTGCAGAGGCTCTTGTCGAGCACGTCGGGGACAATAAGTACCGGTGCCGTCTCGCTGACTGGTCCGCCCTGTGATTCGGCTGCGGACTGTGGCGCGTTTATCAGAAACGTTGACAGCCGTCCGATATCCGCGGGCTTTACATGGCCGGACTCTTTGATGTGAGCGGCCTTGTTCGAAACGGCCCATGCCAGTTTCTGCTCGTTAAAGCTGATTTCGGGGCCGCACAGTACTGTGACCGTAATCCCGTCAAGATCCAGGTTTATTACCTCGATCCCGGGGGTGTCGTGCGGCAGTATCACTACACGCAGGAGCGGAGGATTCTGTTTCTCCCCTACTTTTTTCAGGCGTTTGACGGCTTGGTTGGCGCTGGGGCTGCCCGGTCTCGCTATGCAGAGCACCAGGCTCTGGTGTCCTTCACACAGGTTCTTTAAATCGGTGGGCTGGCCTTGCGCGTCGCGAAGCTGCCAATCAGGCAAGGGTTCGCCCTTGGTGAATCCCGGGAAGGTTGAAACCTGTGCGTTTGAGGCCATCGGCAGGCGGGGCTGGCTTAGAATGTGCACACAGTATCGCCCGACTAGGATCAGTCTGCAATGGAATCGGCACAACAGCGCCTGAAGGAAGCGCAAACGACGGATACCGTGCTCATGGTCAGGCCAGCCTCGTTCGGATTCAACCCCGAAACGGCGGCTACCAACCGGTTTCAGCAGTCCATCCCCGAGGAATCCGGCGTTGCGGACAAGGCACGGCGCGAATTCGATGGCTTGGTGAATGCGTTGGCGACGGCGGGGGTTTCGGTCATCGTCATGGAAGATGGCCCCGAGCCGGCCAAGCCCGATGCGGTTTTCCCGAACAACTGGTTTTCCACCCATGTCAGCGGTATCGCTGTGCTTTACCCGATGCACAATCCCAGCCGCCGTGCAGAGCGGCGTCGTGATTGGATTGAGAGTCTGGCCAGCGAGCATGGCCGGCGCTTGTCCGCGATACTGGATCTCTCTTACTGGGAGGCGCACGGCCAAGCGCTCGAAGGGACCGGTTCGCTGATTCTCGATAGGGTCAATAGAGTAGCCTACGCTTGCCGCGCGCCCCGTACGGCAGAACAGCCCTTGGCGCAATGGAGCGCTTTCATGGGCTACCAAACCCATTGCTTCGATGCCGTGGACGAGCATGGTACTGCGATTTATCACACGAACGTGATGATGACCTTGGGTTCGGGGTTCGCCGCTGTAGCGCTCGATGCCGTTCCGGAGCGTGGTGAACGTGAACGGCTCAGGCGCTCTCTGGAGGCTGCAGGCAAGGAGGTCATACCGCTTAGCCTCGAGCAGATAGCCGGGTTCGGCGGCAATATATTGCACTTGTCGGGAAGCGCGGGTGAGGTTATTGCGATGTCCGAGTGTGCGCGAGAGAGTCTCGGCCGGGATGTGATCAAGCGGCTTGAAGCCCATGGCGAGATTGTGTCCGCGCCTATCCCGACCATCGAGCAATGTGGCGGCGGCAGCGTCCGTTGCATGCTGGCCGAGGTGTTTTTATCGCCACTTTAGGGCGAAACTGCCGCTGACACGGGCAAGAATATTCACTATAATATGCATTCGCCGACGCCATCCAGCGTCGGCTGTTTTGTACCCAGCGGAGACTGATATGGCCAAGCAACACCGGGTTCTCATGTGCCCGCCCGATTATTTCACCGTGGATTATGCGATCAACCCCTGGATGAAGGCGGGAGAGGGGGCCGTATCCAGAGAGCTGGCTATGCAGCAGTGGGGCGCACTGCGCGATACGCTCGCCGAGGTCGCGGTAGTGGATCTGCTGCCTCCCGCTGATGGCCTGCCCGACATGGTCTTTACTGCGAATGCGGGGGTCGTCTATAACCATCGCGCCATCGTCAGCCGGTTCGAGTTCGATGAGCGCCGCGGGGAAGAAGCGCATTTTCGCCGCTGGTTCGAAAATAACGGCTTTGAAGTGGTGAATTGGCCGCAGGAGCTCATTTTCGAAGGTGCGGGCGATGCTCTGGTCGATCGCGGCGGTCCTTGGGTGTGGGCCGGCTATGGCCAGCGTACCGAACA
>CAZPJI010000063.1:0-9289 GCA_964586925.1 uncultured Gammaproteobacteria bacterium
CCGCACGGTGGGCGCCGGGGTGGTCTCCAAGATCATCAAGTAAACCTTTGAGGCAACCCGGGCCACGCGGCCCGAGTTGCCGATTCGGAGTACAGGCCAGTAGCTCAATTGGTAGAGCAGCGGTCTCCAAAACCGCAGGTTGGGGGTTCGAGTCCCTCCTGGCCTGCCAATGGCGCAAATGGCAAGTTACGCAGCAGGTAAACGATGACTGATATCAAGCCCGACATCAAGACCCACGTTTCGCCGCTGGATGCGCTGAAACTGGCAGCAGCCGTAGTGCTGATTATTTTTGGTGTTGGCCAGTTCTATTATTACGGAACGCATCCGCTGGTCTACGGCGGTGAGGCCCACCAGATCTCTGCCGCCGTGCGCCTGTTGGTGCTGCTCGGCGCCTTGGGTCTGGCGGTCGTGCTGGCGCGTCTCACCGGAATCGGTACCAGTTCCTGGCGTTACCTGATGAGCGCGCGAGCCGAAATGCTGCGCATGGTGTGGCCCAGCCGCCAGCAGACCATTCAGACGACCATCGTGGTGATCGTGATGGTGGTGCTTTTGGGTGTTGGCCTATGGCTGGTCGATATGGCCAGTGCCAAGCTCCTCGGCTTGATCACCGGCGTTGGCGGGTAAGGGTGGCATGGCGATGAACTGGTACGTGGTGCATGCCTACAGCGGTTTCGAGCAGCAGGTCAAGCGTGCGCTCGCCGACCGCATTGCTCATAGCGGCATGGAGTCGAGTTTCGGCGAAATCCTGGTTCCCACCGAGGAAGTGGTGGAGATGAAGGACGGGCGCCGCCGCAAGAGTGAGCGCAAGTTCTTCCCCGGCTATGTGCTGGTGCAGATGGAAATGAACGACCAGACCTGGCATCTCGTCAAGAGCGTGCCCAAGGTCATGGGCTTCATCGGTGGCACCCCGGATCGGCCCGCGCCGATTCCCGACCGTCAGGCACAGGAAGTGCTCGACCGGATGAAGGCCGGCGCGGACAAGCCGCGGCCCAAGGTGTTGTTCGAGCCGGGCGAAGTCGTGCGCGTGATCGACGGGCCGTTCAACGATTTCAGCGGCGCCGTGGAAGAGGTCAATTACGAGAAGAACCGGCTCAAGGTGGCGGTGTCGATTTTCGGTCGTGCAACCACCGTCGAGTTGGCCTTCAACCAGGTCGAAAAGACCTAGGACAGTTTTCAGGAGCGGGCCTGCGGTGATGCGGGCGCGTTTTACAACGGGGAGCCGGAGCGTGAGCGATGGCGCTAGGACCCATACAGAGGTGAACGATGGCTAGAAAGATTCAGGCATTCATCAAGCTGCAGGTGCCGGCCGGACAGGCCAATCCCAGCCCGCCGGTGGGTCCGGCGCTGGGTCAGCACGGCGTAAACATCATGGAATTCTGCAAGGCCTTCAATGCCCAGACCCAGGGCATGGAGCAGGGCCTGCCGGTGCCCGTGGTGATTACGGTCTACACCGATCGCAGCTTTACCTTCATTACCAAGACGCCGCCGGCGTCGGTGCTGTTGCGCAAGGCCGCCGGTATTCCGAAGGGCAGTTCCGAGCCCAACAAGAACAAGGTGGCGAAGATTACCCGTGCGCAGGTCGAAGAAATTGCGAAAGCGAAAGAGCCCGACTTGAGCGCGGCGGATCTGGATGCCGCGGTCCGCACGATCGCAGGCAGCGCCCGCAGCATGGGCATTGAAGTGGAGGGCCTCTGACATGTCCAAGTTGAACAAGCGCCGCAAGGCCATCATGGAAAAAATCGAGCAGGGCCGCACCTATTCGGCAAGCGAAGCCTTTGAGCTGTTGACGTCCCTGCCGCGTGCCAAGTTTGTGGAAGCCGTGGAAGCGGCCGTGAACCTCGGTGTCGATCCGCGCAAGTCCGACCAGATCGTGCGCGGCGCCTCGGTGCTGCCGAATGGCACCGGACGCACAGTACGCGTGGCGGTTTTCGCCCAGGGCGCCAATGCCGACAAGGCGAAGGAAGCCGGGGCCGACATCGTCGGTTTCGAGGACTTGGCCGAGCAGGTCAAGGGCGGGCAGATCGACTTTGACGTCGTCATCGCCACGCCCGACGCGATGCGCGTCGTCGGCCAGTTAGGCCCGGTGCTCGGTCCGCGCGGTCTGATGCCGAACCCCAAGGTGGGCACGGTTACGGCCGACGTGGAGAAGGCGGTCAGCCAGGTGAAGTCGGGCCAGGTACGTTACCGCACCGACAAGGCCGGCATCATCCATTGCCGCATCGGCAGCGTCGAGTTCAGCGCCGAGGCGCTGGCTCAGAACCTGTCGGCCCTGATTGCCGACCTGAACAAGGCCAAGCCCTCGTCATCCAAGGGTGTGTATCTGAAGAAGGTTACGGTTTCCACCACCATGGGACCGGGCCTGACAGTTGATCACGCTTCGCTGTAAGCGGGGCGTGCAGGAATGGCAGCGCAAGCTGTCGTGATGGCCGGCCACCGGGCCGGCCAGTCGAAGACCGCAGGTGCCGTGCAAGCGGCTTAATGGCCTGCGCAGACGGGTCCCGAGTCAGTTGCCTGATCGGGGCGCCGTCACCGGGTCCAGGAAGGGCCCAGTGGGACGGCTCCACGGGGAGCCGAACGGAAGCCTCAAACCAGGCTGGAGGTAGCCATGCCGCTACGACTTGAGGAAAAAAAGGTACTGGTGTCGGAAGTGAACGCCGTGGCCGCACAGGCATTGTCCTGCGTGGGTGCGGAGTATCGCGGCCTGACGGTCGAGCAGCTCGACGGACTGCGTAAGCAGGCCCGGGCCTCGAACGTCTATGTGAAGGTTGTGAAGAACACTCTGGCCCGCCGTGCCGTGGAAGGCACCGACTTCGAATGCATGAAGCCGGCGCTTAAAGGACCGCTCGTACTCGCTTTCTCAAGCGAGGAACCGGGTGCGGCGGCGCGCATATTCCGTGATTTTGCCAAGGGCAACGAGAAGCTCAAGGTCACCGCGGTCGCGATCAGCGGCCAGCTGTTGCCGGGGAGCGATCTCGATCGGGTGGCGAGCCTGCCCACGCGCGAGGAAGCCCTCACGCAGTTGGCAGTGGTGCTCAAGGCGCCGATTACGAAATTCGTGCGTACGCTCAACGAACCGCACGCCAAGATGGTGCGCACGTTCGGCGCGGTCCGAGACCAGAAACAGGCCGCCTGAACCCACCCGGTTCGCGTGGCCTCATTTGTTGTTTAACTGAACGATTCGGGAGTCAATCATGGCAGTTTCGAAAGAAGACATTCTGGAGACGATCTCCAATATGACGGTGATGGAAGTCGTCGAGCTGGTCTCGGCGATGGAAGAGAAGTTTGGCGTTTCGGCCGCTGCTGCTGCAGTCGCCATGCCGGCTGCAGGCGGTGCCGCCGCCGGAGGAGAGGCCGCTGAAGAGAAGACCGAGTTCGACGTGGTTCTGAAGAGCTTCGGTTCGAACAAGGTTGCGGTCATCAAGGCCGTCCGTGCCATCACGGGCCAGGGCCTGAAGGAAGCCAAGGATATGGTGGAAGGCGCGCCTGCTACCGTGAAGGAAGGGGCATCCAAGGAAGACGCCGAAAAGATGAAGAAGGATCTCGAAGAAGCCGGCGCTGAGGTCGAGGTCAAGTAAAGATCCGACCCGTGCCCACAGCAAGCGTGCGCGTCAGGCTGGCAGCAATGCCGGCCTGCGCGTGCGCGTTATTGTCGTTATGGCGCCCCGCAAGCGTCATGACTGGATCGATTCACGCGAACGGCGAGGTGAATTCGCATGGCGTATTCGTTTACTGAAAAGAAACGTATTCGTAAGGACTTTGGCAAGAGTGCCGGAGTACTGAAGGTTCCATACCTGCTGGCTATGCAGCTCGACTCCTACCGCCAGTTCCTGCAACTGGGGCGGAAGGTGGACGAGCGTGGTGCCACGGGGTTGCATGGTGCCCTCAGCTCCGTGTTCCCCATCGAGAGCTACACGGGGAATGCTGCACTTGAATACGTGGACTACGCGATCGGCGAGCCGCCGTTCACCGTGCGTGAGTGCCAGATCCGCGGTCAGACCTACGCGGCGCCGCTGCGTGTGAAAGTGCAGCTCCTGCTGTACGAAAAGGTCGGCAAGGAAGGTCGCCGCATCAAGGAGAAGAAGGAGCAGGAGGTTTATCTCGGCGAGCTGCCGCTGATGACCGACAACGGCACGTTCGTGATCAACGGTACCGAGCGCGTCATCGTTTCGCAGCTGCACCGCTCGCCGGGCGTGTTCTTTGACCACGACCGCGGCAAGAGCCACTCTTCGGGCAAGCTGCTCTATTCGGCGCGAATCATTCCCTACCGCGGCTCGTGGCTCGATTTCGAGTTCGATCCGAAGGACTGCGTGTTCACCCGTATCGACCGCCGGCGCAAGCTGCCGGTGACGATTCTGCTGCGCGCGTTGGATTTTACCAATGAGCAGATGCTCGAAATGTTCTTCGAGCACAACGTATTTCACATCAAGGGCGAGGAGATCAGCCTCGATCTGGTGCCCGAGCGCCTGCGTGGCGAGACCGCGGCGTTCGATATCAAGATCAAGAGCAAGACGCTGGTCGAAACCGGCCGCCGCGTAACGGCGCGCCACATCCGCGAACTCGAGAAGGCGGGCATCAAGAAGCTTGATGTACCGCGTGAGTACCTCGTGGACAAAATTATCTCCCACGACGTCGTGGACGAGAACACCGGCGAGATTATTGCAGCGGCCAACGACGCTCTGACCGAGGAGCAGGTCGACGCCCTGCTGAAGGCGGGTCTCAAGGAAATCCGCACCCTGTTCGTCAACGACCTGGACCGTGGTCCCTACATTTCCGACACGCTGCGCCTGGACCCGACGACCAGCCGCCTGGAAGCACTGGTCGAGATCTACCGCATGATGCGTCCGGGTGAGCCGCCGACCAAGGATGCGGCCGAACAGTTGTTCGACAATCTGTTTTTCAACGCCGAGCGTTACGACCTGTCGGTCGTCGGCCGGATGAAGTTTAATCGCCGCCTGGGCCGCGACGACCATACTGGTCCCGGCGTATTGAGCACCGAGGACATCCTTTCGGTTATCCGCACGTTGATCGACATCCGCAATGGCCACGACCAGACGGATGACATTGATCACCTGGGCAACCGCCGCGTGCGCAGCGTGGGCGAGATGGCGGAAAACGCTTTCCGCATCGGCCTGGTGCGCGTGGAGCGCGCGGTGCGCGAGCGCCTGGCGATTGCCGAATCCGAGGGGCTGATGCCGCAGGATCTGATCAACGCCAAGCCGGTTGCGGCGGCGATGAAGGAGTTTTTCGGCTCCAGCCAGCTCAGCCAGTTCATGGACCAGAACAACCCCTTGTCCGAGGTGACGCACAAGCGCCGCGTCTCGGCGCTGGGCCCGGGCGGCCTGACCCGCGAGCGCGCGGGCTTCGAGGTGCGCGACGTGCACGCCACGCACTACGGCCGCATCTGTCCGATCGAAACGCCGGAAGGTCCGAACATCGGCCTGATCAACTCGCTGTCGTGCTACGCGCGGACCAACGAGTACGGTTTCCTCGAAACGCCTTACCGCAAGGTCAAGAACGGCAAGGTGACCGATGAGGTGGAATTCCTCTCGGCCATCGAGGAAGGCCGTTATCACATCGCCCAGGCCAACGCGCGCCTGGGGTCGAAGGGCGAGTTCCTGGACGACCTGATCTCCTGCCGTCATATGAACGAGTTCACCATGACCACGGTGGACAAGCTCGACTACATCGACATTTCGCCGATGCAGACGGTGTCGGTCGCATCCTCGCTCGTGCCGTTCCTGGAGCACGATGACGCCAACCGCGCGTTGATGGGTTCGAACATGCAGCGCCAGGCCGTCCCGACCCTGCGTGCCGAAAAGCCCCTCGTGGGTACCGGCATGGAGCGCGTGGTCGCGGTCGACTCCGGCGTGACCATCGTCGCCACGCGCGGTGGCACGGTCGACGTGGTCGATGCTTCGCGTATCGTCGTTCGCGTCAACGAAGACGAGACCCAGCCGGGTGAGGCGGGCGTGGACATCTATCGTCTGACCAAGTACATGCGCTCGAACCAGAACACCTGCATCAACCAGCGTCCGCTGGTGCAAAGCGGCGACGTGATCGCCCGCGGCGATGTGCTCGCCGACGGTCCGTCGACGGACATGGGCGAGTTGGCGCTGGGCCAGAACCTGCTGGTTGCCTTCATGCCCTGGCACGGTTACAACTTCGAGGACTCGATCCTCATCTCCGAGCGCATCGTGGAAGAAGACCGCTTCACCACGATTCACATCGAGGAGCTCACCTGTGTCGCGCGCGACACCAAACTGGGTTCCGAGGAAATCACCAGCGACATTCCTAACGTCGGCGAGGCCGCCCTGGCTAATCTCGACGAGGCGGGCATCGCCTTCATTGGGGCGGAAGTGCGCACCGGCGACATCCTGGTGGGCAAGGTGACGCCCAAGGGCGAGACCCAGCAGACGCCGGAAGAGAAGCTGCTGCGTGCGATCTTCGGCGAGAAGGCCTCCGACGTGAAGGACACCTCGCTGCGGGTGCCGCCGGGCATGGACGGCACGGTCATCGATGTGCAGGTCTTCACTCGCGACGGCGTCGATAAGGATGCGCGTGCGTTGGCCATCGAGGAAAGTGCGCTGGATCGCGTGCGCAAGGACCTGGCCGACGAGCGCCGCATTTTCGAGGACGACATCTTCGAGCGTCTCGAGCGCATGCTTACCGGCAAGGTCGCCGAGGGTGGTCCCAAGGGACTCAAGGCCGGCGAGCGCATCACCAAGGGCTATCTCGAGGAACTCGAGCGCAAGAAGTGGTTCGAAATCCGTCTGCGCAACGAGGACGCCAACGTTCAGCTCGAGGCCGAGCGTGCTTACTACAAGCGCCAGGACGAAGCCTTTGCCAAGCGCTTCGAGGACCAGAAGCGCAAATTGACGGCCGGCGACGACCTGCCGCCCGGTCAGCTCAAGATGGTCAAGGTGTTCCTGGCCGTCAAGCGCCGCATCCAGCCCGGCGACAAGATGGCGGGCCGCCATGGCAACAAGGGTGTTATCTCGCGCATCGTGCCGACCGAGGACATGCCCTACATGGACGACGGCACCCCCGTCGACATCGTGCTCAACCCGCTGGGCGTGCCTTCGCGCATGAACATCGGCCAGGTGCTCGAGACGCACCTGGGTTGGGCCGCGAAGGGCGTGGGTCTGCGCATCGGCGAAATGCTCGACAAGCAGGCCAAGGTTGCAGAAGTGCGCAAGTTCCTCGACGAGGTCTACTCCACAGGGGCGACGCGCAAGACCGATCTCAAGTCATTGACCGACGATGAAATTTCCACGCTGGCGCAGAATTTGCGCGGCGGCGTGCCGGTGGCGACGCCGGTCTTCGACGGTGCGCAGGAAGACGAGATCAAGGCGTTGCTGAAACTCGCCGGCTTGCCGGAAAGCGGGCAGACGCAGCTCTTCGACGGACGCACGGGCGAAGCCTTCGAGCGGCCGGTGACGGTGGGCTACATGTACATGCTGAAGCTCAACCACCTGGTCGACGACAAGATGCACGCGCGTTCCACCGGCCCGTACAGCCTGGTCACCCAGCAGCCGTTGGGCGGCAAGGCGCAGTTCGGCGGCCAGCGCTTCGGGGAAATGGAAGTGTGGGCGCTCGAAGCCTATGGAGCGGCGTACACCCTGCAGGAAATGCTCACGGTGAAGTCCGACGATGTCAGCGGACGTACGCAGATGTACAAGAACATCGTCGACGGCGAACACCGCATGCAGGCGGGCATGCCCGAATCCTTCAACGTCTTGGTGAAGGAAATTCAGGCGCTCGGCATCAACGTCGCGCTGGAGGCATCGGAGGACGATTCGTCCAAGTGATGTACGCAACCGCCAGTTATTGGATTACCGATCAGTCCGCAACAGGACGGGAGAGGCCATGAAAGAACTCATGCAATTGTTCAAGCAGCCGGGTCAGCCGCAGGATTTCGACGCGATCCGGGTAGGACTTGCATCGCCGGAAGTCATCCGGTCCTGGTCGTATGGCGAGGTCAAGAAGCCGGAGACCATCAACTACCGTACGTTCAAGCCGGAACGTGACGGCCTGTTCTGCGCGCGGATATTCGGTCCAAACAAGGACTACGAATGCCTGTGCGGCAAGTACAAGCGCCTCAAGCACCGTGGCGTGGTGTGCGAAAAGTGCGGCGTCGAGGTCACCACGGCCAAGGTGCGCCGCGAGCGCATGGCCCACATCGACCTCGCCAGCCCGGTCGCTCACATCTGGTTCCTGAAGTCGCTGCCTTCGCGCATCGGCCTGATGCTCGACATGACGCTGCGCGAGCTGGAGCGCGTGCTCTACTTCGAGGCTTACGTCGTGGTCGATCCGGGTATGACCCCGCTCGAGGCGCGCCAGCTGCTCAGCGAAGAGCAGTACTACGAAGCCATCGAGGAGCACGGCGACAGCTTTGACGCGCGCATGGGCGCCGAGGCCGTCCGCGACCTGCTGCTGCAGATCGATCTCAAGGCCGAAGCCGTGAAGCTGCGCCAGGATCTGGCCGATACCGGTTCCGAGACCAAGAGCAAGCGCATCGCCAAGCGCCTGAAGCTGGTCGAGTCATTCCTGGAATCGGGCAACAAGCCCGAGTGGATGATCCTGACCGTTCTGCCGGTGCTGCCCCCGGATCTGCGTCCGCTGGTGCCGCTCGACGGCGGCCGCTTCGCGACCTCGGATCTCAACGATCTCTACCGCCGGGTCATCAACCGCAACAACCGCTTGAAGCGTTTGTTGGAACTCAAGGCGCCGGACATCATCGTGCGCAACGAGAAGCGCATGCTGCAGGAGTCGGTGGACTCGCTGCTCGACAACGGCCGCCGCGGCCGTGCGGTGACCGGCACCAACAAGCGCGCCCTGAAGTCGCTCGCCGACATGATCAAGGGCAAGCACGGGCGTTTCCGCCAGAACCTGCTTGGCAAACGCGTCGATTACTCGGGCCGTTCGGTCATCGTGGTCGGCCCGACGCTGAAGCTGCACCAGTGCGGCTTGCCCAAGCGCATGGCGCTAGAGCTGTTCAAGCCCTTCATCTTCTCCAAGCTGCAGTTGCGCGGCCTGGCGACGACGATCAAGCAGGCCAAGCGCGCGGTCGAGGACGAGATCCCGGAAGTCTGGGATATTCTCGAGGAAGTTATCCGCGAGCATCCGGTGCTGTTGAACCGCGCCCCGACCCTGCACCGCCTGGGTATCCAGGCCTTCGAGCCGGTGCTCATCGAGGGCAAGGCGATCCAGCTGCATCCGCTGGTCTGCACCGCGTTCAACGCCGACTTCGACGGCGACCAGATGGCCGTGCACGTGCCGCTTTCGCTGG
>CAZPJI010000064.1:0-9121 GCA_964586925.1 uncultured Gammaproteobacteria bacterium
ATGGTGGCTACGGGTGGACTCGAACCACCGACCCCAGCATTATGAGTGCTGTGCTCTAACCAGCTGAGCTACGTAGCCACGGGGCCGCATATTGTCCCCGACCCGGCTATAGGCAGTCAAGTCTAAGGGGTGTGGGGACGTTCCTGAGAGGCTTTGTATCCCGGCTTTGCCGGGATTTCTTCTTGAACTGGGTTCCTGCTTTCGCAGGAACGACGGCACCTTTCAATGTTTAGGGAAGCGTAGCGAGCGAAGGCAGGTTGAACGCGGCCGGAGCGCAGGAAGCGCAGTGTACAAGTAGTACATGAGCATTCCGAGCACCGCCCGCGTTCAAGATGCCGAGCGTAGTAGCTTCCCTAGACGTTGAAGCGGAAGTGCATTACGTCGCCTTCCTGGACGACATACTCCTTGCCTTCCAGGCGCCAGCGGCCGGCTTCGCGGGCGCCGGCTTCGCCGCCGTGGGCGATGAAGTCGTCGTAGGCGATGACTTCGGCGCGAATGAAGCCTTTCTCGAAGTCGGTGTGGATGACGGCCGCAGCCTGCGGCGCCGTCGAGCCCTTGCGAACTGTCCAGGCGCGGACTTCCTTGGGGCCGGCGGTGAAATAGGTTTCGAGATTCAGCAGCGTGTAGGCGGCGCGGATCACGCGGTTGAGACCCGGTTCCTCGAGGCCCAGCTCGGCCAGAAATTCCTGCTTGTCTTCGGCATCGAGTTCGGCGATTTCCGCTTCCATGCGTGCCGACACGACGGCCACTTCGGCGCCTTCGGCCTTGGCGTGTTCCCGCACGCGGGTGAGCAGCGGCGAGTCCGTGCGCAGGCCCGCCTCGTCCACGTTGGCGATATAGAGGATCGGCTTGCGGGTCAGGAGGTTCAAATCGGCGATCAGCTTGGCCTGCTCTTCGTCCAGTTCAACAGAACGGGCGGCCTTGCCTTCGTCGAGTGCCGCCTTGATCGGTTCGAGCACGGCGAGGCGCGCCTTGGCTGCCTTGTCGCCCGACTTGGCGACTTTTTCGGCGCGGGTGGCGGCCCGCTCGACCGATTCCATGTCCGCGAGCGCCAGCTCGGTGGAAATGGTTTCGATGTCCGCCAACGGGTCCACGTGGCCCGCGACATGCATGACGTCGTCGTCTTCGAAGCAGCGCACCACGTGGGCGATGGCATGGGTCTCGCGGATATGGCCCAGGAACTGGTTGCCGAGGCCCTCGCCTTCGGCGGCGCCGGCGACCAGGCCGGCAATGTCCACGAATTCAACGGTAGTCGGCAGGATTTTTTCCGGCTTCACGATCTCCGCCAGCGCGTCGAGGCGCGGATCGGGCACGGGCACCACGCCGACGTTGGGGTCGATCGTGCAAAAGGGATAATTCTCGGCCGCGATGCCGGCCTGCGTAAGCGCGTTGAACAGCGTGGACTTGCCGACGTTGGGCAGGCCCACGATACCGATGCGTAAAGCCATCGAGTCAGTCCTTATTTACGGTTGTGGAGGGCGCGGGCCGCGGCGTCGAAATCACCTTCGACAAAGTGCGGCAATTCGGCGAAGGCCGCGGCGAACGCATCGAGGATGGCGTCTTCCTCTTCGCGGCGCGGCGTGCCCAGCACATAGTCGATCACGGCGGGACCGCCGCCGGGATGGCCGATGCCGAAACGCAAGCGCGCGAACCCGTCGCCGATATGGCTGATGATGTCACGCAGGCCGTTGTGCCCGCCGTGGCCGCCGCCGCGCTTGACGCGCACGGTGCCCGCCGGCAGGTCGAGGTCATCGTGCACCACCAGCACTTCGGCCGCCGTGTACTTGAAGAAGTCCAGCACGGCGCGCGCGGCCTGGCCGCTGCGGTTGACGTAGGTATCGGGTTTGACGAGCAGAAGGTCTTCGCCCGCGACACGGGCTTTGACCGTTTCGCCATGGAAACGGCGGGTGACGCGAAAGCTCACCCGCTGTTCCGCGGCCAGCGCATCGAGGAACCAGAATCCCACGTTGTGCCGGGTGCGAAGATATTCGGCCCCGGGGTTACCGAGGCCGATCATCACGCGTATTGGCGTAAGAGCCGCCATAAGCGTTCTCCGTGAATCGGATCAGTCTTCCGACTTGCCTTCTTCGGACTCGGCCTCTTCGCCACCCTTGGCTTCTTCGCCGGCAGCTGCTGCGGCTTCGCCCTCGGCGGCCTCGGCGACCTCGGCGGCTTCCTCGGTCGGCTCTTCGGCCACGCGCGCGTGGTGAATGGCCGCTACCGAGATGTCGTGCTCGTGCACATCACCGTGGGTCAGGGCGGCGATCTCAACGCCCTCGGGAAGCTTGATATCGGTGAGGTGGCGGGAGTCGCCGATTTCGAGCGCGGACACATCGACTTCCAGGTACTCCGGAATGTCCCTGGGCAGACACACGACTTCCACTTCCACGATGCTGCGCGAGAATACGCCGCCTTCCTTGACGCCCGGCGCCTGTTCGGTGCCGACGAAGTGCAACGGAATGGTCACGTGCAGTTTCTGGCCCTTCTTGACGCGCAGCAGATCCACGTGCAGCACTTCGTTCTTGAACGGATGGTGCTGCACATCCTTGAGGATGGCCTGCTCGCTTTTAGTGCCGATATTGATGGTCAGCACGTGCGAGTGAAATGCCTCGACGTGCAGATTGTGGATCAGCTCGTTGTGATCCAGCGTCAAAGCCATGGGCTTGCTGGATCCGCCGTATAAAATCGCCGGCACCTTGCCTTCGCGACGCAGGCGGCGGCTCGCACCTCGCCCTGCATCGTCTCTGGCTTCGGCGCTCAGCGTGAACTCGATTGCCATGTTGTTTACTCCAGTCAAAAAGGGGCGCTTGCCCCATGGTCGAAACACGAACCGCGACCAGTCCGCATTCCACTTGTGCGGGCCTCGATGGCTCGGGACCCGCGAAACGCTTTCCAAACCTGCCGATTCCTTACCGAACCGGCATCCTGCTCCTTCTCCCCCGAGGGGAGAAGGTTGGGATGAGGGGCTGCGCCGCGCAGCGGCAAATCATCTAGCACCCTCACCCTGACCCTCTCCCTGGCAGGGAGAGGGAAATATTCGCAGGAGCACACTCGCTCCTATATAAACCTCAGTCGACGTAAAGCGACGACACGGATTCCTCGTCGCTGACGCGGCGGACCGTCTCGGCCATCATCTCCGCAATCGAGAGCTGGCGGATGCGATCGCAGGCCTCAGCGTCGGGACGCAGCGCGATGGTGTCGGTCACCACCAGCTCGTCCAGTGCCGAGTTCGAAATCCGCTCGACCGCCGGGCCCGAGAGCACTGGGTGCGTGATGTAGGCCACCACCCGCTTGGCGCCTTCGTCCTTCAACGCCTGGGCGGCCTGGCACAGCGTGCCGGCCGTATCGACCACGTCGTCGACGATGATGCAGGTGCGATCCTTGATCTCGCCGATGATGTTCATGACCTTCGATTCGTTGGCCCGAGGGCGACGCTTGTCGATGATCGCAAGATCCGCATCGTCGAGCCGCTTGGCGAAGGCGCGCGCGCGCGCGACGCCGCCGACGTCCGGCGACACCACCACGATATCGGGGTAGGCGCACTTCCAGGCATCGGACAACAGGATCGGCGAGGCGTAGACGTTGTCGAAGGGGATATCGAAAAAGCCCTGGATCTGGTCGGCGTGAATATCAACCGTGAGCACCCGGTCGACGCCGGCGTGCACGATCATGTTGGCCACCAGCTTGGCCGTGATCGGCACGCGCGCGGAACGCGGGCGCCGGTCCTGGCGGGCATAACCAAAATACGGAATGACCGCAGTGATGCGGCCCGCCGAGGAGCGCTTCAGGGCATCGACGATGACCAGCAGCTCCATGAGCGTCTCGTTGGACGGCGGGCAGGTCGGCTGCACGATAAACACATCGCGTCCGCGCACGTTCTCCAGCACTTCCACGGCAACCTCGCCGTCGCTGAAACGGCCGACGTTGATCTTGCCGAGTGGCTGTCCCAGGTGCTGAGCCACCGCCGCTGCCAGCTGCGGATTGGCATTGCCCGCGAATACCGCCATGGCCGATGACGAAGTCGATTCCTTCATGCTGCCGAGGTCTCCCTTGACGTGTGTGACACCGGCGGCATCCTGTGTGGCTCGCATCGTGCCTCTCCTGCGCCTTGTCCCGAAAATGGCTGGGGCGCCAGGGATCGAACCTGGGATGCGGGGACCAAAACCCCGTGCCTTACCGCTTGGCTACGCCCCAATTATCAAACTGACGTCGCCCCGCCCGTTTGCAAAGCATCGAGCAACGACGATCGATTGCGCCCCCGCGCCAGGATGGCCTGCCACGGTGGGGGCACGTCGGCGGCAACCGCCTGTGCCTGCGCCTTGTCCGCATACCAGCCGAACAGGCACCCGCCTGTGCCGGTCAACCGCGCGGGACCGCGCAGCGCCAGCCAGTCCAGCGCCCGCGCCACTTCCGGGTGGCGTGAACGCACGACGGGCTCGCAATCGTTATGCTCGGCGCCCATCGCAAAGCAGGATATTGTTGCCTGCGAGCCGTCCCGTGTCAATTCCGGCGCTGCAAAAATCTCGGCCGTGGACACCGTCACACCCGGATTGATCACCACGTACCAGGGCTCCTCGAACTCGTGCGGCGTTAGTTTTTCACCCACGCCCTCGGCGAACGCGGCCTGCCCGCGCACGAACACCGGCACGTCCGCTCCCAGGCGCAGTCCCAGTTCCGCCAGCGCATCCGCGCCCAGTTGCGTATCCCAGATCCGGTCGAGCGCGACCAGGACGGTCGCGGCATCGGAGCTGCCGCCGCCCAGTCCGCCGCCCATGGGAATGCGCTTTTCGAGGTGGATGTCCACGCCGCTTTTCGTGCCGGTTTCCGCCGCAAGCAGGCGCGCCGCGCGCACCACGAGATTGACTTCCGGGTCCACGCCCGGCAGATCCGCCGTCAGGCGGATCGCATCGTCGGCGCGTGGAACGAAGCTCAACTGGTCGCCGAAATCCAGGAACTGGAACGCCGTGGACAGTTCGTGATAGCCATCGGGCCGGCGTCCCGTGATGTGCAGGAAGAGGTTGACCTTGGCCGGGGCCGGCCAGGCCTTCATGGCTTGGCGCCTCCCAGCGACCAGTCGCTGACGATCACCTTGATACGCGTCGCACCGCGGGTGACCTGTAAATTCTGGGGCAGGAACAGGCCGGCGCTGCGTTTGAAGGCGTTGTAACGCACGCTCCAGCCCTGTTGCGCCAGGCGGCTGGGCAATCCACGCGCGCCGACATCGACCTTAAAGTCCACGCCGGGGGCCGGCAAGCCGAGCACCCAGTAACGCAGGCTGGCGATGGGCAACGGCCAACCGAGGCTGGATTCGAGCGCCCGCTCCGGGTCGTAGGTCGTCCAGCTATGGCCCTTGGAATCCCTGACTTGCATGGCCTGCGCCGTCCCTTGCAGGCGCACCGCACCGAGGCCGAAGGGACCGGACAGGAGCAAGGTCATGATGTCGCCCTGCTCGCGCCAGTCCAGGCTGGCCGAGCCGCCTTTATGGGGTGTGGCGACTCCGATACGGCCCTGCAGGTGCCACTGGTCGACGCCCGCCAGGCGTTGCCGGCGTGCCTGCCAGGCGGCCTGATCGGCCGCGCCGCCCGGATGCACAATCGTGGCACAGCCCGCCAGCAAGGCGGCCAGAATGACGGCGGACAGACGCAGGACGGAACTCACTGCGGCAGACGCTTGCTCAACCGTTTCAATTCGGCATCGTCCGGGGACTGGGCCAGTGCCTTTTTAAGCAGGGTGCGCGCCTGATCCTTTTGCCCGAGCGCGAGATACGCCTGGATCAGATGGCTTGCTACGGTCGGATCGCCATCGGAGCCCGTGTAGGCGCGCTTGAGGTAATCGAGTGCCTTGGCCGTCTTGCCTTGCTTATAGAGCACCCAGCCCATGCTGTCGAGTGTGGCCGGATTGTCGGGATCCATCGTCAGGGCACGCTGTATGTAGCCTTGCGCCTTGGCGTATTCGCGAGTGTGTACGGTCAACACATATCCATAGGAATTCAGGTACTCGGAATTGTGCGGCTGGCTCTGCACCAGATCTTCAAGCAAATTCAAAGCTTCCCGGCCCTTGCCCAGCGTGTCCGCCAGCAGGGCTTGCTGGTAGCGCAGAGGCTGCACCACGGGGAAACGCCTGGCCGCCTTGCTAAGCACCGCATAAGCTAGTGTCGTCTTGCCCTCGGCGTTCAGCAGTGCCGCTTCGGTACCTTGCCACAGAGGCGATAAACCCGGTGCGTGCTCGTCGAGCTTGTGCAGGAACCCCAGTGCAGCGGACAGCCCCTTCCAATGCCGGAGCGCATTGGCTGCCGCCACCTGGGCCGACGTATCCGACTTCGCTGAGGCGTACCACACGAATGCTTGGCTCCAGTTACCTTCGGATCCCGCCTCCTGCCCCAGGAGGTAATACAGCCCCGCACTGCTATCACCTTTCTCAAGCAAACCGGTCAGGTGCTTTTGGGCGGCTTTGTTATTGCCCTGTGCCTGTTCCAGCAGGGCATACGCCAGTTCAATATGTGAATTGCCCGGACTGAGCGCCGCGCCGTCATCGAGCGTCTCGCGGGCACGCTGGTAGTCGCCCGCGCGGATCAGTAAGCCCGCATACAGCGAACGGACCGCAACGTCCCTGGAATAAGAGGCGAGAATTTTCGCGCCCTGCTCGAGTGCTTGCCGGTGCTGTCCGAGTTTCCAACGCGCTTGCATGGCCACGATCTGCACAAGCAGATCATTCAGGCCACCCTTTACGGCTTTGCGCGTTGCCGCCAGGGCCGCAGAATCATCACCCGCCTGAAGCGCGGTGTGGGCCAATAGCTGGGAGAGCTGGGCATCCTCGGGATTGGCTGCGGACAGCTCCTTGACGACCGTGTAGACGCACCAGTCATCGTAGGGTCCTTCCGTAATTTGAGCGAGCGCACGCACGCCGCCCGCACCATACAATTTATTTGCCGCCTTCGCTGCCCGCTTCGTATCGCAGCTATCGAGCGAGGTGCGCAAATGAATAAAGGGTGCAGCCACACCCCCAGGCTGCAACCGGTCGATAAGATCGGCAGCCTGATTGGCCAGATCGTCATCACCCGCCTTGAGTGCATTGACGGCAGCCTTGAAAGCCAGCGGCACATCCTTCTTGGTACGGGCCTGCTTAAGTTGCACCCGTGCCAGCAATTGAGGGGAGTGGAGCTGCTTGGCAATTTCGGTGAAATCGGCATTCTCGCTTTGCTCCTGAGCAGGCGCCCGGGCTGAAGCAGGCGTGGGCGCAGGCGAACTGGCGCAGCCGCCGGTCACCAGGGCGAGCCCGCCGATCATCAATACAGGAAGAACCCGTCGCATCAACAAATCAACTCCTCGTAGGAAATGGGACTATAACTGATTGGAATCAAATACATCCCGCTCTCCTGCGCTAAAATGCCCACGTTACGCAGGATTCGAGCCCATGCTTCTAACGTTGGGAGTCAGTTACAAAACCGCGCCACTCAACCTGCGCGAGCGCCTGGCTATTGCACCGGAGCATATTCCCGGGCTGCTCGACTCCCTGCTCGAAAACGAAGGCGTGGACGAAGCCGTCCTGCTCGTTACCTGTAACCGCACCGAACTTTACGTCAGCGCCGCGCCGCATGCTGCGCCTGTCGTGATCCGCTGGCTCGGCACACTGAGCGGCCTCGGCACGGATCTCGATGATCACTTATACCAGCATCGCGATCTCGCGGCCGCACAACATCTGTTTCGTGTTGCTGCCGGGCTCGACAGCCTGGTACTGGGCGAAACTCAGATACTTGGACAGGTTAAGACCGCCTACCGCTTGGCGCACCAGGAAGCCGCCGCGGTGGGCCCGGTGCTGCATCAGCTCTTTCAGCATGCCCTGAGCCTGGCGAAGGATTTGCGCAGCGAGACCTCGCTCGACACATTACGGTCATTACCCTATGCGGCCGCAAAAATGGCCCGCAACCGCATGACCAATCCCGCGGATACCCATGCCGTACTGGTCGGGGCCGGCGAAACCATCGGCATCCTGGCCTTTCATTTGCGCAAGCGGGGCGTCGGCAGGATCAGCATCTTGAATCGCACGCTTTCTTCGGCGGCGGCCCTCGCAGCCGAGCACGGCGCCAGCTGTGACACGCTGAACGGATTACCCGAAGCACTGACCACAGCCGATCTGGTTGCATGTGCCACCTCGAGCGAAGAGCCTCTCATCACACCCGAACTGCTCGCAAAGCGCGAGCCCGGGCGTGCGATGCTGGTGCTTGATCTCGCCGTCCCTCGCGACGTGGCCCCCGGCGTAGGCGATTTACAGGGGATCGAGGTGGTGACCGTGGACGACCTGGCCGAAGTGGTCAATGCCAGCGAGGAAATGCGCTTTGCCGCCGCTGCCGAGGCCGAACAGAACGTGAAAATAGCCCTCGACGAATGGCGCAAAGCCAGCCGCATTCGTACGGCCGCGCCGACGATCTGCGCGTTGCGTGCCGAAGCTGCACGCACCCGGCGCCACACGCTGGTGGAAGCCCGCCGCGTTGCCGCCTCCCGCGGTACGGAAGCGGCACTGGAGTATCTCGCAACCACCCTGACCAACCGTCTTCTGCACGCCCCCACCGTGCGCCTGCGCGATGCCGCCGCCACAGACAATGCCGAACTCGTGGCCGCCGCCCGCGAATTATTCGACCTGTCCGACGACGATAAAGAAAGCGACATCGAAGCCGCATGACCCCATCCATCGAACAGAGGTGCGATTGCGCTGATGCAAGCTAGCTTACTCACCCGTTTGCGGTCTTTGGCCGAACGGAGTGAGGAGGTGGCCCGCGAACTCGAACTCCCGGAAACCGCCCGCGACACTCGCCGCCTGGCGCAATTGTCGCGTGAGTACAACCGGCTCGCGCCGGTGGCCAAATCACTCGAAGAATATGACCAACTGGCCACCGAATTCGAACAGACCCTACGCCTGGCGAAGGACGAGGACCCCGACATCGCTGCATTGGCGGTTGACGAGCGCACGCGCATCGAGAACCGTCGCAACGCACTTGAGAAAGAACTTATCGAGGCCTTGCTGCCGGTTGATCCCGACGAAGGCCGGAATCTGTTTCTCGAGATCCGTGCCGGCACCGGCGGCGACGAAGCCGCCCTGTTTGCCGGCGACCTGTTCCGCATGT
>CAZPJI010000065.1:0-8480 GCA_964586925.1 uncultured Gammaproteobacteria bacterium
TCGCGCGCCAGCGCAGTCTTGCCACGAGGTGCGATCATGCGGAGACGTTCTTCGATGACCGCCTGCATATCGGCTATCAGCGGTGTGCCATCGATGATTTCGATAGCGGCGACCAGCGCTTTGCGTATCTCTGGCGTGAGCGCAAGAAAAGCGTCAATCGCCTTGGCAATGGTGGCGTTCTTCGACGTAGCAGCCGCTGCCGTGAGCAGCGTTTCGGCCTTGCTGATATCGCGCCCTCCCGTGTCAGCAGGTCTCAGGTACGACGCCGCCGAACCGGCCGGGGCCTGCGCCGTCGTAACCAGCCCGAAGCGAGAGCGGCCGGGAAGAGACGGGTCGGCCTTCGTAGCCTCGGCCCAAACGCGGAGTGTCTTCCAAAGATCAACGCTTGAATCGGTCAGGTCGCCGGATTTCTTGAGGTGATGCTTGGTCTGGAGTAGCTCAAGCGGACTGCCCTCCTTTTCAAAAGATACGTCATCGAATTTCTCAATGGCGATTTCAATTCCGGAATCGACATAGGCATAACGAAGGGCCTCGGCCAGCGCGAGTCGGGCCTGGTACAGATAACCAGCAGCGGATTGCGCCGCGCTATGAACCGCCTGCGCTTTCGACATAGCTCCCTGATTCCAGCGTCACATCGGACGCTATAGATACCGTACCCAAATCGCACTGCATTCTAAAGCGTATTTCTGAATCCTTTACCACCTATAAAAGGTAACCGATGGAAATCCAATTGTGGAAGACGGAGTGTCATCTATCCCCACTGCTGGTCGCTGTGGTCCGGAGCAGGTAGAGAGGCACGTCTCAAAGACGTGCCGGTGGGGCGAGCAATGGCGATGGAGGTGACTGAGCGGACCGATATTCGCCAGAGCGACCGGAACAGCGGGGATTATCGCCGCCGAACCAGGCCGGTGATGTGGTGCTGGTTCAAATACCAGCAAATCAGGTCGTAATCGACCGGCGGCTTGTACTGAAAGTCCCTCGTACTGCCCCCTATCACTTACGCCGCCTGCTCGATCGACCATTTCACGCGTTCCGCGACAAAGCCCGCAAAGGGCGCAATATCCTGCTGAACGCTGGCGCTTTCGAGGCCCGCGAGATAGGCGTCACGATCTTCGACCCGGATGACGGTCCAGGGATAGCCGCCCGACGCTAGCATGGCGTTCATGACAAAACGCGCCATGCGCCCGTTACCGTCCGGATACGGATGGATGTACCCGAACAGCCAGTGACCGAGCACGGCGCGGACCGCAGGCTCGGGCTCTCTTTCGATCAAATCGAACAATGCGGGCATGGCGTCGCGCACGGATTCCCACCGGGGCGGCACGTGATGCGATCCGCGTAGATAGACCGCATCGCTTCGGTAACCGGCGAGTGCCGAGGGCGCGATCAGGCCCGCCGCCACGCAGGGCTGGAACAGCTCGCGACACCACTCGCGGTGCACGTCGCGAACCAGCGGGCCTGCGTCGGCTCCGGCGATGATCTTGTCTACCGCATCGCGCACGCGCTGGAATGCCTGCCAGTAACCCCGCGCCGCGAGCGCGTCGCGGCTGTGGCGATCAGCATCGTGACTGTCGGGGTTCCAGTTTCCCGAGCGCACCCGCTCAATCAGCTCAGGGGTTACGCGATAGCCTTCGATTGAAAGCGAATGGTAGGCGTCGCTCTGGTAGATATCATCGACGAAATGCATATACGCCTGCCGGTCGTTGGGGCGGCCCGGCGGCGCTGAAAACGCCGAGATAACTGGCTCGCGGCAGGTTTCCCAAAGAGCTTGCAGGCGCAAGACAATCGGGCTTGCGCCGCCGTGCACGGTGCCGAATGTCTGTTCTGGCGCAAACGGATCGACCTCGCGCACGGCATAACCAGCGGCTCCCATCGCGCCGATAATTTCGTCCGCGATTGCCGGTCGGTCCACGCGCCGAAATGCCCCGGCGAGCCTGCCCGCGAACCCGGAGTGACCGCCATCAAGCAAACGCCCGAGAATATCCGACGCATCCCGGATTCCGCTAAGCACTACCTGCGCCTCGACCGTGTACCGGCTGAAGAAAGCTTCCGGCACCTTGATGAGCGCCGCCTCCGGTGTGAACAAGCGCAGCCCGTTCCGTTCCGTGAGGTCTGCCGCCGGAGGCATGTCCTTCTGCCTCAAGTCATAAAGCGACGTGCCGAACAGGAGATTGATCGTGTTGTTGGCCCCCTTCGGCGCGTAGACGACGATTTGGTGCGGGAGGACGGTTTGCTCCGCATGAAGCAGGAGCGATTGCTCCGGCGACAAGTGCCAGGCTTCGCCGAAGCGGGCCGTGCAGTAGCGCGCGCAGAACTCCCACATAGAGGCGAACCAGGGCGTTGTGTCTCCTGGGGCGGCGCCCGGACTCCATGAGACCAGCCACCCCTTCATAATCTCGCGGAGAAAGCCGCTCCGTACCAGGCGTTCGCGATGCACGCGCGTCAGCTCACGGGAGCGGAAGACCCGTCGGCCCGTCTTCTGAAGCGCCTCCAGTTCGGCCAGAGAGGCTGCGAGTTTCTCGTGCGGTGCGGTCATAGTGCCCTGAGGAGTTCCAAACGTTTTTCCTGTCGTGCTGTTACAAGTATATTATGCGTACTAACGCAAGTCAATAGTGCTGCGCTATGACAAGTGTATTATGTCGCATCGTCGCACGTGATAGATGTCACGGGAGCGCTCCCGGCTGCGGCTTCAGGGGTGACAATACGCCCTGATCGTGATCCATCTTCGCTAAGATGGCGGCATCCAACCCGCGCAGGGTTGGTCAGGGTTCCAAGGGGCTCGAAAGCTCCTTGGTCTCCATGAAATGGTCATGGGGGTATCGGGGGCAGCAGGAACGCTCCCCCGATTGCCGGTCAAGCGGGCAATCGCTTGTGCATAGTCCGGTGCAGGTGGAGAGGCAAGTCTCCAGGTCCTGCGAGTGGGTCCAGGGTGGCGCGATAGCCCCCTGGTCGATGGGTGCAGGGAGAGCGAAGTCTCCCTGCGAGTGGTCAACCGGCGATACGGTTGGCTGGCTCTGGAAGGGGTCGATCCCCTGGAAGATCCAGGGCCGGGGGGATGCAACGGGGGGTGCGCAGCGGCCCCCCTTGCCAAGATGGTTTTGTATTACAAAACACATCTTGCGCGTTTCCTGTACCGTCCCCTGTGCTCGCCGTTCCGCGAAGGTGGGCGAAATCAGGCGAACCGAGGGCAGGCAGTGTGTCAGTATGTGCTTGCCGAAGAGGAAGAGCGGGAGGCGGATGCTTCGCTACATCAAGAAATGTGCGATATCCACCTGCGCCGATGGGGTTCTTGGTCGGCGCTGATTCGCCGCATCGGCGTGGGCGCAAGAAAGCTCAGATGGATCAACCGCAACGGACAATTCATGGTCGGGGTTTCCCGCACCCGGCCTTGGCTCTCAGGGATCACCGCCCACTCGGGACGTTGCAGAGCGCCCACGCAATGGTCAAAGCCGGGCTATCGTGGAGGTTAAAGAGTGCAGAGGACGGGAGAACACTTCATAGAACTTGCTTTATTTCCAATCTAACTCCCGCTCTTGCCTTTGCGCTCTACTTAATTGGGTGTCAGCTGCAACAACCGAGCCGTGAGCGCCAGCAAGCTCTGCGCCTTTCATTTTGACATTCACCATTCTTGCATCATTAAGATCGGTGTGTTGTAGGCTTGCGTTTCTCAAATCCGCACTATCGAATGTGGCTTGATTCAGCAGGCTGCGAGACAAGTTAGCATACTGCAAATTCGCACCCCGTAGGTTGATACCGCGAAGATCAGAATCTTCAAAACTGGTATATCTGAGGTCAGCGCCAGCAAGGTCACCACCGGAAAGGCGCGTTCCTTTTAGGTTCGGGGCGTTTTCTGCATCCTCCCAATGGGTATTACGACCTTTAATAACATTTAAAACCGCCTGCACATCTGGCGTAACCTCTGTGGGTGTAGGTGTCAGAGGTTTGCCGTCGACACCAACCTTGTGGGGTGCTACTTGACGGACATAATCGCAAAGTGTGCGGATGACATAGTCGTGATCCTCACGTGAATTGGCGGCAAACCGACCGAGCGCTCGGATGGTGCCGATGACTGTATTTCTGTTGCTGGTACCCAGCAACTCGACAGATTTTAGATAAGCCTCAGAGAATTTTGAATATTCCGTAATGCGCAAATTCTCACTTGCAACACGGAAATTTCTGGCGGTGTAAAAGAGGGTAATTACTAATCCAGCCGCGGTTGTCGCGGTGAAAACAATTTGCACCCAATCTAGCACCGATTTGCGAACAGCTATTTGAAGATTAATCTTGCCAGTATCTTCTGCCGTAAGAACTTTGTTTGAATATAGGTCGGGAGCCAATCTTGGTGGCAAAATGATAGGTGCTATTATGCCGCCAAAGATTAATACGATAGCTAATAGCGCAGCTAAACAAGCAATCACAAAGGACCGGAGTGACATAAAGCCACCAATATTTGGCGCGGTCGTAAGATCGTGTTAGGCGAAGACTCGACCAAGTCCAAGTTGGGTCATGATGCTGTTAGCCGCCAAGGGAGTGGGGATAGAGACGGGCATCAGGATGGGGCTTTTTGTGGTCGGATCCCACCAGATTTCTGACCCGTTTGACGCGTAGCGCACAGGATTGTGTTGTGGAGAGCACCCGTGCTGCCTCACAATCGCCTCAACCGCAGGGCGATAGTCATTCACCTAGCAACGCCCTCATTATGGGTTAATTAGAAAGCGCGAAATGCCTGAGAGTATGCGATTCGGTGGTCGTAGGTTGTTCCACGTAGGTAGGTGGCGCCTGTTCGACTACGACAATGTCATATTGTTTGTCACGTCCAAGCCGAGAGGAATTCTGGCTTAATTCCAAGAGTTCTGGAACCACTTTTTCAATTTGATCCAAAAGACCGGCTTTCGAGGGGTCAATAGCAGTTAGTCCGGGAACCTGAGAGTCCCATGTTGCCCAGACTTTTGCCTCGGTATCGAAGGCAATCTTTACAGTGAGTTGGCTCATGACAACACCTCCCTAGTTTTGCAGCTTGACACTAGGAGTTCGCTGCGGGATTGTCAACACGAGAAAACACGGCAACTTGCGTGCCGCACTACAAAATACCCTCCAAAGCCGCTCCATCCCTTCATGTACACTGTAGCCGGCGGTTCACCAGGACGCACGGCAGAACGGCGGAGCGTTCTCGTGTGCCACATGAAGGGCGCGTTCGCAGGGTTCGTGCACTCGCAAATTCAGGAGCGGACCCGGAATGGGACGCGGCCTGCTCTCGCCCGGGGCGCGAACGCTGCGGAAGGCGCTGTTTGTGACGCCGAAGTGAGGCGGCAAACACCCCCTACTGCGCAATTCCCAAGACGTTGCGCGTCTCATGATCCAGGCGCGGATCGGTTGGCGCAATGAAGCCGGTCTCGATTTCGGGAAAGGGTTTTTGCGTTCGGATAGCCACGAACGGGTAGCCGGAGTGCTGCTTGCGGGCCGACACGCCGATCATGGTGCCGCTTAGGTGCGTGACGGGCCGGGGGCCGGTCAGCTCATCGTGCCAGCTGTCGGCAACGAAGAACTTCACACGCTCGCCGTTTACGCCGAACCCGAAGAACATGAGATTGGCCGCCGTGAGGAAGACCGCGCCCTCGTCGATCTCGTGGATGACCGCGTTGCGAAAGTCCGGATCGGTGTAATCCTGTTCTTCACGGAAACGGGTGAATCCTGCCTTGGTCGTGAAGAGCAGGCGCGTCACCAGAACGCGGTTGCGCCGGGCGCGCGTTGTCCAGGCGGGCCGGAACATCTCGAAAGCGCCGTCGAGCTTGCTCAGGTCCTCGACGAAGGGCTGGGACAGCCGTGCGCCGCATTCGGCCGCGTAGTCGAGTAAACCGGCCGGGAGCTGCGCCCGGGGCCGGTAAAGGTCCGTCCGGAAATCCCGCGAACGTTCCAGGAACTCATAGACCAGGCGTTTCTTGTGGGGCTGCGCACTTATTACGCGCGCAAGTCCTCCCTTAAGCCAGCGGTCCAGGGTGGAGGTAACGACGACCGCCGTTCTTGCCTGGTGTTTATCTCCCCGGCGGGCTTTGCCTGTCGCATGCGCTCGCCGGTCGTTGTTGATCGCCCCGACGAGGCGCTCCAGCGCGCCCCTCTCGGCCGCAAGCACGCTCAGGGCCTCAAAAAGGCGCTTGTTGTGCTCTGCGGTCTCAATCCAGACCATGCCCCTAAGTATCCCGCAAATCCCCGCATCTGTGCGGACATTTGCGCGAAACCTGCGGGAAAAGAACTCCGGTTTCTCGTGATTTAGCGCTGCGTCGTGCCCCCACGTCATTCATGTCGACACCGACGCACGGCCCGCGCTGGCGGGTCCTTCCGAAGTACCGAAGCGAGATTTTGGAGCCTTTCGTATATGTCCCGTTCTTCCAATCCCAACCAGGGCTCGCCGACCGGCGCCCTGCTTATCGGCCTGTTTTGCTTTGCGGTCGCCCGCTATTGGCCGGACCTGATGGGCACCCGGCTGGACGCCGCCGAGCAGTTTTACATGGGCATCTTTCAGTTCATGGGCGTCATGGCGATGCTCGGCGCACTGGCTGGTTATTACAGGGCCTGGCGGCGGCGGGAAAAGCGCAGGGAAGCCGAAAACCCCTCCGGCGTATTCGGCACGGCGGGATTTGCCACGCTCTGCGAATGCGAAGAGGCGGGCCTGCTCGATCCGCACGGGTTGTATCTCGGCGTGCTTGAAGGGCAGCCGCTCTTCTACAGCGGCAAGGCGCACCTGCTGACGGTCGCCCCCGCCCGCCAGGGCAAGGGCATCAACGTCGTCATTCCGAACCTGCTGCATTACCAGGGCTCGGTGTTTGTCACCGATCCGAAGGGCGAGCTGGCGGCAATGACGGCCAGCCACCGCGCCGAGCGCTTCGGCCAGAAAGTCTACGTCCTCAATCCCTGGGGACTGCACGGCTTGCCGCGCCACCGCTTCAATCCGTTGCAGCCGCTCATCGAGGCGGCGAACGACCCGGCGCTTGTGCAGGGAGTTTCCGACGAAGCCAAGGCGCTGGCCCTCCAGTTGCTGCCCGAGCCGGAGGATGCGCGGAACCGCTATTTCCGGGAAGGCGCGCGCGCGATCCTGCGGGCGATGATGTTGCACCTTGCAACGCGCGGCGCGCCGGAACTCTGCACGTTGCCGGAGCTGCGCAGGGTGCTCTCCAGCGCCAGGCGCATCGAGAAAACGATTGAGGCAATGAAGGCTTCGGACGCCCTGTTCGGGACGGTCGCCGATCTCGGCCAGGACCTGGCCTATCAGAGGGACGACAACGCCGACCAGTTCGCCGACTTCCTGCAGGGCGCGTTGCAGGCCCTCGACATATTCGACCCGATCAGCTGGCTCGGCGACGCCGTCAGCGGCTCGGATGTCGATTTCAGGGAACTGAAGGAAGGCAAGGCGAGCGTCTACCTTGTTATCCCGCAAGACAAGATTGCCACGCACGGGGCCTGGCTGGGCCTTGTGACGGCGCAGGCGATTAAGGCGGTCTCGTGCTCCAAAGGCGGCAGCGAAGTGCTGTTCATGCTCGATGAGCTCGCCAACATGGGCAAGCTCTCGGGGCTCGCGGAAAGCCTCACGGCGCTACCCGGCCTTGGCATACGCGTTTTCATATATCTCCAAGCCCTCTCGGACCTGGTCCGGATCTACGGCCCGTATACGGCGCAAACGGTGGTCTCGCAGGCGGAAGTCAAGCAGTTCGTCGCCGTGCAGGACGACCAGCTTGCCGCGACGCTTTCGAGGGCACTCGGCCAGCGGACGGTGAAAACCCGGAGCTTCAATCTCGGCCGCTTCGACGACGACGAAGTCGGCGAAAGCATGGGCGAGACCGGCAGGCCGCTGATGTCCGCCGACGAAATCCGCCTGATGCCCCCGGACGAGCAGCTTCTGCTCATCAAGGCGTTGCCGCCGATCAGGGCGCGAAGACTGCCGTTCTGGCTCATAGCGCCCTGGGCCTCCTGGGCCGCGCGTAACCCCGTCGAAGGCGCCCACCCACCGGCTACGCCGCACCTGCAACTGACCTACCGCAGAAAGGAGAAGAGCAATGCATGAGTTCGAAATCGAAGTCGTCGGAGCCAAACCGCCGCGCAAGCCCGAGGGACGGCTCGTCCGGACGCTCAGGCTTGCCGCTCGGCTGGTGCGGGCGCTGCTCGTGCGTCCGCGCGCCATGGTGCTCGCCGGGCTGGCCGGGTTCGTCCTGTTCGTCGGCACGCCGCATGTCGGATGGGACTACGGCTGCCGCCACCCGATCAGGCTGGGTCAAACCTGCCGGTCCTTGAGCTACTGCGCCTATTACGGCATCCAGGGGCGGCCGGTGGTGTTCCCGGAATACGGGGAAACCTGCGGCCTCATCAAGTTCCTGCCCATCGACTGGCGACGAATCTTTGAGGAAAAGAAATGAGCGCGAAACAAAGCAATAGCTAGTGCCCGAACGGAAACTCGATTTTATTCAGCCGTCCGGCCGCCGTGGAATAGT
>CAZPJI010000066.1:0-8357 GCA_964586925.1 uncultured Gammaproteobacteria bacterium
ATCGCGGCCGGGACGTCCGCTCCTACAGCAGCCAAGATTTCCGGAATCCCTCCGGTTTCCCCTTCCTCGCTTCGCGAGCTAAGGGGAGAGAAAGGGCGTTTTCCCCTCTGCAGTCTTGGCGCTCTGCGAGAGTCTTCCCCTTTGCGTCTTGGCGAGAGTTTCAAGCCGGCAGGTTGCCGCTCCCACAAGAGTAACGAGCTTGCCTGACTGGGGGCATGAAGATCAGTCGTTGGCGGCCTGGGTCGAAAATGAGGTGATCTCGCCGTTGTCCACGATCACGGTAAATTCGATCGGTGTGCAACACACTTCGCAATCCTGGACGAATGACTGCTCGCCGGGAGCGGATAAATCGATAAGCAGCGTCGACCGCTCCCAGCAATGCGGGCAGGTATACGCGTGTTCGATTTCTCCCGTAACCATGGCATCAGCGTAGCAATAACCACGTGATTTGTCGCCGTCTTCGGCGAGGGTCTGTGGCCGCGCAGGAGAGGAACGGATGCTATGGCATGCTGATGCCATGGTGTTCGACTTTTACTACCGGCTGAGCGCGCCGCGACGGCGCGAGTACGAGCGCAGTGATGCGCTGGGAGCTCCGTCTCTTGATACGGCGATCATGCGCCCGCTGGGAGAAAGCCTGCAGGGCGCCCTGGCCTCCGGGGACCAGACCTCGGTGCGCCTGGCGGCGCAGGCCGTGGCGGATGCCTTTGGCGCGCAGTTGCAGCTACCCCCTACACGTGTAAGTGTTCTGCGCACGCGGCCCCAACGCGGGGGTTCCGAGTATCACGGTTACTACGAGGGCGGCGAGGATGGAAAGAAGGCACGGATCACCCTGTGGATGTTCACGGCGCGCCGCCGCCAGGTCGTAGCCTATCGCACGTTCCTGCGCACCCTGGTGCACGAGCTGTGCCATCACCTCGATTTCGAGGGCTTCAAAATGGATGAATCGTTCCATACCGAAGGCTTTTACAAGCGCGAGTCGGCGCTTTTCCGGTCCATTACGGGAGAGCCACCGGGCAAGTCGGGCGGCAAGGTTGCAGTTGCCTAGGCGTGGGGAATTCATGCGTGCATCGTTGATGCAGGTTTGACGGGCGTCAATGAAAGGACGAGGCTTCGGTAGTAGCCTGATGCAGTTGCAGCTCCACGCTGCATATACGCGTAACAATTCAGGAGTAAGCCAATGAATACGAGATACGTCAAGTTCGCCACGGCGGGTTTGCTGATGGCGGCATTGGCAGCCGCCGCATCGGCGCAGATGATGAATGGATCAGCTACGGCACCCCAGGCGCAATCCATGCAGATGCATTTCCAGCAGATGCAGCAAATGATGGATCAGGCCCACAAAACGAGCAACTGGAATCAGCGAATGCAGCTGATGCAGTCCCACATGCAGATGATGCAGCAGCAGATGGGCAACATGATGGGCATGATGGGTATGTCCATGCGGCCTGGCCAACGGATGGGTAACGGCATGATGCGTGGTCAGCAGGGCCAGGGCATGCGTGGCAACATGATGGGCGGGCGCGTCAATGGCGGCAATAACATGCAAGCGATACAGGCGCAGATGGGCGCCATGCAGGCTCGCATGCGCGAAATGGCCCGCATGATGCAGCAAATGATGGAGCAGCAGCAATTGATGATGGAGAAAGCCGCGGGCGCCCCGAAAGACAAAAAATAGTGTTAACAGGCCCTAGCTCGTCAGTCCTTCCAGCCAATCGCCGAGCATGCGCTGTGCCGCGGATTGCAGGTCGGCGCACCGTTGAATGGATTCACGGCGCAAGTCCGTCACCGAGGCGTTGCGTTCGCTTAACGCCCGCGTGTGACCGATGAGCCAGCGTTCCAGTTCCGGCCACCACACCTCGGGATGAAATTGCGTGGCCAGGATATTGGTGCCGATGCGGAAAGCCTGGTTGGGGCAAGCCGGTGTCGCGGCCAGGCGCTCCGCCCCTTCGGGCAGCTCGAAGCGGTCGCCGTGCCAGTGCAGCACGGCGGTCTCATCCAGGTGCGCAAGGGGCGAATCCCGGCCTTCCGGTGTGAGTGCGAGCGGCGCCCATCCCACCTCGTCTTCCTCCGCCACGATAACCTCGGCGCCCAGCGCGCGGGCCATGATCTGGCTGCCCAGGCAGATGCCCAATATCGGCCGTTCGGCCTCGATGCGGCGGCGCGCGATCTCGACTTCCCACGACAGGTACGGATAGTCCGATTCCTGGTAGACGCCGAGCGGACCGCCGAGGAGGATCAGCAGGTCCGGCGCATTTGGATCGAGTGTCTGCAGGTCATCGACGCCTGCGTCACGGTATTCGACTTGATAATCGTGTGCCCGGAGCACTTCGGCATAGGAACCGAGATCCTCGAAGGCGACATGGCGGACGGCAATGGCGGTTTTCATGTTTACTCCGATCCTGTCCTTACGGGTTCGATGCGGATGTCGGTTTTTACGGATGACGCGATGAAGCACACTTCATGCGCCTGATGATGAAGATGCTCAAGTTCTTCGGGAGAAGGCCGTTTGTCTCCCGTGAACTCGATGTCCGGATGCAGGGTGACGAGGGTCACGGCGATCTTCCCGGCTTCGTCTTTTGCCATCCGTCCCATGGCCTCGTCCGTGTAGCGCTCTACCGTGAAGCCTTGCCGGGCCGCCTGGTCGAGGAAGGACAGCATGTGGCAACTCGAAATCGCGGCCACAAACGCTTCTTCCGGATCCACTGCCGAGGCGTCGGAGAGGGGCTCGCGCACGACTCCGGGGGAGCTCGACGCCGGCACTTCGACGCCGCCGTCGAACGACCAGCGATGCGCGCGGCTGTATTGCCGGTCGGTGAATACCGCTCCTTTTCTTTCCCAGGCGATTTTTGCTTCGCATTTGGCCACGGCGTGAACCTCTGCAGCGAGTCTGGAAATTGTAAATGGTGCGGCATGCAGCGCTACAAATCATCCGGGCTGTCAATTGTCGTGGGGGCACCCAGCGGCTACACTTGCCCAGCGCCCGATGGCATTGCGAGATGAAGGACTTGGCAGGCAATAAACCCGGCTGGCGGTTCTGGATCGACCGGGGCGGCACGTTCGTCGACGTGATCGCGTGGTCGCCGGATGGCCGCCTGCACGCCACCAAGCTGCTCTCGAACGATCCGGCGCGCGGCGCCGATGCGGTACTGGCCGGGATCGGTCGCTTGCTGGGCGTTTCCGGCGATCAAGCCCTGCCGCTGGAGCGGATCGCCGAGGTGCGCGTGGGCACGACGGTAGCCACCAATGCACTGCTTGAGCGCAAGGGCACGCGCACCCTGTTCGTCACGAATGCCGGGTTGCAGGACATTCTCCTTATCGGCGACCAGTCGCGGCCCGAGCTTTTCGCACTCGATATCCAACGCACGCCGCCGCTGTACTCGGAGGCCGTTGCGGCGAGCTTGCGCGTGGATGTGGATGGCAGGGAACGAGTTGCCTTGGACGAGGCCGGCTTGCTGGAACAATTTCGGCAGGCGCGCGCACGCGGTTGCGAGAGTTGCGCGATTTGCCTCATGCATGGATGGCGACACCACGGGCAGGAAGCACGCATTGCCGAACTCGCGCGCAAGGCCGGATTCGAGAGCGTGTTTTGTTCGCATGCCGTCTCACCCGTCATGCGGCTGGTTACCCGTGCGGCGACAACCGTAGCCGAAGCTTACCTGGCACCCGTCGTGCGCCGTTATACCGACCGACTGGCGGCGGCTTTGCCCGGGGTGCCTCTCGTGTTCATGAAATCCGACGGTGGCTTGGCCGGTGCCAATGCCTTTACGGCGTGCGAAGCATTGCTTTCCGGTCCGGCGGGTGGCGTGGTCGGCGCCGTGGAAACGGCCCGGCGGGCCGGCTTTGACCAGGTGATCGGGTTCGACATGGGAGGCACTTCGACCGATGTGTCTTACTACGCGGGAGAATGGGAACGTCGCCGTGAGGTTCAGATTGCCGGGGTAAAGCTGGCGGTGCCCATGCTGGCGGTGGAGACGGTGGCCGCGGGAGGCGGCTCTATCGTGAGTTTCGATGGTGGCCGCCTTACGGTAGGGCCCGATTCGGCCGGCGCCGATCCGGGGCCGGCCTGTTATCGCAGGAACGGTCCGTTGACGGTGACCGACTGCAATCTCATGCTGGGGCGCATCGTGCCGGAGTATTTCCCGCATGTGTTCGGCCCGGCCGGGAATGAAGTCCTGGATGAGGACGCGACCCGCCGGGGCTTCGAGGCACTGGCTGTCCGCGTGGCGGAGAGTACCGGCGAGACTGTGGCGCCCGAACGGCTGGCCGCCGGCGCGCTCGAGGTGGCCGTCGAGCATATGGCCGCGGCGATCAAGCGTATTTCGGTGGCGCGTGGACACGACCCGGCGGTTTGCGTATTGAACAGCTTCGGCGGGGCGGGCGGACAGCATGCCTGCGCGGTCGCCGAGGCGCTCGGCATGAATACGGTGCTGGCACATCCCCTCGCGGGGGTGTTGTCGGCATTGGGTATTGGGTTGTCCCAGCGCAGCGTATTGCTCGAACGCAGCATCGAACTGGACCTCGAGCCGCACAGCAAGGAGATCGATCAGGTCGCCGGGGAACTGAAGCGCGAAGCCGGTGCCCGTCTTGCGGCGGATGCGCCCGGCGATCCTGAACCCACGTTTACGGTGACTGCGCTGGTGCGTTACGAGGGCAACGATACCACCCTGCCGGTCCTGTTCGGGAGTCTCGAGGAAATCGAAGCGCGATTCCTCGAAGCACACCGCCGCCACTACGGTTTTGTCCTCGAAGGCCGGGCTCTTGTGCTTTCGGCGTTGCAGGTCGAGGCGCGTGCCGCAGGTCGGGCGCCGGAATGGGCAGGGGCGCTCGAGGGCGAGCCCCCCACGGTGGTCGCGCACCGTCCGGTCTGGTTCGATGACGGCTGGGTCGAAGCGCCGTTCTACCGGCGAGCAGAGTTGCCCCATGGCTTTATGGTGGAAGGCCCCGCCGTCCTGATCGAAGACACCGCGACGACGGTGGTTGCCCCCGGATGGCGGGCCGAAGTCGGTGCCGAAGGCGAAGTCGTGATGCATCGGCAGGCACACGAGCGCAAGCAGGCCCTCGGCACCGAGCGCGATCCGGTAACGCTGGAGCTGATGAGCGCGCGCTACATGGCGATTGCCGAGGAGATGGGCGAAGCCTTGCGCACCTCGGCGCAGTCGGTGAACGTGCGCGAACGGCTGGACTATTCCTGCGCCCTGTTCACGGCCGAGGGAGGGCTCGTCGCCAACGCCCCGCATGTGCCCGTGCACCTCGGCGCGATGAGCGCCACGATCAAGGCGCTGCTTGCCGTGGAAACGCCGCGGCCGGGTGAAGTCTGGGTCACCAACGACGTCTACGCGGGCGGCACGCACCTGCCCGACATCACCGTCATCACGCCGGTGTTTGTCCGCGGTGAAGATGCGCCGGACTTTTTCGTCGCCTCGCGCGCGCACCATGCCGATATCGGCGGCATCACGCCCGGTTCCATGCCGGCGGCGAGCCGGCAGATCGCCGAGGAAGGCGTGCTCATTCCGTTCACGCGTCTCGTGGCGAACGGCACATTGCAGGAATCGGTCGTGCGCGAACTGCTGACCGGCGCGCGTTACCCGGCACGCAACCTCGAACGCAATCTGGCCGATCTGCGTGCACAGGTCGCGGCCAATGCGCGCGGCGAGCGTGACCTCAAGCGCCTGGCCGATACCTACGGACTCGACAGTGTGCAGGCCTATATGCACCACCTCGCCGACTATGCCGAGGAAGCCGTGCGCCGGGCCCTGAAAAAGCTAGCCGCCCACGGGCGCTTTGAGGCGCCGCTCGATGACGGCAGCCGCATCGTGGTGACCGTCGACGTGGACCGCGACACCGGTTCAGCCGTCTTCGACTTCACCGGCAGCAGCGGGGCGCGTCCCGGCAACTTCAACGCGCCGAATGCCGTCGTGCGCGCTGCCGTGCTCTATGTGCTGCGCACCCTGATCGCCGAGCCGATCCCGCTCAATGACGGATGTCTCGCCCCGGTCGAAATCCGTGTACCGGCGCGCTCCATGCTCGATCCTCCGTGGCCGCACGCGGTCGTCGCCGGCAATGTCGAAGTCAGCCAGGTTCTGACTGACGCACTGCTGG
Organism: uncultured Gammaproteobacteria bacterium; assembly: GCA_964586925.1. Taxonomy (GTDB): domain Bacteria; phylum Pseudomonadota; class Gammaproteobacteria; order JAKDMP01; family JAKDMP01; genus JBAUSV01. The sequence goes on from CAZPJI010000066.1 coordinate 6,100, forward strand.
CCGCCATTGGGCGTCTGGCCGCGAGCCAGGGCACGATGAATAACCTGACCTTCGGCAATGTCCATCATCAGCACTATGAAACGCTGGCCGGCGGTGCCGGCGCGGGCGAGGGCTTCGATGGCGCCAGTGCCGTGCATACACACATGACCAACAGCCGGCTTACGGACCCGGAGCTGCTCGAGTTCCGTTACCCGGTGGTGCTCGAGGAATTTTCCATCCGCCAGGGCTCGGGCGGCTCGGGCCGCTGGCACGGCGGAGACGGGCTGGTGCGGCGCATCCGTTTCAACAAGGCGATGACGGTGACGATTCTCTCCAACCGCCGGCACACCGATCCGTTTGGCATCAATGGAGGCGGCGCCGGAGCACGCGGGGAGAACCGGATCATACGCGCCGATCACAGCAAGGAGATCCTGGATTACGCCGAGGCAGCGGAACTCAAGCCGGGTGACGCCATCGAGATTCTCACCCCCGGCGCCGGCGGGTTCGGAAAAAGATAGGCCGAGCATTGACAAAAAATATAATTAAGTTGACAATATTTGCTCTTAAGGTTGACAATGAGATGCGGTTATGGCTCGGGTTCGCACACGGGGAGAAAAAATCCGTCGATTCATCATCGCCCGTGTACGTGAGCATGCAGAGGACATCGCCAAGATCACCGCGGCGCACTTTGGGATAAGTCGCCAAGCCATTAACAAACATCTTCAACGCATGGTTGAGGAAAAAACGCTCATCTCGGAAGGGCAGACCCGGAATCGTACCTACCGGCTCTACCCATTGGTCCAGTGGGACAAGACCTATAAATTGGATGGGGCCTTGGCTGAAGATGTCGTCTGGCGCATCGATGTGGCGCCGGCCTTGGGGCAATTGCCTGGAAATGCATCCGACATCTGGCATTACGGGTTCACCGAAATGCTCAACAATGCGATCGATCATTCAGCGGGCAGTCGAATAAATGTTTTATTACGCAAGGATGCCGCATCAACCGAATTGGTAATCATTGATGATGGGATTGGCATCTTCAAAAAGATTCAGCAGGAACTGGGCCTGTTGGATGAGCGTCATGCGGTGCTGGAATTGGCCAAGGGCAAGTTGACGACGGATCCGGATAATCACACGGGAGAAGGCATCTTTTTCACTTCAAGAATGTTTGATGCATTCGATATTCTTTCTGGCGGCGTTTATTTCTCCCACAAATTCGGGGAAGCAGAAGACTGGATACTTGAACGTGCCAGACCGCGATCGGGTACGGCTGTGTGGATGCGACTCAACAATCACACTTCGCGGACCTTGAATAAGATCTTCGATCAATATACTTCGGATGATAATTTCGGGTTCAATAAAACTGTCGTGCCGGTAAAGCTGGCTCAGTATGGCGACGACAGGCTTGTTTCCCGTTCTCAGGCAAAACGTTTGCTTGCCCGTGTGGAGCGCTTCAAGATCGTTATTTTCGATTTTCAAGATGTGGAAAACATCGGTCAGGCATTTGCGGACGAGATATTTCGCGTTTTTGCCCGGCGTCATCCCGATATAGAAATCACGCCCATCAGAGCAAACTCTGCGGTCAAGCGAATGATCAATCGGTCCAGTTCATAAGGAGATGAACATGCAGAATTCAAATCTTCGCAAGGAGGCGGAGCAGATTCTCAAGAACACTTTCGGCTACGAGACTTTTCGTGGCCAACAGAAAGAAATTGTTGCCGCGATCTTAAAAGGCGGCGATGCGCTGGTGCTCATGCCGACCGGCGGCGGCAAGTCGCTGTGCTACCAGATCCCGGCCTTGCTGCGCCCGGGCATCGGCGTGGTGGTGTCGCCGCTGATTGCACTGATGGCGAACCAGGTCGCGGCTTTGCATCTGGCGGGTGTCGATGCCGCCTTTCTCAACTCGAGCCTTGCGCCCGACGAGCAGCAGGCCATCGAGCAGCGTATGCGCAACGGCACGCTCGATCTTGTCTACATTGCGCCGGAACGTTTATTGCAGCCGCGTTGCCTGGACCTGTTGGCGCGGTGCGATATCGCCCTGTTCGCTATCGACGAGGCCCACTGCGTCTCGCAGTGGGGCCACGACTTCCGCCCCGAGTACCTGCAGCTTGCGGTGCTGGCCGAACGTTTCCCGAAAGTGCCGCGCATCGCGCTTACTGCTACCGCCGACCTGCCCACGCGTGAGGAAATCGTCGAACGCTTGCGCATGCCGGATGCCGACGTGTTCGTGCACAGTTTCGACCGGCCCAACATCCGTTACCGCGTGGCCGAGCGCCACG
>CAZPJI010000067.1:0-7856 GCA_964586925.1 uncultured Gammaproteobacteria bacterium
AGACCGTCATCGGCATCTCGGGTGGCCTCGACTCCACCCTGGCCCTGCTGGTTTGCGCGCAGGTCATGGACCAGCTCGGCCTACCGCGCTCCAACATCCTGGCCTACACGATGCCCGGCTTCGCGACCAGTGAACGCACGCTGGCGCAAGCGCACGAGCTGATGAAGGCACTCGGGTGCACCGCTGCGGAAATCGACATCCAGGCCAGCACGCGCACCCTGCTGGAAAACATCGGGCACCCCTACGCCGAAGGCAGGGACCAGTACGACATCACCTTCGAAAACGCACAGGCCGGCGAACGCACCCAACATCTTTTCCGGCTCGCCAACCTGCACAAGGGACTCGTCGTCGGCACCAGCGACCTGAGCGAAGTCGCGCTCGGCTGGTGCACCTATGGCGTCGGCGACCACATGGCGCACTACCACGTCAACGCCAGCGTGCCCAAGACGCTGGTGCGCTACCTCGTGCAGTGGGCGGCCGATACACACCGCTTCGGCGAAGCGGCCAGCTCCGTTTTGAACGCCGTACTGGACACCGCCATCACGCCGGAACTCATACCCAACCACGTCGACGACGAGCCCGGGCAACTGACCGAAGACGTCATCGGCCCGTATCCGCTGCAGGATTTTCACCTTTATTACATCCTGCGCTTCGGCTACCGGCCGGCCAAGGTCGCATTCATGGCCTGGTGCGCATGGCACGACCCGGAACAGGGCGCTTGGCCGCCCCTGCCCGAAGATCGTCGTCCCGCTTACGGTATCGACGAGATCCGCACATGGTTGCGCGTGTTCCTTGACCGCTTCTTCCGCACCAGCCAGTTCAAACGCAGTGCTCTCCCGAACTCGCCCAAGGTAGGCTCCGGAGGAGCGCTCTCGCCGCGCGGCGACTGGCGCGCACCCAGCGACGCCGACGCCACGACCTGGCTCGCCGCGCTCGAAGACATTCCCGACAAGGCCCCCTGAAAAAGAAACGCGGCTTGCTGATGCCCGTCAGACGTGAATCGCATTTCCTGATGTAGGCTGGGCGTCATGGCCGGACGGATTACCAACGCGGAAATCGCCGACACCTTCGAGCGGCTGGCCGACCTGCTGGAACTGCAGGAAGCCAACCCCTTCCGCGTGCGCGCCTACCGCAATGCCGCCCGCGTAATCGAAAACCACGCGCAACCGCTGGCCGAGTTGGTCGAAGAAGGCGCCGACCTCGACGAACTGCCCAGCATCGGCGAAGGCATTGCGGAGAAGATCACCACGCTGGTGAACACCGGCAAGCTGCCGGCGCTGGACGAAGCCGCAAGGAAAACGCCGCTGGTGCTGACAGACCTCATGCGCATTCCCGGCCTCGGGCCCAAGCGGGTCAAAGAGCTTTACGACACGCTCCACATCAAGAGCACCGAGGACATCCTGCGCGCCGCCCGTCGCGGCAAGCTGGCAGAGCTACCCGGGTTCGGCGACAAACTCGCCACCAAGATCGCGGACGCCGTCGAACATCTGGCCGGCGAACAGAAGCGCTTTCGCCTCGACGAAGCCGAAACCCTCGCTGCCCCCCTGGTCGAATACCTGCAGAACCTGGAACACGTCAAGCAAGTCGTGATCGCCGGCAGTTTCCGGCGGCGCAAGGAGACCGTGGGCGACATCGACATCGTGGTGACCGCGAAGGACGGCGGTACCGTGCTCAAGCAACTCACACAATTCAACGGTGTACGCGAAGTCGTCTCCCAGGGCGAGACGCGCGCCACCGTCATGCTCGGCATGAACCTGCAGGTAGACGTGCGCGTGGTGCCCGAAGTCTCCTTCGGCGCGGCGCTCTATTACTTCACCGGCTCCAAGGCGCACAACATCGTCCTGCGCCGCATGGCCCAGGACAAGCTGCTCAAGCTCAACGAGTACGGCCTGTACCGCGGCGAGAAACGCATCGCCGGCAAGACCGAGGAAGATTTGTCCAAAGCCTTCGGCATGGCGTGGATTCCGCCCGAGCTGCGCGAAGACAACGGCGAGATCGAGGCGGCCCTCAAGAAGAAGCTGCCCAAGCTGATCACACTTAAAGACCTGCGCGGCGACCTGCACAGCCACACCACCGCAACCGACGGCCACGCGAGCCTGGAAGAGATGGCCGCCGCCGCGCGTGAACTCGGCTACGCGTACCTCGCCATCACCGAGCACACGGCATCCACACGCATCGCCAACGGCCTCGATCCCAAAGCCCTGCGCAAGCACTTGGCGAAGATCGACAAGCTGAACGAGACCTTCAAGGGCTTTCGTCTACTCAAGTCGGCCGAGACCGACATTCTTGAGGACGGCTCTCTCGACCTGCCCGACGATGTGCTGGCGGAACTCGACTTCGTGCTCGGCTCGATCCATGCCCACTTCGACCTGCCGGAAGCGAAGCAGACCAAGCGCATTCTCAAGGCCTTCGATCATTCCCGGTTTTCGGGACTCGCCCACCCCACCGCACGCCATATCGGCCAACGCGAACCGATCCGCATGAATTTCGAAAAAGTCTGCGCCGCCGCCGCCGAACGCGGCATCTTCCTGGAAATAAACGGCCAGCCAAAACGCCTGGACCTCAACGACACTCACTGCCGCCTCGCGCGAGACATGGGCGTCATGCTCGTAATCTCATCCGACGCCCACAGCACCGCCGACCTCGACACCATCCGCTACGGCGTCGACCAGGCCCGCCGTGGCTGGATCGAAGCTGGGGACGTCCTCAACACCCTGCCGCTGAACAAGCTGCTGAAAAAAATCCGCAGATCCTAATCTGACCCATCCGCTCCACTCATGACGTTTGCTTTGTGCCCACCGGCACCCTAGGATGAGGCGTCCGATCAGGAAGATCATCCCATGCCCGTACTTCCCCTGCGCCGATTTTTCACGCTCGGACTTGCCGCCTGCCTCGCGACGCCCGGCTTCGCGTGCGCGGCAGGGGCAACTTATCCAACCAAGGCATTGCAAACCCTGCACTGGCGGCTGATCGGTCCCTACCACGGTGGGCGAGTGGATGCCGTGGCGGGCGTCGCAAGCGAGCCGGAGACCTTTTACATGGGCGCAGCCGACGGGGGAATCTGGAAAAGCATCGACGCCGGGCATTCCTGGACCAACGTCTCCGACTGCTGCCTTGCGGTCGGCGCCATCGGAGCGCTGGCCGTCGCGCCCTCCAATCCGAAAATCATTTATGCCGGCACGGGCGAACCCTTTCCCCGCGGCGACATGAACACCGGCGACGGCGTGTGGAAATCGACTGACGCCGGCAAGACCTGGACGCACGCCGGGCTAGACCTGACCGGCATCATCGGCAACATCGTGATCGACCCGCATGACCCGGAGCACGTCTATGCCGCCGCGCTCGGGCGCATCTTCGGACCGACTACCCAACGCGGCGTGTACGAGACCACCGATGGCGGCAAGCACTGGCGACGCATCCTTTACGTCAATGCCCGCACCGGCGCCAACGACCTGGCGATGGACCCGCGAAACCCGAAAGTGATCTACGCCTCGATGTGGCAAGTGAAGCGACGCCCATGGACATTCTCCAGTGGCGGTCCGGGTAGCGGGCTGTACAAAACGGTCGACGGCGGCAAGCACTGGAGGAACCTGACGCACAACGCCGGCCTGCCGAAAGGCGTGCTCGGCAAGATCGGCCTCGCCGTCGCCCCCTCCGACCCCAATCGCGTCTACGCCTTGATCGAGGCCCGCCAGGGCGGCCTATACCGCTCCGACGACAGCGGCCGCACCTGGCAGAGGCTTTATCACAAGGCGAATCTGACGCAGCGCGCGTTCTATTTCTTCCGCCTCTACGTCGATCCAAAGAATCCCGATCACGTCTTCTCGCCACAGGCCGAGAACGTCATGATCTCCACGGACGGGGGCAAGCAGTTCCACGGCCACCATATCCAGGGCGGCGACAACCATGTCCTGTGGATCAACCCCCAACACCCGCAGGACATGATTGCCGGCAACGACGGCGGTGCGACGGTCTCGCTCGACGGCGGCCAATCCTGGTCGCGGCAGGACAACCAGCCGCTCAGCCAGTTCTACCACGTCTCGGTGGACAACCGGTTCCCCTTCCACCTCTATGGCGCCCAGCAGGATTTCGCCACGCTCGAGATCGCCAGCCGCGATACGCACGGCTACGGCATCACCCGCCAGGACTGGCAGATCATCGCGCAATGGGAAAGCGGTTTCGCCGTGCCCGATCCCGGCAAGCCGTGGATCAGCTATACCGGCGGCGGCCTCGGCGGGCTGATCGAACGCAACAACGCCCGCACCCATCAACATCGATTCTTCGGCCCCTGGCCGGAAAACAACAGCGGCGTGCGCGCGGCCGACCTCCGGCACCGCTTCCAGTGGGTTTTTCCCCTGCTCGTCTCGAAATACGACACGAACACCCTGTATGCCGGTTCGCAATACGTCATGGAATCGGACGACGGCGGCAACAGTTGGCGGGCCATCAGCCCCGACCTCACCCGCAACGACAAGGGCAAGCAGATCGCCTCGGGCGGTCCGATCACCAAGGACATTACGCCGGTCGAGTATTACGACACCGTGTTCGCGCTAGCCGAGTCGCCACTGAAAAAAGGTCTTCTGTGGGCAGGCACCGACGACGGCAAGGTGTGGCTCACGCACGACGACGGCAGGCACTGGCACGACGTCACGCCGCACGGCCTGCCCACCTGGGCCACGATCAGCAGCATTGCCCCGTCGCGCTTCCATCCCGGTACCGCCTTCCTCGCCGCGCGCCGCTATCGCCAGAACGACTACAGACCGTATCTCTACGTCACGACCGACTACGGCGCGCATTGGCGCAAGATTACCCACGGTCTGCCGGACGACGAATCCAGCTTCGTCGTGCGCCAGGACACACAGGACCCTGACCTGCTTTTCGCCGGTACCCTGCGCGGTGTTTACGTCTCCTTCGACGACGGCGACGCCTGGCAACCCCTGCAGCTCAACCTGCCCCACAGCGCCGTGCGCGATATCGCCGTACAGCCCGGCCAGAGCGCTCTCGCCGTTGCCACCCATGGCCGCGGCTTCTGGGTGCTCGACGACATCCAGCCGTTGCGCAAATTGTCGGCCCGGACGCTCGACGCCCCCGCGTACCTCTTCAAGCCTCAGGCCGCCTGGTTCGCGGGCGGTCATTACGATCCGAACGCCGCGGCAGGCCGCATGGGTGAAAACCCGCCCAACGGTGCGAGCGTCTTCTACGAACTCAAGTCAACACCGAAACAGCCGGTTACGCTCACCTTCGCCGACACCCATGGCAAAACGTTCGCCACTTTCACCAGCACCGGCAAACACAGTGCCGTGACCGCAAGACCCGGCATGAACCGGTTCGTCTGGAACCTGCACGTGCAAACCGGGGCTGCCGACGGCGTGCCCGGCCCGCGTATCGTCCCCGGTGCCTACCAAGTTACGCTCGCATTGGGCGACACCCGCCTGACGCGCACATTCACTGTCCGCAAGGACCCTGCCATCGCGGCGAGCCAGCCAGACTTACAGGCCCGCTACGCTCTGCTTCTGGCAATGGGCAACGAAGTAGACGCCATCGAGACCACGGTGAAACGCATCGAGGCCCGGGAGAAAACCCTGAAGGCCGCGCTCGCCGGGAACCCGGATGACGCGAAAGCCCGGAAGACACTCGACCGGCTCGAGCTCATCAAGAGCAAGCTCGTGCAGGCACCCTCGGCATCCTACCTGTCCATGCTCCAGCACCCGACCGAACTGGAAGGCAAGATCGGATTCCTCTACTTCGTCGTGGGCGGCTCGTTCGCCAAACCCACGCAGACCGATTACGAAATGTGGCACAGGCTACAGAAGCAGACCAACGCCCAAATGGCTAAAGTGGGAAAATGAATCATTAACCAACGTGCTACCACCGCCTCACCTGATACCGATTTAGCCTACCGGCTTGGGAGAAACAACATGGGATGCCTGCTTGCGATCGTCGGACTAGCCGTTCCCCGCATTTTGATGTTCTTCATCTGGCTGCTGACCGACTGGTTCGCGCGCGGCTTCGAGACACGAGTCTGGCCGATCCTGGGTTTCATCTTCATGCCGTACACGACGCTCGCCTACCTGGCGGCCATGCTCAACAACAATCACAGCCTGTCCGGCTTCTGGCTGGTGCTTTTCGTGCTCGCCATACTCTTCGATATCGGTAACTGGAGCGGCAGCCGCGCCGCGTCCCGCAAGAACAGATAAGAGTTCCCGGCGACGGATTCATTCAAGGCACCTGCGCTAATTCGCACCAGCCTCCTGACTTCGTGTTTCTAGTTACTTGCTGAAGCGGCAGCAAGTGACTTCTTGACATAACGGTCGATGAAATAGAAAAAAGCCGCCAAAAACAGGGCAATCAGATAAAAACCGATGCTGCTTGTGAAAAGCTGATGGTTGTATGCCAATGCAAAGAAAAACATGAAAAAAAGGCAATTAAGCATCCATACTCTTAACGCAATCAGTCCCCAGTAGCGCATCCCCCAGAGACCCAATACTGACACCAATGCCGCTGAGGCGTAAATAAAAGAACTGATGATCAGCAGCATAGGTTCGGCTTCTGATAACGTGCCAATAAAGCCCAGCGTGCCGCTCACAGACAACAACGCCATGAACACGCAAATAACAATTATGCCGGCGGGTGTTTTCACAAGATCCTGCAGCGGTGACAGCGAGGGTCAAAGTCGACTCGTTTCAAACTGCGTTTATCCAATCCAATTCTCATATGTAACACTATGAAATGCAGCATCAGGTCAGCTATTGGCGCTTCGGCCACATGATGCCCCGAGTGTGCACTACTGGTTCACGCTAGCGAGATAGTTGCTACCGAGTTGCTGCACCTGGTCGAGGATCCATTGCTGACGCTGCAGCAGGTAGTCGGAGGGATGCGCGGGATCGAAGTGGTCGGGGTCGGGTAGCGTCGCCGCGAGCAGGGCCGCCTCGGGCGCGGTCAGTTGCGAGGCGTGTTTGTGGAAGTATTTTTCCGCCGCGGCTTCGACGCCGAAGATATGGGGACCGAACTGGGCGATGTTGAGATACATTTCCAGCACACGCCGCTTGGGCCAGCTCAAGTCGACCAAGACCGTCAGCCAAGCACCAATGGCCTTGCGGAAATAGCCGCCGCCCGGCCATAAGAACAGGTTCTTCGCGGTCTGCTGGGTGATGGTGCTGGCGCCATGCACGATACCGCCCCGCTCGTTATGCTTGATGGCCTTGCGGATGGCCTTGATGTCAAAACCATGGTTGGTAGGGAAAGTCTGATCCTCGCTCGCGACGACCGCGAGGCGCATGGTCGGCGCAATCCTGTCGTACGGCACCCAAACCTGGCGCACCTTGTGCCCCGAACCCAGGGCCGTTTCGAGCATGAACGCAGTAGCGGGCGGATTACGCCAGAGAAAGCCTATTACGGGAGACCAGCTTGCCAGTCCCAGGGCAACTGTAGTGGCGAAGAGCACCCACGGCCAGACACGCTGCTTCTTCGGATCCAGTCGCTCCTTGGGCACAGTTTGCACCACAGGTTGTGACTCGTCCGGCAGGTTCCCGATGTAGGGTTCTGATGGATCTCCGTTCATGCTCGTGGATATTTCCTCCATTAATTTATTTGACCACAGCAAGCGGGAACATTCTGCCTGAGTGAGCAATGCCGGGGGAACAGCTGTCGCCAGAAACAAGATGCCGAATGGAAATCGCCATCACTGGCCCGTCTCCAAGTCACTTGTAGGAGCGGCGGTCCCCGCCGAGATTGCTTGACTGGATACCGGCCTTCGCCGGTATGACGATAACTCCCGATCTCAACGCTGGCTCCTCCGTGCGCCGTTAGTCGCGCCGAGAAGCGCAGCCCGCAACGGGGGAACAGGGAGGCATGTC
>CAZPJI010000068.1:0-3851 GCA_964586925.1 uncultured Gammaproteobacteria bacterium
TTTCGCGACGGGGACCGTCGCTCCTACAGCGCTTCGTTCGGCACCGTAGGAGCGGACGTCCCGGCCGCGAAGGTTTCGGCTGGCTCGGCTTTTCGCGACGGGGACCATCCGCTCCTACAGCCCTTCGTTCGGCACCGTGTAGGAGCGGACGTCCCGGCCGCGAATCCCGCGTTACAGCCAGATTGCGTTCCAGAACGGATAGTGGCCGATGTCCGTCACCAGTCCTGCGCGCAGCGGATTGGCGACGATATAACGCGCCGTTGCACGCAGGTCCTCCGCAGAACGCAGCGCGTGATCGTGATAGCCCGCTTGCCAGATACGGCGTCCCGGTTTGCTTTCATATTCATTTAAGAGTCGGGCCAGCCCCGATTTGAAGCCCTGCATGATGAGGGAGAGGCTCTTCCGTTCCCCTGGCACGAGCAGCCAGTGAACGTGGTCGGGCATAACGACCCAGGCGCAGGACCGCAGGACGGTCTCCGGATAAGGATAATCGAGCCTACGTGCCGCCATCGAGGCGCGCACGAAATCAGCAAATAGCGGAGTCCTGCCATGCGTCACGGTCGTTACGAGATAGGCATGCCCGGGTATCGAAACGCGGCCACGGCGAAGGGCGTGGCCACGGCGCGGTTGACGCGAATGGGGAGTTGTATGCATTGCGTTCACATCCTTGTGATCGAAGATGCATTATGCGCTTTTCGCGACGGGGACCGTCGCTCCTACAGCCCTTCGTTCGGGATCTGTAGGAGCGGACGTCCCGGCCGCGAGGGTTTCGGTTGGCTCGGCTTTTCGCGACGGGGACCGTCGCTCCTACAGGCCTTCGTTCGGGGCCGGTAGGAGCGGATGTCTCGGCCGCGAGGGTTTCGGTTGGCTCGGCTTTTCGCGACGGGGACCGTCGCTCCTACGGGCCTTCGTTCGGCACCGGTAGGAGCGGACGTCGCGGCCGCGAACCGTTAGCTCCAGTCGAGGACGACTTTGCCGGACTGGCCGGAGCGCATGGTGTCGAAACCTTTCTGGAAGTCGTCGACCGGGAAGTGGTGGGTGAGCACCTGGCTGACGTCGAGCCCGCTTTGCAGCATGCTGATCATCTTGTACCAGGTCTCGAACATCTCGCGGCCGTAGATGCCCTTCACTTCGAGGCCCTTGAAGATCACCTTGGTCCAGTCGATGGCGGTGCCGTCGGGGAGCAGACCGAGCAGGGCTATGCGGCCGCCGTGGACAATGGTGTCGAGCATCTGGCCGAAGGCCTGAGGACTGCCGGACATTTCCAGGCCGACGTCGAAGCCTTCGGTCATGCCCAGTTCGCGCATGGTGTCCTCGAGCGAATCCTTGGTGACGTTCAATGCCTTCGTAGCGCCCATCTTGCGGGCGAGATCCAGGCGGTAGTCGTTGACGTCGGTAATTACGACGTGGCGCGCGCCTACGTGCTTGGCGATGGCTACGGCCATGCAACCGATAGGGCCGGCGCCGGTGATGAGTACGTCTTCGCCCACCAAGTCGAAGGACAGCGCCGTGTGCGTGGCGTTGCCCAGCGGGTCGAGGAATGAGGCGATGTCGTCGGAGATGTCGTCCGGCAGCGGGTAGACATTCACAGCCGGGATGGCGAGGTACTCGGCAAACGCACCGGGACGGTTTACGCCCACGCCCATGGTGTTGGGGCACAAGTGTCGGCGGCCGGCACGGCAGTTGCGGCAGTGCCCGCAGGTAATGTGGCCTTCGCCGGAGACGCGCTGGCCGATCTCCAGGCCCTGGACTTCGCTGCCCAACTCGACGATGGTGCCGACGTATTCATGGCCGACAGTCATCGGCACCGGGATGTTCTTCTGCGCCCACTCGTCCCAGTTGTAGATATGGATGTCGGTGCCGCAGATCGCGGTCTTCTTGATCTTGATAAGCACGTCGTTGTGTCCGAGCTTGGGCTTCTCGACGTCCCGCGACCAAATGCCTTCCGTTTTTTCCGCTTTTACAAGTGCACGCATATATCGTCTCGTTCAAAGTTTTGTGACAACTCCTTCTCCCCCTAGGAGAGAAGGCCGGGATGAGGGGTTGCGCCGCGCAGCGGCGAAAAACTCGTCAGTCTTTCACGAAATGACATTCAGTTCGCGGCCGACCTTCTCGAAGGCGGCAAGCGCCTTGTCGAGTTGCTCGCGAGTGAGGGCGGCCGACATCTGGGTACGGATGCGCGCCTTGCCCTTGGGTACGACGGGGAATGAGAAGCCGATGACGTACACACCCTCGGCGAGCAGCTTGTCGGCCATCTCGGAGGCGAGCTTGGCGTCGCCGAGCATGACGGGGATAATCGGGTGTTCGCCGGGCACGAGGTCGAAGCCGAGTTTGGTCATGCCTTCGCGGAAGTAACGCGCGTTCTCGTGCAGCTTCTCGATCAGGCCGCTGTTCTTCTCCAGGCGTTCGAGCACCGCAAGCGTGGTGGCGGCGGTGACCGGCGGGATGGAGTTGGAGAACAGGTACGGGCGCGAGCGCTGGCGCAGCCACTCGACGATTTCCTTGCGCGCGGCGGTGACGCCGCCGGCCGCGCCGCCCAGGGCCTTGCCGAAGGTGGTGGTGATGATGTCGATGCGGCCCATGACGCCGCGGTACTCGTGGCTGCCGCGGCCGTGTTTGCCCATGAAGCCGCTGGCGTGGGAGTCGTCGACCATCACCAGTGCCTCGTACTTGTCCGCGAGGTCGCAGATGCCTTCCAGGTTGGCGACGATGCCGTCCATGGAGAACACGCCGTCGGTGGCGATCAGACGGATGCGCGCGTCCTTGGCGGCCTTGAGCTGTTCCTCGAGATCGGCCATGTCGTTGTTGGCGTAGCGGAAGCGCTTGGCCTTGCACAGGCGCACGCCGTCGATGATGCTCGCATGGTTGAGCGCGTCGGAGATGATCGCGTCGTCCTCGCCCAGGATGGCCTCGAACAGGCCACCGTTGGCGTCGAAGCAGGAGGAGTAGAGGATCGCGTCCTCGGTGCCGAGGAAGTCAGCGACTTTTTTTTCGAGTTGCTTGTGCAGGTCCTGGGTGCCGCAGATGAAGCGCACCGAGGCCATGCCGTAGCCGTGTTCCTTCACCGCCTTGCAGGCGATGTCGGACAGCTCCGGGTCGCCGGCGAGGCCGAGGTAGTTGTTGGCGCACAGGTTGATGACGTGCGAGCCGTCGGCGACCGTGATGTCGGCCCCTTGGCGGGAGGTGAGGATGCGTTCGGCCTTGTACAGGCCTTCCTCGCGGAGTTCGGCCAATGCGTCGGTAAGAAACTGGAGGCTTGGTCGCGGCATGATGCTCTCGTTCCTGTAAAACCGGCCCATTATAAGGGCCCGCCGGCCCGGGACCCCTATACTTTGGCCATGGATAGGGATGAGTCCGACGAACTGGTACGCCTCGATATCTGGTTGTGGGCGGCGCGCCTGTTCAAGACACGCAAGCTCGCGACGGAGGCGGTGACCGGCGGCAAGGTGCGCCTCGACGGCGAGCCCGCCAAGCCAGGCAAGCGTCTGCATGGTGGCGAATCCTTGAGTGTGACCAAGGGCGAGGAGCGCATCGAGCTGACGGTGCTGGTGCTCGCCGCGAAGCGCGGCCCGGCCGCAGTGGCGCGGACCTTGTACGAGGAATCGGCCGCAAGCATTGCCGCGCGCGAGGCCCGGCGCGAGCAGCGGCGTTTGCAGCCGCACGTGGCGCCCAAGGGCAGGCCTGGCAAGCACGACCGCAGGCGTCTCTCCAACCTCAAGCGCCGCTCGGATTAAGTTGTGGGAACGGCGGGGACAGAACCCTCGCGGCCGGGGCGTCCGCTCCTACGGGTGCCGACCGAAGCGCTGTAGGAGCGACGGTCCCCGTCGCGAACCGCTGAGCCGACCGATACC
>CAZPJI010000068.1:3951-7274 GCA_964586925.1 uncultured Gammaproteobacteria bacterium
TCCGCTCCTACGGGTGCCGGACGAAGCGCTGTAGGAGCGACGGTCCCCGTCGCGAACCGCTGAGCTGACCGATACCTTCGCGGCCGGGACGTCCGCTCCTACGGGTGCCGGACGAAGCGCTGTAGGAGCGACGGTCCCCGTCGCGATAAGCCGCACCTGCGAGTCCTTTGCGTCTTGGCGCCCTGGCGAGAAGCATTTCCGGGACCGCGCATTAGAATAGGCGGCCATCCGCACCTAATGCCTCCATGTCGAGCTCAAAGAACACCGCCGAATGGCGCCTGGACGCCGATCACGTCTATGGTTTCGACGCGGCATGGCGGCTCGATCTCGACATCTGTCCGGAACCGGCCGAGGCGCTCATGGCGCTGCTCGACGAAACCGGAGCCCTGCTCGAATCCCGTACCGGTCATCCCGGGGCGCGTTACTCGTATCTCGGCCTGGCGCCGCGGGTCGAACTACGCCTGTACCCGGACCGCCTGGCGGCACGAGTCGCGGGCGAACCGGAAGTCACCATCGAAAGTGAACGACCGCTCGACACCTTGCTCGAGCACCTGGAGGCCGTGCGCACCCTGCCGGGCACCGACGAGGCGCCGTTCCAGGGCGGTTGGCTCGGGTGGCTCTCGCACGAGGCGGGCGCCATGCTGCTGGACGTGCCCGCCGCCGCCCCAGCGCCGCCGGCTCGGCCTGCCGGGCCCCTGGCCGTATTCCGTCTGTGTACGGACGTGCTCGTCATCGACCACGCGGTTTCGCAGGCGTGGCTCGTGGGGCGCAGCGCGGGCGAGGCCGAGGAGATAGTCCTGGAACGCCTGGCGAACTACAAGGAGCGATTGCAGGCCGGCGCGGCCGCGGAAAGTCCCGCAGAGGTGGTCGACGAGGCGACCGTGACACTCGACCCGCCGGCGTTTGCCCGCGAGCAGGGAAAGCTCCAGGAGCTGATCCGTAATGGCGACTGTTTCCAGGTCAACCTGACCGCGAGCTGGGCTTACCCCTGGCGCGAGGGCAGACCTGAACGCGCCGCGCTTGCAGCCCTGTATGCCCGTTACACCGCAGCTAACCCCGGCGCCTGGTGTGGCTTCTTCCCGGACGAGGAAGTGAGCCTGTTGAGCGGCAGTCCGGAACTACTGGTCGATTGGGACCGCGGCCGCTTGGCCATGCGCCCGATCGCCGGGACGCGCCCGCGCGGCAAGACGCCGGAGGCGGACGCGGCGCTCGCCGACGAGCTGCGTGCGGATGCCAAGGAGCAGGCCGAGCATGCCATGCTGGTGGATCTCGCGCGAAATGATCTAGCCCATATCGGCGTGTCCGCGAGCGTACGTGTACCCAACCTCGCCGGCATCGAACGCTACCGCCACGTGATGCACCTGGTGAGCGAGGTCACGGCCACGGCCCCCGCGGATTTGCGGCTGAAAGACTTACTCGGTGCCGTGTTTCCGGGCGGCACCGTCACGGGCGCGCCGAAGCGCCGGGCCGTGACGCGTATCGCCGAATGCGAGCGGGGGCCGCGCGGGGCCTATACGGGCGCGCTGGGTTACGCCGGATTCGGCGGCGCAAGCCAATGGAATTTATTGATCCGCACGCTTACGGCCACGCCGACGCACCTGATGGCGCATGCAGGCTGCGGCATCGTCGCTGCGAGCGAGACGGGCCGTGAGGCCGACGAGCTGGGTTTCAAGGCGCGGGCCCAGATCGAATCTGCGCTGGGGCAAGGCACACCCGCCTCTGAGGCGGACCGTTGCGGGACGGTTGAACCGGGTCCGCTGTGGCGGCCGGGGCGGCGCGAGCCGGCCTCGCAGGCCGCCGAGGTGCTGATCGTCGATTTCGAGGACTCATTCGTACACAACCTTGCCGATTACGCGGCGGCGCTCGGAGCGCACGTGCAGGTGGTGAGCATCCACGACGCGCCGGAGTCGTTCTGGGACAAGCCGGTGACGCATCTCATCCTCTCGCCGGGACCGGGCGAACCGGCCGACTTTCCGGCCTGGCGCACGCATTTGGTGCAGGCGGAGGCTCGAGGCTTGCCGGTGCTGGGTATCTGCCTGGGGCATCAGGCGCTGGCCGAGGCCGATGGAGCGCGTGTGGTGCGCCACTTCGAGCCGATGCACGGGCGCTGGAGCGAACTGGTGCGCACGCCGGCCGCTGCAGAAGATCCGCTGCTCGGCACTTGGCGGGGCACGCGGATCGGGCGCTACCACAGTCTCGTGGTGACCGATGCGACCGAGCGCATGATCCGGCTGGCGGCGCTGGACGACGGCACCCTGATGGCGGTTCGTTACCGGAATAGGCCACACTGGGGCCTGCAGTTTCATCCCGAATCGTTGCTGACGGAGGACGGCATGGACTTGATGCGTGCGTTCCTGGAGGTCGGGCCTTGAATGACGTGGCCAGCTGGGCCTGGCTGGAGGGGCGGGTGATGCCGCTCGCCGAGGCGACTGTTGCGCTGTCGAGCCCGGGCTTTCTGCTGGGCGATGGAGTATTCGAGACCCTGCGCGCCCGCCACGGCCGGATCTTCCGCCCGGAATGGCACTGGGAACGCATGGCTCACGGCCTTGAGGTTCTGGGCATCGACCCGGCCGTGCTGGAGACGGTGGAAACCGCCGTGCACGAGGTCTGCGATGCCGCGGCTTCTTTGTTGGACGACATCTATCTGCGCGTGCAGGTGGTTCGCGAGCTCAACCATGATGGCCCGGCGCGGGGGCGGGTAAGCACGATCGCGCGGCCCTGTCCCACGTATCCGCCGCATTGGTACCGCGATGGGGTCAGCCTGGGCGTGGCCGATCTGCGGAGCGATCCGCATGCGCCGCTTTCGGGCGTGAAGTCGTTGAGCTACCTGCCGCACACATTGGCGCGGCGGCGCGCGCAGGGGCGCGGGTTCGACGAGGCGCTGATCCTCAATACGGAAGGGCGCGTGTGCGAGTCGGCCTACGGCAATGTAATTGCACGCATCGACCATGTGTTGTATTCACCGGGTCGCGAGGAGGGTGCACTCGACGGCGTGACGCGTCGTGTCCTCCTGGATTGGGCACAGTCGCAAGGTTATGCGATCGAGACCCGTCTGCCGTGGATGGTGCTCGCCGAAGCCGAGGAAGTGGTGCTGGTCAGCACGCTCGCGGGTGTGGTGCCGGTGGCTGCGATCGAACATTTGCCGCAGACACATTTCGCCGGCGCCAAAGGAAAACTGTTCAGTGCCCTGCGCGCCGCCTACGAAAAACTCCTCAACGAATAAGACTTTCCGGACGAAGGGCTGTAGGAGCGACGGTCCCCGTCGTGAACAGCTGAGCCGACCGAACCCTTCGCGGCCGGGACGTCCGCTCCTACGGGTGCCG
>CAZPJI010000069.1:0-6468 GCA_964586925.1 uncultured Gammaproteobacteria bacterium
CCGCTCCTACACCCAATCCCCTGTCCGGAAGCAACAAAAGTAGCAATACAACTGCCGTGAAGGCGCGCATTTCGCTACAATGCGCCTCTTGTGGTCCGAATAAAAAATCCGGGCCACACACTGCTTTATTCGCACCCACCTTGAGGAGCACATGGGCTGGAACGAACCCGACAATAAGGATCGGGACCCGTGGGACGGGCACAAGGACTTGGATGAGCTGATTGCCCAATTCAAGCAGCGCTGGGGAAAGCGCTTCGGCGGCGGTTCCGGTCCTTTCCGATTCCGTATCTGGTGGCTGATCATCGTCACCATCATCGGCGTCTGGCTGCTCTACGGCGTCTATGAAGTCGGCCCCGGCAAGCAAGCCGTAGTCCTGCGTTTCGGCAACTACGCCGGGACCGTGGGCACCGGTATTCACTGGCACCTGCCGCCACCCATCACCGAGACCCACGTCATCGACGTCAAGGAAAGCCGCTCGATTACCCGCAACGCGACGCTCCTCACCCAAGATCACCGGCTCGTCTCCGCCGCGGTGACCGTCAAGTACCGCATCAGCGATCCGCGCCGCTATCTCTTCGCAAGCGATTCGCCGATCCAGGTGCTCAACACCTGGGCGGACTCGGTCCTGCTGAGCGAAGTCGACAGCCATGACCAGGCTGCTCTGGAATCGCTCAATAAAAGCGGACAGAACCTCGACGTGGACAAGACGCTGACCCAGCGCATAGCGGCCATCGACCCGGGCATTACCATCGAAGGCGTTACGCTCAGCCGCCTGCAGCCGCCCGATGCCGTCGCCGAAGCCCGTTCCGAGGCAGAGGACAAGCTCAAGGCCTCCGCTACGTCGGCCCAGAGCGCCGAGGAGGCCGCTCAGGCCAACATCCTCAAGGCCCACAAGCAAGCCAACCAAATCATTACCCAGGCCACCAGCGAAGCCCAGACCCGCCAGGCCAGGGCCGAAGCGGAAGTGGCCCGGTTCAAGGCCCTGTTGCCCGCGTGGAGCAAGCATCCGCGCGAGACCGAGCAGTACCTGCGCAACGAGAGCATTCGCGAGGCCCTGACGGCCGCACCCAAGATCGTCATTTCCGGTTCGGTGCGGGTAGTCCAGTTGCCACCTTCCGCCTTCACCAACACGCAAGCGCCCATGGCGGCCACGTCAGCACCGCCGGGAAAGCCGGGTGACACCCTGAAAAAGAAGGCAACGAGGTGGTGGCGATGAACAACAAACTGCTCATGCGCTGGTTCGGCATCGTTGTCCTGGCGATTGTCGTGACCTTCTTCTTCGAGGTCTCGCTCTTCACCGTCCAACCGGGGCAGGTCGGCGTGATCGTCAAACGCACCGGCGTAAGCCGGGTCGTCGAAAAGACGGGCACGCACTGGAAAGTGCCGAACCAACAGATTGTGCTGCTCGATGCCCGCAACCAGATGGCCACGATCAACCTCAAGGCGGATAACAACGGCCCGGCCTCCGGAAGCGCCGCCGCCCGGTTCAGCGTCGTCTGGAAAATCGACTCGCCGGCGAAGTTCTACCAGGCGACCCAGGACAACAACTCCGACATCGACGTGCAGGACAAATTTATCGATGCGAGCAAGAAGGACTTGAGCAAACTGCTCGCCAAGAACAACAGCACCCGCGTATTCACTGTGTCCAAGGCCTCGGCCACGCAGGCCTTCGAGGCTGCCATCAAGCCCGTCGCGGACAAGCTCGGCATCAAGCTGCTGAGCGTCAGCCTGACCAACCTCAAGCTCTCCGAAGCGGGCGAAAAGCAGATCACCGACCGGATGCTCGCCACGAATTCCACGGCCCAGCAGCGGAAAATGAGCAATAGTGAGATGGCCGTCGAGAAAAAGATCGCCGACGAAAAGGCGCAGGCCGCGAACATCCTGGCCACGGCCCGCAGCAAGGCCGCATCCATCCGCGGGGAAAGCGAGGCCAAGGTTGCCGAGATGTTTGCCCAGGCGGCCAAGCCGGCGCCCGGCTTCTTCCGCTTCTACCAGACGCTGATGAGCGAGAAAGCCGCGTTGAACACCAACACCCGCCTGTTCGTCGTGTCCACCGACAGCCCATGGTTTCAATTGATGGGCAAGGCCGGCTCCAACCCGAAGCAGAAATTCTGATGAGCATTCTTCTGGCCGCCATCGGCATAGCCATCTTCCTGGAAGGCGTCGTGCCTTTCATCAGCCCGCGCCTGTTCCGCCAGAGTCTGTTCACGATGCTGCAGGTCAGCGACCGCGGCATCCGTGCGATGGGACTGGTCGCCGTTCTGGTGGGTGCGGGCATTGTTTACCTGGTTCATTCCTCGGGGGCGATATGAGCAAGAACGCGGTAGTCGTAGGGATTCAGTGGGGCGACGAGGGCAAGGGCAAGCTGGTCGACCTCTTGACCGAGCGCGTCCAGGCCGTGGCCCGCTTCCAGGGCGGCCACAACGCCGGCCACACCATCGTGGTCGGCGGCAAGAAGACCGTGCTGCACCTGGTGCCCTCGGGCGTGCTGCGCGAAGGCGTGCGCTGCCTCATCGGCAACGGCGTCGTGCTCGATCCCGCCGCGCTGTTCGAAGAGTTGGACCTCCTGGAAAAAGAAGGCGTGCCGGCCCGCGAGCGCCTCGGCATCAGCCCCGCGTGCCCGCTGATCCTGCCCTCGCACGTGGCGCTCGACAAGGCCCGCGAGGCCGCCAAGGGGGCCGCCGCCATCGGCACCACCGGGCGCGGCATCGGCCCGGCCTACGAGGACAAGATCGCCCGCCGCGCCGTGAGGGTAGGGGACCTGTACCGCCGCGAGCGCTTCGCCGCCAAGCTTGGCGAAGTGCTGGATTACCACAACTTCATACTCAAGAATTACTTCAACGCGAAAGTCATTGATTTTCAAGAGACTCTGGAGCGCTACCTCGGCTACGTAGAACCCCTGCGGCCCATGGTCACGGACGTCACCGCCGAGATCCGCCAAGTCCACGAGGCCGGCGGCAACGTGCTCTTCGAGGGCGCCCAGGGCACGCTCCTGGACGTCGACCTCGGCACCTATCCGTTCGTCACCTCCTCGAACACCACGGCCGGCGCGGCGGCCACCGGCACCGGCCTCGGCCCGCGCTGCATCGACGAAGTGGTGGGCGTGGTCAAGGCCTACACCACGCGCGTGGGCGGCGGCCCGTTCCCCACGGAACTGTTCGACCAGATGGGCGAGACGCTTGCCCGCCGCGGCAAGGAATTCGGCGCCACCACCGGCCGCCCGCGCCGCTGCGGCTGGTTCGACGCCGTGCTGCTGAGAAGGGCCATCATCAACAACAGCGTCTCCTGCCTGGCCGTCACCAAGCTCGACGTGCTCGACGAGCTCGACACCATCCGCATCGCCGTGGCCTACCGCACCAACGGCAAGGAACTGACCGACGCCCCGATCGGCGCCGACGCCTACGCCAGTGCCGAGCCGGTCTACATCGACCTGCCGGGCTGGAAGGCCTCCACCGTCGGCATCACCGAATACGAAAAACTGCCCGAAAACGCCCGCTCATACCTCGAGAAGATCGAAGAACTCAGCGGCATCACCATCGGCATGATCTCCACCGGCCCCGACCGCGACCACACCATCATCCGCAAACACCCCTTCGACTGACCCATGAACGCCGGCGTCCTGCCGGCGCTTCGCGGCCGGGACGACCGCTCCTACAGAAGATGTCGTGCCGAGGTTGCAGGAACGGACGCCCCGTCGCGATCACCCAACCCCCAACAACCCGCCCCCCAGTAGGAGCGGACGTCCCGGCCGCGAAGGGTTCGATCGCCTCGGCCTTTCGCGACGGGGACCGTCGCTCCTACAGCCCTTCGTTCGGCACCGTGTAGGAGCGGACGTCCCGGCCGCGATCCCGACACCGCAGCACACGACCAGCTTCCATATTTGCGTACAAAGATAAGTACAAGTACAATAACCCGTACGCAATGAGGTGCCCCATGGAAAACATCAGCTACTCCGCCTTCCGCCGCAGCCTGGCCAAAATGCTCGACAAGGTCAACGAAGACCACGCGCCGCTACTGGTGACGCGCCAGAAAGGCGCGCCTGCGGTGCTGATCTCGCTGGAAGACTTCACCGCCTACGAAGAAACCGCCTACCTCATGGCAAGCCCCAAAAACGCCGAGCGCCTGGACCGCGCCATCGCGGAAGTCGAAGGCGGCAAGACACAACCTCACGACCTGATTGAATGAGGCCCTTGCATCTCGTAGCGAGGGAAGGCACGTTGGGCGCCGCCGGCGCGCAGCAACCGCAGTGTATGGCTAATACATGAGGATTGCGAGCACCGCCGGCGCCCAAGATGCCGAGCGCAGTAGGGATGCAGGGGGCTCAGAGCCGTGATTCTTTCGTGGGCATCAGACGCCTGGGACGATTACCTCTACTGGCAAACCACCGACAAAAAGACGCTCAAGCGCATCAACACCCTGATCAAGGCCATCGAACGTCAGCCGTTCGAAGGCCCGGGCAAGCCTGAACCCCTAAAGCACCAGTGGACAGGCTACTGGTCGCGCCGCATCGACCGCACCCACCGCCTGGTCTACAAAGTCATCGACGACGCTATCGTCATAGTCCAATGCCGCTACCACTACTAGCAACTTAATCTCCGCCGGCACTGATTTTGTCCATACAATCATCTGTGCGCGTTACCTCGGGACAGGGGCGTGGCAGGGGTGGCGGTTAAGTCAGAACGAGGTAATAAAGAGCATTTAATGCGGTAATAATGTTGCTATTACCTCAATTCGACGTCTATGCCAGCCAGCGCCGAGCCGGTCTACATCGACCTGCCGGGCTGGAAAGCCTCCACCATCGGCACGATCATCCACAAGCATCCCGTCGACTGACCAGGCTGCTCTTATAGGAGCGGTTACAGCCGCGATCGGGGAGCGCCGGCATCCTGCCAGCCTTCCCCGAATCCGTCGTCCCGGCGAAGGGCGGGACCCAGTCCAAACAAGCATCCCGCTTATCAGGCAGGATTCAATGTTCTGCCGAATCCCGAACCGTGCTGGTTTCAGCACAGGGCGCCAGGGCTTTCCGCCTGAAGCGCTGTAAACAACCCTCTAAATAGCACGATTTGTAGTATACTTTACCGCATCATTATCTTCTGACTGGATGCCCATCATGAGTTCGATTAGCGCCAATGACCTGAAGACCAAGGGCGTCTCGGCCATTGCCCGCGCGCTTTCCGAGGCGCAGGAGGCGATAGTATCGGTCCGTGGCAAGGAGAGATTCGTGGTGATGGATATCGAGCATTATCACTACCTGCGCGAGTGCGAACTGACGGCTGCCCTGGCAGAGAGCCAAGCGGATATTGCCGCCGGCCGTTTCGTGGAAGAGTCGGTGGATGCGCACCTGGAGCGCCTGGACAGCCTGGCGTGAGCTATACACTGATCTTTACCGATCAGTACAACCGGCGAGCGGCGCGCTTCCTCAAGCGTCATCCACAAGTGCGTGAGCAGTACCGCAAGACATTGCTGCTATTGCAGGCCAATCCGCATCATCCATCACTGCGGCTGCATGCTTTGGGCGGAAAGTTGAGCGGGTTGCATTCGGTGTCGATCAATTTGTCCTATCGCATCACGCTGGAACTGCTGATCCAGGATCATCAGATCGTGCCGATCAATGTAGGCGATCACGATGCTGTGTACTGAAGCAGAAGGAGACAAGAACCCTGGAGGGCCGGTATTCTGCCGGCTTTTTTACGTTAGAATTTCCCCGACCCTGTATAGCGCGAACGGCCAAGTGCCACTTGGGATTGTTCCGGAAAACCGGCTAGCGCTTACGGGGCTTATTTTATTTCGCATCGCCGTGACCTACCGCACCAACGGCAAGGAACTGACCGACGCCCCAATCGGCGCCGACCGCGACCACACCATCATCCGCAAGCACCCCTTTGATTGAGTGGTTCCGCTTCTCTTGTAGGAGCGACGGTCCCCGCCGCGATGAATTCATGCAGTAGTGGTGGTTATTTCGCAGGAATAGTCCCACATCACGTGGTATCCATTGCTATACTTCGAGATCACATAAATAGCCTGATTTCGGAGTATGGGTGGCTAAAAAGAAGGCAAAAGGCGAGGCAAAAAACAAATCCCTGGAATCCTGGATCTGGGACGCTGCCTGCTCCATCCGCGGAGCCAAGGACGCGCCCAAGTACAAGGATTACATCCTTCCGCTGATCTTCACCAAGCGCCTGTGCGACGTGTTCGACGACGAACTGAACCGCATCGCCGCCGAGGTGGGCTCGCGCAAAAAGGCCTTCCAGCTCGTCAAGGCCGATCACAAGCTCGTGCGTTTCTACCTGCCGCTGATGCCGGACGATCCCGAAGAGCCCGTCTGGTCAGTAATCCGCAAGCTCGCCGACAAGATAGGCGAGGGCGTCACCACCCACATGCGCGCCATCGCCAAGGCAAACCCGCGTCTGGAAGGCATCATCGACCGGGTCGATTTCAACGCCACCACCCACGGCCAGCGCGATATCG
>CAZPJI010000070.1:0-6344 GCA_964586925.1 uncultured Gammaproteobacteria bacterium
GAGAAAATACTCTATGGAAATTAGTCAATGTTGCAGTTCAAACTTGAAACTAAGGCGGCTTCTATGGGCGTTAGAGCCGATGGACGCCCTGTCGGACCGTTGACATTGGCACCGTGAGCTATCAAAGCCTCAACAAGGGCGGGAGCGCAGTGATTGGCACCAACCGCATACTGAAGAGCACTGGCACCCAGGGCATCGTGGCTAGCATTTGAGACGTTCGCACCATGTCGAATAAGCTCCAGTGCACAGGCATTAGCTCCGGAGGCCGCTGCTATATTCAGCACTGAAAAACCCCAAGATTTATGTTGGCCCGTTGTGTTGCTCGCGTTCGGGCTTGCCCCCCTGTCCAGTAGGCTCTCCACGACGGGTGCTTGACAGTTCCCAGCAGTTCGATTTACGTAATTGAACAGCGCTAGAGAGGCGTACCAGTTGGATGAGGCCGCAGCAGCCCGTGACGATGATCTTGCCACTGGCGCAGGGAGGGCCAGGCAGTCTGTTGAACGTTTTCGGAAATAAGCATGCCGACCATCCATCGAGCGCAGAACCATGCGATTCTTGCCAATAGAGACAATCCGCAACTTGACCACTTTCCCAACAAGATTTGGCAACGGATCGTAGGTTATTTTCGAAATCAATATTCCATTATCAACTTTCCAGGCTGAGTTCACATGCCCGACAATCTTTGAACAAGAGGCGTTCGCATAGATATAGGACTTGCGCGTTCCATTCTTCATAAAAACGTCGAGTTCTGGCAGTGCGTAATTGTCCGAACTATCACTGGAAATAATCCAGCTTCCAACGATTTCTCTGGCGTAAACTTGATCTTTGGTTAGTGTGGCACAGCCAGTCACCAGCAATAGCAGCGCAAGTACAAATAACAGACGAACCTTCACTTCACTCCCAACCTTTCTTTTTTACATATTACCCTGGTTCAGGCGAGCGCGTGGGATGGGGGTCAGGTCAAATCAGAAACTAAAACGCCAGGGCAAAAAGCAAGACCTGACCCCGATTGTTTTCACCGGTCAAATCAGAAACTAAAACGCCAGGGCAAAAAGCAAGGCCTGACCCCGATTGTTTTCGACTTGGCCATCTGGGATAAATGCCGTCACACAGCCCGATAGGGGCATGATGGCCGTCAAGGCCAACCCCAGGGCGATCAAGTCTCTCGATAACTTCATATCCGCCTTTCTCCGAACCCCAAGCAATCGTCTGACGAGCCGGGGCTAAGCGGCCTCAGCCCATCATTCCGGGATGTCCGGAAGCACTCGCATCGGCCCAGGTGCGCTGCCACATCCTTCGGAATTTGCTCGATTTATTGTCCTAGTCCCTGGATGCCTCGAAAACCTTACAGTCAACTTTGACAATCAGAATCTAGGCCTGCCACCCAGCAAAAAGCGGGCAGCGGCATATTTCGGCGCCTGGCAATGGAGGCAACAAACGGAAATGCCCGCCACAAAGGAATACACCGGGTCTGAGTGGACTGTCCTCGAATCTTCGTGCGTGGACGAAAGACTCTATGAAGCCAAGGAAGCTGGCCGCGACTGCGTGCGATCAGATCAAGCCGAATAAGCAGTTTCAGATTTCAAATTGCGACGAAGCTAAGCACTGAGAGCAAAGGCCAGACCAGAACCCGTATTCATCTTTCAGCCAAGCAACCGTCCGAAGCCGGTCGTTCACCGCAATAATGAACTTGGGCTTCCACCTCCGGTCGAAAAACATATCTACCTACAGATACTCGGCTGACATCGTAAAGCCTATGGAGGGTTTTACGACGCCCACCAATAACAAGTATTGCAAGAGATCCATGAATGAGATTGAACCTACAGAAAATTGGGACATTATGCGTTGCGCTGTTCCTTGGTGGTTCCATGTCTCTATGCCTGTTTTTCGCAATTATCTTCCTGATCAAGCCCGAAAAAGCACCCAATAGCCATATGCGCCGCCCTTATGTGGTTTCATTTATTTCCATAGACCACAAAAACAAAACGAAATCGACTGAAGACAAAAACATGACCATGCCAAAACTTTCAAGAAGTCCGGAACCAACTTCAATAAAAGCCAGGACACTGCGTAAAGTGACTCGCAAGAAGCATTCCATGCATCTCCCAAACATTAGTCCGATAAATTTTTCCAACACCGGTCGGGAGAAAATTTCAGGCTTGGATTTTGGCGAGGAAGAACAATACCACTCAAGCTACAGCGGCAAAGTGCAATTCAATCAAGTGGAAGGTAAATACACGCACCCACACCAGGGAAAAACGCCTCCTCCAGAAAGATTCCGCATTACAGGCGGCAGAGAGATCGACCGTATCGGCAACACTTGCTTCGAAGTCCGCAGCGTGGGCGGGAGCGGGAACATCGACACGGGACAGACCGCCATAGAGAAAGACGTGGATCAAAGTTTCGCAATGAATTCCCTCACCGCCCATCAGGTGCCCTGCGGGAAGACCAATGGCTCACTCGCTCAAGATTTTCTGAAGCAACTGAAGAAGCGAGGACTAATTATGGCGCCTGCTTCAAAAACGCATTAACTCCGAAAGGCGCCAAGAATAGAGAAACCTTTAGGGCCGGTCTACCGAGACCGGGAAGGCCCGCAGCCACTCGTCAGCTGCAAGATATAAAGATAGACCCTAACTCCTTGTGCTGGACAGCCGCTTGCTCTACCCGCGCATCCGTTCCAGAATAATGGTCTCACTTCCCGGCTCGCCGGCACCAGGAAACCCGAGACATGAAGTTCTCCTTCATCCGCCATGCCCGCGGATACACTGGTTCGGTTATGCGCCAAGTCTGGGTGTGGCTGCTGCTCACGCTGGCGCTATGCCACCCGCTGCCACTCATGGCCGGGGTCGGGTCGCCGCTGGTCGATTCAGTTGCCGACAACGGGCAGATCATGAACGGGATCGTGACGGCACTGGCCCAGGACAGGCAGGGCTTCATCTGGATCGGCACCCAGTACGGGCTGCTGCGCTACGACGGATATCACTTTCGTCGGTTCGCAGTTCGCGGACCCGACAACGGACTGCTGAGTGGTGTCTTTGTCCGACGCTTGTGGGTAGCGCCGGACGGCCGGCTCTGGGTGGGCACCAACAGCGATGGCGCCGCCGTATTCGATCCACGCACCGAACGCTTTACCCTCTTCCTGCCGGATCCGAATGACCCGACCCACCTTTCCAGCGGCCGCGTCGACGCGTTCGCCCCGGATGGAAACGGTGGCGTATGGATCGGCTCGGACGACGGTCTCTACCATTGGCTGCCTGGAGGGAAGGCACTCCGGCGTCAAGGCGCAAGAGGAAGCCGCAGTGGAGCGCTCAGTCATCCGCATGTGCGCTCGCTGCTGCTCGACGCACACAAGACGCTTTGGGTGGGCACATTGAACGGCCTCGTCGAGTTGCGTTCCGGCAGCAAAGCTTTTGAACGCGCCGGGACCACGCAGGCCGATCGCAAGCTGCTGGCCAAACAGGAAATCTGGGCGCTGGCGCAGGACCGTGCCGGGCGGATCTGGTGGGGAAGCCGCACACTCGGTGCCGGCTGGATCAATCCGGAAAGCGGCCATGTATACAAGTTCCCGCTCGGAACCGCCGATGGCCTCGACTATTCCTGGGTGTCCGGATTCGCCTTGGCGCACGACGGAATGTTATGGATCTCCACCTACGGTGGCGGGGTCGACGTTATCGACCCCGCCACCCGGCACGTCATCGAACGCTTCCAGCATTACGATGGCGTCGATTCATCCCTGGCCTCAAATACCATCGGCGCCCTGTTGGCCGATCGCTCCGGCTTGATGTGGATCGGAAACTGGGGCGGTGGGCTTCAACACGTCAACACACTCGACCGCGCCTTCCGAATGCTGCGCCATATTCCCGGAGACCCGCAATCCCTGAGCATGGAGAATGTATTCGCGCTGTTGCAGGTCGCGGACGGCAAGGTCTGGGTCGGGACCAACGGCAACGGCATCGACATCCTGGACCTCGACAAAGGCGTGGTCGGCGGCATTCGCCCGGATCCCGGCAACCCGCATGGCCTGCCCGATGGCCACGTCATTGCACTCGCCCAATCCGCGGACGGCACGGTCTGGGTCGGTACGCGCCAGGCCGGCCTGCTCAGCTACGACCCCGCCACGCGGCGCTTCACCCGCTGGCCCAGCCCGGGCGGCAACGGGCACGCCCAGATCCAGCGCCTGCTGGTCGCGCCGGACGGGCGCCTGTGGATAGGCACGGACAGCGGGTTGCTGGAACTGGATCCGGCCACGGGCAAGACACGCGGATTCACCACCCGGGAACAACCTGGTGTCGCGTTCACCGGGTCGGTCAACCCCATGGCCATCACGCCCGACGGCACACTTTGGGCCGGGACGGATACCGGGCTCTATGCGTTACCGCCCGGTGCCGCTCACCTGGTCACGATCCTGCGTCATCCCGGCCAAAAGGACTCGTTGGCCAGCGACGACGTGAATGGGCTCGTCGTCGATCGCAAGGGCGACCTTCTGATAGCCACCTCGAGAGGCCTCGACCGTTTATCGAGCTGGGATGGCAAGACGGCCCATTTCGAATCGATCAATGCACGCCTCGGGTTGCCGCCCAAGCCATTGGCGGCCAATCTGGTGATGGACGACACCGGACGGGTTTGGGACGTCGGAGTCGTTCTCAATCTGGCCGCCAACACGATTACCCTGTTCACCCGCGCCGATGGCTTCGACATCGGAGGCGGCTGGATTGGCGCATACGCAAGAACGCGTGACGGACGCCTGCTGTTCGGCGGGCTCCACG
Organism: uncultured Gammaproteobacteria bacterium; assembly: GCA_964586925.1. Lineage (GTDB taxonomy): Bacteria > Pseudomonadota > Gammaproteobacteria > JAKDMP01 > JAKDMP01 > JBAUSV01. The sequence goes on from CAZPJI010000070.1 coordinate 4,767, forward strand.
GCGTACTCATTGTGAGACCGAGTGCATTCAAGCCCTGGCATTACCTGCCGCCGGTAGTGATCAGCGCTCTACAGATCAATGGAAAACCGCTGCCCGCTGCCGGTGTCAAGCGACTGACGTTGCCGCCGGGTTCGCGTGACTTCTCGGTCGAATTTGCCGCGCTCGACTATTCCGCTCCCGGTTCCCTGCACTACGCGTATCGCCTTGATGGATACGAATCGCACTGGAGGGAGGTCTCCCCCGAGCGGCGCATCGCGGCCTTCACCAACCTTGATCCGGGACACTACACCCTTCAGGTCAAAGCCACCAACCGCGAGGATGAGTGGAGCCCACACCAGCTGGCCCTATCCGTGGATGTAGAGCCGGCGTTTTATGAGACGCTCTGGTTCCGTGCACTCATGATCGTGCCTTTCCTTCTGGCGCTCTACGGCATCTATGCGGTCCGCATCCGGCGCCTGGATGCGCGGGCGCGCCATCTGGAGAGTCTGGTGCGTGAGCGGACAACAAGCCTGGCCCGGGCCAATGCCGAACTGGCCCTGCTTGCGCGCACCGACACTCTGACCGGACTCTCGAACCGCCGCGCGTTCCTTGAAGCCACGACGTCCGAAGTGGAGCGCATGCAGCGCTATGGCCGGCCGTTTTCCATCGTGCTGGGCGATATCGACCTGTTCAAGAACATCAACGACATCCATGGCCATGATGCCGGCGATACCGTACTCAAGACGGTGGCGTCCGTGCTGGGCGACAGCATACGCAGCCAGGACACGCTTGCGCGCTGGGGCGGAGAGGAGATAATCATCCTGCTCCCCGAGACCGAGCTCGCCTCCGCCTGTACCGTGGCCGAGAAATGCCGCCGGGCACTGGAAGCGGTGGAAACCCGGTTGGGCGAAGCCAAGCTTCGGATCACCATGACCTTCGGTGTCAGCCAGATTCATCCGGGGGAGTCGATCGACGACTGTATCCGACGAGCAGACAAGGCGCTTTATGCCGGCAAACAGGCCGGACGCAACAGAGTCGTTCCAAACGCAGGAACTGCTTGAGCTTCAGATCGCAGTAAATTAAAGAAGAGGCATCACTTGCGGGGCTTGGCCTTGCCTTTTGCCTCCTCTAGTTGCCTAACCGGAATTGCGAATTGACAAGCTGACAGTGACGCAAGACCCGGTCATCGAGTGTAGACACAGCTATCCGGACTGTCCCCCATTTCAAATAATGGACCAGGCGCCGGTTAGTCCACCTCCTTGCGAAACAGCGCTTCGTAGGTCATGGGTAATGGCTTGAGCGTGCAGGTACCGAAGCGGCTCCGTGCAGCTATCGAGCGAATCCGGGTGGTGCTGTAGGACGCGGGAACCAGCGTATGGCGGAACAGGATTTTCGTCATCCACGCATCCCACCAGGATCGTCCCGAGTTATCGACGAACTCTCCTATGGCGGTGCGGGCGGCCTCGCGGCGAAGATCCATGATCAGTGTGGCTCCGCCGGGCCTGAGCAGTCGATGCATCTCATCGAGCGCCGCTATGGGTTCGTCGAAGCTCTTGAATGTCGCCCTGCAAACGATGAAATCGAAGCGATTTGAGGGCA
>CAZPJI010000071.1:0-1220 GCA_964586925.1 uncultured Gammaproteobacteria bacterium
ACCATGCATTCCGAGCGCCCCGGCCACCGCATGTACGAGCAGTGGCATCCCTATGGCGTGGTCGGTGTCGCCACCGCCTTCAACTTCCCCGTGGCCGTGTGGGCCTGGAACGCCATGCTGTCGGCCATCTGCGGCAACGCCACCGTGTGGAAGCCGTCCCCCAAGGGCGCACTGTGCGCGATCGCAGTTCAGAAAATTGTTAACAAGGCATTGGAAGATCATGATTTTCCGCCTGTTTTCAGCTTCTTCACCGAGGGCGGGATCGAATTGGCCCAGACCTTCTACGCCGACGAACGTGCCCGCCTGATGTCGTTCACCGGCTCCTGCCACATCGGCAAGATGGTCAACGAGATCGTCGCCAAGCGCATGGGCCGCGCCCTGCTCGAGCTGGGCGGCAACAACGCCATCATCGTCGACGAGACCGCCGATCTGAAGCTTGCCGTACCCGCCATCGTGTTCGGTGCCGTCGGTACCGCCGGACAGCGCTGCACTTCGACGCGCCGCCTGATCGTCCACGAGTCCCTTGCCGACGACCTGTGCGACAAGCTCGTCAACGCCTACAAGCAGGTCAAGATCGGCGACCCGAACGACGAAGGCGTGCTGATGGGCCCGCTGTGCGACGACAATTCAGTCAAGCGCTACCTGAGTGCGATCGAGAACGCCCAGAAGGAAGGCGGCAAGGTCCTGACCGGCGGCAAGACGATCGAGGGCAAGGGTCACTTCGTGGAGCCGACCATCATTCGCATGCCCGGCCAGACGGACATGGTCAAGGAAGAGACCTTCGCGCCGATCCTTTACGTCATGACCTACAAGACCCTGGACGAGGCGCTCGCGATGCACAACGACGTGCCGCAGGGTCTCTCCTCGGCCATCTTCACGCTGAACCTGCGCAACGCCGAGCACTTCCTCTCCGCACACGGCAGCGACACCGGCATCGCCAACGTCAACATCGGCACCTCCGGGGCCGAGATCGGCGGTGCCTTCGGTGGCGAGAAGGAAACGGGCGGCGGACGCGAGTCCGGCTCCGATGCCTGGAAGCAGTACATGCGCCGCCAGACCAACACCATCAACTGGTCGAGCGAACTGCCTCTGGCACAGGGAATCAAGTTCGATCTCGGCTGATCGCAGCCTAGATCGGCAAAATCAAACGGCGGCATCCCCGGGTGCCGCCGTTTTTTTATGGCGAGTCGGAACAGTGGTTCCCGTCGCGAAATTCCGAG
>CAZPJI010000071.1:1320-6156 GCA_964586925.1 uncultured Gammaproteobacteria bacterium
GGTTCCCGTCGCGAAATTCCGAGCTCACCGCAGCCTTCGCGGCCGGGACGTCCGCTCCTACACGGTGCTGAACGAAGCGCTGTAGGAGCGACGGTCCCCGTCGCGAAATTCCGAGTCCACCGAAGCCTTCGCGGCCGGGGCGTCCGCTCCTACACGGTGCCAAACGAAGCGCTGTAGGAGCGACGGTCCCCGTCGCGAAATTCCGAGTCCGCCGAAGCCTTCGCGGCCGGGACGTCCGCTCCTACCAGTCACCCGCCCGGCGGGCCGAGAAACCTAAACGAATTCGAAGCGATTGGCCTCGCGGTTCTTGCGCACGTGATCGGGTTCGAACACGCGCCCGTTCATCACAATCCACACCCCCGCGGGCAGAACCTGCGCAGCCACGAACGCAGCCGCCACATTGAACTGCGCGTCGGTGTCGCGAAACCGCGCCGGCTTGAGCGCCCCGGTCAACACGATCGTCTTGCCCTCGACGCCCTCCAGGGCCTTCGCCGTGTCCACCATCGTGTCGGTGCCGTGGGTAATCAGGATGTGCGAACTTTCCGCCTTTTCCACGGCTTCGCGGATCTTCACCCGATCCTCATCGGTGAGTTCCAGACTGTCCTTCTGCATCAATTCGTTGACCGCGTAGGGCACCCCGACACCCGCCTCGGCCAGGATGCCGGCCACCACCGGCGTGCCGACTTCGTAATGACTAAGGGCATCGAAGTAGATCTTGTCGATGGTGCCGCCGGTGGTGATGATGGTGACACCGTCCCCGGAGGCTTGCTTTGCGTTCCCGCTTCTGCTTTGATGCATGTATGGTCACTGTCGGCTACGTCCAATGACCGCTATTGTAAAGCGCCTGCTCGTCGCGTTCGTGCTCCTGGCCGCCGCACTGCCGGCGTTTGCCGCCACGACCGCGCCGGAGATATCGATCACCGGCCCCATCGGCCCGCCCATGGTCGATTATGTGCAACGCTCGCTCAAGCAGGCGGAAAAGCAGAAAGCCCCCTTCGTCATCGTCCGTCTCGACACGCCCGGCGGACTGTCTTCTTCCATGCGCCAGATCATCAAGTCGATCCTGTCCTCGCCGGTTCCTGTCGTGTGCTGGGTCGGCCCCGAAGGCGCGCGCGCGGCCAGTGCCGGCACCTACATCCTCTATTCCTGCGGTTACGCCTCGATGGCGCCGGGCACCAACGTGGGCGCGGCCACGCCGGTGATGCTCAGCCCCGGCGGCGACAGCACCACCCCGGCCAAGCCCAAGACCGCCGAGCAGCGCAAGGTCCTCAACGACGCGGTGGCCTACATCACCAGCCTCGCCCAGTTGCGTGGGCGTAACGCCAAATGGGCCGTGCGGGCCGTGCGCGACGCGGACAGCATCACGGCGAAGACCGCCCTCGACAAGAACGTTATCGAAAAAATCGCGCCCGATCCCGAAACGCTGGTCGCCGAACTCGACGGCGTGAGCGTGCCCGCGGCCAAAGGCACGGTAAAGCTGGATACGAAAGGCGTCACCCTGAAACCCATCGAGCAGGACTGGCGCGAGCAGCTGCTCACCGTAATCACCAACCCGACGATCGCCTATCTGCTATTCATCATCGGCATTTTCGGCCTCCTGATGGAGGGCCTGCACCCGGGCTTCATCCTGCCCGGTACGGTCGGCGCCATCTCGCTGATCCTCGCCCTCTTCGCGTTCCATGCCCTGCCCGTCAATTACGCGGGCCTGGCACTCATCCTGCTCGGCGTGGGCCTGTTGGTCGCCGAAGCCTTCGTCACCAGCTTCGGCGTGCTCGGCATCGGCGGCATCGTCTCGTTCGTCTTCGGCTCGATCATGCTGATCGACACCCACGCGCCCGGCTACACGCTGCCACGCATCTACATCTCCAGCATCGCGGCGGCGGCTTCCGTGGTCATACTCGGCTTGCTGATCTTCGTCGTGCGCATGCGGCGACGGCCGGTGGTGAGCGGGCGCGAGCACATGATCGGGCGCACCGCAATCGCCCTCTCGAACTTCGATGGCAAAGGTTATGTCCGCATCGAGGGCGAGCGCTGGGCCGCCTACAGCACCAAACCCATCGAGAAAGACCAGCGTGTTACCGTGACCGGCATGGATGGCCTGGTGCTGTCCGTAACACCACTATTACATGCAGCGGAGGACTGAACCATGTTGATCCCCATTCTTGTCGCCGTCGGCATCGTCGTGCTGATCATTCTCAGCGCGCTGAAGATCCTCAATGAATACGAGCGTGGCGTCATCTTCCTGCTCGGCAAGTTCCAGGCCGTCAAGGGGCCGGGCCTCATCGTCGTGATCCCGGTCATCCAGCGGATGGTCAAGGTGGACCTGCGCGTCGTGGTCATGGACGTGCCGCCGCAGGATGTGATTTCGCGCGACAACGTCGCGGTCAAGGTCAACGCCGTGATCTACTTCCGCATCGTCGACCCGGAACGCGCCATCATCCAGGTGGCCGACCCGTTCGGCGCCACCAGCCAGCTCGCGCAAACGACTCTGCGCTCGGTCCTCGGCCAGCACGAGCTCGACGACATGCTTGCCGAGCGCGACAAGCTCAACGCCGACATCCAGGAAATCCTCGACGAGCAGACCGACGCCTGGGGCATCAAGGTCACCAACGTCGAAATCAAGCAGATCGAGCTGGACGAGAACATGGTGCGTGCCATCGCGCGCCAGGCCGAAGCCGAGCGTACGCGCCGCGCCAAGATCATCAACGCCGAAGGCGAATTGCAGGCCTCCGAGAAGCTGACGCAGGCGGCCGACAGGTTGGCCACGCAGCCGCAGGCCATCCAGCTGCGCTACCTTCAGACGCTCACCGAAGTGGCTGCACCGGGCAAGTCGAACACCATCCTCTTCCCGCTACCGATCGACCTCATCAAGCCGCTGCTCAAGGCCATGCCCGAGAACGAGAAATAGAAGCGGCGCTCAGCGCCGCGATCGTTTGACTGGATTACTCGCGACTGACGCCGCTCGCCCTTCGGGCCATGCGCAACGCGCATGTTGTCTCCGGCCTCCGGCCTCCGGCGCCTGCTTTCGCAGGAATGACGATAACGCAGAAGCGACGGCTTCCCTTTTACTCCTTTCCCCGAGGGGAGAAGGTCGGGATGACGGGTACGCCGCGCAGCGGCGAGTTCTCCCGCTGGATCCCGGCCTACCTACGCCGGGAGGGCCAATAAAAATCCATCGCGGCTGGGACCTCCGCTCCTGCCGGTGCCGGACGAAGGGCTGTAGGAGCGACGGTCCCCGTCGCGAAAAGCCGAACCGACGAAACCTTCGCGGCCGGGACGTCCGCTCCTACAACAACCATCATTCCAACCTTTGCCGGTATGAGGACACTGACCGGCGACACCGGCGCTCCCTGACTATGTATCCTTGGCGGCCTCTGCGTCTTGGCGAGAGATTCATCGCGGCGGGGACCGCCGCTCCTACAATTTCAACTTTTCGAGAACGGGATCGAAGGGATGCGGCGCAACGACTTGCGTTACCGCACGGCTGTCCTCGAGGACACCGTGGTCGACGACTTCGACCGGAATGTCTTCCACATCGGTACGTTCGCCGATACCGACTTCCAGCGGCCTGTCGATCAACAGCAGGCGCTTCTTCACCTGCCCCCGGTGCTGCAATCGTGCAATGACCTCCTGCCCCGGGTAACACCCCTTGTGCCAGCCGATAACCTCCGCTTCATCCAGGTTCAGCATCTGCGGCAGGAAGTGTCCGCGCGTCGCTTCGTAAACGGTAACCTCACCGGCTCGCATGCAAACACCTCGCCAATACGCATTGCCTGTCGCCTCACACTCAGCTTCCAGGGTGGCACTCACTGAATCGATATCATCTTTATCGCCTGTGACTATGTAACGATCCCCGGACAGCGCTACCGCGCCAAGTTGCTCATCGCCCTGCGCATGCCCCGTCTCCGGCACGGACAGCCCCGCTCTGCGCAACAGGTCCCCTGCCCCGGGTCCGATGGCAATCACGATGCCATAATCGACGAGCACTTCAATGTCGCAACGCGAGCGGAAACGGTAACGCAGCAAGTGCGAAACCAGCCAATCGGCCTGGCCGGCCGGCACAAGCAATTGCCAGGCTTCGCCCTGGTGCCAAGCGGTGGCCGTAGCGATAACACGTCCCCGGTTGTCGGCAAAGGCGCATATAAGGCACTCGTTTTCCCCTGAATCCGTCAACGGTGTCATGGCCTGGGCATTAAGGAACACCGTCGCATCGGGACCGGCGACCATCACCAGGCGCAGATCCGGGTTGCGAACGAGACGCGTGGCAGAGAAACTGGATTCGGACACGGTGTTGGGCTCCCAACCTGTCACCGGCATAATATCAATGCAGTCAAACCCGGCGCATCCGCTTGAAGCGAATTTTCAGTACCCAGGACACGGTTCTGTTGGAATACCTGCGCAGCGTGCTCGCCGAGCGCGGCATTGCGGTATTCGTGCGCAACCCGACGAACACCGGGTTGGCAGCCGGTGAATTGACACCCGCCGTATCGCCGCCAGAGTTGTGGGCGATGGCCGAGGAAGACTATGCCGCCGCGGAACGTCTGGTCAAAACCACGCTCGAGGAGATGCGTCCGATCTCCACCGACCCGTGGGTATGCCCCAAATGCGGCGAACACCTCGAGCCGCAATTCGAGGTGTGCTGGAAGTGCGGGCACCCCCGCGACATGTAACAACATCGTCGGAGCGGCGGTCTCCGCCGCGAAGGAACTCTCGCCAAGACGCAGAGACCGCCAAGGATACATAGTCAGGGAGCGCAGGGATCGCCGGCCAGTGTCGTCATTCCGGCGAAGGCTGGAATGATGGTTGTTGTAGGAGCGGACGTCCCGGCCGCGAAGG
>CAZPJI010000072.1:0-6049 GCA_964586925.1 uncultured Gammaproteobacteria bacterium
CAATCGTGCCCACATTCACATGCGGCTTCGTACGCTCAAACTTTTCCTTGGACATTTGTATTCCCTCTGTCTAACGCGGATTCGTGAGTATCAGGATGCTTTCTTGATAACTTCCTCGGCGACGTTGGACGGCGCCTCGGCGTAGTGACTGAATTCCATCGAGTAGTTGGCGCGGCCCTGCGTAGCCGACCGCATGGCCGTGGCGTAGCCGAACATCTCGGCCAGCGGCACTTCGGCACGTACGATCTTGCCGGCCGGGGCCTCTTCCATGCCCTGGACCATGCCACGGCGCCGGTTCAGGTCGCCGACCACATCGCCCATGTATTCCTCGGGCGTCACCACCTCGACCTTCATCATCGGCTCAAGCAGGTAACCGCCGCCCTTCGCCATGGCTGCCTTGAACGCCATGGAGCCGGCGATCTTGAACGCCATCTCCGAGGAGTCGACGTCGTGGTAGGAACCGTCGTAGAGCGTGACGCTGATATCGACCACCGGATAGCCGGCGATAACACCGTTCTGCGTCTGCTCCTGGATACCCTTGTCGACCGCCGGGATGTATTCCTTGGGAATCACACCGCCCACGATCTTGTTGATGAATTCGTAGCCGGCACCCTGCTCGCGCGGCTCGACCTTGATCCAGACGTGGCCGTACTGGCCGCGGCCGCCGGACTGGCGCACGAACTTGCCTTCCTGCTCGACCGCGGTGCGAATCGTCTCGCGGTAGGCCACCTGCGGACGCCCCACGTTAGCCTCGACCTTGAACTCGCGCTTCATGCGGTCGACGATGATTTCCAGATGGAGCTCGCCCATGCCGGAGATGATCGTCTGCCCCGATTCTTCGTCGGTACGTACACGGAAGGAAGGATCTTCTTGCGCCAGCTTCTGCAGCGCGATACCCATCTTTTCCTGATCAGCCTTGGTCTTGGGCTCCACCGCAACGGAAATTACCGGCTCCGGGAACTCCATGCGCTCTAGGATGATGATCTTGTCCGGATCGCACAGCGTATCGCCTGTGGTGACATCCTTCAGACCCACCGCGGCCGCAATATCGCCGGCGCGCACTTCCTTGATCTCCTGGCGCGAGTTGGAATGCATCTGCAGGATGCGGCCCACACGCTCTTTCTTGCCCTTCACCGGGTTGTATATGGAGTCGCCTGACTTGAGCACCCCCGAATAAACACGAACGAAGGTCAACGACCCCACGAAAGGATCGGTCGCGATTTTGAAGGCCAGCGCGGAGAACGGCTCATCATCATCGGAATGACGCTCCGCCGGCGTATTGTCAGCGTCGTCCAGGTTTCCGCGAATCGCGGGCACGTCGACTGGCGACGGCATGTACTCAATGACCGCATCGAGCATGGCCTGAACGCCCTTGTTCTTGAACGCCGTACCGCAAAGCACGGGCACGATCTCGTTGGCCAGGGTGCGCTTGCGCAAGCCCTTCTTGATCTCTTCGGCCGACAGGTCGCCCTCTTCGAGGTATTTCTCCATCAGCTCTTCGTCGGCTTCGGCAGCAGCTTCCACCATCGCCTCGCGCCACTCGGCAGCCTTGTCCTTGAGGTCGTCGGGAATATCCTTGGACTCATAGGTCACGCCGCGATCTTCCTGGTTCCAGTAGATCGCCTGCATACGAATCAAATCGACCACACCGGCGAACTGATCTTCGGCCCCGATCGGCAGCTGCACCGACACCGGGTTGGCGCCCAGACGCTCCTTGACCATCTTCACGCAGCGGTAGAAGTCGGCGCCCATCTTGTCCATCTTGTTGACGAAGATCATGCGTGGCACTTCATAGCGGTTGGCCTGGCGCCACACCGTCTCCGTCTGCGGCTCGACACCGGCATTGGCATCCAGTACGCAGACGGAACCGTCGAGCACACGCAGGGAACGCTCCACCTCGATGGTGAAGTCGACGTGTCCGGGCGTGTCGATGATATTGATCCGGTGCTCGGGGTATTGCTTGTCCATGCCCTGCCAGAACGTGGTCGTCGCAGCAGAGGTGATGGTGATGCCGCGTTCCTGTTCCTGCTCCATCCAGTCCATGACGGCCGTGCCCTCATGAACTTCGCCCATCTTGTGGGAAATGCCAGTGTAGAACAGGATGCGCTCGGTCGTCGTCGTCTTGCCGGCATCGATGTGAGCCATGATGCCGATGTTGCGATAACGTTCGATCGGAGTCTTACGGGACACGGTTAACCTCGAGATTCAAACAAAAGGCACCGGCGCACCGGTGCCTGAAAATGGAACTGGCCTTACCAGCGATAGTGGGAGAAAGCCCTGTTGGCCTCGGCCATGCGATGCACGTCTTCGCGCTTCTTGACCGCATTGCCGCGGCTCTGCGACGCGTCGAGCAACTCGCCCGCGAGGCGCATCGCCATGGATTTCTCGGAACGCGCGCGCGCAGCGTCGATCACCCAGCGCATGGCAAGCGCATTCTGGCGTACCGGACGCACCTCGACCGGCACCTGGTAGGTGGCACCACCCACGCGCCGTGACTTGACCTCGACGAGGGGGCGGGTATTCTCGAGCGCCTGCTCCAGCATGGCCAACGGCTCGCCGCGCTCGCCCAGCTTGTCGAGCGCACCATAGACGATGCGTTCGGCAGTCGACTTTTTGCCGCTCGTCATCACCATATTGATGAACTTGGCCAGGAGCTCACTTCCGTGCTTGGGGTCCGGAAGAATCTGGCGTTTGGGAACCTCGCGTCGTCTCGGCATGATCTCTATTCCTCAGATATCTTTACTTAGGCCGCTTGGCGCCATACTTCGAACGCCCCTGGCGACGATCGTTGACACCGGCGCAGTCCAACGAACCACGCACCGTGTGGTAGCGCACGCCCGGCAAGTCCTTCACACGACCGCCGCGGATCAGCACTACGGAGTGCTCCTGCAGGTTATGGCCCTCACCACCGATGTAGCTGGTGACCTCGAACCCGTTGGTCAAGCGCACACGCGCAACTTTCCGCAGCGCCGAGTTCGGTTTCTTCGGCGTCGTCGTATATACGCGCGTGCAAACGCCGCGCTTCTGCGGACTGCCGGCCAACGCCGGAACCTTGTTTTTGTCGCGCGGCTGCTGACGTGGCTTGCGCACGAGCTGATTGGTGGTTGCCATCGGCTCCCCTCAAAAATACGGAAAAAGGAGGCCGGCTAAGCCGGCCTCGCCCTAAGCAGGGAAATGTTATAGATGTCCCTTGTTACTGTCAAGTTTTAGCGGCGTCCTCCGCGCTTTCCGACACTTCCACCGCTTGCTCGCCATTGCCGGCAAACAACTCTTCTGCTTCGGCCCGCGCTTTCTCGGTCGCGGATACGCGGCGCCGCGCACGGTGGTAGGCGTAGCCGCTGCCGGCCGGGATCAGGCGCCCGACGATGACGTTCTCCTTGAGGCCGCGCAGGTCGTCCTGGGAGCCGCGCACGGCCGCTTCGGTCAACACGCGGGTGGTCTCCTGGAACGATGCCGCCGAGATGAACGACTCGGTCGCCAGTGAGGCCTTGGTGATGCCGAGCAGCACCGGATTGTAGCTCGCCGGCTGCTCGTCGGCGGCCAGCGCCGCCTCGTTCGCCTCGACCACGCGCGCCCAGTCAACCTGTTCGCCCTTGAGCAGGCGGGTATCACCCGATTCGGTAATCTCGCATTTGCGCAACATCTGGCGCACGATCACCTCGATGTGCTTGTCGTTGATGCGCACGCCCTGCAGCCGGTACACGTCCTGGATTTCACGCACCAGGAACTCGGTCAGGCGGCGCACGCCGAGCACGCGCAGGATGTCGTGCGGATCGTACTCGCCGTCGGCGATCATTTCGCCGCGGACCACGTGCTCGCCTTCGAACACGTTGATCTGGCGCCACTTCGGTACCAGCATCTCAACCTGTTCGCCGTCCTCGGTGGTGATCACCAGGCGCTGCTTGCCCTTGGTGTCCTTGCCGTAGGACACGGTGCCCGTGGCCTCGGCCAGGATGGCCTGCTCCTTGGGCCGGCGTGCCTCGAACAAATCCGCCACACGGGGCAGACCGCCCGTGATATCGCGCGTCTTGGAGGTTTCCTGCGGGATGCGGGCGACGACATCGCCCACGCCCACCTGGGCACCGTCCTCGAGCATGACCAGGGCGCCGCCCGGCAGTACGTATTGCGCTGGAATGTCGGTTCCCGGTAACGTCTGGGGCTTGCCCTTGGCATCCAGCACCTTCACCATCGGACGCATTTCGCGGCCGGCGGCCGGGCGCTGCTTGGGATCCAGCACGTGGATGCTCGACAGGCCCGTGATCTCGTCGACTTCCTGCCGCGAGGACACACCTTCGGCGAAGTCCTCCAGCTGCACGCGGCCCGCCACTTCCGTGATGATCGGGTGGGTGTGCGGGTCCCAGTTGGCGATGATCTGGCCGCCTTCGACCGCCTCGCCGTCCTTGACCGTCACTGCGGCGCCGTAAGGAATCTTGTAACGCTCGCGCTCGCGGCCCACCTCGTCCACCAGGCCCAGTTCGCCGGAACGCGAAATCGCAACCAGGTGGCCCTCGGCGTTGGTAACGTACTTGAAGTTGTGCAGACGCACCGTGCCCGCGGCCTTCGCCTCGATATGGCTGACCGCGGCGGAACGCGAGGCCGCGCCGCCGATGTGGAAGGTCCGCATCGTCAGCTGCGTGCCCGGCTCGCCGATCGACTGGGCGGCAATAACGCCCACCGACTCGCCGATGCTTACGCGATGCCCGCGCGCCAGATCACGCCCATAGCACTGGGCGCAGACGCCGTGACGCGTTTCGCAGGTAATCGCGGAACGCACAATCACGTTATCGATACCCGCCTCTTCGAGGTAGGCTACCGCGCGCTCGTCAAGCAGAGTGCCGGCCGGCATCAGTTCCTCGTCCGAACCTGGTACCGTCAACTGCCGGGCCAGGACACGGCCGAGCACGCGCTCACGCAACGGCTCCAGCACTTCGCCGCCCTCGACGATCGGCTTCATTTCCAGGCCCTCATCGGTGCCGCAATCCTCTTCGGTCACGACCATGTCCTGAGCCACGTCGACCAGGCGGCGGGTGAGGTAACCCGAGTTCGCCGTCTTCAAGGCGGTATCGGCCAGACCCTTGCGCGCTCCGTGCGTGGAAATAAAGTACTGCAGCACGGTCAGACCTTCGCGGAAGTTCGCCGTGATCGGCGTTTCGATGATCGAGCCGTCCGGCTTGGCCATCAGGCCGCGCATGCCCGCCAGCTGGCGAATCTGGGCGGCGGAACCACGCGCTCCGGAGTCGGCCATCATGTAGATCGGGTTGAACGAGGCCTGGCTAACCTTGTTGCCCTCGGCATCGGTGACTTCCTCGCTGCCGAGGTGCTTCATCATCGCCTTGGCGACCTGCTCGTTGGTGCGCGACCAGATGTCGACCACCTTGTTGTAGCGCTCGCCCGTCGTCACGAGACCGGAGGCGTACTGCCCCTCGATGTCCTTGACCTCAGCCTCGGCCTCTTCGAGGATCTTGGCCTTCTCGGGCGGGATTACCATGTCGTTGACGCCGATCGAGGCGCCCGCGCGCGTGGCGTAGTAGAAACCGGTGTACATCAACTGGTCGGCGAAGACCACGGTTTCCTTCAGCCCGCGGTAGCGGTAGCACTCGTTGATCAAGCCGCTGACGACCTTCTTGGTCAGGTCGCGGTTGATCAGCTCGAAAGGCATGCCCTTGGGCAGGATCTCGGCGAGCAGCGAACGGCCCACCGTGGTCTCGACCAGGCGCATGCGCGGCTGCATCTCGCCGTTCTCGTCCTCGACGTAATCCTCTACACGAACCTTGATGCCGGTATGCAGCTCGACCGCCTTGGCGTCGTAGGCGCGGTGCACCTCCGCCACGTCGGAGAAAACCATGCCCTCGCCTTTGGCGTTCACGCGCTCGCGGGTCATGTAATACAGCCCGAGCACGACGTCCTGGGTCGGCACGATGATCGGCTCGCCGTGGGCCGGCGAAAGAATGTTGTTCGACGACATCATCAACGCGCGCGCCTCGAGCTGGGCTTCCAGCGAAAGCGGCACGTGCACGGCCATCTGGTCGCCGTCGAAGTCGGCGTTGAA
>CAZPJI010000073.1:0-6024 GCA_964586925.1 uncultured Gammaproteobacteria bacterium
TGCCCCACCCGCACCACTGCGTCTAAGCCCCACTCATCGGACTCACACGGGTTCGGCTTACACGCAGGCCTGCCACTTGCCAATCACCAGGTGTCTGTATCGGCGCAAAATTCAGCAGAGATTCAGCGGGCTGCTGATTTTGGCTCGAGGCGGCTACGGACTGCGTAGTAGCCGCGTAGCTACCTGAAGGCGCAGCCAAGCCAATGCTTGTAAGCGCCAAAATAGCACATGCAGATGGAGATATCTTCACTTGTTCTTCCTCCTTGCAAAATATACGCCCCCACTAACGGAATCTAGCATACCCCCCTTAAAATTAAATCCCAACCTGTTGATTAGCGTTCAATGCCACGGATTTTGCAATTTAAATCGACCCGTCTGACGAACCAAAGTCACCGGTATTGATGGTTAAATGCAACTTAACCGTAACGAAGGCCAGCCACGCCGCCGATGCCATGGAATTATTGTGGCAATAGCATGCCGCGCCTAAACGAAAAATTTGAAGCCTCTGAGCCTCTTACATTAGCCTCCTGCTCTCCGACAAGGGCAGCCGTAACAAAGGCGTCCACGCACACGCAACACTGTTATGAGCAACGGTGACGGGCGCGCACTATACTGTCCACGTATGCTTACTTTCAGCCCATGATGCAGCACCTCGACCGAACCAGCCTGGGTACCCCGTCGCGGCAACGGGATGTCGGCGGTATACGCGTCTCGACCACCGCTTACGCCGGGTCGTCGGCGCTCCCTGTTCACGAGCATGGGTACGCCTATCTGTGCCTGGTAGCCGCGGGCGGATATCGCCAGAGCTGCCCGGGCCGCGAAGATGAATGTAGCCGCGGCTTGCTGTTGGTTCATCCACAAGGTCACCGGCACGCCGACCGGTTTTATCCGCAGGGGGCACGCTCCCTGGATGTATTCCTTCCCCCTGCTTTGCTGGAAAGCCAAGGTGTACGTCGGTTGATGTCGGACTACCGGCAATTGCGCCTGCCAGGCGCTGAAATATTGCGCGCGCGCATCGAACGCGAACTTGCGGCGACTGACGATGCCTCCGGGTTGGCGCTTCAGGCCGCTGTGCTCGAGCTGACTGCGCAAGCTGTTCGCATTGATGACGATACGGCACGCCCGGTCTGGCTGCCTCGTGTACTGGAACGCTTGCACGATGCTCCAGAGGCCACGCCATCGCTGGGCGAGTTAGCCACCCTGGCAGGCGTACATCCCGCACATCTGGCTCGTGCCTTCAAACGCTGCTATGGCGTTTCGGTCGGCGAATACCAACGGAAACTGCGTATTGAGTTGGCGTGCCGTGCCTTGCGCGACCCATCCCGTTCCATTACAGAGATTGCCGCCGAAGCCGGATTCTGCGATCAAAGCCATTTCGCCCGCGTATTCAACAAGTTCACCGGACAGACGCCAAGCGCTTACCGTCGCACCCTGCAAATTCCGTCCCAATAAGTCACTCGCGTTCTAGACGCAGCAATAAATCCCCTTCATCATGGTGTGATCTGTTAACGCCGCTCAACCCTTTATGAAACGCAATCTTTTCCTGGCATTGGTCTTGTCGATCGCCCTGCCCCCCACGGCCTTGGCATCAGACAACCCGGCACACACACTGGAGATCCTGGGACAGGCATCGGGCGGTACACACTGGAAGAATATTGCCGCCATCGTTGCTGATGGCAGCGAGAGCATCGATGGACTCCGGTGCCATGTGCACTCCATTACCGATACCCGCAACGGGCACTGGCTCGAAACCGTCCACTGCCCTGTATTCGACACAGCCCAGGGCATCGATTCCAAAGGCGCCTGGAAGCGGGACCGCTCCGGACAAGTGCACTCCCTCGATTCGCCAGAAGCAAGAACACTCACGGTGACCGACCGCTGGCTGAACCGCAACGGCCCCTATTTCCCCGGCCGCCTGCATGCCGCATTGGCGCCGGCGCCGACAACGACCGTGAACAAGACGACGTACCAACGCATCAAGGCGGCCCCGGCCGATGGCCGCAGTGTGACGCTGTGGATCGGCGGCACGCCCAAACGGCTCGCACGGACGGTCATGCTGCGTTCGTTCCAGACCGTAACCACCATGTACAGCGATTATCGGAACGTCGTGGGTGTAACGCTGCCGTTTCGCATTGCATCGAGCGTCGACGTCCATGCCAAGCCGGACGTTGAAACCATCACGCACTACCGACTGTTACGTTCGATACCTAAGCAGGCGCTGGAACGTCCGAGCGACCGGGTCACCGACGTGAAGATTCCCGCCAAAGGCGTCAGAATGCCGTTTGACTTCTCGCCGGGCGGCAAGCTGCTGGTCGAAGCACGCATCAATGGGAAAGGCCCGTTTCCGTTCGTGCTCGATACCGGCGGGCACGCGATCCTCACACCGGAGACCGCGAAGACACTCGGGCTGAAAACCAGCGGCGGGGGCGTGAGCTACGGCGCAGGCGCCGGCAGCACGCCCCTCAGTTATGCGCGCGTTAAGTCCATTGGTCTGGGCGATGCACGTATCGACGACCAATCGGTGCTGATCATGCCCCTGTCGCCCATCATGACCGATCTCGGCAACAAGCCGCCGGTCGCAGGCATACTGGGTCTCGAAGTCTTTGAGCGGTTCGCCGTCACGATCGATCCGGCACACAAGACGCTTACCCTGCAACCGTTTGCAAACTTCAAGCCGCCCGCGGGGGCCGTCGTCCTGCCCATCGGTTTCACCGACGACATGCCGCTCGTGAATGCCACGCTGGACGGCAAGAGAGGTATTTTCGGCATGGACACCGGCAACAGCGGTCCATTGATGATCTTCCCCAAGTGGACCGACGACAACGGTCTGGCCAGCTACTACCAGGCCGGATTACCCGAGCAGAACGGCGGCGAAGGAGGCGTGTTCACGACGCACATGGCCTACATCCATTCCCTGCAAATCGGCGGGCTCATGGTTCCGGGCAAGCAGTTGGGCATGTTGACGCCGCCCGGCGCCGGCTCGACCAGCAATCCCAGTGAAGCGGGCAACCTGGGCTTGCCGGTATGGCGCGCTTTCCGTTTCGCGCTGGACTATCGCACCGAGCAGCTCTACCTCACCCCGCGACCGCACTACACGCCCAGGCAACCCACGGCATCGGGCGGATTCAGCGCCCTGAAGTTCCAACCGAAGGCGTTCACCGTCATCCAGGTGGCACCCGGCGGGCCGGCAGCGAAAGCGGGCCTGAAGAAAGGTGACCAGATCGTCGCGGTCGACGGCACCAAGGCAGAAAACCTGGCCAGCCTCTACATCATGTCGCACATCGCCAAAAGCAAACCGGGCACACACCTGAAGCTAACCTGCAGCGACGGCCGTACTCTCACGGTCATGCTGGTCCCCAATACCGCCATGCAAAAGGCCCTGCACCCGACAGCGAACGAACAAAAATAACGAATAACGGAATCGTGATCTTGCCTTTCACGCCAAGGATGGCAAAAGGCAAGACCAGACCCCAAGCGCAAGCGGTTCGCTTACAAGCCTCGATGCAACGCTTCCAGCAAAGCCTGGACAAACTCACCAAGGAATTCGACGACCTCGTCGAAGAAGACAGCCGCCTACCGCTAAAGGAACGTCACAGCTTCGCCGCCTCTGCTGGCTGCACGCCCCTGGCAATTCAATCAATTCGAGAAGTTCCAACGGCGGCAGCCGGGGTAAAGGACAAGGCCTGTCCTCATTGCCACTCTATCGCGGCAGCGGCTCGGTGCCCTCGGCCAGGATTTTCAGATATTCGTCGTAAGCAAAAAGCCGGTAGCGCTCGCGTCCTGTGATCTCACTGACGATGCCCGCTTCTTCCAAACGCACCAGAGCACTCCGCACGGCAGGCCGGCTAAGTTCAAGTGTGTCGGCGATATCGATCGCAGAAGCTATAGGTCGTCCCTGAAGGTACTGGTGAACACGAATGGCCGACCCTGCCCCCCGCCCCAACGCTTGCAGTTTGGCGCGGTCTTGCCCGAAGAGATCGAGTAACCTTCGGGCGGTTTCAGTCGCAAGACGCGCCGTGTCAGAAATGCCGGTCAGAAAGAACCGCATCCAACCTTCCCAATCGCCCTCCGAACGGACCCGCTGCAATCGGTCGTAATATTCATCACGATTTTGCTTGAAATAAAGACTGAGGTAAAGCATGGGCTCCCTCAGCACCTCCTCCGAGCACAGCAGCAACGTCACAAGTAGACGGCCCAACCGGCCATTACCATCCATGAAAGGGTGAACCGTCTCAAACTGAACATGGGCAAATGCAGCCTTTTCGAGTACCGGAATATCGTCTTGCCCCATATGCAGAAAATGCTCGAACGGATCCAGACATTCCATAAGCCGATTGGGCGGCGGCGGCACGAAACGGGCTGTCGCAGGCGACGGGCCACCGAGCCAAACCTGACCCTTGCGAAATTCCCCGGGCGCCTTATCGGCACCTCGCGCGCCCCGCATGAGAATTTCGTGCATCTCTCGCAACAGCCTTAGCGATAGCGGCAATCGTCCACTTCGGACACTTTTCAACCCGTGGTCCAGTGCGGAGACATAGTTGGAGACCTCGCGGACATCGTTAATAGGAACGCCTGGCGCTTCCTCCAGCTCAAAAAGCAATAGGTCGGACAGCGAGGACTGCGTGCCCTCGATTTGGGATGAAAGCACCGCTTCCTTGCGTACATACTGGTAGAGAAAAAGCTGCTTGTCCGGCAGGACAAGCGAGATATCATCCAGACGTCCAAGGGCGCGGTTGGCCCGGTCTCTCAACGCCAACAGTCCGGAGTCCCAATGCAATGGCGGACTGGGCGGCAACGGACTCGGGACGAAAGCTCGGTACTCCACACCCGTCAGGCTGGCCTTTACGTAATCTCCCGTCTGGCGCCGCATTTCAACTCCGCTAACAAAATTCCTTAAAGGCTGTTTAAACGGCCTTTAAACACGCTTTAAGGCAAGTTTAGTTTGCTAAACAGCCTCCAACCCTCTTCTAAGGAAATTTTACCCCGCAAAAGTTTTCTTATCAAGGGTTAAGCTACGCGGTTTCCAATTGCCCTGCAAGCATAGGCGTAGACAAGAAAATCATGCCGTCCGCGACTAGAAACCGTGGTCTGAGCTAGCCCGACTGCGCAGCAGTTGGGCGGTCCGACGGAGCATCTTGTTGGGTTTCGCCGCGCATACACTCGACACTTTAACCCTGTCCGAGCTTGAACAGATTGACGACTCGCCCCTGATTGCTCCTAGCAACAGAACGCATCTTCTGAAGTGCCTTCTCGCTCTGCGAGCTCTGATTGTGGACGGCCCAGCGGGCGACAACCACCTGATGTTCCTCATGCGTCATTTGACCGCGTGCCATGGCTTCGTAATCGCCTTTCCACGGTGCCGCTTCCTCGGGAACACCAAACGGACAAGCTTCTGTAGGGTCTTCGAGCGGCGCGCCGCATACAGGACAAAGATTCATGGGATCCAACGCCAAAGCTCAGCCGCCGGCCGACTGCGCAGCAGTTGGTCAGTCGGCTGGAGCGTCTGGTTGGGCGGCGTAACACCAATGCCAAGGCTCATATTGGTATCCCTCCGCGTTGCCATCCGGATAAGACAGTTTAAACCCGAATGTTTCAGCGTACTGGCTAAGCCAAGCAAAGGCCCGCGTCTGATCGAATTGAACCGAGAGCGGTGGGCTGCCCACGGTGCCGACATCAACTGCGCGGCCGGTGTGATGCTCGCTGAAACCGGGAGGTGCGGACACACGTAGGATGTCTTCAATTTTCTGTCCAGATTCCAGCTTGCGTCGAATTATCTTAATCTGCCGATCTACCCCTCGAAAGCCCGATACGATAAAGATTGAAATGTCCTCAGCTTGAGCCGCCTGTTTCATGCGGCCCCATGCTGATGCAGCCTCAGGCGTAAGCCGGTGTTCCGTGCCGTCATGGCCAATTTCAGCGACCGCGAGATGCACAGCTTCTGCGCAAGGCTGCAGGGCACGTGCAGCGACCAATGAAGGCGAAATTCCCAGCGTTTCAAGAAGCTCTACGTTCTGCATAGGCCTT
>CAZPJI010000074.1:0-5513 GCA_964586925.1 uncultured Gammaproteobacteria bacterium
TATTCCATCAACGCGAAGAGCGAAATCGCGGGCACATACTGGGACGCTGACGACGTTACCCATGGCTTCATTGGCAAGCGGATCCATTAACAGAGCTTCACCAGCTTTTCTTCGGTCGGGTTGGAGACATACTCACCATTTGCCGAGATTCGGCCAAGGTGACGGCTTCCATCTGTCACCTTGTTCCGTTCGGTCTACCTGACCAGGAGTCTCCCGGGACGCCGTTGAACGGCAGTCTTGACAGACAGCACCCGGATTCCGCCGTTTGCCGCACGACGTTCGCCTCCGGTCGTCTGCTGCCCGTGGCGGCCGCCCCTGGAACCGCCGGAATGGACGCAACCGATCATTATGTAGCGCTCAACACAATGGCCGTTGCACTACTGGCAAGCAAACGGGGAGCTAGCTTGTAACGCTGAAGCTCGGGACACGTCAATCAGCGACTGGAAGTGGTTGGTATGGAAGAAGTGACAAAAGAGGCAGCTAGCGACACCGTCGATCCCGCCAAGATCACACGACCACGGGCCTCGCAACTGCTAGAGCGCGAACGGCTGATCGCAATGTTCGACGAAGCGCGCGACCGCTCCGCTACCTGGGTCAGTGCGCCGCCGGGCTTCGGTAAGACCAGCCTCGCCAGTAGCTACGTGGAACAACAGGGGCTGGAGTGTCTATGGTATCGCGTGGACGCTGATGATGCCGATATTGGCAACTTCTTTCATTACCTTCACCGAGGGGGCAATCGTTTCGATCACCGCGATGCAGATCTGCCGCGCTTCACGGCCGAAGACTTCCCGAGTCTCGCGGCGTTTGCACGCCGATTCTTCGAGGCCTTGTACGCCCGCCTGCACATCCCGGCGGTGCTGATCTTCGATGACTATCAAGAGATCGCAGCGGACTGCGTGCTCCACGGATTGCTTTGTCAAGCGATAGAGCGCCTTCCTGAGCATATTCAGTTCGTATTTCTGAGCCGGGAAGGTCCGCCTTCCGCGTTCGCGCGACTCCGTGCCCATGGCGCATTTTCATATATCGGCGCCGATGCGCTGCGTTTCACCTTGGAAGAGGCGCAAGCGCTGGCCGAACGTAAGGGAGCGCAGATCAGGGCTGCAATGATCCCCCAGTTGCACGCGCTTTCTGAGGGATGGGCCGCAGGGCTTACGCTCCTGCTGGAGCGTGGTGAACCGGGTTTGCCGCAGGCACCTGCCGATGTCAATAGCTTGCAGCTGTTCTTTGACTATTTCTCGCAGGAGATTTTCGCCAAGCTGGAGCCTTCCGCACAGGAGTTGCTGCTCGAATGTGCGCTGCTCACCGAAATGCCAGAGGCGGCTGTCCAGCAGCTGACGCGCAATGAGTCAGTATCGCTGTTCTTGAAGCAACTGAGCGCGAAGAACTACTTTACGACCTGCCACCTCGGACCGAATATCGTCTATCGGTTTCACCCGCTGTTTCGCGCATTTCTATCAAGCCGCGCTGAAACGGTCATCGCCCGAGAGCGGCTGCGGATGTTGCAGGAACGCGCCGCCGACATTCTGCTTGCGATGGGCGATTTAGAACATGCGGTCGAGCTTCTACTCGCCTGCGAAGCTTGGGAGAAGCTCGCACAGACCATTGTTGCCCATGCTCAGCCGTTAGTGAGCGAGGGCCGGTTGCGTACGCTGTCGCTGTGGATCAGCGGTTTACCCGAAGCGGTTGTTGGAGACGAGCCTTGGTTGCTGTTCTGGCGCGGGTTTTGTGAGTCTCCCTTCGAGCCGGTTGCGGCACACACCGCTCTGCTTCGCGCCTATGCATTATTTGAGGCGACCAAGGACGCGGCCGGCCTCTATCTTTGTTGGGCGGCGATCGCCATGCTGCACTTCATGGCCTGGTTCTCCTCGGAAGAGGCTGTTGGCTGGATCGCCACCTTCCAAGTCCTGCGGCGCAGCCACCCCCAGTTTCCGTCGGCCGCCATCGAAGCGCGCGTCGCATTGGGTCTGGTGGCCTTGATGCGGCTGTACCGACTGGACCACCCGGACCTTGCGTACTGGATGGGGCGATGCCGGACTTTGCTGGATGCCATCGAAGATGCTTCAACCCGTCTGATGGCCGCGAATGAATTGGCCTGGTGCTATTCGTGGCTGGGAAAGACCGCGCACGGTGCTTTGCTGGTGCGGGAGACGGCGCCTCTTGCCAGGAACGGGGCGCCGTTGGCGCGCATCAGTTGGCTGTTGGCGAGCACCGTGTATGCCTGGCACAAGGCCGACGCTGCGCAATGCGATGCACTGGTGAACGAGGCGCTGCGTCTTGCTGACGAGAGTGAGGTGCACGTCGTGGATCCCTACATCTGCGTCCTAGGCACCTATGGCGCGTTGACGGTGGGTGATCTCGGTGCGGCCCAAAAGCTCAAGGCGCGTATTGACCAAACCCCACGAGCAGTAAGCCGCAACATGGACGTTTCGGTCTTCCACCATTTTTACTTACTGGTCAGTCTGCATCAGGGAGATTTCGAGGATGCCGTCGCACATGCACGCGAGGCACTTGCGCAGACCGAGCACTTTCGCGTCCTGTTCCTCCGCTTTGTCGGTCATGTGTGCCTCGCCGCATGCCTGATGGAGACTGCCACGCTGCAAGAAGCGGCGGAGCAGCTTGATCAAGCGACTGGGATTGCAGAGGGTATCGGCAGTCCTGTCATGTTCCATTTATGTCTGCTTGGCAGGGCCTTGCTGGAGCTTAAGCTTCAGCATCCGGACCAGGCATTGGTTCTGCTCCGCGAAGCCTTGGTGCAGGCCGACGCCGCGGGTGGTCATTTCACGCCATTCTTCTGCCGGGAGACGCTGTCGGAAATCTACGCCCTCGGTCTGTCCGCGAAAGTAGAAGTCAGTCGTGTCCGGGAGCAGATTCGCCGCCAGCGGTTGATTCCGAAGGATCCGGCGAATGCCCCCGATGATTGGCCCTGGCCCATCAAGATCGATACGCTCGGTCGTTTTTCCGTGGCCAATGCGGGGCGCACGGTCAAGATCAGCGCCAAGGCCAGCCGAAAGCCGTTGCTGTTGTTGAAGGCACTGATCGCCTGTGGCGGGCACAACGTCCGTCAGGAACGACTCATCGCCGCCTTATGGCCCGATACCGATGGGGATGATGCTCACCACGCCTTCGAAACCACGCTCTACCGGCTGCGCAAGCTTCTGGGGGGAGAGTCGCTTCTCGTGAAGGACGGGGAGCTGACTCTGAACCGCAAGCACTGCTGGGTTGACTGCTGGACGTTTGAGGGTCTGGTGTCGGCCATCAGTCAGGCGATGGACGAGGACCGTCCTGAGCAGGTGGAACAAGACGCAGCGAGGATCTTCGGACTCTATCAGGGCCCTTTTCTTGGACTGGACCCCGAGATCCCCCTGGCCCTGGCTTATAGCGAGCGGCTGCGCAGTCGGCTCTTGCGCATGATCGAGCGCCTGGCCGATTACTGGCAGGGACACGGCCGGTCTGACGAAGCGCGGGATTGTTACCTGTACGCTCTTGAACTGGATCCACGCGCGGAAGTCTTCTATCAACGCCTCATGCGGCACTATCAGTCTCTGCGGCAATATGCAGAGGCGATTGCCGTGTTCCAACGCTGCCGCCGAGCTTTACACTCGCTCGTTGCTCTCGCCCCTTCTCCCGAAACACAGACATTGCACGCCGCAATCCGGGGCGCGGCCGCCGCGGAAGAGATCCCGCTGGTCCCGGACGAGGGCTGAGCCCGAGCCGGGCTGTGCTCCCCAGATAGGTCATTCAGGCATCGCCGCCCGCGACGCGGGCGGTTGGCGCTGATCTGCCCGCCTTCCATCAGTCGTTCGGGGCCATCCGGTTTTCTCAATCTCCGTTACGGACCGCGTCCGCGGTTCTGTGAGCTTTTGGTGAGCTTCCCGGTTCTAGCATCCCTTCCCGACAGACGGAAGCGCGGGAAGCTTGCGCTCCCCCTGGAGTGTCAGCATTTCCCTCTGTTTGAGTCGGTTATAGGTAAGAAATGCCAGGGCCCGAGTCAGGCTCACGTCCAGTTCCGAAATAACAAGCGAGGGACGAAGACGATGGAGAGGCAGGTGGATGTTGCGGTCATCGGAGCGGGCCATGCGGGCCTCAATGCCATCAAGGAGATCCGTAAGGTCACCGACAACTACGTGCTGATCAACGGCGGCCAGCTCGGCACGACCTGCGCGCGCTTTGGATGTATGCCGTCCAAGGTCACCCTTGATCTGGCCGAGGCGTACCACAGCAGGACCCGCTATCACCGGCTTGGGATCGGGGGCGCTGAAAACATCGAGATCGAAATCCCGCAGGCCATGGAGCGCATCCGCGATCTGCGCGACATGTTCGTCGATCTCATCCTTGCCAACACCACCGATGAGATGGGCGAGGCACTGATCGAGGGCTATGCGGAATTTCTCGATCCCCAGCGGCTGCGGGTAGGCGATGCGACCATCCGCTGCAGGGCCACCGTGATTGCCACGGGTACCCAGTCGTTCGTTCCCCCCGAGTGGCACGAATTCGCAGACGGCACCCTGACGGTCGAGACCCTATTCGACCAGGAAGACCTACCCGAGTCCGTCGCGGTACTGGGCCTCGGTCCGATAGGGATGGAGCTCGCTCAGGCCCTGCATCGGCTCGGCGTCAGGGTCGTTGGCGTCGAGCAGGGCGAGTGTGTCGCCCGTATTGCCGATCCGGCCATCAATCGCACGGCCATCGACATCATCGGCCGCGAGCTCCCGCTGTGGCTTGGCGCGGCCCCCTTGATCGAGCGCCGCGGCCACGGCTTCCGCGTCCGGGCCGGCGACCACGAGGCCGAGGTCGAGAAGCTTCTCGTCACCGCGGGGCGCCGCCCGAACTTGGAACGGCTCGGCTTGGACCGCCTGGGCATCGGGATCGATCACCTCGGGGTCCCCCGCCACGACCCCTTCAACCTGAAGCTCGACGGATTACCCATCTACATCGCCGGGGACGCCACTGGAGGGCTTGCCACCTTGCAGCGGGCGGCCGATCAAGGGCGGGTCGCCGGGTACAACGCGGCGCGCGGCACCGCACTCCGCTTCAGGCCGAAGACCCATATGGCTATCGTCTTCTGCGACCCGAACATTGCTTCGGTGGGAGCCCTGTGGAGCGAACTCAACCACCAGCACTGCGCCGTCGGCGAGGTGCGCTTCGGGCCGGTGGGGCGTGCCGTGATCATGGGCCGCAACCGCGGCATCCTGCGCCTCTATGCCGAAAAGCGCTCGGGCCAACTACTCGGGGCGGCCATGGTGGGCGCCCACTGCGAGCACCTGGCCCATCTAGCCGCATGGGCGGTAGAAGAGGGCATGACCGTAGGCAATGCTCTGCGCATGCCCTATTACCACCCAGTTCTCGAAGAAGCGATCCAGGATGCCCTCTACGACCTGGATCGGCAGCTGAACCAGACAGGATCTACGCTGCAGCTCGCGCCTCTGGACCCCGAGCTGACGCCGTTGCCTTCCGCACATTCGCCGGACAGTGCAGCGGAGGAATCGCTGGTGGCGCTTTAGAACTTTGGGTAA
>CAZPJI010000075.1:0-4579 GCA_964586925.1 uncultured Gammaproteobacteria bacterium
ATATTATTTGTTGATGCCGCACCTCTTGTGGGAGCGGTGGTCCCCACCGCGATTTTCTTTCGAATCCCCCTCCGGCTCCCCCTTCCTCGCTACGCGAGCAAAGGGGAGAGTATCTATTTCATGTTCCTTTGCGTCTTTGCGAGAGTTTTAGGCAAAAAGAAACCCCGGGTTGGGGGTCCCCCGGGGTTTCGCACCGCGACTGTTAGGCGTGGCGTCGGCAATGTCTAGCGGTTGCCGATGCCCACGCCTTGTTGTCAGGGAATACTGAGTGTCGTAAAGAAGACCTGGTCGTTGCGCACGACCTTGAGCAGGACCGTGTGGCCCTTGTAGGCCGCCAGTATCTGGTTGAACTGGGCGAGACTGGTCACTCTCCGGTGGGCGGCGTCCACGATCACGTCTCCCGGCTGCAGCCCGGCCTGGGCAGCGGCCTCGTTCGGCGTCACCTGCGTAACCTGCACGCCGTGGATCTGTCCGTAAAGCGGCGAATCCTTGCCGATATTGCCGAAGGTCGCGCCGAGCTTCCGGTTCTCGTTCATGCCATTGCTCGAGCCTGTGCCTGTGTTCGAGCGCTTGCCGATCTTGGCGTGGATCGTCAAGGGCTTGCCGTTGCGGTAGACCTGGAGCGTCACTTCGGTACCCACGCGCAGGATGCCGATATAGCTCTGCAGCATAGCCGGGCCGCGCACCTTGTCGCCGTTGACCTCGGTGATCACATCACCCTGCTTGAGACCGGCCTTGGCCGCTGCCGAACCCTTCTTGACCTGCGCCACCAAGGCACCGCCCTGGCCGGGGGTCAGGTTGAACTGCTTGGCCAACTCCGGCGTCAGGGCCTGGATATAGACGCCCAGTTCGCCGCGCTCGACCTTGCCGTATTTGATGAGCTGCTCCATCACCGCCTTGGCCATGTCCACGGGAATCGCGAAACCGATGCCGATGTTGCCGCCGTTGGTGGTGGCGATGGCGGTATTCACGCCCACTAGCTCGCCGCGCAGGTTGACCAGCGGGCCGCCGGAGTTGCCCGGGTTGATCGCCGCGTCGGTCTGGATGAAGTCGTCGTACTTGCCGATCCCGCTTTCGCCGCCGTCACCGTCGTTGGTGCCGCCGGCGTTGGGCCGGCCCAGCGCGCTCACGATGCCGAACGTGGCCGTGTGCTGTAGACCCAGCGGATTACCGATGGCGACCACGTAGTCGCCCACTTCCAGGTTGCTGGACTTGCCCAGGCTAATCTGGGTGAGGTCCTTAGCCTTGATCTGGACAATCGCGATGTCGGTGGAGGGATCGTCGCCGATCACCTTGGCCTTGAAGGTGCGGTTGTCGTAGAGGGTCACAGTGATCTGCTTGGCGTCGCGGATCACGTGGTAATTGGTCAGGATGAACCCCTTCTGGGCATTCACGATGATGCCCGAGCCGAGGCTCACAAAGGGCTGCTCCATGGTCTGGTTCTGGGGCACGCCGAAGAACTGGCGGAACAGCGGGCTCATGAACGGCCCCTGGATTCGGCGCTTAATCACGCCGCTGGTGGAGATATTGACCACCGCGGGGGTGATCTTTTTGATCACGGGCGCCAGGCTGGGCAGTCCCTCGGCATTCTTGAGTGCCGCGGGCGGCGGCATCTCGGCATGGGCCGCAACGGCCGGTGCAAAAGCGGCGCCGGTAGCCAGCGCCAGGCAGAGCAGGGGGGCGATCAGGCGTTTTGTCATGTCTCTCGGATCCTGTGTCGTCAAATGGATTTCAGTGGGGCCGCCATGCAGCGAGCCGTCATGGAAATGCGACCGGGCGGCAGGGGCGAAGTTCCCCCGTCGCCCGGATCGTAGCCTTGCACTCAGTGATTGACCGAGATCTTGCGAGGCTGGGTTTTCGGCTGCTTGGGAATGACGATCTCCAGCACGCCCTTGTCGCTGTGGGCCTCGATGTGCTCGGGATCGGCGCTCTCGGGCAGGCGGAAACGGCGGTAGAACTCGCCGTGGAAGCGCTCGGTGCGCTGCCAGTTCTTGCCCTTTTCCTCCTTCTCTTCCTTGCGCTCGCCGCGCAGGGTCAGTTCATCGCTTTCCAGGTTCACGTCGATGTCCTTGGGGTCGACGCCGGGCAGATCGGCACGGATCACGTAGCGGTGCTCGTCTTCACTGATATCGACGGCCGGCGTCCAGGCCTTGGTCTCGGTGCCGTGCAGTGTCTCGAGTCCGCGCTGCAGTTCGTCGAACAGGCCCCAGGGCCGATAAGTAGTCATCAGGTTCATGGTTTCACTCCTCACAATCAAACAAACGTGGTTGCTAACGCGGCCTTGCGGCCATGCTTCTTAAATGTGGGCGGGTATTAGGTTTTCAAGCGGGGAACGCCCAGGATCCCTGCTTTTTTATGACACAATATCTAGTGGAAGGTATTGACAATCGTCAAGCTTTTTAAGCCCCGTGAAACACATGAAAATAAGTCAAAAAATCAAGTAATTAAAAAAACTGTTGACAGGCTCCGTGTGGCTGCTATGCTGAGTTTATTCGGCCCAATATGTTGGGTTGGGTCATGCACAACTTATTAACAGGTTTTCCCCCGCGGGATTGATGGATGACGCGTCAGGAGACAGGAAGTACTATGCATACCGTGCGCAAGCAAACAATAGAATCGCCTTCCGAGATACCGATCCAGTCGGCATCGGAAGACATCTGGGACAAGAAATACCGCCTCAAGGCCAAGGACGGCACCGTGATCGACGTCACGGTGGACGACACCTGGAAGCGCGTCGCGCGCGCGCTGGCCGAGGTGGAAGCCCCCAAGGTCCGCGACGAATGGTACGAGCGCTTCCTCTGGGCGCTGCGCCATGGCGCGATCCCGGCCGGGCGCATCACCTCCAACGCCGGAGCCCAGGCCTACAAACCCGCGACCTCGACGATCAACTGCACCGTCTCGGGCACCATCCACGACTCCATGGACGACATCCTGGAGAAGGTGCACGAGGCCGGACTCACGCTCAAGGCCGGCTGCGTCGCGCCCGGGACATGGGTGCGCACCGAGCGCGGTCTGGTTACGGCCGATCAGGCCGTGGCCGAGCGCCACGAGCGCATCCTGTGCTACGACCGCGATAACGGCCGGTTCGAGATGCGCCCCATCCTGCGTCACATGACAACGCATGTCCCGCGCTCGGAAAACATCGAACTCGTGTCCAATGGCGTATCGATCAAGACTTCGGTCAAGCATCCCGTGCTTGTTTATCGGGATGAGCGGCTCGTCTACGTCCGCGCGGACGAAGTGCGTGAAAACGATGCACTGGTGCATCACTGTTTGCCGTGGCAGGCCGAATCGCGGCAGGCGATGAACGCCTGGTTCGCGGGCGCGTATCTGGGTGACGGCAGTGCCTACGAAAAGCGCTATGCCTACAAACCGTCGCGCAAAGCCTGGGCCGAGCGCGCGCAGGCTCTGGGGATGCGGCTGGTATTCAAGATTCGGGCGGCCGAAAAGGAAGTCGTGGAACGCTATGCGGCGTTCTTCGAGGCTTTTTGCGGCTCCAGGGCGCAGGTCGTGGCAGCCGAGACGCCGAACGGAACTGCGGTCTGGGACTACGCGGTATCCAGCTTTGAGGCCAGCCGCGCCGCCGAGTTGATCGATCATCAGATCGGCAGGAAGACCGCCAACCTGAGCGTGCCCGGGTGGATCAAAACCGAACCGGAAAAGCATTTTCTGCCGTTTCTTGCTGGATTGATCGATACCGATGGCACGGTAAGCTGCGAGCGCGGCAGCGTGATCGTGGCCACCCAGAACCACGACTTTGCCGAAGAGCTTAAATCCCTGCTGGGCTTGTTCGGCGTCCATGGTGCGATCACATACCGCAAAGCACGCAGCCACCGGTTGAACGGGCATGAAGTCCATGACAGCGGCGGTGCCATGCTCAAGATTTCCGACTCCGGTTTTCTGTCGGAAGTAGCCCGGCATATGGCGGATTCGGGCAAACGGCGCCGTATTCTCGAACACGCGAGCCAGTCGGGCCAGTACGACCACTACCGGCTGCCTGCCGCTTTGCGCACGGCGTTGACCGAACTCCTCGGCGCGCTATCTCATGCTGAAAAACAGGCGCTGGGTTTCTACCACGGCTATCACGAACGGACGGAAATCAGCCGGGTCTGGCTCGATCGCTGGGCGGCGCGTTTCCCGAATCTGGTCCCGCTGATCGATTTCGCACGTACGCTGCGCCCGATGCAGTCGATACGCCGCAATCTGTCGCTGCCGGAAACGTTCTACGACTTCACCGTCGAAAAGCACAACAACTACCTGGCGGGCAATAACGGCCTTGCGGTTATCCACAACTGCGGCATCGGCTATGAATTCTCCACGCTGCGCCCGCGCGGGGCGTACGTATCGGGCGCCGGGGCCTACACCTCGGGACCGCTCTCGTTCATGGATATCTACGACAAGATGTGCTTCACCGTCTCCAGCGCGGGCGGGCGCCGCGGCGCGCAGATGGGCACCTTCGACGTCTCCCACCCCGACGTGCGTGAGTTCATCCGCGCCAAGCGCGAGGACGGGCGCCTGCGCCAGTTCAACCTGAGTCTCCTTATTACCGACGGCTTCATGCAGGCGGTGGACAAGGACG
>CAZPJI010000076.1:0-4463 GCA_964586925.1 uncultured Gammaproteobacteria bacterium
GCAAGCGCCTTGAGGTTGGCCGTGTCCGCGTTCAGGTTGTCCTGTGCGTTGAGTACGTTGAAATAGGCCTGCGACACTGACACGATCAGGCCCTGCAACGTCGACTCGTAGTTGGCTTCGGCTTCGGCGACGGTATAGTCGGCGCCCTGTACGGACTTGAACTGTTGCCAGTTGAACAGCGTCTGGGTCAGTGTGGCGCCCCACTGGTTCGTGCGCGTATTGGACGTGGTCGTGAGGGGAGCGGGCGGATTGCTGTAGATCGAGAGCTGCCCACCGTTCCGGTTTTCCCAGGTGCGGCTGGCACTGAGATCGATCGAGGGCAGCAACTGCGCCCAGGCCTGGGGCTTGGCTTCCATCGAGGCATTGCGATTGGCCTTGGCCTGCTGGAAGGCGGGATCGTTGGCCTGTGCCAACTGCCAGACCTGCCACAGGTCGGTAGCGTGTGCCAGTGGAGCGCTCGCGGCGAGAAGGAGCGGCAGGAGAAAAATTCGGCGCAACATAGGGAGTCGACCCCTCGGTGTTTTACGGCACTATAACACTATGTTTCGAGGCTGGCAACCGCCTGAATTCCGCTTTTGCCAGCCCACATGAATGAGCCCCACGGCGGTTGTCAGAATTCGAAACTGTGTATCGGGGCTGCGCCGATCAAGGGCGGAACCACGGTTTCGAACAAGCCTTCCCGGCGCCACTCATCGTCTTCGACACGCGTGACGAGCTCCGCGCGCATGACAGGAGCCTGGCCCAGGAACCAGACCAGCCGGCCGCCGTGGGCCAGGCGCTGCATGAACGAGCGGTCACCCGCGGGCAGCGAGCCGGTCACCATAATGACATCGTAGGCTGCGCCATCGGCATCCAGAGTGTGTGCGTCTTCGTGGACCACGACGACATCCTCGGTCCCGGCCGCACTCAAGGATTTTTGCGCAATGTTCACGAGATCCTCGTGGTATTCCAGGCTGCGGACTTCACCGCCCAGCGCTGCCAGGCAGGCGGCCAGATACCCGGTGCCGGTGCCGATTTCAAGCACGCGTTCGCCGCGTTGTACTTGCGCTGCTTGCAGGATGCGTCCCTGAACGCTGGGGCGCAGCATGATCTGCCCATGGCCGATCGGGATCTCGGAATCCGCATAGGCCAGGTTGCGGTATTGTTCGGGGACGAACTGCTCCCGCGGCAGGCGGGACATGACATCAACGACATCGGGATCGAGCACGTCCCAGCCGCGGATCTGTTGCCCGACCATCTGCTTGCGGGCTTCTTCAAAATTCATTTCGAGCATGTTTGCGGGTCCCTGTCGGCGTGTGGAACTTCGAAACGGCCCTACATTATCCCAGATCGTCGGCGTTTTCGCCTACCAGGGCGCGCAGGCGGCGGAGGTAGGCGGCATCATCGGGCTGGCGGTGGTCGCGCTGCGCTTCCCACAGCGTTTCGGCCAGGCATTCGATCATGGCATGTTCTGCCTCCAGCGTATCCCCTGCCGCCGCGAGCCGTTCGAAAATGCTGCGTATGCCGGGCGGCCGGTCGATGGCGACCTGTTCGCGGATCGCGATGTGCAGGCCCATATGCAGGTAGGGGTTCGTGTGCCCGGCTTCCGGCGCGTACTCCGCTTCCAACGCTGCCTCGCCGCTTTCGATCACGGCCTGGTACTCGGGATGATCGGCGATGACCTCGGCGATACGCTTTTCGCCCGAAGAAAGCGTTGCGCCGCGCTGGGCCTTGGCCCAGGCGTCGCTGTATGCACGGCGGATTTCTTCGCGGGTGGCGGGCAGTCCGGACATGAAGGGTATTTGCGGCAGCTGAGGCGGCATCCTAACACCGGGTTGCCCCGGAATCCCCGAAATTTCTCGCATAGGTGCAACGACGCCACGAAAAGCAGGGCGCAGGCCCGACTGTAGGAGCGTCTTTAGTCGCGATAGCCCTAGGTCCCTGGGTCCAATCACGGCGGGGACTGCCTCTCCTGCCGGCGAAGTTAGAACGATCTTTGCGCTGTTGCGCCTTTGCGAGAGATTTCCCGGGTTTAATCCCTGAGTGTGAACAGGCCCTAGAATGCACTTTGTCATTGGTTCGGGAGAGCCTGTTGCCTCGGGTACTGGCGGGTGCGTTACTGATCAGCTTTGCTGCGGTGTTCGTGGCACTTTCCGGGGTGGCGTCGGCACCCGCGGCGTTTTACCGTCTGGTCATCGGTTCGGTGGTGCTCCTGGGCATCGCTGTCCTGCGCCGCGAGAAATTGCGCCTCGAGCCACGTTTCGTGGCTTATGTCCTGTTGGCCGGAGTGTCTTTCACGGCGGACCTCATAACCTGGCACTTGAGCATCTATCGGGTCGGGCCGGGCATCGCTACCTTGCTGCCCAACTTCCAGGTAGTGCTCATGACCATCGCCGGCTGGCTGGTCTGGCGCGAAAAGCTGACGCTGCGCATCGCCATCGCGATCGGGATCGCCGTGATTGGCCTGATTGTTTTGCTGATGGCGGCGCCGCAAGCGGGGCACGTGCGCTTCAAGGCGGGTATCGGCTACGGCGTGGGCGCGGCCGTGGCCTATACGGCTTATCTGCTTTTCCTGCGTTTGGCGGGTGGTGCGGCAAGCCGCGAGGCGCCGGCGTTTTTCATCGGGTTCGTCACGCTGGTTGCGGCGCTCGGCGCCTTGAGCTGGATACTGATGCGGGGCGACAGTCTAGCGGTGCCGTTCGGCATGGCCTGGGTCTGGCTCGCCTGCTACGGCATCGGCTGCCAGGCGCTCGGCTGGTTCCTGATCTCGACGGGGCTGCCGCGCGTGCCCGCAGCGCTCGGCGGATTGCTGCTGTTGCTGCAGCCGACGCTCACCTTCGCCTGGGATCACCTGATTTTCGGGCGTCGTTTCACAGTTATCGAATTGCTGGGCGCCGCATTGGCTCTCGTGGGTCTTTATCTCGGCTTGCGCTGGCGCACCGCACGGCGAGTGGGCGCTTCTTCCTGACCGGGGGCAGGAGTCTTCTCGGGAAACTCGCACCATTTCGCGATCGGACAGCGCCAGCATTCGGGCTTGCGTGCCTTGCAGATGTAACGCCCCAGCAGGATCAGCCAGTGATGCGCGTCGCGCATATATTTCTTCGGTATCGTCCGCACCAGTCCGTCTTCGACGGCGCGTGGCGTTTCCCCCTTTGCCAGACCGGTCCGGTTGGCGACCCGGAAGATATGCGTGTCCACGGCCATGGTCGGTTCGCCGAAGGCCGTATTGAGCACGACGTTGGCCGTCTTGCGGCCTACGCCCGGCAGCGCCTCCAGCGCGGCGCGGTCATGCGGCACCTTGCCGTCATGTTTTTCAAGAAGCATCTTCGCCGTGGCCACGATGTTTTTCGCCTTGTTGTTGTACAGACCAATGGTGCGCACATAGGGCTTCAGTCCCGTGACGCCGAGTTTGGCGATCGCGGCCGGCGTGTTGGCTTTGGGAAACAGTTTCGCCGTCGCCGCATTCACACCCTTGTCGGTGGACTGCGCGGAGAGGATCACGGCCACCAGCAATTCGAACGGTGAACGGTAGACGAGCTCGGTCGTCGGGTGCGGGTTCTCCGCGGCCAGTGTCTGGAAGATCGCCTGGCGCTTGCGCGTGTTCATCCGCGCTGCCCGCGGCGCGCTTTCACGCGCGCGACGGCATCGGCGATTTCCCGTTTGCGCCGGGCGACGTCGTCGGCATCCGCTGAATCGAGCCGCCGTTGCCGTTTGCGTTGCGTGTCGGCCAGGCGTGTCTGGTGCCGTGCATAACGCATTCGCAGTTCGTCCCCGCGCAACCGCAAGCGCCGGTTTACGTCCTCCGTCTCACCGGGCGAGGGGGCGAGATGCCGTTGTGCTTCGCTTTCGCTTTCGATCGGCTCAAGCGTGATGCAATCGACCGGGCAGGGCGGAATGCACAGGCCGCAGCCGGTGCAGGCGGCGTCGATAACTTCGTGCAGCAGTTTGCCCGAACCGGCGATGGCATCCACGGGGCAGGCCGGCAAGCACTTGGTGCAGCCGATGCAGCGTTCGGCGTCGATGCGTGCGATTTGCGCCGGCTGGCGCGGTTCGACATCGGCCGCGAGCGGCAGGGACGGATGGCCGGTCAGTTGCGCGAGATCCTGCAGGACGGGTTCGCCGCCGGGCGGACAGCGGTTGATCTCCGCCTCGCCGTTGGCGATGGCCTCGGCATAGGGACGGCAACCCGCGTAGCCGCAGCGCTGGCACTGGTGCTGCGGCAGCAGGGCATCGATGGCGTCGGCGGTCTCGCCCATAGGGAATTCGTCCCTTACTTCACCTTCATGCCGGGTTCGGCGCCGGTGTCTGGCGAAACGACGAAGACATCGCTGCCGCCGGGGCCGGCCGCGAGCACCATGCCCTCCGACAGGCCGAAGCGCATCTTGCGTGGCTTGAGGTTGGCGACCATCACGACCAGTTTGCCGACCAGCGTTTCAGGCTCGTAAGCGGCCTTGATGCCGGCGAAGACCTGGCGTTTTTCGCCG
>CAZPJI010000077.1:0-4206 GCA_964586925.1 uncultured Gammaproteobacteria bacterium
CTAAAATCCTGGTATAAACAGGCAAAACACTAACCCTTAGCTACTTCAGCCCCAAGTTTATTTCTTAGGATAAGACTATATTGCCTACGATAAAACATTATTTTCGGCCAACAAACTGTTGTGTGCCAATGCACCCGTTATTCGACGGTGACGGATTTGGCGAGGTTGCGGGGTTGATCGACATCGGTGCCCTTGAGTACCGCCACGTGATAGGCAAGCAGCTGCAGCGGAATCGTATAGATCACAGGATCGAGCAAGAGGCCCCGCTGTACGGGCATCTCTATGACTTCCACACCCGGTTCGGCCTTCATTCCGGTACCGGCATCAGTGAAGACAATCAGCTTGCCTCCGCGCGCACGCACCTCGGCCAAATTGGAGCGCAGCTTTTCCAGCGTTTCGTCGTTCGGGGCAACGGCCACGACCGGCATGTCCTCGTCCACCAGCGCGAGCGGGCCATGCTTCAGCTCGCCGGCCGGGTAGGCCTCGGCATGGATATAGGAAATTTCCTTGAGCTTGAGCGCGCCCTCCAGTGCGATCGGGAACGCAGCCCCGCGTCCAAGAAAAAGCGCATGGTCCCTGGAAACGAAGGATTCCGCAATTTCCGCGATTGCCTTGTCGAGGCCCAGGGCGGCTTCGACCTGGGCTGGCAAACTTTTAAGCTCGCGGACCAGTTCCGCTTCGCGTTCACTGGTCAGGCCGTGATGCCGGGCGAGAACGATGGACAGGAGCATCAAGGCAACAAGCTGGGTCGTGAATGCCTTGGTGGAAGCCACGCCGATTTCGGGGCCGGCCCGTGTCATCAGCACCAACTCCGATTCGCGCACCAGTGACGACTCGGGCACATTGCAGATCGTCAGTGCCCCCAGGTAATCGAGTGTCTTCGCCATGCGTAACGCGGAGACCGTGTCGAGCGTTTCCCCGGATTGCGAAATCGTCACCAGCAGCGTGCCGGGCGGTACAGCGGGCTTACGGTAGCGATACTCGCTGGCCACCTCGACAGACACGGGAATACCCGCCAGGGTCTCGATCAAGTGCCGGGCAACCCGGCCAGCATGGTAACTGGTGCCACAGGCCACGATATGTACCGCCTTGACCTTGGCAAAGAGATCCACGGCGGCATGGCCGAAAGCCGCTTCGAGCACGCGCTCCCCGCTCAGTCGATCTTCCAGCGTTTCGCCGAGCGCGCGCGGCTGCTCGAAGATTTCCTTGAGCATGTAATGGCGGAAACCGCCACGGTCGGCAGCATCTGCGGTGAGTTCGCTTTCCTTCGCCGAACGCTCGACCGGCTTGCCCCGGGTATCGTGGATCAAGACGTCGCCACGCGTGAGCGTCGCAACGTCTCCATCTTCCAGAAACTGGAAACGGCGGGTGACAGGAAGCAATGCCATGACATCCGAGGCAACGAAATTCTCGCCGATGCCGCGACCGATGACCACCGGGCATCCCATGCGGGCAGCAACCAACACATCGGGAGCCCGCACACTCATCGCGACCATGGCATAGGCACCATTCAGCCGGTTGACGGTTCCACGCACCGCTTGCGGCAGATCGGCGCCCGCTTTCATCTCGCAATGAATGCAATGGGCGATGGTTTCCGTATCGGTATCCGTTTCGAAACGATAGCCGGCATCCTCCAGCTCGCGGCGTAATTCTTCATGATTCTCGATGATGCCGTTGTGCACGATCGCGACTTCGTCGTTGGAAAAATGCGGATGCGCGTTTTTCTCGTGCGGTGCGCCATGCGTTGCCCAGCGCGTGTGGGCAATGCCCAGCGAACCATTCAGGGGCGAGGCCTCCAGCATGTCCGCAAGCGCTTGCACCTTGCCGACCGCGCGCTGGCGTGCGAGGCGGCCATCGCTTCCGAGCACCGCTATCCCGGCCGAATCGTAGCCACGGTATTCCAGTCGGCGCAGGCCTTCCAGAAGGATCGGCACCACGTCACGTTCTGTTACACCTGCCACGATTCCGCACATTGCATTGGCCTCCTTGCTTACTGTTTGTCCGGATCGCTGCGCGTCTTGCGCGGGCGCTCCCAATCTTCGATCGTAGTCTGGCGAGAACGAGCAAGCACGAGCTTGCCCGGCGGAACGTTCGCAGTGACGGTCGATCCGGCCCCGATCGTGGCGCCCTCGCCAATAGTCAGCGGCGCCACCAACGGGCAGTCGGAGCCGATGAAGGCATCGTCGCCGATCACGGTCTTGTGCTTGTTCGCGCCATCGTAATTACAGGTAATAACGCCGGCTCCAACGTTGACGTGCTGCCCAATCTCGGCGTCACCCAGATAAGCCAGATGATTGGCCTTGGAACCGTGGCCGAGATGCGTGTTCTTGAGCTCGACGAAATTGCCGACATGCGAAGCTTCACCCAGCTCCGTACCCGGGCGTAAGCGCGCATAAGGCCCCACGACCGCCTCGGCTCCAATCTTCGCGTGTTCGATCACGCTATAAGCACGCAAATGAGCCCCATCACCGACCCAGGCGTCGCGGATGAGGACACCGGTATCAACCCGCACACCATTACCCAGTACCACGTGACCCTCGAACACACAGTTGGGTTCTATGTGCACATCATGTCCGCATTCGATGTGCCCTCGAACATCTGTACGCTCCGGATCGACTAGGGTCACTCCCGCCTCCATCAGGCTTGCTGCTCGCCGCTTGCGGAGTTCACGCTCGGCTTCCGCGAGCTGAATCCGGTTATTCACACCGGCAGTGCTTGCCGGATCACCGGCTTCCACGGTGCGCACCATGACACCATCATCAACTGCCAGCGCCATGGTATCAGTCAGGTAATACTCGCCCTGAGCATTGTCATTCCGAATCCGGGGGATCCACTGCGAGAGCTTGTCCATCGGCGCGGCAATCACCCCGGTGT
Source organism: uncultured Gammaproteobacteria bacterium (assembly GCA_964586925.1). Lineage (GTDB taxonomy): Bacteria > Pseudomonadota > Gammaproteobacteria > JAKDMP01 > JAKDMP01 > JBAUSV01. The sequence goes on from CAZPJI010000077.1 coordinate 2,875, forward strand.
TGATTTCCCGGATGCTACGCTCGGCATCGGTGGCATCGCGTTCCTCGACGATTCGTTGAACCTTCCCAGCCTCGTCGCGCACAATCCGGCCATAGCCGAATGGATCATCCAGACGTGCAGTTAATACCGCCAACTCGTCGCGGTCGGCACTTTCCAGCAAAGGTGCCAAAATACCGGCTTGCAACAGAGGGACGTCCCCATACAGAACCAGGACGCTACCGTCCCCGGGCAATTCCGGCAACGCAGCATGCACGGCGTCCGCCGTACCCAAGCGCTCGACCTGTTCCGCCCACGTAAGATCTGAATCAGGAAAGTCTGCACGAATCAGGTGTCCGCCCTGGCCGTGCACGACTACCACGATACGTTCGGGAGCGAGTGCCCTGGCGGTAGCAATAACGTGGGCCAGCAGCGGACGTCCGGCTAACTCGGCCAGCACCTTGGGGCGGGCGGACCGCATACGCTTGCCTTCACCTGCCGCGAGAATAATGATGCTGTGAGACATGCACGAATCGCGTGGCTAAAGACAACAAGATACAACATAAGACGCCGTATCTCTTGGTTCAGGTCAAGATTCATGACCGCGGCAAACACCACAGCCTGGCGCTGATCAGTGGCCCCGGCGCTGTCTTTCGCGAATGCGCTGTACGACCCGCAACCGCGCAATGGCCTCGGCCAGTTCGGCCTGGGCCCGGGCGATATCGAATTCGCCTTCATGACGCTGTTCAAGCGTCTCCTCGGCCTTGCGCTTGGCTTCCTCGGCAGCTCTTTCGTCGATGTCGGCGGCGCGCTCCGCCACGTCGGAAAGGACGCTCACCACCGAAGGCTGAATCTCAAGAATGCCGCTGGCGACGAAAAACACCTGTTCCTCGCCGCCCTTGACGACACGCACCTCGCCGGGCACCAGACGGGTCAGCAACGGCGCGTGCTTGGGCGCCACGCCGATTTCGCCCTGTTCCGCGGGCACGAACACCATGTCCGCTTCCCCGGAGAAAAGCGAGGCTTCCGCACTAACGATTTCGACCTGGATCGTGTCAGCCATGTGTTACAGACTCTTTGCCTTTTCCACGGCCTCGTCGATGCTGCCCACCATGTAGAAGGCCTGCTCGGGAAGCTCGTCGTAGTCGCCGTTCACGATGCCCTGGAAACCACGGATGGTTTCCTTGAGCGGCACGTACTTGCCGGGAGAGCCGGTGAAGATTTCGGCCACGAAAAACGGCTGCGACAGGAAGCGCGAGATCTTGCGCGCGCGGGACACGGTCAGCTTGTCCTCTTCGGACAGCTCGTCCATGCCCAGAATCGCGATGATGTCGCGCAGTTCCTTGTAGCGCTGCA
>CAZPJI010000078.1:0-3878 GCA_964586925.1 uncultured Gammaproteobacteria bacterium
GACCCATTTCGGCCACCGACATCGGCGCGTACTGCTTCTGCTTCATCAGCTCGGTAATGCGCTGGCCGCGCTCGAGCTGGCGCCGGGTCGACTCGTCGAGATCGGAGGCGAACTGGGCGAAAGCCGCGAGCTCGCGGTACTGCGCCAGCGCCAGGCGGGCGCCGCCGCCGAGCTTCTTGATGATCTTGGTCTGCGCCGCGCCACCCACACGCGAGACCGACAGGCCCGCGTTGATGGCGGGACGAATACCCGCGTTGAACAGATCGGTTTCGAGGTAGATCTGGCCGTCGGTGATCGAGATGACGTTGGTGGGCACGAAGGCCGACACGTCACCCGCCTGGGTCTCGATGATCGGCAGCGCCGTCAGCGAACCTGTCTTGCCCTTGACCTTGCCATCGGTGAACTTCTCGACGTACTCCGCGTTAACACGCGAAGCGCGCTCGAGCAGGCGCGAATGCAGGTAGAAGATATCGCCCGGGTAGGCTTCGCGGCCCGGCGGGCGGCGCAGCAGGAGCGAGATCTGGCGATAGGCCCAGGCCTGCTTGGTGAGATCGTCATAGACGATCAATGCGTCCTGGCCGCGGTCGCGGAAGTACTCGCCCATGGCGCAGCCGGCATAGGCCGCGATGTACTGCATCGCCGCCGGCGTCGCCGCCGCAGCCGCGACAATGATCGTGTGCTTGAGCGCGTCGTGCTCCTCGAGCTTGCGCACCACGCTCGCGATCGAGCTCTGCTTCTGGCCAATCGCGACGTAGATGCATTTAACGCCAGTATCTTTCTGGTTGATGATAGTGTCGATGGCCACCGCCGTCTTGCCGGTCTGGCGGTCACCGATGATCAGCTCGCGCTGGCCGCGGCCGATCGGCACCATCGCGTCGATGGCCTTGAGGCCGGTCTGCACCGGCTGCGACACCGACTGGCGTGCGATAACGCCCGGCGCCACCTGCTCGATCGGATAGGTGGTCTCGGCCTTGATCGGGCCGGCGCCGTCGATGGGTTCGCCCAACGCATTAACCACGCGGCCGAGCAGCGCCTCGCCCACCGGCACCTCGAGGATGCGCCCCGTGGTCTTCACGGTGCTACCTTCGCCGATGTCGACGTAGTCGCCGAATACAACGGCACCTACCGAGTCGCGCTCCAGGTTCAGGGCCAGGCCGTAGTTGCCGCCCTCGAACTCGATCATTTCGCCGTACTGCACTGCGCCCAGACCATGCACGCGCACGATGCCGTCGGACACGCTGACCACGGTGCCGACATTACGCTCCTCGACCGCAGGTTCGAAGTGCTCGATGCGCTCCTTGATGAGCGCGGTAATTTCAGAAGGGTTGAGCTGGTCCATTATCCCCGTATCCTGTTGAATGCCTTAAGCTGCCATCGCCCGCGCGAGCCGCGTGAGCCGCGTCGCAAGCGATGCGTCGATGACTTGATCCCCGAGGCGGACGATCACGCCGCCGATGATGTCCGGCGCCACCCGGAAGCTGGCTTCCAGCTTGCGCCCCAGCCGCTTGCTCAGCGCAGCGACCAGACGATCGGCCGCAGCCGGTTCCAGTTCGACGGCCGTCTCGATGACCGCTTCCACTGTCGCTTCCGCGACGGCCTCCAGCCGGGCGAATTCCTCCGCCACGGCAGGCAAGGCCTCGAGACGCCCGTTGCGCGCCATCAGGCGCAGAAAATTGTCGCCACCCTGCGGCACCGCAACGCCCGCGATATCGGCCAGCACTTCGGCTCGCCGCTCGCGGCTGACCGCGGGGGTGGACACAAGATCGTGCACCGGCTCAAGCGTCGCAAGCTCGGCCAGCCGGTCGAGAAAACGCCGCCACTCGCCCACCGCCTTGTGCTCGCTCGCGTAATCGAACGCGGCACGGGCGTAGGGCCGGGCGAAAGTGCTCGCATCAGCCATTGACGAGGTTCTCCGTCATTTCCTCAATCAGCGTCTGGTGCTGCTTCGGATCGATCTCGCGCTCGATGATCTTGCCCGCGGCCAGACTGGCAATGCGTGCAAAGTCGCCGCGCAGCACCTCGCGCGCCTGGCGCGATGCCTGCTCGATCTCGGCCTGGGCACGCTCGACCTCGCGGCGGCGGGCGGTCTCGGCCTCGCCGTGTGCCTGCTCGACGATCTCGCTGGCACGCCGATTGGCGCTCTCGATGATCTCGCTCGCCTTCCTGCGGGCCTCGGCCAGCGCCTCTTCGGCGCGCTTCTCGGCTTCGGCCAGATCACGCTGGCCCTTGGCCGCCGCAGCCAGGCCGTCGGCGATCGTCTTCTCGCGGTCAGCGAGCGTACCAATGATCCGCTTCCAGAGGAAGCGCTTGAATAAGTAGATAAACGCGAGGAACGCGATTATCTCGAACACCAGTGTCAAATTTACGCTCATTGAACTGCCCTCGCTTGCCGGCCGTTACTCAGTGGGTCAAGTGCTTGGCAATCTGTGCAACGAAGGGGTTGCCAAAAATGAACCACATGGAAAGGCCGAGCACGATGAATGGAAACGACTCCATGAGGCCGCCGGTGAACAGCGTCTGACCGATCAACTGGCCACGCAGCTCGGGCTGGCGGGCGATGCCCTCGATGTAGCGCGAGCAGATCATGCCCCAGCCGATGGCCGAGCCGAGCGCGGCGAGGCCGAGGATGATGCCTACACCCAGTGCGGTCCAGGCGTAAATCTGAACGACTAATTCCGGATTCATGACAGCGGTTACTCCTTAAAAGAACAAAGTTGCGGTTAGTGTTCGTTCTGCTGAACCGTCATTGCGAGATAGACGGTCGACAGAAGCATGAAAATGAAGGCCTGCAGCAATACCTCAAGCAGCTCGAACCCAGTCCAAAGTGTTCCAAGGAACACCTGGCCCGGCGCTACCCAGATAGAAAAACCGAACAGGGCGATCAGCATGAAGATCAGGTCGCCGGCGAAGAAGTTGCCCCAGAGTCGCAATGCGAGCGAAAGCGGGCGCGCCAACTCTTCAATGGTATTCATCAGCACATTGAACGGCGCCACCCAGATGCCATAGGGATGCGACACGTAGTGCTTGAGGTAATTCTTCAACCCGCGGTAGCGCATGTTGTAAATGAAAATGAACACGAACACCGTCAGAGCCATGGCCAAAGGCACCGACAAGTCGGCGGTCGGCAACGAGTGCAGGTGAACCTCTTCGGGCTTGAGACCGAACAATGATCCGATCCAGCCGGCCAGGCTCGGGAAGAAATCAACCGGAATGAGGTCGATCGCGTTCATCATGGCCACCCACAGGAAGATCGTGAGCGCAAAGGGGCCTATAAAAGGATCCTTCACCGGGAAGGACTCGCGAACCTGGTTATTGATGAATTCGACGACAAACTCGATGAAGTTTTGCAGGCGGCTGGGTCGTCCACTGGTCAATCGCCGGCCCACCAGCCAGGCAATGAACAGGATAAATCCGCCTGCCAGCAGGCTGAAGATCACGGTGTCGACGTTTACGGCCATAAAGCCGGAACCCACCTGCCAGTTGGTCAGGTGGTGAGTGATGTATTCGGCTGCGTTCTTACCGCCGGATGCTGCCACCGCTTAATCTCCCTGCGTACCCGTTTTACCGCGAAGTATTCCCGCGGCCAGAAAATAGCCCATTTCCGCGCCCGCGAAGCCCACGATGAGGGGCAACGGAGGCAATCCCAACCCGGCGATGGCAAGCGCAAAGGCCCCCGCCACGAAAAGCATGCGTTCCACGGGCCCTATCATCAGCCCCAGAGGCATGGCACCCGGGCGTGCCGCGCGATACAGACGCCAGGCCAGTAGCCCCGAAACGCCCAGTGCGATCGCGCCTCCAAAAGCCACTGCCGCCCCGGAGAGCAACCCCTGATACACAGAAAAACCTGCAGCGATTGCCAGCGTTATACCGGCCTGAAT
>CAZPJI010000079.1:0-3781 GCA_964586925.1 uncultured Gammaproteobacteria bacterium
CTGGTCGTCGACGCCACCGACCGGCTGGAAACCAAGTTCCTCATCAACGACGCCTGCGCCAGGGCAGGACGCCCGCTGGTGCATGCCGCCGTGCTCGGCTTCGAGGCGCGCGTCGCCGTCTTCGATGCCCGCACCGGCCCCTGCCTGCGCTGCCTGTTCCCGTCGCTGCCCGAAGTGCCCGCCCTCACCTGCTCGGAAGCCGGCGTGCTCGGCGCCATCACCGGCATCACGGGCAGCCTCCAGGCGCTCGAAGCGATTAAATGGTTGCTGGCCGATAACGGCGATGATTCCGGCAGCGGGCTCGAAACCCTGCTCGGGCGCCTGTGGCTCCTTGACGGCCGCACCCTCCAGACCCGCGTCATCGATTTGCCGCGCGATCCGCAATGCCGGATATGCGGGCAGCACCCGGAAGACATTACTCTCTCGACCAAGCGACAGCCCATCGCGGAAATCACACCCAGAGAACTCGCCGAGTACCCGAACGCTTTACTGGTAGACGTAAGGGAAGACTACGAATGGGACGCGGGCCACCTGCCTGATGCGATCCACCACCCGCTCTCGGGCCTGCTGGAAGCGCTGCCCGAATTACCGGACAGCGAACACTACGTGTTCTACTGCGCCCACGGCCAGCGCAGCCTCTTCGCCGCCAAACTGTTCCAGGACGCCGGCTACAAGAACGTCTTCAGCCTCGCCGGCGGCATCACCGCCTGCCCGGCCAGTGACATAATCGCCTGAACCCCGGTCCCAATCATGGATCGCGGGTAATGCCCCTGGCCGGCCCCTGCTCTTACGATGCCGACTTATTGAGATCCAAAGAAATGGTCTTGCTGGTCTTCGGGATGGAAATCAGAACATAGGCAAAACCGTTTAATCGCATTATCGTGCAAGCCCCACCTTTTGCATTGGGTTTCCTGACAAGCCGCGAGGCATGGACCGTCACGGTCGCATCCGACTCTTTAACGCTGGTGATTTTTAGCCCGTCAGTACCGCACCCCATATTGGAGCTCAGAAAAACGCCAACCAACTCATCCCTGGAAAAGTCGGCACTCGGCTTTTCACCGGACAACTTGGCCATCGAGATCAACGACGCCAGTTGCTTATCGGTCGTTATGACATGTAGCTGCTGATCATGCACCCCCCGCTGAATCCCGGAAGAAACCACCTTGAATTCAACGGTCTTGGCCATTGCCCCGGACGCACTAACCGCGGAACCGGAACTGCCGGAACTCCTTGCATGGCCAAGCCCGCACCCGGCAAAAACCACCGTGATTGCAGCAAAAACGATTACATAGACTTTTTTCATAACGCCACCTCCTCAATGCTCCTTATATTACGAATAAATCCGCATTAGTTCCATATGACCCGCCCGGAACAGGCCATCTTGCAGTTGCTCAGACTCAGGCCCCGCCTGTTACCTCAACCTGGGCAAAAGGAAAGACCTCGTATCTTGACAGTGCCGCGCATGTGGACGAGTCTACACCTTCCGATGCAACGGCCGGGCCGGTTGAGGCTGGCAAGACTTTAGGCCATTGAGCCTGTGGGTCAGATAAGTCCACCGGCCCGTTTTCTCGTTCATCGACTTCGAACGGTAACTTAGGCCACAGAGCCTGCATACCAGGTGGAAGCATATGAATGAGAACGCTGTAGGTATCGACGTCTCCAAGCACAAGCTCGATGTGTGCGTGGTGCGGGGCGAGAAGTTCAAGAGCAAGGCGGTGAAGAACACCCCGCATGGACACCAGGTGCTCTTGGGGTGGCTGGCGGAGCGTTCCCTGCCCCAGGACACGCCGGTGGTGCTGGAGGCCACCGGGCCCTACAGCGAGGCGGTGGCGATCGTGCTCGCCGATGCGGGTTGGCGGGTGAGCATCGTCAACCCCGCACGGGTGAAGGGCTTCGCCCAGAGCGAGCTGGTTAGGAACAAGACCGATGTGGCCGATGCGAAGCTTCTCGCCCGCTTCGCACAACGCAGCGATCTCGCGGTGTGGACGCCGCCCAGCGTGGCCGAACGGGAGCTAAGAGCCCTGGTGGAGCGGCTCCGAGCCTTGGTGCAGATGCGCCAGCAGGAACGTAATCGCCTCGAGGCGCTCACCCAGCCCGCCGATGGCACGATCCGGGCTCGCGTTGAAGCGCATATCCAGTGGCTGGAGCGTGAGATCGCAGACTTGGAGCGTGATATCGACGATCACATCCAGGGTCATCCCCAGCTCAAGCGCGATGCAGAGCTGATCCGCTCCATCCCCGGCTGCGGGGCGAAGTTCGCTGCCCAGTTCCTGGCCTACATCGGCGATGCCCGACGCTTCACCAGCGCCAAAGCACTGGCCGCCTTCATCGGGGTCACGCCGCGGCAAAGACAATCGGGTACGTCAGTACGAGGGAGAACCATGCTCTCGCGCACCGGTCATGCCGAGGCGCGCCGGGCGCTGTACATGCCGGGGCTCGTCGCCAAGCGACACAATCCGGTGATCGTTGCCATGGCCAAACGACTGGAACAGAAGGGACTCGCACCCAAAGCCATCGTCGGGGCAAGTATGAGAAAACTGGTGCATATAATCTATGGCGTGCTTAAGTCAAACCGTCGATTCGATGCTCGTATCCTCATGCAGGCACTTGCAATTCAAGACGGTATCTGACCCTTGAATTCTTGCTTACGCGCGGCCGCGTGAGTCGGCCGGCGAGTACTGTTAGTCTGATGCAATGAGCAACACACTAATGAGATGCGCTTTATTGTTCGGTGCCGGTGCAAGCTACGGCGCCGGCCCGGTTGTGCCTTCGTCGCCCAGGCTCGGGAGCCGACCTCCACTGGGCGCCCAACTATTCGGCGAACTAGAATATGTCTTCCCGAATACATGGGGAACCCTCGACGCGCAAGTAGCATCGCTGTTTCGCTCCGACACAGGATTCGAGGCGGCGATGGGTACTGTATATGCACGTAGAGGAACGAATCTTCTTCCGCTACTGAGGGACCTAGGTCACTACTTCGCGAGGTTCCGACCTGAATCGGTGAAGGACAACCTGTACACCTTGCTCGTTTCGGAGCTGCTGACCTGTGGCCTCGCAAGTCAGAGTGTTCTTGCCACTCTCAACTATGAAATCCTTCTGTCTCTGTGCGCTCGCGAAGCTCTGTTAGATCGATCGGACCCGTCGGGTCGGGTGTCCATCCTGCCAATACACGGTGCCTGCGATCTTGTTGCGGACGTGTCCGTCTCTGGGATAGTGGCCTCCAATTTTCAGCAAATCGGCACCACGCCGGTTCGCCGTATTCCAAGTGAAGAGTTGGATTCCTGGTACGCTCAGGCGGGGTCCCTTCCTCCGGTGATGTGTGTCTACACGGAGGGGAAGCCAGCACCCTTGAACCACCATGTCATCGAGCAACTCCAACAGAGATGGAAAGTGGCCGCGGAGGCGGCGAATGGCATTTTCGTGATTGGTGCAAAACCGTGGTTTGCTGATGCCCACGTGTGGCAGCCCATCGCTAATACTCAGGCTCAAGTGTATTACGTCGGGGGTCGCGATGGCGATTTCGATCAGCTCGAATCACTGCTGGGCACGCGGCTCACCGTGCTTGGCGAGAGATTTGGCGAAACCCTTCCCGTGATTCAGAGCGCGCTGCGAGCCCTTTGAATGTCGGCGGACCCGATCCGGCACGCAATGACTCCCATTGCGTCGCTCGCGTGGCGGAGAACGACGAGCCGCTTCGATCTCGTTTTCCTTCTCGAGCGTCCCTAACGCTTGAATTAAGCGGCACGCGTCAGCGTGTCCGCTTGGATGAGTTGTTAGCCGC
>CAZPJI010000080.1:0-3715 GCA_964586925.1 uncultured Gammaproteobacteria bacterium
GTTGGCCGTCGTCACAGCGGCCGCAATGCACATCGCCGACGGGAAGGAATCGTTCGAGGACTGCGACATGTTGACGTGATCATTGGGATGCACCGGGTCCTTGGCCCCGAGCGGTGTGCCGGCGAGCTGGCAGCAGCGGTTCGAGACCACTTCGTTCACGTTCATGTTGAACTGGGTGCCGCTGCCGGTCATCCACACATGCAGCGGAAACTGGTCCTGGTGCTGACCGGCCAGGATCTCGTCGCAGGCCTGGATGATCAGCTCATGCTGGCGATCCCCGAGCCGCCCGCCCGTATGATTCACCTCGGCCGCGGCCTTCTTCAGCGTCGCATAGGCAGCGATCATTTCCCGCGGTATCAGGTCGTCACCGATATTGAAATGCTCCAACGAGCGCTGGGTCTGGGCCCCCCACAGTCGGTCTGCAGCCACCCTCACCTCGCCAAGACTGTCGGTTTCAGTGCGGAATTCAGTCATCTCGATCTCCAGAAAAGGGTTCTGCACGAAGGCGGCGAACCCCATGCTTGCCGCCAGGAGCAGGATGGGCGGCCCGATCGCCACCGGCCGAACCGCTGCGCCTGATATCCCCGCCCGGAAGGCGGGCATTATCCCCCATGCCCGCGTCCGCGCTGCGGCCGGCCGCATAAACATCGTCGGCGATCACCCCATCGATGCGCACTGCCTCTCCGGCTCCCTGCGCGAGCAACGGGGACAGCGCCGCGCACAGCAAAAAGGAACAGCGGGCGACGACTCGGCCTCGCAGTCGCCATCATCGGCGGCTTGAAGTCGCCTGGTGAATTAGCGGGTTAACCGCCCAATGACGCTTATATTCCGCCGCATGGTGTCCAAATGATATATTGGTGGATGCGAAAGCCCTATGGCCAGCTGCAGCTTGATGCAGACGCTGGCACGCAGCCACCTGTGCAGATGGGTTGGCCTGAAATGTTGAACGTTAGTGCCCCATCCTGCACCGCGGAACAGAATGCACGACCAAAGGCATTGATCCCGCACTCGCCCGGGCCGCAACGCGCCTCGCCATGGAGAGTCAACACGATACCGCCATACGGCGGCGAACAGGCAATAACGCCGCTCGCGTTAGTTAAGCATTTACCTCCTGGCGGCGGGCAAACGGTTTTTCCGCTAACATTGCTTACACAGGGATTTTGCTGTTCTCTCGACCAAGACGTTACTGTTAATAAAGGCATAACGATCACACTGATTGTAGCTATCAGAGCTGCTCTCTTCATGCGTTTTCCCTCCGTTTGGGTAAGCCATTCGAACCACTGACGCGCATGCCGAATACCACAGATCTACTGTCGGTAGGCGGACTACCGTTCGATTGTAATCGGACGCCCCTTTTTTCCCGCGTAGAAAACGACTATTTCCGCCGGCTGTTTGCCATCATTTTTCCCATAGTGCCACTTACCGACGACTTCCACAATCGGGTCACCAGCCTTCAGGCGCATGGTTTTGTGATCCTCCGATACCACGGTCAGTTGACCTTTCAACAGCACACCCGCATTGATGACCGGGTGTTGATGCAACGGCAGCTCGACGCCGGGAGGAATCGTAATCTTCAAGATCGTGATCTCGGGCATACCCCTAGGATAATGCGGCAATTGGCTTCCATCCCAACTCAAGGTCGACTTAGTCAATACTTGGACGGTCACACCGCCGGGCTCGCGAGCCCAGCCATTCCCGGAAATGGACAGCAAGAGGATGATTGCGCAGACGAGCGGTCGCATTGACATCATCTCCTTTCAGAAAGAACTTCCGTCCGAATGCCGGAGTCGTCCACGGCCGGCAGAGAAGCGGCTGTTGCCGAATTTTGACGGGACGGTCTGCTTACTCCAGTGCCCACGGGCCTGGAGGTGGATTGCTGCTATTCCAAATGTCGTGAGCCATCCGCCAGCTATCGCCCGATTTCCGTTGGTAGATTGTGACATATTTTCCCGCGTCCTCCATGGACTGGCCTCCCGACTTGGGATCGAGGCCGATCGTGTAGGTGCCTCTCTCGAATGCCCACTCGCCCAGAGCGCGCACCTCATCCACCGAGAGTGCGAGCTCCAAACGAAACATGTCTATGAATCCCTTTGACCAGGATTCGATTGCCTCCCGGCCCACATGTCCCCGCATATGGGGAGGCATCTGGACACCATCGTCCGCAAACTGGGCCGCCCATCCTCGGGCATCGCCGGCATTGAGAGCGGCTACGTGCGCATCTCGAACACTCTCGATTAGTCGATTCCAACGGGCTCATGACGATGCCACGATGCGCTACCTCCTCGAGTGCAGCATTAATCATCGAAAAGAGCAGGCCGCCGAGAATCAACGCCGCGAGAGGCCAATTAGGCACGAATGTCCGAACGATGTCATCAATATTCGGACGAACTGATAGAAACCACGGCACCAATGCTATCCCTGAAGTGACAAGCGATACGGCGGCCAACACGGCAACATCGCGCGTCACGGTACCAGCAGCTAACCACGCGGGGACTCTGCTGTGCCGGTGCCCGACCTTCCAAACCGCTCCATAAGCGGCCGACCCCAGATTGAAGCAAAGCTGCGACGGAAACCCACACAGCGCGAGAGTGATGAAACCGACGCAAAAAGCACCTAGTTCCGGCACTAGCGTCCAGCCCCGGATCCAACCTACAACTGTGGCAATGGCGACCACAAAATCGGCTGCAATCACTATGTCGAGAGGGACTACTGGAGAGAGTCCAAACAAAACGACGATTCCAACCGGAACCAACGTGGGTGGGCTTCGGCGGTGGGATGCGATGGAGCTGCCTTCATGTGGGCGAAGTCGTTGAGCATGGCATAACCAGCCTAACGGCGGGCATAAGGCGCGGCGGCCTTTTGCCGTCGCCCTTAACGCCCTGGTTAGCACTAGCTGTCTTGCTTCAGCAAACCGTAGACGACGTGATCCAGATGCTTGCCATAAACCTTCTCGGCCCGCCGAATAATACCCTCTTGCTGAAAGCCTAAGCGTTCAGGGATAGCGCGGCTCTTGTGGTTGCCTACTGCACAGCGAATAGCAATACGGTTGAGTGAATAATATTCGAAGCCCAGATGCACCAAGTCCTTGACGCTCTCCGTCATAATGCCTTTGCCGTTGTATTCTTGGGCGAGCCAGTAGCCAGCATAGCCAATGCCGTTAACCTGATCGATACGGTTGTAGCCCAATACTCCAGCGATGTTATTTTGATAGAAGATCGTCACGTGTAGCGCCTCACCCTGTTGGAATCGCAAAAGTTGCGCTTCGATAAAATCCTTGGTGTCCGAGGGCTTCGTGACGGTATCAAGCCATGGCAGCCATTGTTTAAGGAAATCTCTGTTCTTGTCGGTCAGCACAAACAATTCTTTGGCATATTGAGGTATAGACAGGCTGAGCTTTATTTCGTTGTTGAGATTTCGGAAGAACATTCCCTTGGCTACTCCTATGAGTGCAACGTCGAAGGTAACAGGCGCCCAAACAGCTCGCGAAGCCGGCTGTTTGGGCGTCCTTGTTGACCGCAGTTAGGGGTTGGCCAGCAACTTGGCATAGATCGCCTTTCGCTCTTCTTCAGTGTGTACGTTGTCCCAACGGGGAAAGAGGCTAAAGCAGTACAGCCTTTCGTTCATTGTCATGCCCCCAATTCCGTGAATTGCGCCGTCCCGGAACTGAGACCACAAGCTATAGATTTTTTCGTGTTCTGCTGTGCTGGCGATCCAG
>CAZPJI010000081.1:0-3611 GCA_964586925.1 uncultured Gammaproteobacteria bacterium
GTCGTGGGACCAGGCGCAAGTGACGGACGCCTCCGTGCTGGTCGCGCTTTGTGCAGACACCAGGTCCTGGGAAAAGGAGCCCGCCCGATACTGGAAGAACGCAGCGGCCGAAGTGAGGGGCTTCATGGTTTCCTCGATCGATCAGTACTACCGGGGACGGGATCAAGTGCAGCGCGATGAGGCCATGCGTTCCTGCGGCATCGCGGCGCAGACGCTGATGCTGGCCGCCAAGGAGCTGGGCTACGAGTCATGCCCCATGGACGGGTTTGATTTCGACGCGGTGGCGGACCTGATCCGGCTGCCTGAGGATCACGTCATCGCGATGTTCGTGGCCATTGGCCGAGGGACACAGGAGGCACGGCCGCGTGGGGGGCAGCTACCCGTGGAAATGGTCTCGGTGACGGATCGCTTCTAGGGGCCTGGGTTGGGGCGGTGACGGTTGAAAGATGAGAAAAGGGGGCGCTGACAACCGCGACTCATTCGCGTCTTCAGTTGTCACCGCCTCCTTTCGTCGCAATTCGGACAATCTCACCGAGGAGCCCGGCCACGGTTCCCAACCCTGGCAAATGAGAAAATACATCTGTCCCCATTTTCCGCCGTCTTGTGTCCCGTGGCTGATTGGAGTCCCGCGGTCTATATTTGATTCTAGTGAAAAGTACCCCCTGCTCGCCTATACATTCGCTATGCGTATCCGAACTTTCATCTGCGCCGCGGCAATGCTTTGCGTTCTTCCAACAGGCGGTGTGGAGGCCGACGACGGCTTCCGCTTCTATTACACACTTCCCACCGACCAACCCTTTTACGAAAGCGCCAGTTCCACTCAGCAAAGCGGTTCCAGGCAAACATCAAGCTTCCGCAAGACGGTCGAGTTCCAGGCAAGCCGCAGCCCGGGATCGGAAACAACCCATCTAGTCGCACGCATCCTCTCGCTCAGCAACAAGGGCAAAGCGATCAACTATTACCAGGGCGTGCTTTTCGAGGCCGACATTTCACCGACCGGCGAGATCAGCAACTACTCCTGGCGTGGCGGTTTGCCACGATACCGTGAACTCATCGCCGCAGCGGGACCGGCCAATCGTAGAAACATCTTCTGGATGCCGGAGTTTCCGGATAGACCTCTGTTTGTGGGCGACTCCTTTGTCGACAGGGCCTCGGTGGCGGACCCGGCCGCCGCCGGCGAGACTCGCTTTGAACTCGAGGACGTGCGCGACAATCTCGCCTATTTCGCGGTCAGTCAACACGGCGCCCTCGCCAGCGCGGGAGTCAGCGGTACCCAGCAGAGCGAAGGCCGGGCCGTGTTCGATTTCGAGACCGGCATGTGGCGCAGTCTGGAGCTACGCGGCGAAGGCACCGCTTCCCTGCCGGGCGGCATGACGGCATCGTACAAAACAAATCAGACCAAACAGGTCGCCCGCTATGCCAACTGCACCCAAGCCACCACAGGCGTGGCCAATGCCAGCGGCACCATCAATGATGCACAGCGGCTGGCCCGTCAATTGCTCCATGGTGCGCTGAACCCTTATCCGGGGAATACCGACGACCTCTACGTGGCCTACCGTCATTTCACCTGCCCCAGCGCGCGCGAAATCGGAGTGATCGGCGCCAATCTGCGTGCCGCGGACAATGCTCTGAACAATCCGGTGTTCGCCTGCATTCCGGCGTCGGCCAGCGCCTGTTCCGGCGGCGATCCGGTCAACCTGCCGCAGACCACCGGCGGTGCGCCTGGTCGTCGGCACGTAATACAACTCTGCCCCAGCTTTTTCACCCGCATGCAGGATGACGAACGTGCCGGAACCCTTATTGCCGCCGGCGCCAAACTGATCGGCGTGGATGACAGTCATGCCTGCAAAATTCAGGACGCCTGCTACTACGACTTTCTGCAGCCGGCCACCAACATGGTCGATCACAATCCATTTGCCTACGGCTATTACGCCCTGGAACGGAATGGCTGGACCCTGTCGCGGTCGCCGCGGCGTACGCCCTGCTTCCCGCAGCCCAGTGGCCGCAACATCCGCGTGCGGGGCGGCGCGGCGGCGACCAATCCGGCCGACGTGCAACCCTATGAAGGTGATATCTACGAGATCTTCACCGACCCCGCCACCGGCGACGAATTCATTCGTCACGATAACCTGACTGGCGCGCAGTATTATCTGCGTGGCGAATCCCACATGCGCTTCTATCTGCCGCGCTCGCCCTAGACTAAATCAGAGGTCCGGGCTCTGCTGGAAGGCATTAGCCGTTTCACGAAAAAGGGGACAGATCCTGAGGTTTCCCCACAAATTGTCGTTGGCCATCAACGGAGTACGGTCTATTCTGAGATGAAAACAGTGCATGCATGGCACGTTGGCCCTCGCTTTTCGTTGTCGAGGCGAATAAGCGAGGTGTGCCATGCACGCACACGCAATAGTAGCTCGGGTTCTGGCTCCCTGTCTGGAAAGCTTGCACGCGAAGCGTGCGCGGGCCATGACGGACATAGTCGAGGCGTTGCTGCAGGGAGGGCGCGCCAGTCTCTCGGCGATCGCACAGCACTTGCCGCGGCCCTGCACATTCAAGCACCGGCTCAAGGCCGTCGATCGGCTTCTTGGCAACGCAGGCTTGCATCAGCATCGCGCGGAGCTCTACCAGGCCTTGGCGCAGCATTGGCTGCACGGCATGAGGCATTGGCTGGTGGTGGTCGACTGGTCGGATCTCACGCTGGACCAACACTGGCATCTGCTGCGTGCTAGCGTGGTGGTTGAGGGGCGGTCAGTGACCTTGTACGAGGAAGTTCATCCGCAGAAGCGATTAGGGCATCCTGCTGTGCATCGACGCTTCGTCCAGCGCCTACGCCACATGATTCCCGCGGGATACCAGGTCATTGTGATGACCGATGCGGGCTTCCACTCTCCCTGGTTCCAGCTCATTGAGGCGCAAGGCTGGGGTTGGATCGGCCGGATACGCGGAAAGAACCGCGTACGGCTGGACGCCCACGGCGCCTGGGAGCCGGCACGGATGTTATACGATCGGGCCTCGCACAAGGCCGCTCGCCTGGGTTTAGGAGCCTATGCCCGCAGTAATCCGGTCGATGCCGTTTTTGTCCTGGCCAAACGCCCCAACAAGGGGCGGCATAGCCGCAACATCTACGGGCGCAAGCGCGTCGGGCGTGCCAGCGCAAAGAGTGCCCGGGCGGCAGGCGAGCCCTGGCTGTTGGCCAGTAGCTGCCGGCTTCAACATCTCTCGGCGCAGACGGTGGTCAATCTCTACGCGCAGCGAATGCGCATCGAGCAGACATTCCGGGACACCAAAAACCTACGGGTTGGATTCGGTCTGAGCAGTGCACGTTCGCGTAGCGGCATGCGTCTGGAAATGCTGCTCCTGCTCACGCACTTGGCTAGCTTTGTACAACGACTGATCGGTGAAAGCCTGCGTCAACAGCAACGTGAACTGGATTTCACCGCCACCCGTCGTCATGACAGGCCTGAGATATCGGTGCTCACTCTCGCACGGCGTTGGCTGGACAGCACGTTCAAAACGCGATGGCGAGGTGACCTGGCAAGCGCCATCACGGAACTGCGCAGGCAGGCCGAAAATGCTGCTACGTTACCGGGGTAAAATGCGGGGAAACCTCAGGG
>CAZPJI010000082.1:0-3550 GCA_964586925.1 uncultured Gammaproteobacteria bacterium
GCGCCACGACCAGCGCCGCGGTGCCTGCCTGTGTGGGCGAGCGATACAGGCTCAGGAGTCTTCGCACCAGCGAATAGACGACCGTCGCAGTCGTCAGGTGTAGCAGCAAGTTAACAAGCTTGAATCCAAACGGACTCTGGCCGAAGAGACTATTCAGTGCGAAAGTGGCCATCGCGAGCGGACGGCCAATCCCAAAGGCGCCGAGAAAGAGCTCTTCTCGTCCGCCCGCTGTTCCCAGCGACGCCAGCCCATGGTGCGCGGCCGCAATCAGGTCTTGCAATTTGACGTCGTCGAAAAGCCAGGGTCCCGTTAGGGCCGGCCAGAACGCCGCCAAACCCAGACACCAGATCAGCCCCAGGGCAACTGAAGGGCGGTCCACGGGAAAATTCCAGTACCGGTAACTCGCATAGGCACGAACTTGCATGAGCTTTCTTCCTTCTCAGGATCGCCTTTTGACGGGGCTGCTCCGACTTTCCTTGGCCGCATACCAAGCGAGGTCAGGAGCCGTGCCACTGCACTGGGGCTGCGCTTGATGCCCGCGAGCGCCTCGATGCTGACCACGGCTGGGTTGATGCTTGCCGGGGTGTAACCGGCGAGCTTAGTGGCGAAGGTGCGTTGCTTTCTTGCCGCACAAGGGGCACCGCAATGCGCCTTGGCCGTCGCCGCAGGTTGGTCGGACCGGCTACCGCGCAGCCAGCCTCGACAGCCGCACGATCTCGGCGTGATTCGGGGCAACTCCTTTTGACTCGACTTGCTCCCCGGCGAGCAATAACGCCTTTGCCGCCGATGCGTTGCCGCGCTCCATCGCTACCGTGGCGAGATTCTTGTAATGCTGAGGCTCGAGTGGGTATGCGGCGAGTGCCTCGATCCCGAACTTGATCGCCTGCTTGACGCCCATCTTGTTAAGAGCAAGCTGTCCCGCCGCTGCCAAGATTGACCCTCTATCCTTCGGGCTCAGCTCCGGATTTGCCCGGATCGCGTCGAGCAGCGCCATTGGGATGGCCGGCTTTACGATTGTGGCCGCACTTGAGATTTGCAGCAGGAGCGCCTTCATGGTCACAACCGTCAGGGCGGACACAGGCCCCGTGCGTAGCGCCTCGGTGACCTCTTGCAGCATTCTTGGATCGGGCGGCCGCTTCAGGGCAATGTCAGTGGAAATGACCGCGATCAGGTCCCCTGCTCTGTAATAGCGGTTGAGGGTGGCCGCCTTTGCGTACTCGGCGCGTGCGGATTGAAGAAAGTCGTTTTGGAGCGGGCCACCTGCCAAGGCCGCCATGCGGTAAGCGTTTCCCAACTCGTAGTGCCAGATGGATGATTTACGGTGATAGGTGACGCCGACGGAGGCGAGCTGCACGGCGTTGCTCCAAGTCTGGGCGCGGGTTGCCGTGATGAATGCCGAATTCGCGAGAAGCAGCGCGACGGCGGCCGCCATGGTCGCGGCAGGTAGCTTCTTGGCCTCGACTGGCAGCCGGGTGGCGACCACGGCCAGGTAGTAGAAGAGCGCCAGCAGCACGCCGATGCTTGGAACGTAATTCCTGTGCTCATGGATGAGTTCCAGGGCTATCACCGAGGACTCCATGCTCTGTCCGATCAGAAAGAAGAGCACCCCGAAGGCAAACATGGGGGCTCGCTTGCGCAGCGCGATGGCCACTAGGGACAACAGCGCGATCAGGAGCACGCACGGCAATGTAGACCAGGGGGTGAGGAGCCCGGTGGAGAGCGGCAGGTCATCGTGAAACAGGCTGAGCTCCGCGCCCCGGGGGAGAACGATCCACTTCAGGTAGAGCACCAAGATTCGGCACTCCGTGAGCAGCCGTTCCTCCAGCGTGAAGGGGCGGTCTCCGTAGCCGTCCACCAGCCAGCCGTGGTGTGCGAGGAAGTACACCGCAGGCGTCGAGACAGCGATGAGGCCGATGAGCCAGGATAAGCGCAATACTTGCGCATCGCGGGGGCGCTTGGTCTCGAAGCGGAAGAACACCCACTCGATCAGGAACACAAAGCAGGGCAGGAGCGCCGCATTCTCCTTGGCGAGCATTCCGAGCGGTGTGAAGAGGGCAAAGGCCGACATCACTAACGGGAATCCACCCCGGTGTCCTGTCAGCAGTCGCCCCCGGCCCGCCACAAACAGAGTCATCCCTGCAAGGACAAAAAAGGCGGCCAGCAGGGTGCCCCGCTGCGCGCTGTGGAGCACAGCGGTGAGGTTGATCGGGTGCAGCACCCAGGCGGCGGCAACCATCACCGCCAGCCAGCGTGCGCTGCTGTGGCCCAGCTTGAGTTGACCCCGGTCGCCGAGCACCCCGAGCAGCGTCGCTGTAAAGAGGAAGATAAGCCCCCCGTTTGCAAGGTGCAGTGCCAGATTCGTCGCTTTAAACCAGAACGGGCTCAGGCCTGCCCAGTAGTAGTTGAGCGCGAAGCTCACCATCGTGAGCTGGCGATGGAAGGTGAGGCCGCTCGCATAACTTTTTGCAGCCCCGCCAAGTGAGCTTAGGGAGACATTGGGAATATGGACAGCCCGATTCTCGACGATGTTCTGCCCCGAGTCGAAGACGAAGGGCCCGAACAGGCCAGGCCAATAGCAGACGCCAGTGAGGGCGAGAGCAGCGAGGAGGACAAGCAGCTGGCGGTGGCTGGCCATGCGGAGCTTTCCTAACATTGTGTTGGGATGGAATATTGGTCTGTTGCAGGCAATAGCTGGTGTCAAGCACTAATGTATGAGCTTTCTCCGACACTCTTTAACAGCTGCCCGGAAGCATCGAATCTATAGGTTATCGTCCCCTGCGGCAGGCTACGAGATTATGAGAAGCCGTTCGGACCGCAATGGCACATGGCAAGCGTTTGGTTTTCTTAGGCCGAGTCACGCACAGTCGGAGCATAATTTCGGGTTTTTCATCATGAGATCTTGCAATGCGTTTACAGCGCCGGCAACTCCGCGCAGCTAAGGTTCGTTCGTTCTTTCGCAGCAGCCTGGGCACCGTGTCTCTTACCAGGACGTGACAACTGAATCGGCAGAACGCGAACCAGGCTCGCCGACTCGCTGGAGCGTCGACGGCAGCTTGATCGTCGCCTGGAATGCCATGTGACTGCCATTAGTTTGCAGCAGTCAGTCTGGAGAGTTCCTCGATTTCTGCAGGACTGGGAGCGACGCCTCTTGCCTCGACTTGCGCTGCCGCGAGCAAGAAAGCATTCGCCGCTGCCTCGTTACCAATGGCTGTCGCCACGGTGGCGAGGTTCTTGTAGTGCAGGGGGTCCCGCGGGTAAGCCGCGAGCGCCTCAAGCCCGAACCGCATCGCGTGCCGTATCCCCAATTTGTTCAAGGCAAGCTGCACGGCTGCCGACAATATGGTCCCTGTGTCGCGTCCGCTGACCATCGGGTTTGCCGTGACCGCGCTTAGGAGCGCCATTGGGATACCGAGGTCGACCCTTACGTCTCGCTGAGCAAACTGCAGCAAGATCTTTTCGAGGTGAAGGACAGTAAACGCAGAGACAGGTCCCTTCCGTAGCGCCTCGGTGACCTCTTGCAGCATTCTTGGATCGGGCGGCCGCTTCAGGG
>CAZPJI010000083.1:0-3486 GCA_964586925.1 uncultured Gammaproteobacteria bacterium
AAAATGGTTTTCTTAATGAATTCGGAGGCTTGCGGGTCCTCCGCCATATGGGTCATGCGGGCTGTTAACACCGCCTTTTCTCACTACCCGCAGACCCTTCATAAGGAGGTCATCCGTCAGTGAGACAAGCCGATATCGCGGCTCATTTGTTTTTATCGGTCCGGGCAACCCGCGAGTATTTCGCTGTCGGGCTATTCACGAAAGGAATGACCCTGGACGAAATTCGCCAGCGATACATCGAAAGATTGCGCCGGAGCGCTGCCGGCCGCGAGAGCAAGGGCGATCTTGACCCGCAACAGGAAAAGGCCGCGCTTGACGCGGCGCGGCGAGCTGAAATTGAGACGAGGTTGGCGGAGCGGCGCGGCGAGCTGATCCCGGCCGATGCGGTAGCCGACGAGTGGGTCCGCCTGGTCCGAAATGCACGCGCTCGACTGCTTAGCATCCCGTCCAGGGTTGCCGGCGACGTGGCTGGAACAACCGACATGCGGGAGGTTGAAAGGATGGTAAAGGGAGCGATTTTCGAAGCGCTCCGCGAGCTGGCCGGCGGCGCGGATGACCCCGCCGACTGAGCGCCTATCCGGCTTGGCCTTGGACCGCCTTGATGGCTTGCGCACCGAGGCCGATGGCCTGCTGGCGCTGAGCGAGTTCTGCGGCTTGCTTGACCCTGGCCACACCACGGCTCGCTACCGGCTTGCTGGCATCGTTGCGGCGCATCTACAGCGATTTGAGGCCGCGGCTTGGGTCCGAATTCGCCGCGGTGGCCGCGAGCCGCGGGGACCGGCTGAGGCGGCAATGTGTGCAATGCTGCGCGCCGATTTGCCACGGTCGAGACGGCGTATCGTCGATCTGATCGGGTGACGCGCATCGTCAGCAATCGGCCGATAAGATCATGGTCGAGCCTATCAACACGAGCGATCAACATGCCCAACTATTCGCAGACCGTGCGACAGATGACCGAGCGAGAACGAGCCGATGCTATTGCCCGAGTTGCATCCTGGACGCCCGGCGGTCCGTCTCCGTCGACACCGAGCTGGAACCGCGAAGATGTAATCATCGCTACCGCTCAGGCTCGGCTTGCTCGCCTTGGCGTTATCCCGCGTTCTGCTGTTGACCATCCGTTGGCGGACGGCCTGCTGGCGAGCGATTCAGAACTTACCGATGTTCATGCAATTGCCTTTGCCGCAGACAAGCTTGGTTTTGATCTGGCGGCGCAGAAGGCAACGGATCAGAACGGCATCGCAAAATTGGCGGTTCGGGCGTCGAGTCAGCTATCCGAACTGTTTTCGACCTCAGCAACAATTGCATTGCAGAGGCAGCCAAATCCATTACGAGCCAAGGTTGAACGGCTGACTTTTCCAATCGCCTGTCGGGATTTTAAGAATATCGAGGTGGTCGACGTTGCGATTCCATCGCTCGGGCTTCCTACACCCGGCAGCGGTTGGGACCCTTATTTATCTGCCGATCTGCGCGGGACGGCGGTTCAATTGCGGATTGGGGCAATCGATGTATATCTGCGCGCGAGCATTCAGAGCGTTGTGAATGGAACGGCTATTGATCTGATGCGCCGCGGCGCCGCTGCATTTCGTTATCAGGCCTATAGCAATGAGCTTCGCGCTCTTGCAAACGGCTTAGATAACGGCGTGACTCTAAGCGATGGCGATCCTTGGTTTAATAGCTCCAATTTGGTCGATACTGGAAGCGGTGCCGCTCCATCGGCTGCGACATTGAATGCGGTTTCCGCTCTACTGCGAAGCCAAAGCACCGCGGCCGGCGTTCTGGATCTGGACGTTGCAACCCTGTTGGTGCCTTCGAGCCTGGAGGCCACTACTCGCACCGTGGTTCATGAGGCCGGTTGGGATATTACGATAATTGCCAGCGCGCATTTATCTGGTGATTTTTGGTATGCCTTCAGCGACCCGGCGGTCTCTCCGGTGGTTGCTCGGCTGACTTTTGAAGGCACAGGCGGCGAATCCGTAAGTTTCGGTCCCGAGCAGACTTCGGAAGATGGCTCGTGCTTGCAAATTTCAGCCAGTCATAAAGTTGCGCTGGCGCCGCTTTCCAGGGTTGGACTTGTTAAATACGCGACCGCATAAACTTGTTGCCAGGCCCGAAAGGGACGCGACCAGCGGGTAGGTGTCGCGGCATTAAAAAACCTCCCGCAGCACGGGCGGCCATGCATTCTCCGGGCGGAAACGCCAGCCAGGACCGTGACCGTGCCGGAGAATCTTGGCTCGAATTCGACAAGGTTTTTCGTTAAAAGGCTCAGGCGCCCGTCTCCCTCGCTTACGGGCGCTTGGGTCACCTTCAAGGCGGATACGATGCAATCGAATGACGAGCTTGAGCGGCTGCGGGACGATTGGGCCTCCGACCTGGAGTTGATCGTTTCCTCGCGCGTCGCTCAGGCTTTTGCGAAGCATTTCATCCTTGATTTGGTCAGCCGCTATTCCGTCAAACTCCGGACGCGAGCACCGAGGAAGCCAAAGACTCCGGCTCGTTGATCGCTGCCCGCCGGGCTGACCCCTCCAGTAATTACAGGCCCCTCCGGGGTTATCCACCGTGGTGTCATAGGCTCCGCCTGTTGGCATTGCCTTGCATATCAGACATTCCGCCTATCACGCGATAGGCGACGCGGTAGCTATGCAAGCCGTGCCCGAAAGGCACAGCCTATCAATCGACGCGGGCACGACGCTTGCCACAGGCGGGTTTTTCGGCCGGGGGAGGCTATGCTGTCTCAATGCCTGCGGAGCGGCTTGTTCCGACCCCGAGGTTGTTTGGGGACATGTAGCGTATCGAACGTAATTACGCTACGTACTTGATTCCCGCCTCGCCTCGCTGCGGGGGATGCTACGGGCGGAGAGGGTTGGGGGGCATGTTTCGTCGTGCGACATGCCCCCCGGATCGTCTTGCCAAGTCGCCGTTTCCCCACCGAGACCATTGCCCTGGCCGCCGGCGGCCCAGCGGGCGGCAGCCGCGTCGCTTTGGAGGCGGTTCGTTAGGCACCGATACTTCGCTGCTAAAACTGCTAATGAATGTCCTTACCACAGAAACGACAAATCTTTGCTTGCGGCTGAATACGCTCAGCGCAATAAGGGCATGCTATTAGTGATTTTTCTTCTTCTATCTTCTTTGTTTCTCGACGATACCCAACTCCGGCACCAATAAAGATTACAAGCGCCACGAGGACGAACAATATTGCATCAATATTGTCGTATGCTCTTAGTCCGAAGGTGTTTGTTGCAAGAAGAGGGTATATGGCCAGGACAATGGCCACGATTTGCAAGAGCGCATACAAGTTTCTCATAACCTCTTACCTGGGCGCCTAGCGGCACCTTACACTAGCGAGCTGGGGGCGGCACCCGCGATGTCCGCTTCCCGCCGCTGCGTGAAGCTTCACATAGCGGCCACCCGGGAACGTTGAGTTCGAATGCGGCATCGCGGACGGCTGACAGCGCCCCCTGGCACGCCCCATAGACCCCGCTCCGGCGG
>CAZPJI010000084.1:0-2966 GCA_964586925.1 uncultured Gammaproteobacteria bacterium
CGAGCCAGACCGTGGGGGAATCGTCGTTCTCGCACTCGCCGGCCATGTGCGAGTAATGATTCACCCCGTCGATCCAGAGCCCGGCGATATAGTCCTCGTAGCAAAGGTCCTCGATCTGGGCGCTGAGGATGGCCGCGGGCTTCAGGACCCGCATCGTGCCGGTGAGTTCCTGATAGCAGGGACCCGTGGGGAAGGCCTGGCCCACGGTCCACAGCCTGGTTTTCGGGGGAGGAACACACGACTTGGCGCAAAGCCACGTCAGATGTGAACTCAAGCGATATCAGAAAATTTGGCGTGTGCCTACACGTCAGAGGGTTGGCTGGGGCGCGCAGTAATGGCGAGCACCCGCTTGGGTAGCGGGATTGCGAGGGATTTGAAGACCTGTTGTACGGGTTGTGCTGCCGCTCGAACCCGATGCTGCGAGCCATTCGCCTCGACCGGGCTTGCTACACAACAGCCGCGTGCGAGCGGCAGAAAAGGATGCGCGGGTCTTCTGTGTGCCGTCGAGGCTGGCTCACCGGCTACTCGTGATTCGGTGGTAAGCCGAACCAGTGGCGCCGCGGCAGCGAGCAAAGGGTTCCGGCGATCATTCAGACCAGGATCATTCAGGCCGTTTAGGGAGGCGCGTCACGATTCCGCCGCCATGCGGTCGACGAGCGCGCGCAACCGGCCCTTCATCTCGTCCGCGGGCAAATGCACCGGCCAACCATGGCCAGGCAGCAGCCATTCGAAGCGATACCCGCCGAGATTGCCGAGTGAGGCAGTGAGCTCCGTCCATGAATACCAGCACGCGTCCTTGAACGCCACGACGTCCCGCTCGCGCGCGCTCCAGGCGAGTGAATCGCCGGAAAAGAGCACGTCATCGTCGAGCAGGTAGACGACGCTGCCGCGGGTATGTCCGGGCACGGGAATCGCGCGTACGCCGGGCGCCAGCGTGCGCGCGGACCGGCCTTCGAGAAAATCGGTCGCGTAGGGCGCAGCCGTTGCGTCGTCGCGATGAATCCAGACGCGTGCGCCGAGCTGGTGCGCATACCTGTGGGCATCTGCAACATCGTCACGGTGTGACAGGAGGACGTGCGCAATACCGCCTGCGTCCCGAAACCATTGCGCGAGCACCGCCGCATACCGGGGCGAATCGATCAGAAGATTGCCGTCTGGGCGCGCGGCAAAATACGAGTGCGCGCCAAACGACGATCGCGCGTTGAAGCCGCAGCGCCAGACGCCGGAGGTGATCGCCTGCGGAAAGACTGGGGCATTGGGGCGCCGCCGTTTCGTCTCCGTGCGGACGGACGCGGTCGGACAGACGAGCGCCGCGCGCCAGGCGGCCATCTCCTCCGCTGGGGTTGCCGGCTGGCGGGCGAAGACGCTCTTCTCCTCGCGTTCGACAATCAGGCCCGGCGCGACGTGTCGCGAAGCGCCGCAATCGATGCAGGCCGTGTCGACGTACCAGTCTCCGGGCGCGGAGTGCGGATTGCGGATTGGCTTCATGGCATCGCTCGCCGCTGGCCTTGTTCACAGAGGAGGGCCTTGGTGGCGCGGCGCTCGTCCATCGCGCGGTAGCCCTCCGCGACCTGCGCGAGGGCAAGCGTCAGGTCGAACACCTGCTCGCAGCGCTTCACGAGCTGGGCGGCCACCCGCGAGCCCACGCCGCCGGTTGCGCCCATCACGAATACCTTTGCCACCTTCTGTCTCAATGGATGGTGTAGCCGCCGTCCA
Organism: uncultured Gammaproteobacteria bacterium; assembly: GCA_964586925.1. GTDB lineage: Bacteria > Pseudomonadota > Gammaproteobacteria > JAKDMP01 > JAKDMP01 > JBAUSV01. The sequence goes on from CAZPJI010000084.1 coordinate 1,717, forward strand.
CGACGAACGCGTGGCGGATGATATAGGCGGCGCCGGGGCTGCAGAGAAAGAGGACAGCAAAGGCGATCTCCTCCAGCCGGCCGAGGCGCGCGATCGGGACCTCCCGCATCGACTCGGCCATGGCAGGACCTTCGCTCTCCTTCATGCCGGCGACTCTCGGCGTGTCGATTGGATCAGCGCGTACTTCATACAGCTCCAGACGCCGCGCAGGTTGATCGCATTCACCCGATCGAGCTCTTCTCCGCTCGCATCCGCGGTTTCCGCGATGGGACCTTGCACGCCGGCATTGTTGACGGCCGCGTCGAGCCGGCCGAAGGTCGACACGGCCTTCTCGACCATCGCCTTCACCTGACTCTCGACGCTCACATCGCAGGGCACACGGCAAGCGCCTTGTGACCTGCCGATTCGAGCGCCTCGACCCGCGGGCGCAGCGCTTCCTCGTGCAGCGCGGCGCCCCAGCCTCGGCGAAGGCTTGCGCGGTCGCCTAGCCGATGCCGGAATCGGCGCCGGTGACGAGGGCGGCCTGGTTCTCGAACGCAAGGTTCATGGCAATTCCTCCTTGGGGATGACCCTGACCGTCGCCGCGCGCGTGCGCGCCCTGATCATCGACGGCAGGTATTGGTGACCCTTGTACTTGCCGCGGTAGGCCTCATCGATGCGGTCATTGATCGGCCCCTTGACCGGCTCGAAGGCGACCTCCATCGTCATGCCGGCCGCCGTGATCCGGGCCCCCCTTCTGCCCCATCGCCGCCTGATACCAGCGGGAATCCTTGCCGTTGTAGGCCCGCAAATAGAGGGCGCCGTCGACTGCCACCGACGAGATCCACGTCGGGGTGCCGTAGGTCTTGCCGTCTTCGCGGAAGGGGGCAATGTGCAAGTCATCGGCGTCAACAATTTTGCGAAGCACATCTGTTGACCTCAATCCGCAAACAGGTGCTCCGTGAGGAACCGGTCAATCATGGGCGCAATGAGCTGGTAGCCCGTTGGCGCGGCGATCTCCTCCAATCCCGCAAGCTTGGCTCGTACTCGCGCGCCGTACGCATCCCTGTCCATGTCCGGCGGGACGGAACTCGCCTCTTTGCCCACCGCGTCCTCGACGCCGTTCGCTTTGTAGACCTGGTCCCACTTGTCCCGGATCTCGGGTCGATAAACCCGCGCGGCCCAGTCGCGTGCTTCCACCCCTATTCGACAGTTGTGGTACAAAATCATACGTAAAACAATCGGATAGGATTTTTTTGTTTTCACCACAC
>CAZPJI010000085.1:0-2815 GCA_964586925.1 uncultured Gammaproteobacteria bacterium
CCAAAACCCCTAAAATAGCCGGGTTTTCAAGCAGTTTGAGACCGTGAAGGATCGATTCGACGTCATCGTGGTGGGCGGCGGACACGCCGGAACCGAGGCCGCTCTGGCCGCGGCGCGGCTGGGCGCGTCCACGCTGCTGGTGACGCAGAGCCTGGAGACGCTGGGGCAGATGTCGTGCAACCCCGCCATCGGCGGCATCGGCAAGAGCCAGCTCGTGCGCGAGATCGACGCCCTGGGCGGCGCGATGGCGCGGGCGACGGACCAAGCCGGCATCCACTTCCGGGTCCTGAACGCCTCCAAGGGCGCGGCGGTGCGGGCCACGCGGGCCCAGTGCGACCGTACCTTGTACAAGCGGGCGATCCGCTCGCTCCTGGAGGCGCAGCCGAACCTGTCGCTGTTCCAGCAGGGCGTGGAAGACCTCATCATCGAAAACGACCGCGTCGCGGGCGTGATCACGCAGATGGGGCTGGAAGTCCGGGCGAAGGCCGTGGTGCTCACGGTCGGCACCTTCCTCGGCGGGCGCATCCACATCGGCGAGCGCAACTACGGCGGCGGACGCGCGGGCGAGGCGCCGTCGAACCCGCTGTCGGTGAAGCTGCGCGGCTATGGCTTTAATGTCGGCCGGCTGAAGACCGGCACGCCGCCACGCATCGACGGACGCACCATCGACTGGGCCGGGCTGGAATCGCAGCCGGGCGACGAGCCTCGGCCGGTCATGTCCTTCCTCGGCTCGCCGGAGGAGCACCCGCGCCAGGTGCACTGCTACCTCACCGAGACCAACGAGGCGACGCACGACGTGATCCGCGCCGCACTCGACCGCTCGCCCATGTTCACCGGCGCGATCGAGGGCGTGGGCCCGCGTTATTGCCCGTCGGTGGAAGACAAGGTGGTGCGCTTCGCGGAGAAGACCTCGCACCGCATCTTCATCGAGCCGGAAGGGCTGGATACGCACGAGGTGTACCCGAACGGCATCTCCACGAGCCTGCCGTTCGACGCCCAGGTGGCACTGGTGCACACGATCAAGGGCTTCGAGAAGGCCGAGATCACCCGGCCCGGCTACGCCATCGAGTACGACTACTTCGATCCGCGCGGCCTGACGCTCGCGCTCGAAACGCAGGCGGTGGAAAACCTCTACTTCGCGGGCCAGATCAACGGCACCACGGGCTACGAGGAAGCGGGGGCGCAGGGCCTGGTGGCCGGCACCAACGCGGCGCTCAAGGTGCAGGGGAGGGACGCGTGGTGGCCGCGGCGCGACGAGGGCTACATCGGCGTGCTGCTCGACGACCTCACCACGCGCGGCACCAGCGAGCCGTACCGCATGTTCACCAGCCGCGCCGAGTATCGCCTCTCGCTGCGCGAGGACAACGCCGATCAGCGCCTGACGCCGATGGGCCGCGAGCTGGGCCTGGTGGACGACGAACGCTGGGCGCGGTTCGAGGAGAAGCGCGAGCGCTACGCGCAGGCGAAGGAGAATCTGGAGAAGCGCCGCTTCACGCCAACCCAGTTGCCGGGCGAGTGGGTCGAGGCGCACCTGGAGCGGGCGCCGTCCGATCCGGTCACGGCCTGGGAGTTGCTGGCGCGGCCGGGCGTCGGCTACGCCGCAGTGAATGAACTGGTCAGCCTAGATATCGGACCCGGCCGCGAGCTCGCGCAGCTGTTGGAGACCGAGGCGCGCTACACGGGCTATCTGCGGCGGCAGGATGCCGAGATCGCCCGGCTTCGCCGCCAGGAAACGCAGACCATCCCCGAGGACTTCGACTACTCGAAGGTGCGGGGGCTGTCGACCGAGGTACGCGAAAAGCTCGAATCCGCACGCCCCGGCACATTGGGGCAGGCGGGGCGCATCCCCGGCGTGACGCCGGCGGCTGTGTCGCTTCTATTGGTGCACCTCACCGCCCGCAAGCGCGCAGCGGGCTGATTCTCACGCCAAGGCGCTGTAGGAGCGACGGTCCCCGTCGCGATGGGCCATGCCACCAGAGGCCATTCGCGGCCGGGACGTCCGCTCCTACAATCCGATGCTTCGTACGCAGGCAGGAACCCGTGAAAAGCGCGGGCGAAAACGGCAGACCCGCGCTGCCGGCCTTCGCTGCCATGAGGAGGCCACGTAGGAGCGACGGTCCCCGTCGCGATTTGCGTCATCGCTTCGTTGCGGTTGCAGGGCACTTCCCGATGCGTTTCGCACGAGCCTTGACGTGCGCCGTTAGACCCTGCATTTTTATGGTGCCTGCTTCCGTGGCGGTGTTGCCGGCATACGTTCTTGATAGATGCAGATGCATTTGATGGCCGGAAGCAGGGCACATTTCATCGACGATGTAGGTATTGCCTTTTCTGACGATCTTTACGTTGATGCACTTGCGGGCAAGTTTCTTGTCCGTCACTTGAGGAGTTGGGATTTGCCAGCACTCCTTGTGCGTCTGGTGCTTGGTGAACGGTCCCCATATATGCGTGGTGATGACTTCTTTCCACAGTCCGGCATGGAAATCGGGTGGCCTCGGGGCTTTCTGTTTCGCCATTGGGGTTGTCGACATTGGTGCGGACGGATTGCCGCGGTTGGTGTTGGCAAGCGATCCGGGTGTGGCGAGCATCAGTGCAAGTGTTATCGGAACCGTGTGCTTTCCCCAATGGACCGTAGACCTCATCGAATCCTCCCTAATGTATTAATTGCAGGGTACAGCGGTTGCGCTCGCCCTGCAACGAAGAATCGTTAACGATTCCCCTGAAGAGTTCTGCCAGTATAACGGGTTGTAGGAGCGACGGTCCCCGTCGCGATGCGCCATGCCACCAGAGGCCGTTCGCGGCCGGGGCGTCCGCTCCT
>CAZPJI010000086.1:0-2543 GCA_964586925.1 uncultured Gammaproteobacteria bacterium
TGGGGGAGGGCGGGTCAGCGACTGTACCGGTGGTGGCCTCCAGGCGGTGGATGGCTTCCATCTCATGGCTGACGATCAGCTCGATGGCGGCGAAACGGGAGGTGATCTCCCACAGGTCGCTGCGGTGCAGGGTGACCAGGGCGCTGTCGGGCAGGTCCACCCCCTCGACGTAGGCGGCCAGGTCGCGGTCCTCGGAGCAGCTTGAGGTGGCGGCGCAGCGCGGCGGCGAGGCCGTTGCGGATGCGGTCGTAGTGGCGCAGGCTCAGGGCGCCCGGGCGCCGTAAGGCGGCATAGTCCGCAGCCGACCCAGAGCGGACATCGGGGTTGCCTCTAACGCCAAGCATAAGCTGACGCATACTGCACCGCCAACGAAACTACACACCTGCGTCGGAGCTAGACGGCGCAGTACGCGGTCGGCTTGATGCGCTGATTAGGCAATTCTACGGCTACTGTTCAAGGTACCGGTTCGCGAACGACATAATGCTTCTGTTCCGTTCCTGCCCAGGCTTTTCGGCTCAAACAAGATTTCGAATTTTCTTACTTCCATGTCGTATAGCCAATCGATAGTGTTTTGGGCGTGCCATGAGATACCCTGTTGACACGAAACTGACTAATTCTCCCTTCATTGGTACGCGCGCATACGTATGAGCCAACCGGAATATCCCGAAGGGAAACTCGGTTAGTGGAGAAACGTGCTTGTGAGCACCCAGCATAACCACGGTTCGAGCGATTACCAACTGACATGCGGGCACCGTTACGCGGCACCAGATACAGTAGGTCCCGCGTCTCAGCCTCGAACCAAATGTCAGCATCGCCACCGCCGACTCGACCCCGATCGAGGTCAAAGGTGAAGGTTTGCCGGACATCGATTTTCCCAGTTGAAAAAGTTTGCGGCCGGTGTGCCATCGCCTTGCACCGAAAGCCGCGGCTCATGGCCCTACAAGTGTGACCCTGCGGTGGATGGTGTTGAACAGATCCAGACGATCCATAAACGCAAATTAAGGCAAGTCGGCCGCCGATCTTGGATATTTCAGTTTTCGACAGCCGATTAACGATAGGTGTTGTCCACCAGCCATCCGGCAGCCTGTCCGTGATCGTACGCCGCGCCTGCTCTAGCGGGCATGTGATAGTCACGTCAGCAATCACGTTGCCACCATTGAACGAAAAACTGACTGCAAAAAGAACTGCTACCGCAGCAAATTTGCGCATTTTGTTGTCCTCGGTTGAATAGTGAACAGGAATTCGCAAGCTAGTTTTGTACTATCTCGCATACGTACAAACACGCACCTCCAATCTGCCACACGATCGCAAAGGAAGTCTTCTTGGCCGAACGAGTGATTCTCTCGTTTCTGGATAGCTCTGCAACCAGCTCCGCCCTTTCACAAGAATCCCAAGCCGATGCTTGCGCTGCTTCCGGATAACACCACTACGCGGAAGGTTCTCCAGATAAAAATATGACCTCAATTACGTATTAGGAATCTCCACCGAGGTAAATAAGAAACCAACAGCCATCCTATGCCGGGCGAGTGTTTTCTAGGCATTCTTGACCCCGAACTGTTTGAGCACTTTGAAGCCAAGAAGCTAGCAACACTCTTCTTCGACGGCTGGCAACTATCCCCACCGTGTCTCTTGGGTCGGCCAATTCCACTCATCACTGGGACGAAGCCTTGCGGGCGCACGGCCTCGTGGGATCGTTCTCCGGGGAGGCGGCACGCCCCTCCACTACACTGCTGCGATTAGCCAGCGCACGTACTGTCTCATACGTATTATAGTGTAGTTGCCCATTGGCGCGCCCGCTTGTAGGAATTGTCCCAACACTGTGTAGTCGGTTTCCGATAGGCGAAGGCAGGCCGAAATCGGTGGGACTCAGCACGAACTTGCGTTACGTCGTGCACGTCGCGTAGTGCTCCCTCTGTCAGGGTGCTTGCCGTTCTTTCGGGTTAGGATTTTGAGAGAGTCCTTGAGCGGGTGAGAGAGACAGACAGATGGACTATCCGGGTGAGAGAAAGGATGGGATGCTCACGAAGATGCGTCGGCCGAGCAACGCGAGGGCTAAGGAGTTGGCACATGAGGAAGGGGTCTGGGAGTAGTAATTCGCCGGCTATGGCATTTTCAATGCTACAGATGCAACCGCTTGTGTTCACGATTTCGAGCCACGGTTGAAGGGGGGGACGTCCGCTTGTGGCCGTCAGCAACCGTCGAGCAACACAGCTCGGGCCGGTTCAGGCAGCTGCGACCTGCGAAACGCGCTTCTTCAGCTGCTCCTTGTGCAGGCGCAGCAGGTTGAGGTTGTCAAGCACATAATCCTTGGACGAGATGGTTCCAGCGACGTACTGGTTCAGGAGTTCGAGCCAGCGTTCATGGATCTCACAGGCGCTCGCGCCGCCGCGGCCTTCCAACGGGCAGTCCGGACAACGACTTAGCGGTGCTTTCTGAGCCACGGGTGCAACCCGCCTTCCGCGCAACTAAGGCATTGATTTATCGTTGACTGGCACATGGGGGCAATGCATCGCCGGCGCCCTGTTGCGGGGCGCAAGCGATCA
>CAZPJI010000087.1:0-2526 GCA_964586925.1 uncultured Gammaproteobacteria bacterium
CCATGCACGAACCCGCTTCGCGGGAGAGTGCGCGCGGCGAGATTGAGGTGATTGCCCGATGTTCTAGGCAGGTGGCGAACCTTGCCTGATCGTGGAGTTCCTTTCAACCGGAGGAACTTCCATGACGAGTTTTTCACACGACGCCCCGACCACGCCGCTTCGCCAGCGCATGCAGGAGGACATGGTGATGCGGGGATTGGGGTCTCATACGCAACGCGACTACATCCGCCATGTCCGGCGTTTCGCCACTTTCCTCGGGCGCACGCCCGTCACCGCGACGGTCGAGGATGTACGGCGCTTTCAACTGCACCAGCATGAGAACGGCGTCCGTCCCCCGACAATCAACAGCACGGTCTCGGCATTGCGGTTTCTGTTTCTGGTCACGCTAAAGCGGCGCGACCTGTCACGCGCCCTGGTGATCACCCGCAATCCGCGCCAGCTGCCCGATGTACTGAGCGTGGAGGAAGCGGCGCGTCTGCTCGAAGCGGCACCCGGCATCAAGTACAAGGCCGCGCTCGGGGTTGCCTACGGCGCGGGCCTGCGCGTGTCCGAGGTCGCGCATCTCAAAGTCGACGACATCGACTCCACGCGCATGCTGATCCGTGTCGAACAGGGCAAGGGGCGCAAGGACCGCAACGCCATGCTCTCACCGCAACTCCTCGAACTGCTGCGACTGTGGTGGCGCGAAGGCAAGCGACGGGGCGTGATGATGCCCCATGGCTGGCTGTTTCCCGGGCGCAGCCGCACGGACCCGATCTCGTCTCGGCAACTGCATCGTGCGGTCCAGGAGGCCGCCGAAGTTGCCGGCATCCGCAAGCGCGTCAGCCCGCATACGCTGAGGCACAGCTTTGCCACCCACCTTCTGGAGGACGGCACCGATATCCGGGTCATCCAGGTTCTGCTTGGACACAGCAAGCTTGAGACGACCGCGCTCTATGCCAAGGTTTCGACCCGAACGATCCACGCGGTCGCAGGGCCACTCGACCGGCTGATGGCCCTGATGAAAGGCAAGACGTCCGACGGCTGATGCCGTGCGGACCTCAATCGAGGTCGCCGACATTTTCCGCGCTGCCGGAGCGACCTACCAGCAGGTCCATGAGGGGCACGTCAGTTTGGCCCAACTCAAGGTGATGTCGGCCGTCGAGAACTGCCGAACGGCAGCACTGGGTGGACATGTCGAGGCCTGCGAAGATTGCGGCGAGCGGCGGATCGCCTACAATTCCTGCCGCAACCGCCACTGTCCGAAGTGCCAGGGTGCGGCGGCAAAGACATGGCTTGCCGGGCGCGAGGCCGATCTCCTCCCGGTGGGCTATTTCCATGTCGTGTTCACGCTACCCGCAGAGGTCGCCGCAATCGCCTTCTACAACAAGGCGGTCGTCTACGATGTGCTGTTCAAGACGGCATCCGAGATGATGCTTACCATCGCCGCCGATCCGAAGCATCTCGGCGCCCGCATCGGCATCACCGCCGTGCTTCACACATGGGGCTCGGCGATGACCCATCATCCGCACGTGCACATGATCGTCCCCGGTGGCGGTATCTCGCCTGACGGGGAGCATTGGGTGCCGTCGCGCAAGGCCTTCCTGCTTCCGGTCCGGGTGCTCGGCAAGCTGTTTAGGAGACTGTTCCTCGCCAAACTGCGTCAGCTCCATGACGCCGGTCGGCTTGCCTTCTTCGGATCAATGGCGCAGCTTGCCGACAGCCGCGCCTTCCTGCGTCACCTCGGCCCCGTCCGGCAGAAGCGGTGGGTGGTTTACACGAAGGCGCCGTTTGCAGGGCCTGAAGCCGTGCTCGCCTACTTGTCGCGCTACACGCACCGGGTCGCCATCTCGAACAGCCGCCTAATCGCCTTCAACAATGACGGCGTCACCTTCCGCTACAAGGACTACCGCCGCGATGGCGCCGATCGTCAGCAGGTCATGACGCTCGCCACCGACGAGTTCATCCGCCGCTTTCTGTGCCACGTCCTCCCGCGTGGCTTCCACCGCATTCGCCACTATGGGCTGCTTGCAAGCTCAGCCCGAAAGGCAAGTCTCGCCTTGGCGCGCGAACTCCTGAACGCTGCCTCGTCACCCAGTCCCGAATCTGCCAACGAGCTACCCGACTTCCGGCCGACATGCCGTTGCTGCGGCGGGCGCATGATCGTCATCGAGGTCTTCCAACGCTGGCAACAACCGCGCGGTCCACCGTTCGCGGCCACGATGAACCGGGAGGAACGGCTATGATCCGGCATGGCATTTGCGCAGTCTTCGGCCGCGGCACTTGGCCTTCGGCGACAAACCCGCTCGTGCCGATCACAGCCATCGATGCCAAAAGGATCACGCTCATCCGCGCATCGCGCCGACAATCACGCGCGCAAACGCCACCAGGCGGCCTCATCGCATCAACGCCACCGCTTCCCGGTAGCGGTCGCTCCGTCGCCGACATCAGCCTCAGATCGAAATCCCCATAGATGCCAATTTGTGGACCGCGCGTTCCTGCATGAGAGGCTTTCGTACGCCTGTCGGCACCCGAAACCCTTCACCA
>CAZPJI010000088.1:0-2478 GCA_964586925.1 uncultured Gammaproteobacteria bacterium
TGCTCGGTAATCTGCGCGAAAACCAGTTTGCCTGCGTACACGTGCCAGCCTCCTGTGTTCCCCCTGCGGTGAAGCAACAGGCTGAGGCGCGTGGGCACCGGCATTCAAGTCGATTACAGGCATCCTCCTCGTATACTTACGTCGTATCAGCACCTTGTAGCACCACGGACGCTCAACGTTGGGACGCTACTGTTCCGAAGTAATTTCTCAAAATGTTACGGCAGCTATATCAGAGAGATATCAACCTGAGCTAAAGTAACGCGTAAGAAGGCGCCTTGATCTTGATACCGTCATAGAGATGCCTGGCCACAAACAGCTGCCGAACGTCCCCGAGGCAGAGCGCAGTGCGCTGGTGGATCGATTGCTCGGGCAGGTCGAGCAGCTCATCGAGCAGATACTGAGGCAGGCGGAGCTGATTCAACAGCTGCGCGACGAGATCGCCGTGCTCAAGGGCGAGAAGGCGAAGCCGAAGTTCAAGGCGAGCGGTATGGACGCGGCGACCGAGACGTCGGACACCGAGGAGGCGGACGGCAAGCGTCCGGGCTCGGCGAAGCGCAGCAAGAGCCAGGAGCTGACGATTCACGAGCCCATCAAGGTCGCCCCGCGTGAGCCGCTGCCGCCGCACTCCCGCTTCAAAGGGTATCGTGACTTCATCGTGCAGGAGCTGCGCATTGCGCCCCACAACATTCGCTATCGCCTCGAGGTGTGGCAGACCCCGGACAGGCAGTGGCGCGTGGGCGAGCTGCCGGCGAGCCTTAACGGCGGGCACTTCGGGCCGGAGCTGCGCCGCTACGTGCTCTATCAGCACCACCACTGCCAGGTCACCCAGCCCTTGCTGCATGAGCAGTTGACCGAGTGGGGCATCGCTATCTCCGTGGGCCAAATCGATGCGCTCCTGAGTCGCCACAACGCGGAGTTCTTCGCCGAGAAGGACCAACTGCTGGTGAGCGGGCTGGCGGTCAGCCGCGCGATCACGGTGGATGATTCCGGGGCACGCCATCAGGGCCACAACGGCTACGTGACGCAGATTGGCAATGACTGGTTCGCCTGGTTTGCGAGCAGCGCGAGCAAGAGGCGGATCAACTTCCTGCTGCTGCTGCACGCGGGCGACATCACCTACTGCCTCAATGCGCATGCCCTGGCGTACCTGCAACGAGGAGGGCCTGCCCCAGGAGCCGCGACGCCGGCTGCTGAGTGCGCCGCGCGGACAAATCGCCGGGGTCGCCTGCTGGGAGCAGCACCTCGACGGCCTGGGAATCGACCAAAAACGCCATCGGCGCATCGCCACCGAAGGGGCGTTGCTGGGCGGGCTGATCGCCAAAGGCTTCGCGCTGGATCTGGTGATTGTCAGCGACGGGGCGGGACAGTTTGCCATCCTGCTGCATGCCCTGTGCTGGATCCACGCCGAGCGGCTGGTGCACAAGCTGATCCCGTTCAACGACCAGCAGCGCGCGGACCAAGCGCGGGTGCGCAGCGCGATCTGGGCCCTCTATGCGGACCTCAAGGCCTACCGGCACCACCCCGATGCGGCCCTGGCCCCCGCCCTAGAGGCACGCTTCGATGCCATCTTCACCCAGCGCACTACCTTTGCGACCCTCAACCAGACCCTCAAGCGGCTGCCCGCCCACAAAGGGGAGCTCCTGCTGGTGCTCAAGCGCCCCGACATCCCCCTGCATACGAACGGCAGCGAAGGGGATATCCGCGGGTTCGTAAAGTGGCGCAAGATCAGCGGCACCACCCGCAGCGACCTCGGCCAACGATGTGGCGACAGCTTTGCCAGCTTGAAGAAGACCTGCCGCAAGCTCGGCCTCTCCTTCTGGGACTACCTCGGCGACCGCCTCCACCAGCACGGCGCCATTCCGCCACTGCCCGATGTCGTGTGCGAGCGCGCAGCAGCTACCATTGCCCTGAGAAATTGAGGAGTTACGTTCCGAATCTGTACGTCCTTCAATTATGCCAGATTACGATTACCGTGCAGCGCGGTGCACGGCTGGGACGAGGAAAAACCGGCTGGTTCGCCCACCGCTTTCTGGCCCGGAATCATCCTACGTCCGGTATGAGCCACAATCCTGTCCGTCCGATCGGCAGCCGGCCGATCTGTGAAAGCACCATTTTTGACTTGCCGTTTCTCCGTAAGAAATGGCAGCTTCCAGCGGGGAGCTGCCTGCAAGGCACGGCGGTGTTGCGTCCGCTTTCCGGAAACCCTGCCAGATCGCCGCAGCTTCGGCCAAGGGCTCCTAAGCGACAAGACCGGTCTGTCGTGCACTCGATCCCCACCGTCCGCAGTCAGCGTCGAGCCGTCGTTGGGGGTCAGTCAGTGTTCGGGTTGGTTGGACGGACCCGTGCAGCCGATGATTCACGCGAAGGTGCGTAGCCTTCTTGCCACAACAAGGATTGCCGAGTCGCTTCGGTTTAGTCTGCTTATGGCCGTCTGCGGACAGGCGCTGATGCGGGCCTTCAGGCCCACTGTCAGAAACT
>CAZPJI010000089.1:0-2457 GCA_964586925.1 uncultured Gammaproteobacteria bacterium
CCGTGTCCAGCCCGGGGCGACCCGAGCTTCGCTGAGATGTGGGTAATGGTATGGGCCAAGGTGACATGTGGTCCCTTCCGCGGGAATCAATTCCGGACTTTCAGCGAAGAATAAGGGGGAACTGGGCTTCAGCAACGGCTCCGACGCGATACGGAAAAACGGCCCGCGAAGGCAGGTTATGCAATGACTAAACACCGCGAAGGAGACCGAGCAGGCAACGTGCAGTTACTGGTCCCCGAACCCAAGATACTCGCGAACTATGTATAATGGCCGATTTTTTACCTCGAGAAATATCCGTCCGAGGTATTCACCAATGATCCCGAGTCCGACCATGTTGACTCCGCTGAAAAAGAGGATCACGGAGAGCAGGGACGCATAGCCGGGAACGTCAATTCCGAGGATGGCTGTCTTCAAGAGAACAAATGCCAGATACAGTGAAGAGATGGCGGCGATTGTTACGCCTAAGTACGTCCATATCTTTAGCGGCATTGTTGTAAAGGAGAAGATTCCTTCCAGCGCGAAGTTCCAAAGCTGCCAGTACTTCCATTTGGTCTCGCCGGCGGCACGTAGAGGTCTTTTGTAGGGGACTTGAGCAATGCGAAAGCCGACCCATGCGAATAGCCCCTTCATAAAGCGCGTGCGTTCTGGAAGACGCCGTATCGCGTCCACGACCCGCCGGTCCATGAGGCGGAAGTCGCCGGCGTTGGCTGGGAGCGGGACATCGCCGACCTTCTTCATTATGCGGTAAAACGCGTTCGCGGTGATCCGCTTTAAAGGGCTGTCCGATGAACGATCTTCACGTACGCCGAGCACGATCTCGTAACCTTGCTGCCAAAACTGAACCATTTCCTTGATCAACTCGGGGGGATCTTGCAGATCGGCGTCGATTGGGACGATAGCATCGCCGGTTGTGTGGTCGAGACCCGCGCTCAAGGCGGCCTCTTTGCCGAAGTTCCGGCTTAGATCGATGACCTTGATGCGGGGGTTGTTGGCATGCGCCTGCTTCAGGCGAACGATCGTGGCGTCGCTGCTGCCATCATTGACGCAGATGCATTCATAATCCGGAGTGATCGCCTCGGCGACGGGGAGCACCGCGGCGAAAAATTCCATGCAGACAGCTTCTTCGTTGTACATGGGCACAACGAGCGATAAACGAAACTGGCGGCGCTGGTTGGAATGACACGGGGCGGATGACGTAGGGTTGGACAAGGGAATGCACCGTTGTGCGTCTCAACAGTGGATGGCCGAGAGTGGCGTCGGCGGCGTCCTGAAGGAAGCGGGCTGACTGGCGTGGGGTCTCGACAACGATTATCTTGCCGGAAGTCGGCCGTTTGCGATGCTAGCAAATGGGAATGCATGACTGCGGTTATGTCAACTGCATATGGCAAATTCGCAGGAGCGGCCCGCGGGGACGGGTACCCATTCGCGGTAGCTGGCGATGTGCAGCGCGGGCGCCATAGGGCCCGCGCATCTCAGTTTGCGGCGACTGTTGCTCAAGGAGCCCCAAGGAGCCCCAGGGAGCGGCAGCGGCGTGAAGTGGCTCTCGCCCATCCAACCGGTCACGAAGGGCAGGAGCGACAACCAGAACAGGAGATGCAGATTGGCCCAGAGCGCCTCGCCGGTGACGTGCCTTGTGGCATGCAGCATATGGTGATGGTTGTTCCAGTAGATCCCGATGTAGATGAAGCTCAGCACGTACTTTAGGAACACCGGCAGCAGCGGCGAGAGGGCCGTCGCTGAAGGCTTCGAGCCGATCCTTACGCATCGCTTGCCTGTTGTCGTGATGGGGCTGAGCGCCCCGGACATGCCGCGTTTCTACCAGGCGCCGTCCGGCTCCTCATCGCTCCGCTACCCCGTGCGTCGCGAGCCATAGGCGGGCACGTAGTCCTGGACCCGTGCTGAGGCCAACGGTGGCATCACGAATTTGCCCGGCGGCGTCCACCACGAAGGTCGCCGGCACCCCGGACACCCCCCACCGGCTTGCGATGTGCCCATCAGGATCGGCGATAACGGGGAAGTCGAGCCCCGCTTTGCGCATGAAGCGCTCGATCTCAAGCGGGGTGCCGGATTGCAGGGCGACGGTGATTGCCCGGTGGTCCTCTGCAATCGCATCAATGGTCCCATCCATCATCCGGCAAACGGAACACCAGGTGGCCTGCTCAACCGCGAACGGGCGCATCCGGGCCGTGCCGATACGGGCCGCGAGCCGTCACCCGGTCTTGTGTTCGGTCCCAACAGACCCCGCGAACACCCCCAGTCGGGCCGCCTGACTCACCGCCACCACACCCGCGTGGCGCAGGCGTCGTTCCGCGGAGATGACGTAATAGCGCTCGCGTACCTCGGTGGTGCTGCCGATGGCCTCCACTCCATGCTGCCGGGCGATCTCGGCGTCGATCACGCTCGGCGACATGAACACCCCCACGCCTGACTGTCCGAAGGCCTGCATCAGCGCCCGAT
>CAZPJI010000090.1:0-2446 GCA_964586925.1 uncultured Gammaproteobacteria bacterium
GGAGACGCTCCGGCCATTCTCCTGAGTGACCGCAAAGGACGCATTGCGGACACCCGTCTTGGTGTCCGGGAGCGGGCGGCAACGGTCGTAAGCGGACCAACCGAAAGTGCCTCGCCAACCCTTGTTGTGGCAAGAAAGTTACAAACCCTCAGGATGGTCACCAACCATAGGTGTCCGCCCAACCCAACTGATGTTTGACCGATCCCGGGCGACGGCTCAATGCTGATTGCGGATGCTCGTGGTTAAGCTCCGGACCGGCCGGATTTGACCCGGCTCGGCTGCTCGACCAATCTGCGGAAGCGGCCCTTCCGGGATCCGCAGCGTAGGTGACATTCGCCTCCATTCTACAAGGTCCCACGCTCGTCCCACTGCGTCCAGCCGAACGCGCATTGAGTCAGTCCCCAAGACATCCCTCCACTGCGCCTGCCCGCGGACTATCCCCTGGGAGGACGATCCCGAGCCGATGCCGGATTGGGACCTCAGGGTCGGCGGGGTAGAAAGGGTAATGCCAAGCAGCAGGGTCCTGACGATGAAAACTGCTACAATTCCCCGTGTCGGATATGGTGATGCGCTTGGCGACAGCACACCGTCGGCGGCGCAGGGGCGGTCCAAGCGTTTGACGGGTCTCCAATAAGCAGAAGCGGGCTACACCACCGGTATATCTGATTGCGGCTCCATCGAATGGTACCGCTCGTGGTGGAGGCCGATTTGCCGAAAAGCGCGTCGCTTCTGACGCTCGCTCGCCACTGCGGTATCGGGTCTACAGATGCGCCGGTTCATCGGCGCAAATTGTCGCCCCCCGGATGTCAGCGGCGTTCGATCAACAACCAGGGGAACCGACACCAATGAACTTTACCCGATCGTCATTGAACCCGCGGGCTGGGATGTACAGGCTGCTGGTCGTAACGCTCGCAGTGCTTTTTCTCGCCGGCTGTGCCTCGCGCTCGCGTTACGTTGCCTTCACCGATTCCGGCATCGCGTTCAACACGGCTATGCTCCAGCTTGGCGCCGATGCCCAACGCGCCGTGATCGACCAACAATCCGAGAGGTTGCTTGCCAGAATGCACGGGCGCGGCGCAAGTGCTCGTGCCGAACGGCTTTCCAGTGCGAACGCGAGGGCCGCTGATCGATCCGGGGCGTTGGCGCAACTCAACGAAACCACCCGCCTGATGAAAGACTATTTCAGTGCGCTCAAGAAGCTGGCATCCACAGAGGCACCTGGACAGATACAGTCCGAGGTATCGACTGCCGGAGACAACCTGGCGAAGTTCGTCGAGGCGAGCGGTTCAGGTGACGGCGCCGAGATCACCGCCGGTGCCGGCACAGTCTCCACGGTCACCGGTGCCGTGGCGGGTCTGGCCGTGGACACGGCCTTGGAGCGGGAGCTCAAGGCCCGAGCGGCAGTGTTGGAAGCCGCGTTTGCGTTGCAGGAGCAACTGCTCGACAAAGTCGCCGAAGAGATGCAGAAAGATATCGAGGATGCAGCGATCGAACGCGCCGAGCGACTCGTGACGCGCCCCTATGTCGGCGGCCGTCTGGGGAGCGCGGGCGCTCAGAACGCGTGGATGGAGGAGCGCGCCAAAGCCCTTTTGGTAGGCCGGAAAATTGCCGTGATCGCGGATGCCCGCAGCGCCATGAAACAGATGCGGGAGAACTTCACAAAATTGCTCTCGGGGAAGATCACGGCTGCGGACCTGGATGCTTTCACCACTCAAATCGCTGGACTGATGGGCTTGCTCAAGCTCGTGTGAAGAGATCAAAGCAATGACGAACATCGATGATCTATTGGAAGACCTATCGGATTACGCTGAGGCGATCACCGACGAACGGCTGGACGAGCTCGAAGCTGACTTAAACGGCATCAAGGACGGCAAGGGGACCGCGATGCGCCAGGACTTCGTTGATGCACGCAAGGAGCTGGAGGCCCGCCGCACTGAGCTTGCGGAGTACAAGCGGACCCAGCATCCGGTGTTGCTTGGAGAGGCTAATGGCTTGGTCAAGGCCTTCGAGGAGCTACGGGATACGGGAAAAGGTGTCAATTCAGCGATGTCTCTGCTCGGACGCCTCGGAGACGCTGTCAACAAGGTCAACCCGTTCGACGACGAGGTTGTGGACGCGCTCGACAAAGCGGCTCGGACCAGCACGCGTCCCAACACCCTGGGCCGGCTTGGATCCAGCGGCACCTCACGCCGGATCCGGTTCGAGGATTTGGCTGACGACATCGCAGACAGAATCTTCGACTTGCAGACACGGCGGATACGGGATCTCGTCACTCAATTCAAGTTGATTCAAATGGCCATTACGCAAGGAATCCGGGCCTTGAACAAGACCGCAAAACGGCTCGAAGAGATTGTCAAGGCACTAAAAACGCTCAATCTTCTGATAGGCATCGCGACCCGCGCGGTCGGCCTCGGGCTCTGACGATAACACCGGCTGGGTCCGAGAC
>CAZPJI010000091.1:0-2353 GCA_964586925.1 uncultured Gammaproteobacteria bacterium
AGCTCGTCCATGCCCAGAATCGCGATGATGTCGCGCAGTTCCTTGTAGCGCTGCAGAACGCGCTGCACGGCGCGGGCCGTGTCGTAGTGATCCTGGCCAATCACGTTCGGATCGAGCTGGCGACTGGTGGAGTCCAGCGGATCCACGGCCGGGTAGATGCCCTGCTCGGCGATCTGGCGCGAGAGCACGACGGTGGCGTCAAGGTGCGCGAAGGTCGTCGCCGGCGACGGGTCGGTCAGGTCGTCCGCGGGCACGTACACGGCCTGCACCGAGGTGATCGAGCCCTTCTTGGTGGAGGTGATGCGCTCCTGAAGCATGCCCATCTCCTCGGCCAGCGTGGGCTGGTAGCCCACCGCCGAGGGCATGCGCCCGAGCAGCGCCGACACCTCAACGCCCGCGAGCGTGTAACGGTAGATGTTGTCGATGAACATCAACACGTCGCGGCCCTCGTCGCGGAAGTACTCGGCCATGGTCAGGCCTGTCAGCGCGACGCGCAGGCGGTTGCCCGGCGGCTCGTTCATCTGGCCGAACACCAGCGAGACCTTGTCGAGGACGTTGGAGTCCTTCATCTCGTGGTAGAAGTCGTTGCCCTCGCGGGTACGCTCGCCGACGCCGGCGAACACGGAGTAGCCGGAGTGCTCGATGGCGATGTTGCGGATCAGCTCGAGCATGTTCACCGTCTTGCCCACGCCGGCGCCGCCGAACAGGCCCACCTTGCCGCCCTTGGCAAACGGGCACAAGAGGTCGATGACCTTGATGCCGGTCTCCAGCAGCTCCTGGCTGCCGGCCTGCTCGTCGTAGCCCGGGGGCTGGCGGTGGATCGGCCAGCGCTCTTCGGTCTCGACCGGGCCGGCTTCGTCCACCGGCTCGCCGAGCACGTTCATGATGCGGCCCAAGGTTGGCTTACCCACCGGTACGGTGATGTACTCGCCGGTGTTCGTGACCTTCTCGCCACGCGCCAGACCTTCACTCGTGCCCATGGCGATCGCGCGCACGACACCGTCACCGAGCTGCTGCTGCACCTCGAGGACCAGGTCCCGGTTCTCCAGGCGGAGCGCCTGATAAATGCTGGGCACCTCGTCGCGCGGAAACTCCACGTCGACCACTGCACCAATAACCTGTACGATTTCTCCGCTGCTCATGCGTGTTTCTCTCGCGTCCTGAAACGTGTTGCGAAGCGCCCGAAAGCGCTTCTCAAAAATTCATCAAACCGCGGCGGCACCGCCGACGATTTCCGCCAATTCCTGGGTGATCGCCGCCTGGCGAGCCTTGTTGTAGGCCAGCTGCAGGTCGTCGATTAATTCGCCCGCGTTGTCCGACGCCGACTTCATCGCCACCATCCGCGCCGCCATCTCGCAAGCGACGTTCTCGAGCAGGGCCTGATAGACCTCCATCTCGAGATAACGAGTCAGCACGGCTTCCAGCAAACCGGGCTCGTCCGGTTCGTAGACATAATCCCAGTAGCCCGGCATGCCGCTTTCCTCGATCGGTTCGAGCGGCAGCAGGCGCTTGGCATACGGCTGCTGGACCATGCTGTTGACGAAGCGATTGCCGAGCAACCAGATCGCGTCCAGCTCGCCGGCCTTGTAGGCATCGAGCATGACCTTCATTGGGCCGATGGCGTCCGCGACACGCGGCTTGTCGCCCAGATAGGCAGCCTGCGCCAGCAGGTTGCCGTTCACCCGGCGAATGAAGCCGATGCCCTTCTGCCCGAACGCGCAGAAGTCGGTCTTGATGCCGCGGTCGGCGCGGTCCTTGACCTCCCCCAGCACCTTTTTGAAAAGGTTGACGTTTAGGCCACCGCACAGGCCGCGGTCACTGGAGACCACGATCATGCCGACGCGCGAAGTCTCCTCGCGCTCCTCCAGGAACGGGTGATCGAAGGCGGCATGCGCCTTGGCAATGTGCCCCGCCACCTGGCGGATATGGTCGGCATAGGGCCGTCCGCCGGCCATCGCCTCCTGAGCACGCCGGATCTTGCTTGCCGCGACCATTTCCATGGCCTTGGTGATCTTCTGCGTGTTCTGGATACTGCGAATCTGGCCGCGGATTTCCTTTTCGCCCGCCATCTCAATTCACTCCTTGTCGTGCCTTACCAGGCCTGGCTGGACTTGAACGATTCGATCGCGGCCTTGAACTTGCCGGCAATCTCGTCATTCCAGTCGCCCTTGCTGTTGACCTCGGCCATCAGCTCGGCGTGTTCGCTGTTCATGTAGACCTGCAGCGCCGACTCGAAATCGGCAATGCGCTCGGGCTCGATATCGTCGAGGAAGCCCTCGTTGACCGCGAACAGGGACAGACCCATTTCGGCCACCGACATCGGCGCGTACTGCTTCTGCTTCATCAGCTCGGT
>CAZPJI010000092.1:0-2275 GCA_964586925.1 uncultured Gammaproteobacteria bacterium
CCTTCGCGGACTTCGGCGAAGACAATGACCCGCACGGCGAGCACGATTTCGGCGCATTCGAGCACAGGGGCCGGAAAATCTTCTGGAAGATCGACTACTACGATCCGACGCTGACCAAAGGCAGCGAGGATCCGACCGATCCGAAGCAGACCTGCCGGTTGCTGACCATCCTCCTGGCCGAGGAATGGTAGGCCGGACCGGGAAGGGCTTGACCGTTCAGGCCCTTCCCTCTAACAACAACCAAGGAAAGGAATGAAAAAATGTCAATCACGGACTGCCAAACCTGCGGCGGACGCCATTGCTGGTACTGGCACGAGGCTTTCGCCAAATTCGGCTTCGGTGACGGCGACGGGCAGGTCGAGACCGATACGGTTGCCGAGGTCCTGATCGAGGCGGGCTACGCGGTACAGACGCGGCAATGGGGCCTGCACAACACCGTCATCGTCTCGATCAAGCAGGACGGGGCCGAGCTGATCCCGCACGCCGACATCCGGTTCGGCTACGACGATCCGAGCGGCTACCTCCCCGAGGCGCTCGTGGCGCTCCTGAACAAGGCGTTCCCGAGCGGCGAGCATCCCTACTGGCTGTTCTAGCCAGCACGAAGAGGGCCGGAGTCTTGGCCCTTTTCCCTTGCCTGCCATATTCCCGTGCGCGTGCGGGCACCTCTCCCCTTCCCCGCTTGGCTGTGGCTGCATGATGCGGTTTTTCTTTCGCTTCCCTGCTGCCTGTGCTTTCGTTCATTCGAGTTGTCCGTGCCGCCGAGTATCCGCGACGGAACCTTGAGCGCTCCCGGCCAGGGTGCAACCCCCGGCCCGCACCAGGAATCCGTGTAAGGGGGTTGCGCCCTGCCCTAGCGGGAGCGCTCTTCGTGTTCTCCGTCGCCTCGGCGGCACGGACAACGCAAACGAAAGGAGCAAGCCATGTCCAAGGAAAGAGAAAGCAAGAAACCCGACCTGATCGCCTACGCGGTATCCGGAAGCGGGGAGAAATCCTACTACCACCGGATCGGAGCCGCCTGGCGCAACAGCAAAGGCGGGGCCAAGGTGATCCTGGAGGCGTATCCCGTGAGCGGCGAACTGCTCTTGCTGCCGCCCAGGGAGCCGGAAGACCAGGGCGAAGACGCCGCTTAAAACGCAGGCCCGGCGGGGAGAAGCTCCGCCGGGCTTTTTATGTTTTGCGAAAACACCGGAACAATGCATGGCGCGTGCCGCGCGCCGCATGGCCTTGGGGCTGGTTTTGCGGTGGCTGCGGCGTGTTTTCCTAGGACCTCAATGAGTTAAGTCCATGCGCCGCCGCCGTTTCCCCGTGGGCATCTTCGCCCGCTTCGTTTACATTGCCTGGGCGCTCGCCTGCCTGGTGCTGGGGTGGATGACCATCGAAGGACGGGGCTTCGTCCACGACTGGGCCGTGGAACGTGCGCAGAACCCCTGCGCGACGCTCAAGGCCGCCGCGGATCGCGGCGAGCCCGGTGCCCATGCCGCCTGGTCGGCCTGTCTGACATCGGAGCGCAACCAGCCCGGCGCGAAGGCCGCACAGGTGGAACGCCTGGCCGCCGTGTTCCAGCAGGATCGCGCCGCGATCGCTGTCACCTTCACCGCGATTTTCATCGCCGGTCTGGTGGTCTTCTACGCGCTGCTGTGGGTCGTCTCGGCTGTGCGGGAGACGGCGGTCTACCAGGACTGGTTCCGCCTTGGCCGGGGCGGGAGCGCGCATTGGGCCGGGGTGCTCGCGTTTCGCCGCAATAGCTGGCACGTCATGGACTGGTTCGGCAGCAAGGCGCGCATCTTCCTCGGTCACACCGCCCACAAATACGACCCCTGGCCGTTCGCCCGGCCCATCGGGGTGGATGATGAGAACCACCTGGTGACCATCGCCCAGAGCGGGTCGGGCAAGAGCACGACCGTGATCTGGCCGAACCTGGTCAAGTATCCCTATCCCGACAGCGCGTTTGTGCTCGATCCCAAGGGCGAACATGCGCTTCTCACCAACCGGCACCGCATCAACCAGGGGCACCGCGTGTATGTGCTGGACCCCAACAACGAGACCAAGGACAAGCTGCCCCGGCACTGTTTCAATCCCCTGGCCGAGATCGACGCGAACAGCCCACGGGCCAAGGAGGAGCTCGACGAGATCGCCGATGCCTGCGTCATCCCACTGGCGCGCAAGAGCGGGACGGACGATCACTTCGAGAAGTTGCAGCGGGCCATGATTGCGGGGCTGGGCTAGGGCGTGCAAAACGTGCGGAAAGTCCCGCTAAGCAATATGTGGTAAATCA
>CAZPJI010000093.1:0-2191 GCA_964586925.1 uncultured Gammaproteobacteria bacterium
CCTGACCGCTCGCAAGCCGTTCCGGATAACACGGCGGGGGTCTGAACGGTTACATGATCCAAGCGTACATCGAGGGTCACACGGAGACGGAGGAGCGCTTCCGGGTGGTGGAGGCGAGCGAGTTCGAGTCGAGCTGACCCGAGTTGCAGTCGGGTGGCTTGTAGCCGGCTTCAGCCGGAAAGGGCACTTCCAGTGTCCGAATCCAAGCCACCGGCTTGTAGCCGGTGGTCACGTTGACTTATTTAATGGAGCGGGTGATGGGAATCGAACCCACGTAGCCAGCTTGGAAGGCTGCAAAAAACCCCTTGATTTTTAAGGATTACAGAGGACTCGCCACAGAATTGCCACAAGAAATTCCGAGTATGTCTGTGGCGAGGGCTTCGGCGGTTTGTTCTTTGCTTCTTCGCGGTCTTTTAGCAGGTGGCCGTAAATGTTCAGCGTTATCTCGATCTTTGAGTGTCCCATGGCTTCCTGAATGAATTTCAGGTCCTTGCCTTTCTCGATCAGTTTTGAGGCGAAGCAGTGGCGCAAGGCGTATGGGGTATATTTGGGACGGGTCACTTGGTCGCTCTTCGACTTCGCTGTGTGCATCAAACCAGCCTCCCTCATGAGAGGAATCCACGCACCGGCCACAAAGTTGTTAAGACTAATCGGCTTCCCGGACTCGGTCGGGAACACAAGACCAACCTGCGACTTCGGGCATTCGTCCCGCCAGGCAAATATCATATCGGCGACAAGCGCCGGCAGATAGATCGTCCGTTTGCCGGCTCTCGATTTCACGGGGCCAATGATGCCCGTTTTATCGGCTCGCTGGTGCACCTCGACGCGGTCGCGATGGAGGTTGGCCCAAGGCAGCCCGCGATACTCCGAAGGTCTCATTCCGGTAAAGCCTGCCAGATAGATTATGGGGCGATAGCGCGCCCAGCATTGCCTCATGAAGTCGTTCTTCTTACCCATTACATCAGCCGCAGCGAAGATATTCCGCATCTTCCGATCCGAGGGAATATCAATACCGTTATTGTCATCGTAACGGCCGCCGGTCTTTATGGTGATACCCGCAGCCGGGTCGCTGGCAATGTGGCCCTGGTGCCGCATTTCGATCAATACTGAATGGAAGGAAGACAACGTGCGCCGGGCGAGGTCGCGGGTCTTGTTCTCAAGCAGCCAATTTCTAAAATGCACGATGTCAGCAGGCTGTAGTTCATAGAGCGGCTTCGGCCAATGGTAGTCGGTCATGACAGAGCCGCGCCGGCGGTACTCTTTGAGCGTTTCCGGCTCAACTTTCTCGCGGCCGTCGCGGCCGATCTTTTCGCAAATGTCCAGCCACGACTGGACTGCCTCGGATACAGTCACGGCTTTGGAGCGGGGATGTTCGGCGATGCTGCCAAGATTTTCAGTGAATGCACGCGCTTCCTTGAGCGTATCAAAGCTCTTGAACGCATAGCCTGATTGCGTTCTTGGGGAAGGATACCTGACCTGGTATGTGGCGCCCTTTTTTCCCAATCTTTTTCGGATGTCTGCCATGACGTTCCATGTTGCACACCGATTCCGGCAAATCAACGAAAAAACGCACCGGAATCTAATGTCTTAAACTGTTTTCCGCTTCTGCCTGCAATCGGTTATAGATGCGCACGAGCGTTCCTTGCTCAATCTTGAGCTTGCCTTCGATGGGATCGACGAAGAAAGGCAGCTTGCGCCGTCCAGCAGCGTCGGGCTCGGCCGCCCGCTTCATCTGGCGCGCCGTCAGTTCCACGCCCATTCCGGCGAGAAGGTCGCGGGCCTGTTCAAGGCCGATGTAAAAGGGCGTCTTCATTTTGTGCCTCCGGTTATGCCGTGTTCTCTGGTGTCACGTGCCGTACGGCATTGCGTCTAAATCTTGTAATCATCCGCCGCGCTGCGGTACGGCCCCTCGCTGTAGATCTTCTCGACCGACTGGCCGTGTTGGTTGATCGGCTTGACATCATCGCCGAACCCGTTGGTCGGGTTGAGATAGAGAACCGCACCGCGTGAGTAGCGCACGCCGTACTCTGTCTCGACTGCGATGAGCTTTTCGAAGAGCGCCTGGCGGATTTCGGCGATGGTCATTTCGCCTTTGGCTCTGATCTCCATGATGACTGCCTTACCGGGAATAGAAACTTATGAAATGATTTCAACTATCACCTTTAGAATAGCGTCATGCCGTTAATTGATT
>CAZPJI010000094.1:0-2118 GCA_964586925.1 uncultured Gammaproteobacteria bacterium
TTGCCACCTATTTGGCAATTACTCCCTGTAGGAGCGACGGTCCCCGTCGCGATTCTTCTGACTAGATATCGGCCTGCGCCGGTATAACGATGTTTCGGAAAGCCCCCTGTAGGAGCGGACGTCCCGGCCGCGATCCGATCTCCGGGGGCACAGCCTATCGCGGCGGGGACCTCCGCTCCTACAGAAGAAACCACGCATAAAAAAGCCCCCGCCGCGAACTGCGGGCGGGGGCCAGGAGCCAATCAATCGTCTTTATTTATTCAGTCTGGCTGATAAAGCGTGCCACATTGTCGTGCAGTTTCTTCAGGCTGGGCAGATGCGCATAGACCATGTGCCCGGAGTAGTAATACGCCAACTTCACATTGCCCTGCAGCGACTTCGGAATCTGCAGATGATCCACCTGGTACTTGGCCGCATAGAACGGCGTGGCCAGATCGTAGTAGCCGGCATTCACCAGCACCTTCAGATCCGGGTTGTACTTGATGGCCTGGGAGAGATCCACCGCCACGTTCGGCAGGCCCGGCCAGGTCTGCCCCGTCTGCGGGTTCTGATGCTTCCAGTTCCAGGTACGGTTGATCTTGCCGCTCTCCGGAACATACGGGAACTGCTCGTTGAACTTCAGCACCTTCTCGGCGTAGTCGTTAAACGCCGAGACATACGCGGAGCTGATCGCCGCGGCCTGAGGATCGTAGTAGGCCACCTGGCTCAGCGGGTCCATGGACGGCCCCTTGAACCGGGCATCCAGGCGACCGACCGTCTCGTCGTTGTGATTAAGCAGCTGGTGCTCGAACTCCATGCCCGTTACGCGCAGGTTCGCCTTCATGAGGTAGTTCACCGACAGGCCCGTGTACTCGTGCAGCTTCTGTGCGATGCTTTCCTTCTCCTGCGCGCTCAGGGCATTGCCCATGGCTAACGCATGCGCATACGGGCCGATCGCAAACGCCTCGACCTGCTTCAGGTAAGCCTGCAGATCCTTCGGCGGATTCGGCAGTGCGTGGTGATAATCAGCCACGGCCGTATACGTCGGCAGCCACAGCTCGTAAGGCAGGTCGTTACCCGCGTTGAAGCTGTCGGTATAGAAATTCATGATCGAGGACAACAGAATCACGCCATTGGGATCCATGTTGTCGTGCATCTCAAGATAGGCGGAAAGCGCCGAAGCGCGCGTCGTGCCGTAACTCTCGCCAAAGAGATACTTGGGCGAGTTCCAGCGGTGATTCTTCGTAATGTAGCGCGTAATGAATTGGGCGAAGGATTTCGTATCGCCGTCTACGCCCCAGAAATCGCTCGGCTTGCCGGCACCGCCGTCGGCCTTGGTGATGACCTTGCTATAACCGGTGCCGATCGCATCGATGAACACCTCGTCAGTCTTGTCCAGCAGACTGTAGTCATTGTTCACCAACTTGTAAGGCGCGGGCGGAGTATGCGAATCGTCTTTGGTAACGATCCGATCCGGCCCAAAGGCGCCCATGTGCAGCCACACCGTGGAAGAACCGGGTCCGCCGTTCCAGAAAAACATCACGGGACGGTTGTTTTCATTGCGTACGCCATCCTTGGTGTAGGCGACGTAGAACATGCTTGCGGTGGGCTTACCCTTTTTATTCCGCAGAATGATCGTGCCAGCCGTGGCGGTGTAGGGAATGCGATGGCCTTCGACGGTGACGCTGCCGTGCGTCACTTTCGTTTTGGGCTTGGCGATGTTGGCAAGGCTCGAGTCGTTCTTGCCGGAAGGCGCCCCGGCCGCGAGCGCGACGGACGAGACCGCCAGCGCGGCCAGCGCCAGGAAAGATTTACCAGGGGAATATCGCTTAGACATCTTCACTCCTTTTCTAAAGTTATCGTGAACCATGCACGCCGGAATACGTATGATTCCAAACCCGGTCACGCCCAATTGAAAGGGGGAACCGGGCGGTCGAGCATTTGAGATGGGCCGGAAAACCGCTCACACCCATCGCGGCACTATACACCGCTGCTCCCAGACACACTATTAGATAAGGAGTTTGCGGAGAGTTCCCTCAAGTCGCCGATCCGACCGGAGTCACGTGCGGGTTTCGGGGGCACAACCTATCGCGACGGGGACCGTCGCTCCTACAAACAATACCGGCCTTCGCCGGTATG
>CAZPJI010000095.1:0-1748 GCA_964586925.1 uncultured Gammaproteobacteria bacterium
TCGAGGTGGACATGCAACGGATCGACCAGTTGATCGCTCGCTTGGAACAGGGGGAACTCAGCGACGCGGACCGGGAAACCATCGAGAACGTCCTGCTGGCGTACGTCCAGTTGCTCGGCATGTTGCAGGATAAAAACGCGTCGCTCAAGCGTCTCAAACAACTCATCTTTGGTGCGAAGACCGAGCAACTCGCGAAGCTAATCAAGGGCGCGGACTCGAACCCGCATGGCGACGAGAACCCAAGCCAAGCGGAGGCCGAGTCACCGGCCGCGGAAGGCAACGGGTTATCGGGCGAGACCGACGATGCACGCCCACGGCGTCGCGGGCATGGCCGGCATGGCGCCGATGATTACACGGGCGCCGAACAAGTCTTGGTCACGCATCCGTTGCTGCAGCCGGGCGATCCCTGTCCGCAATGTCAAAACGGAACGGTCTACCATTGGCCCCATCCGGGTATTCTCGTTCGCTTCACCGGCCAACCGCCGATCCATGCCAAGGTTTATCGGCTGCAGAAGCTACGCTGCAATCTTTGTGGCGCGATCTTCACGGCGCCGACGCCGGAAGGCGTGGGGCCGGACAAGTACGATGCCACGGCGACCAGCACGATTGCCTTACTCAAGTACGGTACGGGACTTCCTTTCAATCGCACCGAGCGGCTGGAGGCAAATTACGGGATTCCGCTTCCAGGCTCAACCCAATGGGAAGTCGTGCGTGACGGGGCGCGGCAAATCGTGGTCGCGCGTGACGAATTGATTCGGCAGGCGGCGCAAGGAGATCTTGTCTATAACGACGACACGACCGTCAAGATCATCGAGCTCATGCGGGAAAACGCGCAGCAGGACCCGTCGCTGCGGCGCGGTATGTTTACGTCGGGAATCGTCTCGATCGGCGCCGGCCACAAAATTGCCTTGTTCTTCAGCGGGCGCCAGCACGCCGGCGAGAACCTGGCCGACGTCTTGCGGGAGCGCGCCGTGGCCTTGGGGTCTCCGATCCAGATGTGTGACGCGCTGTCACGCAACGCGCCGGACGCGCTGAAAACGATCCTGGCCAACTGCCTGGCCCACGGGCGACGCAAGTTCGTGGAAGTAATCGATGCGTTTCCCGGCCAGTGCCGCTATGTGCTGGAGACGCTGAGCCAAGTGTATCGGGTCGACGCGGAGGCCAAACAGGACGAACTGTCCCCGCTGGAGCGTCTGCGACTGCACCAGGCGAAAAGCGGCCCGGTCATGGACGCATTAAAGACCTGGTGCGCGCGTCAGTTCGAAGCGCATCTGGTAGAGCCGAATTCAGGACTTGGCCAAGCCATTCGGTATATGCAAAACCACTGGCAGGCGTTAACCCTGTTTCTTCGCCAACCAGGCGCGCCACTGGATAATAATGTCGCCGAGCGTGCCCTGAAGAAAGCTATTCTCCATCGAAGAAATTCACTTTTCTACAAGACGCAGAACGGTGCCGAGGTCGGCGACATCTACATGAGCCTCATTTACACATGCGAACTGAACGAAGTCAATCCGGCCGATTATCTCACCGAGCTCCTGCGGCACGTCGCGCCGCTCACCGCCAATCCCGCCGACTGGATGCCTTGGAACTATCGCCAGACCCTGCAACCAGCCGCTGCCACTAACCATGCTGCCTCGTAACCCATGCCCGCTGTTGCCTGCCCGATCCACCGCCCGCCCCCCGCGCAAAAGTTTTTCACGGTTGCCGAAAGCACACGAAAGGCTGTAAAGATGAGACAAATGCTGCCA
>CAZPJI010000096.1:0-815 GCA_964586925.1 uncultured Gammaproteobacteria bacterium
CCGTCCTTCTTCTTCCATACTCGCCGTCGCCGGGAAGGGCGTTTTCTGCTCACCCGGCTCAGGAACGCAAGTGGAGTCAAAAAGCTTATCCCCGGCTCGAATGAATCACGGGATCATCCGCAGCGTGGACAAAGCATGAATCCGCTGATGCCAAGTCTTGATGGGCGTAGCAATTGCAGAACCGCGGCTGGCTACGTACTTTGCAATAGCCCGGCAAGGGCAACAACATTGAATCACCGATTTGTGCTGCGGCGCACACATGTCGTGACGATTGGCGCGAAAGGTCGGCTGCGGCCAACGCCGGGGGTCGGCGCGGGATGGCGCGCCGACCAGCGCCATAGGTAACGGCTGACAGACCCCGAGGCATCCGCACCAATTGCCCGCTCCGGCGCAGACGGCGACGAGAGTGGCAGAATCCCTCGCAACGCACTGATCAGGCATCCCGATCGTGGGGACCAACTCGTCGAGCAGCTCGTGCGAGCCTTCAGCACCAAAAGAAGGCGGGCGAGGAACGGGCGCTGAGGCGACTCTTGACGGCAGGCTGTATCGTAGCGCCTGCGTGCTCTTAACATACTGCCCTCAGTTGAGCTTTGCGTTGAAGACTCGCGCGTAACGGGCGGAAAGTTGGTGTAGCATTTGCAACATGCTCGACTACTCGCATCCAGCCGAAGAGCTCGCCGAACTGCGTGCGGCGCACCGCCGCACACGCGACAACCGCAAGGCCGACCACATCAAGGCGGTGTTGGCGCTCGCCAGCAGCTGGAGGGCAGAGGATGTTGCCGCAGTTTTGCAGATCGATGGCAACGGCTCCGTCC
>CAZPJI010000096.1:825-1646 GCA_964586925.1 uncultured Gammaproteobacteria bacterium
AGGATTAATTTGTAAATGTCAATATTTGTCTATACGAAGTATAAAGACCTCGCGCATCAAGCTCGTGTTCCTGCCACCCTATGCCCCGAACCTCAACCTCATCGAGCGATTATGGAAGTTCTTCAAAAAGCAGACGCTCTACAACCATTACTTTGAAACCTTCGCCGAGTTCAAAGCCGCGTGTGAAGCGTTCTTCGCCAATCCTGCAAAGGGGGTGGGCGGTTAGCGCTACCTCGATCTGGTCCGGTGCATCCGGTTACAGAGGAAAACAAGATCACACAGACGGTTATCGTTACAGGACATGCGGCACTGCGATGTTGGTGGCGCTAAGCGCCCACCCCCTTTCCTGCAACATGCCTATCCGGTTGTCTCAGGAACACCCTATGGGTAGTGCACTGGCCTTGTTACTCTATGATGCAGCAAATAGCGGATGTCTGCAAGCCACTGTAAATTCACGCATTGTGTCCTGACCCGCTCTACGGCAAACGAGCGTCCGGTACCGGCTCCCGCTACATCTAGTGTCGTCCTGAGTCAACCGGATAGGGATGTCCCGCAAAATGCCGACGGGAGCCACTCTGGTACCCGGATCTCTTCATTGCCGATCGCGTCATCGGCCCGGTCCTCGAAACCGAGCAGGGTCGAATCGCGCTCTGGCGCCTTCGCCGCCGCGCCGCAAGGGATGCCCGCCGGGCGTCAGTTCAGATTCATCTTCTACACCTCGCCCGCCGAGGCCAGGGAGATCAATGCCCGAATCGCCGCAGCCCCTGGCTCGCGCAGTGGCAACGGAAAGGGATCATCGAGAAGGTCATGTATGACGACCC
>CAZPJI010000097.1:0-1639 GCA_964586925.1 uncultured Gammaproteobacteria bacterium
GGACAGGGAAGAAGGCATCGGGTTTCAGGGGCGGAAGGGAAACGGGACGCGTATCGTATCAGCCCTGTCTACCCGGCCTTTCATGAAAAACTGTTACCTTGGTTTGAACCAGGCCGGATCTGGATCCGATCAGTGAAGAAGACGCGGAAAGCGCGGAGCTCTTCGACTCCCTTGGCGAACTGTTGTAGGGATCGCTGACAACGATGAACCGCGGCCATTGGATGCCATTTGAGAGTTCCGAAACGCCGGGTTGCGGGCTTCGGGGCAGACAAAGGCGAAGTCCATCGGTAATACAGGAGCGAACATGAATGCCCCGACGTTAGAGACTTACCAGCAGGCGGCGAACAGCGCACTGGCCTGGATCACGAGCCAGATTGGCGACGAAGGTTCATTGGGGCCAACGAATCGGGATCTCGCCTGTTACTACAAGTTGCCCTATCTGATGCAGCTTGCCGGTCGGGTCGTCGAGACGCACCGCCTGCTCGATTTCGTTTCCGCAACCTTCCAACGTCCGAACGGGGACTTCGCGACCTCGGAGCAGCAGAAGACCGCCGACCCGGTGCTTTCCCTCTATCCGGGGTACATCAACGGCTGGATTGCGATCGCGGCGCACAAGGCCGGCCGTTTCGAGATCAGCCTGCCGGCTTGGGAGTACCTTCTTGGGTTCCACGACCCGGCATCAGGCGGGTTCATGCTCCAACGTGCCGGAAACGGCAACGGGAGCCCCGTCGAGGTCCTCATGACCGCTCACCTGGGTATGGCCGCCCTCTACTTTGGTGATGTGCAACGCGCAACCGGGGCCGGTCGGATGCTGCGGCAGTTCCTCGACCTTCAGCCTGACATCGAGCGTCGATTCCTGCTGCGCATGGCACAAGGCGGGCGGCTGCAGACCGATTTTCCAGCGGAGGCCGCCGGCCTGCATGTGATCGATGCCGAGCAGCCGGGACAGGCCTGGTTCTTCATCGGCTATCCGATCGCGTTCCTGGCGCGTCTCTCTCTGGCCACCGGCTATCCGGGCTTCCTGTCCAGCGCGTCGCGCTATTTCGACTTCGCGCGCCGCTGCGGCGAGCGGCTGGTTGCCGAGCATTTTGCCCACAAGGTGGCCTGGGGCTCGGCGGAACTGGGACGCGCGAGCGGTGATCCCGCGCACCTGGCGCTGAGCGCGCGGATCGCCGAGCGGCTGATCGCCGCGCAGGATGCGAGCGGCTCCTGGTTGGCCGACCAGCCCCCGTGCGCCAGATTCGACCAGAGCGCCGAGGTCGCAATCTGGCTTCTGGAGAGTTGCGGACGTGCCCGGCGGGCGTCAATTGGCTGATGGTCAAAGGCTTCCACGTGTGCATTCAGGTGTCCGACCTCGAGCGGTCGAGCGCCTTTTACGGCAAGCTGGGCTTCTCACCGGTGGCCGCGCAACGGCATCACGATGGCGATGTGGCGTGGCAGTATCTGCGCTATCCGGGATCGGACACGCTGCTTGAGCTGCTGCAGTTCAAGACCGGCCGGGAAGCGGCGCTGCCGACGGCCGAACGCCGTTCCCTGCGGGGCCTCAATCACATCGGAGTGTCGCGTTTCTCCTCGTGAAGCCCCGCGGGTACGTCCTATGCCGCCGGGGACTCGGAGAATGGCGACAACCTTGTTTGTG
>CAZPJI010000098.1:0-1602 GCA_964586925.1 uncultured Gammaproteobacteria bacterium
CCGCAGTCTTTAACGTAATTTGCAGAATTTGTCTGTTGGGCCCGTGATCCAAACGGCGCTGGTTCGGCCTCGACCCAACGAGCATAATCCGCAGGTTAAAACGTGTAAATTTTCCAGACCTTCACGATAGTGTGAACGTCGGTACTATGGCTTTACCGGTGCGGAAGGCCACATCAGAACCGCCGCGGTGTCCTGTCTGGATGGACGCGTAATCAGGCCTATCCACTTGGCTTGGACACTATCTACACGGTGCTGCAGACACGTTCCTGTTTCTCATTCACCGCATCCAGCTTTTAGCGGGAAAATCGTATTAGAGGTACGCGCGAGCCGCTAAGTACTAAAAGAGCGGTGTTCCATGGAAGACCAGTTGCAGCATGACGGTCACAGCCAGAATGCCGACCGTAATCGCGTTGACGATCCACAGATAACGCTGACGGACGCAGGCCAGTTCCACGGCTTCCGGCAGGTTTTCAGGTGCGGCTTCTTCGACACGGGACAAAGCTGAAGCATAGCCGAGCTGGGTAATTGCGGATGGCAGCAGGATCAACAGGGCCGCGATCCCGGTGCCGATAAGGAGCGAGGCCTTCGCGGAGTTGGTATGCATCCCTATGATTCCGGCCAACAGGAGGATTAGGCCGAATACCGAGAAAATGCATGAGACAACGCCGAGCAAGTAAAGCCATGGGCGGGTGCGACGCAGGAGGTCCAGGGCATCCTTGTCGAGCAATGGCTCCAGCGAAGTCGAGTCGTGCATGATTTCCTCCTAACCGGCAACGTGAATGATAGCGATGAGAATGGCCAGTATCACGACCAGTAAGATGAGCCCGATCGCGATCAGGGTCAGTACGCCCTGTAGCCGCCAGTATTTGTGTTGGGCGCTGAGTGCCCCTGCGATGTCGGCGGGATCTGGTTTCCGGGGCGGGCGCACCCGGTCAAGCTGTACCGCATAGCGCAATGCGAAGACGCCTATGAAGCAGTAGATCACGGTAGTTATCAGAGTGCTTATGATGACGCCGAGAATGACGCCGCTGCCCTTGACATGGTCGATTTGACCCGAAGCGATCAGCCCATGTTCGTGCGCCACGGCCACAGCACCTTGGATCAACTTGAGCAGGGCCACCACGAATATTGCACTGCCGGCGAAACGGGCCCAGAATTGTGTCGCGGCCAAAGCTTCGACAGAGTGGGCTGTAAGTGCCGAACGCTGTGGCGCCGGTGGTGTCAATTCGTTTTGCATGTGTTTCCTCTTTGCCGTTGTTGTGGCCGCGAAAGCTCTGTTGTCATCCAAACTCCCTTCGAGGATTATACGTAAGCCGTCCGGTTGGCTATTGCGCTAAAGTGGCGACAGTTTTTGTGTTTCATGGCGGAGCCGGGTCGCGTGAGCGCACTGGAAGGGATTCGCATACTCGATCTGTCGCGCGTGCTGGCGGGCCCGTTTTGCACACAACTGCTCTCCGACCTCGGTGCGGAAATCTGGAAGATCGAGGCGTTGCAAGGCGACGACACGCGGGGCTGGGGGCCGCCTTTCAAGAATGGCGAAAGCGCTTATTTCCTCTCCACGAACCGCGGCAAGAAAAGCCTGGCCGTGAACCTGAAGGATCC
>CAZPJI010000099.1:0-1555 GCA_964586925.1 uncultured Gammaproteobacteria bacterium
GACGCGGGAATGAACGATCTCTCGCCGATTCCCCTTTCAATCGTTGGGCAACCTCGGCGAATCGCTCCTTCAGGTCCAACCGGCCTGGGCTGCCAACGGCGCGGGCGCGGGTGTAAAGGGCTCGTGCATTCGAAATGCGGCCCGTATCCAGCTGCCAAAGCGCGCTCAGCAGCAGCGGCAAGGGATTTTGCGGGCACGCACGGTATGCGGCCTCGAGAGCCGCAGCGGCGCCCTTTGGGTCATCCAGACTGCGTTTCAGATGGCCCACGTCCATTAGCAGTTTCCGCCGTGTTGTACCGTCGATGTTGGGGTGGTCCGCCGTCTCCTCGACCAGATCCAGTAAAGGGCGCAACGGAATCCGACAACTGTGCTGAACGGCCATGCCCACCAGGATCATGATCCCGCTTGCATCGTAGTCGCTTAGGAAGGACCCCATTTCCGATTGTGCAGCGGCGATGCGGCGTGGGTCGATATGTCCGGTCTCCCGACAATCGAGATAACCTTCTTGCAGACGGGCGCCGATGCCCCTCCCGCCAGCCAGGACTGCGTATGCTGCCCTAATATGCCCGGCGTCAGTCAGAGTTTGCGCGAGGTTGGAGCGGGCACGAAGCGAAGGATTGCTCCAGTGCAATGCAGTCAGATCAATTTGCTCGGCGCTGCTCCACGCCGACGCGCGGAGCATGCAAAGCAACAAGACCCCAAGAGTCGCGATTGCGGCGAGCCCGGGACGAAATTTGGCGAACGAGCCGCCCGCCGCCAGCGCTAAATCCACCGTTGCCAGAATCAGTCCAAGGCTCGGGAGGTAGTTCCGATGCTCGAAGGCCAGTTCGAGCGGCACGATCGTCGACTCGATTAAATGACCCGCGAAGAAGAGGAGGATACCGAAAGCAGCGAGTGGCCGCCGCCGGATCAATCCAAGGCCGAGACCTAACAAGCCGGCGAGAAAACCCGCAGCAGCGAGCGTCTGGGGTGGCTTAAGCCATCCGGTCGAAGGAGCCGCCCCGTCGTAATAGAAGGGCATGTCGCTCAAACGGGGCAGCAGGACTTGGCCAACATACATGGTCACCATCCGGAATTCGGTGAGCAGACGCTGCGCAAGATCGAATGGCCGTCCGATGTAGCTGCGTCCATCAAGCGCATCAGGCACCACTAGAAAGGCAGCGACCGCGCCGCCGACCCCGATCACCAAACCAAAGTAGCCGAACAGCCAGCGGCGCGTCGAGCCCCCGCATTGGAACCGAAAGACCGTGACCTCGAGAAGTAATAGATACACCGGGATCAAAGCGCCGTTTTCTTTCGAAAGGACCGCAAGCAACGGCAGGGCGAGCAACGGCAAAGTCAAGCTCCAAACAGACGGTGGTTTCCCGCCGACTGTTTCGGTCATCCGTAGCCTGACATAAGACAGCATTGCCGAGAATGAGAAGAGCGCTGACAGGATTGTCATGCGCTGCACTACATAGGCGACGGTGCTCACCTGCAGGGGATGCAAGGCCCAGAGCAGCGCCACGACCAGCGCCGCGGTGCCTGCCTGTGTGGGCGAGCGATACAGGCTCAG